>JAIBCL010000040.1 GCA_019694165.1 Verrucomicrobiaceae bacterium | reverse complement strand
GAACCCGCGCTTCTTCTTTTTCTGCGGGTTGATTTCACCGGCAATCTCGCCAAGGCTCGCCGCCCCATGAAAAACGGACCGAAGATTCTGAGCGGCACGGCGCATCCGGTGCTGGCAAAATCCATCTGCGAGAATCTCGGCGTGGCGCCGTGTGCGGTGACGGTGGACACGTTTCCCGACGGCGAGACGTTCGTGCAGATCAAGGAGAATATCCGCGGCAGCGATGTCTTCATCGTGCAGCCGACGTGCCCGCCGACGAATCAGAACCTGATGGAGCTGCTCATCATGGTGGACGCCGTCCGCCGTGCCAGCGCGCAGCGCATCACCGCCGTGCTGCCCTTCTTCGGCTACGCGCGGCAGGATCGGAAGGACCGCCCGCGCGTACCCATCACCGCGAAGCTCGTCGCGAACCTGCTCGTGGCCGCCGGCGTCCAGCGAGTGCTGACGATGGATCTCCACGCCGGCCAGATTCAGGGCTTTTTTGACATTCCGGTGGACCATCTTTACGCGGCTCCCGTCCTGATCAAAGCCATACGAGAACGCGAGATCGCGGACCTCGTGGTGGTCTCGCCCGATGTGGGCGGCATCAAGATGACGCACTCGTATGCCAGGACGCTGAAGGCGCCCATGGCCATCGTCGCGAAGAACCGCATCAGTGCGGAAGAGGTCGAGGCAATGAGCATGATCGGCGATGTGAAGGGCAAGAACGTGCTGCTCGTGGATGATCTCACCGAGACCGCCGGCACGCTCACCGCCGCGGCAAAGCTGCTGATGGAACACGGGGCGAAGAACATCTATGCCGGTGTATCCCACGGCGTGCTTGGGGACAAGGGGCGCGAGCGGATCGCCAGTTCGCACATCGTCGAACTCTTTGCCACGAACAGCACTCCCCAGGCCCATGGGCCGAAGGTGACCACGCTCGACATCGCCCCATTGCTCAGCCAGGCCATCAAGCGCATCCACGGCGACGAGTCGGTTACATCTCTCTTTGACATCGGGGGCTAGTCAGCTATTCTGGCCGCCCTTTTTCCCAAACCTGGGAATCCCACGGCCATGGCTACCATACTTGATCTCTCTGTCTCGAAACGCGAAACCTCCGGCAAGCGCGCGATGGGCCGCCTTCGCCGGGCGGGATCCATTCCCGCCATTGTTTACGGACGCACGCACGCCAGCACGACCTTGCAGGTCGATGGCAAGACCTTCAACCGCATCGTCGAACACAGCGCCTCGGACAACATCCTTGTCACGCTGAGGATTGAAGGCGAGGCCAAGGAACAGCTCGCACTCGTGCAGGAAATGCAGCACGACCACCTCAAGGGCGGCATTCTCCACATCGACTTCCACGCCATCTCTGCAGATGAAGAGATTCACGCCGAGGTGCCCGTCGATCTCGTCGGCACGCCCGCCGGCATCAAGCAAGGCGGCGTGCTCGAGTACATCCACCACACGCTGGAGGTGCGCTGCCTGCCGAAGAATCTGCCCGACAAGCTGCCGGTGGATGTCTCCCACCTGAACCTGAACGACTCCGTCCACGTCCGCGACATCCCGCTGCCGGAAGGCGTGAAGACCCGCATGGATGGTGATGTGGTCATCGCCATGGTCGCCGAGCCAAAGGTCGAGGCAGAGCCCGAACCGGCAGCAGCTGCCGCGGCCGCCACGCCGGCCGCAGGTGCCGCACCCGCCGCCGGTGCCGCTGCTCCGGCCGCTGGTGCCGCCGCTCCGGCCGCCGCCGCCCCTGCCGCCGCAAAGAAGAAGTAAACCCGAGGCCGACCCCTGCACGGCGCGGTGACCGAGAACGATGGAACGACTGGCGCAAAGGCATCTCCCCAGTTGCCTCGATTGATCATCGGCCTCGGCAATCCCGGCGACATCTACCGCGACACCCGGCACAACATCGGCTTTATGGTCATCGACGAACTCGCCCGGCGCCTCGGCCTCGCCTTCACCAAGGAGAAGCGGTGGGACTGCTTGCTGGCAAAGTTCCCCGACGGCTGGCTGCTGAAGCCGCTGACCTTCATGAATGGCAGCGGAGATTCCGTTGCCGCCGTTGCAAACTTTTACAAAGTGCCCGCGCACCAGTCGCTCGTCGTGTTTGATGACGTTGATCTGCCGCTCGGCCGGCTGCGCCTCCGGCTCTCCGGCTCCGCTGCCGGGCACAATGGCATCAAGTCGCTCATATCCCGTCTCGGCACCGAGGAGTTCCCCCGTCTCAAGGTTGGAATCGCGGACGCAAGCGGCTCGCGACCATCGGGTGACCGTATGGTGGGGCATGTGCTCGGCAAGTTCCGCGCCGAAGAGCGTGCCGCCGTCGATGCTGCGGTCCAGCGTGCGGCCGATGCCGTGTGCGAGAGCTTGAAGTCCGGCCTCGCCGCGGCGATGAACCTTTTCAATCGCAAAGAAGAAAACCGAACCACCCAGAACCCAGGATCACCATGAAACACAAATACGAAGCCATGATCGTGTTCGACACGAAGGGCAAGGAAGAAGGCATCGACACGCTCGTGAGCACCGTGAGCAAGGAGATGGAAAAGGCCGGGGCGAAGCTCGAGCAGATCGACAATCTCGGCAAACGCCAGTTTCCCTCCAGTCCGCGCCACGTCGAGGCCGGCACCTTTGTGAACATCCGCTTTGAAGCCGAGAGCAGCGTCCTCGATGCCATTCAGGCGAAGCTCAAGCTGAACGACAACGTCTATCAGCAGTTCTACCTCCGAGCCGCGGCGAAGTAACGGCTTCACTGGCATCCTGCGTGTGGCGGAAGCCCGCACGCACCGAGAACTCACAGGAGGGCGGCGGCGATGCCGCCCTCTTGCTTTTGAGGGCGCTTTTCTGCCACCGGCCATCGCACTTGAAGATCGGGGCTTGATCCCCATGACGAATTCGATCTCCATCGTCCCGTCCCTGTCCTGACCGCGGCCCTCCGCAGCCGTCGGATCCCTGGAAAGTGAATTGCCTCGCCCCTCATCGCGCCTAGCCTCTGCGCCCATCCATGAAGTCTTCATTCCCCCGCCTTCGCATCAGCCTCGGCTCCTCGCTCGTCGTCGTTGCACTGACTTTGTTCGGCATCGTTCCGCATCGGGTGGCGGCGCAGACACCCGTTCCGGACCTCTCGCAGGAGGCCCAGGATGTCTTCGGCTACGTGCAAAAGGTTTTCTCGTTTCTTGCCGCTCCTGAGAACCATCTTCCGAAGCCCTCCGTCTTCGACGTGAAATGCGAATCGGCCGCCGGCACGGTGAAGTTCCTCGAAGGCCGCACGTTCCACGTCGCCGCGCAGTCGCTTGGCCGTATCCGCATCTCCACCGAGATCGATGGCTCGCCGGTAACCATCTGCCGCAATGGCCAGCAAATCTGGGTGCATGCGCCGAAGAAAAACCTGCTCATCATCGGCGATCCCGGCGCGCCACGATTTTCCACACGGCCTGACAGCGTTTCGAAAGAGAAGCTCGACCTCGGCTCGTCACTCGTCTCGCCGCAGCAGTTGCTGCTGCTGCCACTTGCCGTGGCGATTTCGTCCGTGACGGACGGTAGCGGCACGGACTACGTCATCGAACCCGGTCAGCTCGCGCTGAAGGCGGGCATCAATGGCAGGCTCGTGGCACGAGTGGCCGATGGCGACCGCTATCCGTCGCGGCTGTCATACGACGATGGCAAGACCAAGGTCGTGATCGGCGTACTGCCGCGCTCCTGGCGAGAGGTGACCGATGCGACGTGGCGCCCGCAGCCGGAGCCGGACGACAAGACAGAGCGCGTGGCCCTCTCTCACCTCACCCGCTTTGCCCGGACCGCCCTCGGCAACATCGGCGGCAAGATTCCAAAACTCGGTCCCGCCCGCGGTGAGCGCACCCTGGTCGCCCTGGCGGGTGGTGGCCGGCTGGAGAATCACGACGGCACGCGCGTCTTGTTTTTGTCCGGCACGCCAGAGGCGATGGGCCGCCAGCACGGCACGCTTTTGAAGCAGGAAATCCGCGACGTGGTGGACCGCATCCTCTACGGAGTCGGCGTGGGCAGTTCCATTGGAAAAGGCCGCTGGTTCTTCGGCGAGATCGAGGAGGCTGTCCGTCGCACGAATCCCTTCGTTGATCCGCGTCACCTCGCCGAGATGGATGCCATCGCGGACGCAGCCGGACTGGATCACGAGGAGGTGCGCCTCGCCAATTTCTTCCCCGAGCTGTTTCACTGTTCCGGCTTCGCGCTTTCCGGTTCCGCAACCGTCGGCGGGAAGATGTATCATGGCCGTGTGCTCGATTACCTGCGCGGCGTCGGTCTCGAGCAGAACGCAGTGGTCATCGTCAGTCGTCCCAGCTACGGCCACGCGTGGGTGAACGTGAGTTACGCCGGTTTCACCGGGAGCGTCACCGCGATGAACGAGCGTCACATCGCCATCGGCGAGATGGGTGGGCGCGGTGAAGGCCGCTGGGACGGCAAACCCATGTCGCAACTGGTGCGCGAGGTGATGGAGCGCGCCGCCACCATTGATGAAGCACTCGACATCATGCGCACGACGCCGCGCACCTGTGAATACTACTACGTCATCTCCGATGCCGGCTCCGGCCTCGCCTGCGGCGTAAAGGCCACTCCAGAGAAGCTCGAAATCATCTGGAGCGGCGAGAGCCATCCTCAGCTCCCAAATCCGATCAAGGATACCGTCCTCATGAGCGCCGGTGAACGCTACGAGGAGCTGCACCGCCGCGTCGAGGCTGGCATGGGCGCGTTTACCGCCGATGCCGCCCGCGACCTCATGCGCCCGCCCGTGTGCATGAAAAGCAACATCCAGAGCGTGCTCTTCGAGCCTGAATCACTCGACTTCTGGGTGGCGAACGCCGACAAGGATGCCGTGGCAAGCGAAGCGCGCTACACGAAGTACAATCTGCGCGATCTGCTCGACGCGAAGCCGGCGACAGCGAAATAGCAACGACACAAGCCGGCGCTGCGTCGGCGAATATCCCTCGGCAACTGAATTCGTATTTTCTCGACTGATCACTGAGGTCGGGAACTTCGACCGTTGCCGCACGGGCCAGCTTTTGCACAAAGAAAAGCCGCATCGTCCAAATAGAGGCCGCAGGCTGTGGCGTTCCTTCGCCATGATCCGCGTTATGCTTTTGCTCTGCGTCTTCGCGACTTCCTCGTTTGCTGCCGACGCAGGGAAGATCGAGTTCAATCGCGATATCCGCCCGCTCTTCTCGAAGCACTGCACCGCCTGCCATGGCGGCGTGAAGGCGGCGGGGAACATCTCGTTTGTGTATCGCGACAAAGCCATCGCCACGGGCAAGTCGGGCGAGAAGGCCATCGTGCCGGGCAAGCCGCAGGCGTCGGAGTTGATCAAGCGCGTGACTTCGACCGATCCCGATGAAGTCATGCCAAAGCCGGATCACGAACCGCGTTTGTCCGAGCAAGAAGTCGCGACGCTGACGAAGTGGATCGAGCAAGGCGCCGTGTGGACGGAAAGCTGGGCCTTCGAGCCGCCGGTGGAGTTGCCTTTGCCAAAGGTGAATCAAACCGACTGGCCGCGTCTGCCGATGGATCGCTGGGTGCTGGCGAAGCTGGAGGCGGAAGGTCTCGCGCCATCGAAAGCGGCGGCGCCTGCGGAGTGGTTGCGGCGGGTGTCGTTGGACCTGACCGGTTTGCCGCCCACACTCGAAGACGCTCAAGACTTCCTGCATAAGACCCATCAGTCCCCTTCGTCCCATAAGCCCTATGAAGAAGTCGTCGATCGCCTTCTGAAGTCCCCACACTCCGGCGAGCGCTGGGCTTCGATGTGGCTCGATCTCGCGCGTTACTCGGACACCTTCGGCTTTGAAAAAGATCCTCACCGGGACATCTGGCCGTGGCGTGACTGGGTGATCCGCGCGTTCAATGCGGACCTGCCGTTTGATCAATTCACGATCAAACAACTCGCCGGTGACTTGCTGCCAAACCCCAGCGGCGACAACCTGCTTGCCACCGCGTTCCATCGCAACACGCAGAACAACACTGAAGGCGGCACCGACGATGAGGAGTATCGCACCGCCGCCGTGATCGACCGCGTGAACACGACGTGGACCGCGTGGCAGGCCACGACCTTCGGCTGCGTCATGTGCCACTCACATCCGTATGATCCCTTCCCGCATCGCGACTTCTACCGCTTCGCTGCCTTCTTCAACAGCACCGAGGACACCGACCTCAACGACGACTTCCCGCGCCTGCCCTTCCCCGACGATGCCGCGAAGCGCGATGAGATGGCGCGTCTCGCGCAGGAGCAAACCAAGCTGCGCGAGAAGTTGAACGCCGACGGCTCATCGCTTGCAAAGATGAAGTGGCAGCCGTGGTCGCCGAAGTCGATGAGCACCACGGGCGGCGAATTGAAGCCGGGCAAAGACGCACGCATCGACGCCACCGGCACGCTGCCCATCGGTGTCGTTTACACGCTCTCGATGCCCGTCGTCCAAGGCATCACCGCACTGCGGCTCGACATCTTCCCCGACTCCGATGATCCCAAGAAATGGCCCGAGCGCGGCTCGGTGCTCTCGCATCTGAAGCTGAGTGTGAAGCACGCCGATGGCAAAGCCGAGCCCGTGAAGTTAAGCGATGTCTTCGCTGACTTCCTCGCCGGCCCTTTCGATCCGCAAGCCACGCTCACCGATGATGCGAACGGCTTCGGTGGCTATCCCGTGCTCGCCGGTCCGCGCTGGTGCGTCATCACGCTGGACAAGCCTTTGCCGGCGGCCGCAGGCGACACGCTCGAACTTGTGATGGAGCAGAAGGCTGCGTCCAACAGCGGCTTCCAAGGTTTGCCGCTGCGTCACTTCCAATGGTCGATCAGCAAAGATGAACGCTGGCCCGCGCTCGCGACCAACGAACAACGCAAGGTCACCACCGCTCGACTCAACGAAGTGCGCGCCGCCTTGAACAAGATCGGAGGCACCAACGTGCCCGTGATGGTGCAGCGCAGCACGAACGCCCAGCGCGCGACTCGCGTCTTCACACGCGGCAATCGCCTCGCGCCAGATGAACTCGTCGAAGCCGGCATCCCTGAGTTGTCGCGTCCGCCAGAGAAGCAACACGACCTCACGCGACTCGATATGGCGCGCTGGCTGGTCAGCGATCGCAACACGCTCACCGCGCGCGTGCTCGCGAATCGTCTGTGGGCCGAGATGTTTGGTCGCGGCATCGTCGAGACACTCGAAGACTTCGGCACCACCGGCGCGCGTCCCACGCATCCCGAGTTGCTCGATCATCTCGCGCTGCGTTTGCGCACCACCCACAAGTGGTCCGTGAAGACCTTCCTCCGCGAGATCGCGCTCTCCGCCACCTACGCGCAATCGAGCAAGGCCAGCCTCGCGCTCATCGAACGCGATCCGAAGAACACGCTCTACGCCCGCGGTCCGCGCACCCGGCTCACCGCCGAGATGGTGCGCGATCAGGCGCTCGTCGTGTCGGGCTTGTTCGCGCCGAAGATGTTCGGTCCGCCCGTCTATCCACCGCAACCCGAAGGCGTCTGGAACTCCGCCTACAGCGGCGCGAAGTGGAACACCTCCACCGGCGAAGACCGCTACCGCCGCGCGCTCTACACCTATGCGAAACGCACCAGCGGCTACCCCGCCGCCCTCACCTTCGACGCCCCCACACGCGACGCCTGCACCGCCCGCCGCATCCCCACGAACACACCCCTCCAAGCGCTTGTGTCATTGAACGACCCCGCCTTCTTCGAACTCGCCCAAGCCTTCGCCAAACGCATGACCGCCCACGGCACCACCTTGCGCGACCACATTGAACACGGTTGCCAGTTGCTCACGCTCACCAAGCCCTCCAGCGCGATGGTCGAAACGCTGATCAAACTCCACGACAACGCCTTGAAGGAACCCGGCACCGACGAAGCCAACGCGATGGCATTGGTCGCCAATACGTTGCTCAACATGGATGCGGTGATGGTGCGATAACCTCAACAACCGAGAACAATGAATCACCAACTTCTCCTCCACCAAACCCGCCGCCATTTCCTGCGCGATTGCAGCAGCGGCCTCGGAGCACTCTGGCTGGCATCCACGGCAAGCCGTGCGTGGGGCGCGAGCGGACCACTCAAGAAGGATCCGGCGCATCCGCTTCTGCCGGCGAACGGACATTTTCAGGCGCGCGCGAAGCACGTCATCTACCTGCACATGGCGGGGTCGCCGAGCCAGCTCGAACTCTTCGATTACAAGCCGGAGTTGAAGCGGCTCGACGGACGCGATTGCCCGATGTCGATGCTCGCGGGCAAGCAATTCGCATTCATCCAGGGCGTGCCGCAATTGCTCGGGCCGCAATACGAGTTCAAGCAGCACGGGCAGAGCGGGCAGTGGTTCTCCGACCGGCTGCCGCACCTCGCGCGCATGACGGACGATCTTTGCTTCATCAAGTCGATGCACACGGACCAGTTCAATCACGGTCCGGCCCAACTGCTCATGCACACCGGCAGCCAGAATCCCGGCCTGCCGTGCGCGGGAGCGTGGGCTACTTATGGCCTGGGCAGCGACAACCAAAACCTGCCCGGCTTCATCGTGCTCACCAGCGGCGGCAAGAATCCCGACGCGGGCAAGAGCGTGTGGGGCAGCGGCTTCCTGCCCAGCGTGTATCAGGGCGTGCAATGCCGCTCACAGGGCGATCCGGTGCTCTTCCTTTCCAATCCCGAAGGCGTCACGCGCTCGCAGCGTCGGCTCACGCTCGATGCGCTTGCGGAACTCAATCAACGCACCGCCGCCGAGGTCGGCGATCCCGAAACGCTCACGCGCATCGCGCAATACGAGATGGCGTTCAACATGCAGGCGAGCGCGACCGATGCTTTCAACATCCAGCAGGAGCCTGCGCACATTCATGCGCTCTACGGCACGCAGCCGGGGCAGGAATCCTTCGCCAACAACTGCCTGCTCGCGCGTCGTCTCGTCGAGCGCGGCGTGCGTTACATCCAGCTCTTCGACTGGGGCTGGGACAGCCACGGCGCGAGCAAGAGCGAGGCGCTCAACGGTGGCTTCATCGACAAATGCCGCAGCGTCGATCAAGCTCTCGCCGCGCTCATCGCCGATCTCAAGCAACGCGGGCTGCTCGACGACACGCTCGTCATCTGGGGCGGCGAATTCGGTCGCACGTCGATGCAGGAGAATCGCGGCGGCAAGAAGATGGCGCTCACCGGTCGCGACCACAATCCACTCGCCTTCACGGTGTGGATGGCCGGCGGCGGCGTGAAGCCCGGCTACACCCACGGCAGCACCGACGACCTCGGCTACGAAGCCGTCGTCGATAAAGTGTCTCCGCACGATTTCCACGCCACGCTGCTGCACCTGCTCGGCTTCGATCACACACGCTTCAGCTATCCCGTCGCCGGTGTGAACATGCGCCTGAGCAACGTCACGAAGCCAGGCAGCAAGGTGGTGAAGGAGATCGTGGCGTGAGCTGCCGCCCTTGAAAGAACACCATTGCTGGGGCCGTCCCGAGCGCAGCTTCTATGAACACTGCGCTGCCAGCTCTCGCGATCGCACTCGTCCTGCTCGGTAGCACCTCGCAGGGTGCTGACACGGCCTACACCGGCGCGGCTTGTCAGGCTCCGATGGATACCGCGTTCGTCGAAGACGTATGGGGCAAGGTGGCTTCGCAGGAGTGCCTGAAGTGTCACAAGGCTGGCGGCGATGCCGAGGACAGCGACTTCGTTTTGCGCGATCCATCGAAGGTGCTCGGCGAGGCACGCGATGAGGCGATGCGGCACAATCGCGCGGCATTCATAAAAATGGCGCGTGCGAGCGAAGGAGACCAGTCGCGTCTGCTGCTAAAGGCGCAGGGCAAGCTCAAGCACAAAGGCAAGGCGGTGCTGAAACCCGACTCGGCAGGCTATCGCATCCTCGCGGATTTCGTGAAGCGCGTGACCGCACCGACGAAGCCAGTCGAAGTTGCTGAGGACAAGAACGCGCCGCCGTTCTTCGATGGCATCGTGATGCTGGATGATCGCCGCCTGCTGCGTCGCGCGACGTTGTCACTCGCGGGTCGGCTTCCGACGGATGATGAACTCAAACTCATCCAGCACGATGGCTTGAAGGCGATGCCTGCGATGCTGGACGCCGTGCTCAAAGAAGACGCCTTCTACGACCGGTTGCGCGAGGGCTTCAACGATATCTTCCTCACGCTCGGCATTGACGGCAACGCGGATGCCACGGTGCTCGCGTATGAGCACTTCGAGAAGTCGCGGCTGTGGTATCAGAAGGAGAAGTTCGACGAGATCGCTGATCCGAAGGAGAAGCAGCAGGCGAAGTATCGCATCGCGCGCGAGTATCGCGAGGCGTTGCTCGGTGAGCCGATGAAACTGATCGAGCACATCGTGCGGAACGATCGTCCGTTCACTGAACTCGTCACCGCGGACTACATCATGATGACGCCCTACACGTCGCGCGGCTACGGCATGTTCGATCAGATCAAGGACCGGTTCAAAGACGTGAAGGACCCGTTTGAATACATCCCCGTGCGGCTCACGGCACTGAAGGGTCGCAGTCGGCAGACGGATCAAGAGTCAGCCTCCGGCTTCTATCCGCACGCGGGCATCCTCAGCACGTTTCAGTGGCTCACGCGCTACCCGACCACGGAGACGAATCGCAATCGCCTGCGCGCGCGCATGTATTACCAGCACTTCCTCGGCGTCGATGTGCTGGAACTCGCCGCGCGTGTCACCGACGCTGCCGCTGTCACCGCGAAATGCAAAGTGCCGACGATGGAGGCGAGCGAGTGCGTGGTGTGCCACAAGACGCTCGATCCCGTGGCGAGCCTGTTTCAGGATTACTGGGTATTCGCGGACAAAGGCGTGTATGGGCGGCGCAAAGGCGGCTGGTTTGAAGACATGTTCCAGGCTGGCTTTGAGGGCGACGACATGCCTGCGGCCGAACGCTGGCGCTCATTGCAATGGCTCGGCGAACGCACCGCGAAGGATCCGCGTTTCGCCGTCGCAATGGTGGAGCACGCGTATTACATCCTCACAGGTCGCAAGGTTCTGCTGCCACCGAAGGACCTCGATGATCCGATCTACAACGCCAAGCGCCGCGCCTACGCCGAGCAGCGCAAGCAAACCGAGGCCATCGCCACGCGCTTCGCGAAGAATGGCTTCAACTTCAAAGCCGTGCTCAAGGACTGGGTCATGAGCGACTTCTATCGCGCGGATGCCGTTGCTTCGGTCGCAGCAAATCCCGCGCGCCGCACCGAACTCGATGATCTCGGTCTCGCGCACATGCTCTCGCCAGAGCAACTGGATCGGAAGATCGAGGCCGTGTTCGGCGAAGGCTGGCGCAAGCTGCACAACGGCGACGGCGGTCTCGCGATGCTCTACGGCGGCATCGACAGCAAGGAAGTCACCGAACGCGCCACCGACCCGAGCGGCGCGATGGGTGCGATCATGCGCACGATGGCAAACGACGTGGCCTGCAAAAACGCCGCTCGTGATTTCGAGCGACCGAACGATGAACGTCTCTTATTCCGCAACATGGAACCCGACGTCGTGCCCGGCTCGATGGAGACCGACGCGAAGATCAAGCACACCATCGCTCACCTACACGAGCGTGTGCTCGGTCGCATCGACAGCGAAGATTCTGCCGAAGTCGCGCGCACCTTCCGCCTTTTCACCGGCATCCTCGACGAAGCGAAGCAGAAACGCCGCGAGGAGCAGGAGAACTACTCCTGTCGCCCCGATCCCGATCATGTCCGCGTGGCCGATCCTCACTACACCATCCGCGCTTGGCGAGCCGTGCTGACGTATCTGCTGCGCCGACAGGAGTTCCTTTATGAATGACAAACGCCGCGATTTTCTGAAACTCTGCTCGCTCGCCGGACTCGGCATCGCGGCACCGCGCACGTCGCGTGCGGAGACGAAAGAGACGCCGCCTTACGCGGGGCCATTTTATGTCGTGTTCAATGCCTCCGGCGGCTGGGACACGACTTACCTGATGGACCCGAAGGGAGTCGATGGCATCAACCGGCTGTATCAAGAAGGCGACATCCTCACGCAGGGCGCTCACAAGTTTGCGCCCACCGACAAGAAGAAAGACGGAGGCATGAGCAACGAGGAGTTTTACAAGGACTTCGGCAGCGAACTGCTCGTCTTCAATGGACTCGACTACTCGGTGAACAATCACTCGCCCGGTGCGCGCTACATGGCCACGGGGAAGCTCGACAGCCTCGCGTGTCCGACCTTCGCGGCGCTGGTGGCAGCGTGCAAAGGGCCCGCGTGTCCGTTGTCGTTTCTGACGTTCGGCAACTACTCGAACACCGGCAATCTCGTCGCCATGTCGCGCGTGCCGTATTTGCCCTCGCTGAAGAAGGTCGCGCTCGCGGATCATCTCGAGGGCAACGAACGCTCGCCTTATCATGAAGACTTCGTGCTTGATCGCATCGAGCAAACACTCGCCGAAGCGCATGACGCGACGTTGCAGCAGCCACGCCTGCCACGTCTCGAGCGCGCGGAGAACATGCTCTACGCCGCGCAGGTGAATTCGAAGGCGCTGCAACGCGTGGTGCCCTTCATTCCGAAGTCGATCCCGAAGGAACGCATGGCACAGCAGGCGGAGATCGCGCTCGCCTCCTTCGCTGCTGGCGTGTGCGTGTCCGCGAACCTCACCATCGGTCAGTTCGACAGCCACGCGAACAACGACCGCGACCAGATGAAGCTCATCCCCGAGTTCCTCCAGGGCATCACGTATTTCATTCGCCGCGCCGAAGAACTGAAGTTGCGCGACAAGCTCGTCGTCATCGTGCAGAGCGAGATGGGTCGCACGCCGACCTACAACGGTGGCAACGGTAAGGACCACTGGAGCATCGGCAGCGTGATGTTCCTCGGCCCCGGCATCAAAGGCAACCGCGTCATCGGCGCGACCGATGCGAAGCAATTCGCACGCACCGTGAATCCGCAGACGCTCGCGCTCGACGACAAAGGTATCCGCGTCCGCCCCGAGCATGTGCATGAATCGCTGCGGCAGTTCGCCGGCATCGACCAGCACGCGCTGGCGAAGAAGTTCCCGCTCGGCGTGAAAGCACCGGAGATGCTAAAGGGCTTCTGGGGCTGACACACAAAAGCGATGAGCGGCGGCGTTTAGCCACCATGCACGCTCTTCTCCGCTCCCTGGTGCTCGCGTCTTGCGCTCTCGTGTCGGCTTCTGCGCAGGAGTCGTTGTTCGATCCATTCGCGGCGTTCTTTGATCGTCCCGAGCCGAGGCCACAGGAAGGCATCGCATCCCACATGGTGCGCAGTGCGACGAGTGATGATGGGCTGACGTGGACTGTCGATGAAGGCATTCGTCTGGAGAGCGCGTCGGTGCCGTGTGTGATCAATGACGGCGACAAGCGCGTGCTCATTTACTTCGTGAAGCCGCCGGATGGTCGCACCACGCACACGGAGAACACCGCGTGCGCTGTGTCCGAGAACGGCATCGACTTCAAACTCGCCACCGACTTCAAGATCGATGGAATGACGACGATGAAGGCCTGCGACCCCGGCATCATCCGCGACGACGAGGGCAAGTTCCGTCTCTACTACTTCGCCTCCGACTTCCATGGCGATCCTGCCATCGCGCCTGGGTCACACGCGATCAGTCTCGCGACATCGAACGATGGCATTCACTACCGTGAGGTGGGCGAGACGATCAGCCGCGAGGAGTTGTGCGATCCCGATGTGTTCCGTGTGGGTAAAGAGTGGTTCATGTTCGTGCATGGCGCGGGCGGCACCGTCATTGCGAGGTCGGACGACGGATTGCAGTTTCGCTACCACGGCGTGCTGCCACTCCAAGGCTGGGCGACCACGATGCCCGTGCCGCTCGGCGACGGACGACTGCGCTTGTATGCCTTTGAGCAACGGCCCGGCAGCAACATCGTCGGCAGCTTTCTCTCCACTGACGGCTTGAACTGGACTCAAGAACCCGGCGCGCGTCTCACGGCTGAAGCAGGAATGCAGATCACCGATCCCTTCGTCATCCGCTGGCGTGGGAAGTGGAAGATGTATTTCAAGACGCACACCATCTCCTTGCCGCCACAAGGTCGCGGAGGTCCGCAAGGAATCGCGAATGGACCGCAGCCCGTGAATCAACCGCAAGCGCGCCAGCCGCAAAATGGTCCGTGGAACAACGACGTGCTCATCTACCATGCGACCACCGACGGCAAGGCCGAGAAACTCGGCACCTTCGAGCGTGCAGGAGTGCCGACGATCGCGCGACTCAAAGACGGTCGTCTGCTCGCCACGTTCCAGCATTTCCCCGCCGATGATCGGCGCAACTTCGATCGCGTCGCCGCCAGCTTCTCCAGCGACGAAGGCAAGACGTGGAGCAAGCCGCAGCCCATCGTCGTCGATGGCATGGACGAAGGTCTCGCGAGCCCCTTTGATCCCACGCTCGTGCCGTTGCCGGATGGTCGCGTGCGACTCTACTTCACCTCGAATCGCAGCCGCGACTTCCGCCTGAGCACACCGCAAATCTTCTCCGCGATCTCGACCGACGGCTTGCACTACACCTTTGAGCCGGGCGTGCGTTTCGGCGTTGAGGGCCGCATCGTCATCGACTGCGCCGTCGTGCTGCATCAGGGCACGTTCCATCTTTACTCGCCCGACAACGGCACCGCGCACGAGTTCCAGACCAATCAGGATCGCCGCGAGCCTCCGCGCGCTGGCACCGCCTATCACGCGACGAGCACCGATGGCCTGAACTTCACCCGCGTCGATGACATCCATCTCGATGACCACGATCTGCGCTGGCTCGGCAACGCGCAGTCCGATGGCAAGACGATCACCTTCTTCGCCACCGGTCGCGGCGTGTTCACGGCGACAAGCAGCGACGGCTCCTCATGGACGCCCTCGACCGACTATCGGCTCGCCGGAGCCGATCCCGGTGCTGTCGTGACCAAGGATGGCTGGCTCATGGTCGTCACAGGTCCGCCACATGATCAGTGGGCAAACGAATGGGCCGAGGAGATGCGAATGTTTGATACGCTCAGCGGCTCAACTCGCTGACACCGCATCCGCCACGGGATGCAGAATCAAATCGCCCGAGACATTCTTCGGCAGCGCCGTGAGCAGCACGAAGCTCGTGTCCGTCGCTGGATCGGCCCACGCGAGAGTGCCTGTTGATCCGCTGTGGCCGAATGTGCGCGCGGAGCAATGCTTGCCGAAGCCTTCCGGACCAACCATGAAGCCGATGCCGCGATGCGCTTCGAGTGTTGGCGTGTAATCGGCAATCATCAGTCGTGCAGACTCTTCGCGCAGCACCTTACCTTCCGGATGCAGCAGGCTGCGCAGGAAGATAGTCATGTCGCCAACGGTGCTGTGTCCCCCGCCCCACGGCGCGGCGAGATTGCGCCAGTAATCGCTGTTCCAGTCCCATGCCTTCGCGTTCGGATCTCCGCCACCCGCTTCGGGTGCCGCGTGCTCGGTTTGCATCGGCTCCATGTCGGACTTCTGGAACTTGCCCAAGCCCAGCACCGTGTGCGACATGCCGAGTGGTGAGAAGACATGCTCATTGAGGAACTTCGGCAGTGCGGTCTTCGCCACGCGCTCGACAATCTCCGCTGCGAGCAGGATACCCATGCTTTGATAGTGATACTTGGTCCCAGGAGCAAAGAGCAGCGGCGTGCGCACCGCACCCTTCACGAACTCACTCAGTGGCGCGTGCTTCGCGCGAAGCTCGGCGTTGTTCTCCAGTTGATCCGGCAAGCCCGAGGTGTGCGTGAGCAGTTGCTCGATCGTGATGTCCTTGCGCGCGCCGTCGCTGAACTCGGGCAGATACTTCACTGCGGGATCGGAGAGCTTCAGTTGACCACGATCCACCAGGATCATGATCGCCACCGCGGTGAAGGGCTTCGTGATCGAGCCGAGCAGGAACATCGAATCCAGCGTCGCCTTGCCAAAGGCCTGCCGTGTCACCCGATCGCCGCGCTGCACCTGGATCGCTGCCGCATGCAACGTGCCGTTGTCGATTTGCGTCTGGATGATCTGGAAGGCGGAGTTCATGGCAGAAGAGTTTGCCGCACGAATGCGCGAAGCCAGACCGAGTCCAGCAAGGGCAAGCATGTTGCGACGATTCATGAACTTTGCTTCACGGCATCAGGTTCTGTGAATACTGAATTGGTCTCCAGCAGATTCAGGGAGGCCAGCAAATGAAAAGAGAAATTTGAAATCTGCCGGCCTCCTTGAATCTGCTGGAAATCACGAATCATGATGTCGTTGGGTGTCAGGGCGCGAGCCGCACTCAGCACGGCCTCAGTGATTGAACAGGAACTCCTTCGTGTTGAGGATCGCCCAGAGCAGATCCTCGTAGCCCTGGCGCTTTGCGCGCTGCGAGTCGATCGGCTTGCCTTGGGCATCGGCGCGCGGCTTGAGGACGTGGTTCTCGCTGATGCGCACTTCGTCGGCGGTGGGTTCACGCGAGAAGGCGGCCATGTAGATTTCGCGGATGCGTTTCGGCTCGGGCATCTCGGCTTTGCTGAGCAGGTCGGCGCGGCCGGCGCTGGCGGTGAGCTTGGCCTTTACATCGCTGGCATTCATGAGGTGCAGACTCTGCGCGAGACTGGCGGACTGCACGCGCTCGCATTCGCAGACGCTTGCAGCTTCGGGGCGGCCGAAGACCTTGAGAAAGGGCGAGGCGCGATTGTAGCTGTTGTCAGGAAGTGAGACGGCACGGGTGCCGGGCGGCAGGTCGGCGAAGTCGGACTTCGCCCCGGTGACCATGTCGATGCTGTCGAGCAGAACCTCGGCGCTCATGCGCTTCGGGTAGTAGTGCGAGAATGCCTGACGGTCGATCGCGTTGTGCTCGTTGGGCGTCGAGCTGAGCTGATAGGTGTGGCTCTCCGTGATCGCGCGCACGAGCGACTTCAGGTCGAAGCCGCTGTCGATGAAGTTCCTGGACAACGCGGCGAGCAGCTCGGGATTCGTCGGCGGATTCGTGTCGCGGATGTCGTCCTCGGGCTCGATAAGGCCGCGCTTGAAGAAGTGCTTCCAGTAGCGGTTGACCAGCACCGTGGCAAAGAACGGATTGTCCTTCTTCGCCATCCAATCGACCAGCGCGAGGCGCGGATCATCATCGGGCGAGATGGACATCTCCGGCTCGCCGAGGCCGGCGGGCTTCAGCATCACCTTCGTCTTGCGGTGTTCGAACTGCGCCGTGCCGCGCTTGTGGAAGATGAGGTCCTCGCCCGCGATGGCGGTTGGCTTTCGACCCACCTGGCTGAAGAACGCCGCGAGATGGTAATACTCGGCCTGCGTCCACTTCTCGAACGGATGATGATGACACGCCGCGCACTGCATGCGCACGCCAAGGAAGAGCTGTGCCACGTCCTCGAGCTGCACGTTCGGCTCCTTCACGCGTTTGTACCACGCGACGGGCGGATTCGACACGATGGTGCCTGTCGAAGCGAGCACTTGGCGCACGATCTGATCGTAAGGCGTGTTCGACAGCAGGCTGTCGCGCACCCACGCGTGGAAGGCGAAGTTCGCGGTGATGTCGGCATTGTCGTCGCGCTTGTTCTTGAGGAGCGCGGTCCACTTGCTGGCGAAGTAGTCGGCGTAGTCGGGGCTGTTGAGCAGCGACTCGACGACCTTGTCCCGCTTGCCCGCGTCCTTGCTCGCGAAGAAGGCATTCATCTCGTCCGCGGTCGGCAGTCGGCCGGCGATGTCGAGCGATACGCGGCGCAGGAAGGTCGCGTCATCGCACACCGGCGAAGGCGGCACGCCGATCTGCTTGAGGTTAGCGAAGACCAGTTCGTCGATGAAGTTCTTCGCCGGCGGCAGATGATCGACGGGTGCGCCGAGCGGAATGGAAACGCTGCACACGGACACGAGTCCCGCATAGCGCACCATGACCGCGACATTGCCCGGGAGATCAAAGGTCTTCACGAGTCCCGTGTCGTTCGCCGAGGCCATCGCGCGATCATTGGCCTCGAAGAGGGCGAGCGGCGTCACATCGCGCCGGCTGCCGTCCGAATAGCGCGCGGTGACCTTGAGCTTGAGCGAGGTGTTCACTTTCATCGTCGCGCGCCTTGGCTCCACTTCGATGCCCGCGATCTTCGGCTCGTCCGGCGTCGCGTAGCTCATGCCTTCGGCGATCCAGCGCACCAGGGTCTTCCATGACTCCGATCCCGGCTCCAGCTTCTTGCCGCCCGTGTGCGGAACAATGGCCGCACCCTTCGTGAGGAAGAGGCTCTCCTCCGGCGCGGGCGGGAATACACGGCGGCCCTTGCCCTGCTTCACGATGGCTTCGTAGTCCTCCTCCGGCTCAAAGCCGAGCACGGACAGGCGGAAGCCGCGCTGGCCGGTGATCGCCTTCGCATGGCACACGCCCGCATTGCAGCCGGCCTTTGTGAGGATGGGCTCGATGTCATTGGTGAAGCTCAATTGACGCGATTGCTCCGCTTGGCTCTGAAATGGGAGCAATATCATCATCGTGGCGGCGGCCAGCCGAGTGAGCCTGGGGGTCGGTGTCTTCATTGCATCGAAAATACGCGGTCAAAACGCGGTTTTTCGCGGACGAAGACGTGCCCGCCAGGGCTTACGCATGAATTGCTTCTGAGTGAATTCCCACGGATTCAGGGCGACCACGGATCGGACTTCTTCTGAATCCATCTGTGGAATCCTGAATCTTGCCGGGCAAATCATAGATTTGAGGCTTGTGCCTTCGGTTCATGCGTAAGCCCTGCGTGCCCGCACACCCGGCAAGGCATCGGGTGAACTGGGAGGAGTTGCCGCGCTTTTGCAGATTTGCTGGGGCGACGGATCGCGGGCCGTGGGGGATTCTGGTCAGGCTGCTACTTTGCGGCGAATGCCGCCATCTCCTTGCCCGTTGCGCCGTCCCACACGCGCAGCACGCTGTCCTGGCCGCCGCCGATGAGGACGCTGGCTGTCGCCGTCCCGGCAGCGCCGTGCATGAAGTCGGGCAGGCCGGCGATGGACCGGACCTCGGCACCGGAATCGCGCACGAGCCGGACGCGATTGTCACCGGCGGAGGTGAGCAACTGGTCGGTCGCTCCGATGAACTGCAGCGAAGTGACCTCCTTGTCCCAGCCGTCGATGTTCTTCTTCCGGTCGCCGGTGATCATGTCCCAGATTTTCACGACATTGTCAGCGCCCGAGCTGGCAAGGATGCGGCCGTCGGCGCGGAACGAGACACCCAGCACATGATGCGTGTGACCTTCAAACAGGCGCACCTGTCCGCCGCTGGCGATGTCGGTGATGCGTACGGCCTTGTCGGCGCCACCGGAAGCGAGCAGCCTGCCATCAGGCGAGAAGTCGATGCTGAGCACGGAATCGGAGTGGCGCTCCTCGATCTTCTTCGCGAGCTTCCACGCGGCGGTCTCCCACAGCAAGATGTCGCCGGTGCGCGACGGCTCGCCGCCACCGGCGGCGAGGGTGCGGCCATCGGGGCTGAAGCGCAGCGCGGTCACGCGATCGACAAAAGGCGAGCCGGGCATTTCGCCGCCGAGCACCTTTTCGAGCGCCCACTTTGCAGCGGCGGGCACGCGGGTGGTGGTACTGTCCGCGCCGCACACGACCCATGAGCCGGATGATTCCCAAGCGACTGACGCGCCCGTCAGAGAGCCAGTGGCCTCCACGAGATCAAGCGCAGCGCCCGAGGTGACCGACCATGCACGCAGCGATCCATTTGCCAGCGCAGCGGCCACTTGCTGACCGTCGGCGGAGAAACCTACGGCCAGCGGTTTGGTGGCGTCCTTGGACACGGTGGTCTTCAGGGCGGTGAGGTCAGCGGTGGCCTTTGCCGCCGCCTGCTTCGCGGCATCGAGCGCGGCCTTGGCATCGGCGGTGAGCTTGGTGTTTTTCGTCCTGGCATCGCTGACGATCTTCACTTCGGCCTCGGCATCCTTGATCTGGTCCTCTGCCGTCTTCACGGCGGCGACGGCGGTTTCCTCGGCCTTCACGGCGGCCATGAGCTTGTCCTGCGCTTCCTTGTTTTTCTTCTCGAGCGCGGCATCGGGTTTGCCGCCGGGAGCTTTCGCCAGCTCGGCGGTCACATCGCCGGCGGCCTTTTGCGCGGCGGCTTTTGCATCCTGCGCGGGCTTCACTGCCTTTTGCTTGTCCGGCAGCGCCTTCTTCCCGGCGGCGATGGCGTCGTTCGATTTCTTGAGGCGGTCGTCGAGCGCTTTCGTGTCGGCGTCGATGCGTGCGATCTCGGCAGTTTGGAACGTCGAATCCATCGTGCGCGCCGCAATCTCCCAATCGAGCGCGGCCATGCGCCTGGTTGATTCGAGGTCGCCGCGCAGTTCAGCCACCTGCTTCGGAGTCTGGGCATCCCAGATGCGCACCGCGCCATCGCCGCAGCCGGCGGCAAGTTGCCTGCCATCGATCGAGAGGGCGAGCGAGGCGACACCAGCGATCTTGAATTCGCGCGCGACTTTCCCGCCGGCGATGCTCCAAAGGCGCACGATGCCGTCGTCGCCCGCCGTCAGCAGATGATCCGGACCGGCGCCTGTTTCGAGCACGTTGATCGCGCCCGTCGCGCCCTTGAGTTCCTTAGCAGGAGACAGTTCCGCGCCAGCACCCTCGGGTAAAGGCCATACGCGGATGATCTTGTCTTCGCCTGCCGTCGCCACGGCCTTGCCATCGCGAGTCCAGGTGAGCGCACGCACGCCGGTGACACCTGGCTTGACCGCGAGGCTCCGGCCATCCTGCAGATTCCAGATCGCGAGCGCGCCATCGGCGCCATGGACGGCGGCCTTCGAGGAATCCGGCGCGATGGCGATGAGCTTGATGCCCGCGGCGTTCACATTTGAGATCGTCTTCAGCACCTTGCCACTCGCGGCATCCAGCACCAGCAGCGCGCCGCTCTTGTCCGTGCTCACGATTTGCCTGGCATCCGCACTCAGCCGCGCGGCGGCGGGACCAGCAGCGAGGCCGGCTTTGCGCGTGACCGGGGCGCCTTTCTCGTGCCGCCAGATTTTCACCTCGCGAAAGCTGCCGGAAGCGAGCCGGGCGCCGTCCGGGCTGAAGGCCAGGGACTGGACAAGATCGCGATGAGCCACGCCCGCATTCTTGTAGATGTCCTGTTTGATGAGCGCGTCATCAGTGAGCCGCGTGACGAACTGCCGCGTGGCCAGGTCGTAGATGAAGATTTGATTCGCGCGGCTGCAGGCGGCAAACCGGCCATCCTTCGTCATCGCGAGCGAGTAGATCGGATTCAATCCCGGTGGCAGCGGCTGCCAGGCGATCTGCTGCTCGTGTTTTTCCGATGCCTTCGCGCCCTGGTCGATCCATGCCTTGAGCACGCCGAGTTCGCGAGGGGTGAGATTCACCGCGCCGACCTTGTTGCCCTTCGGCGGCATCACCGAGTCCCATGTGTGCGCGGCGGCCTGGAGGATGATGCTGTCCGCGCCCCTGCCGGGCAGGATGCCGACGCCCGACTCGCCGCCCTTCTTCATGAGCGCGGGCGTCTCCATGTTCAGGTCGGCCTTCGTCGTGGTCTTGTTGTGGCACGCGATGCAGTTCGCCTTCAGGATGGGATACACATCACGCTGAAAGTCCATCGTCACCCCCGGTTCCGGCGGCGCGATGCTGATCGGCGCGGTGGCGGCGGCGAAGACCGGCGTGGTCAGGGCCGCAGTGGAAAAGAAGACAAGTTTTTTTGCGAAGGCAGCAGTCATCGTGCGGGAAAGTACGCCGCAGGAACCGCGCTGCATTCAACCCGAATTCCGCGGTTCCGGACGAGCGAGACGCTCGTCCTGCCGGCAGTTTCGGATTGCGGGTTCGACAGCCGACGCCGCCCGAGTGCGGCATCACTTTCCGCCGATGCAAAACAGGTTCTGATGCCCGCGGATGAAGAGCTGGCCGTCGGAAACGGCGATGGAGCCGATGATTTTCTCTCCCATCGGGTTGGTGGCGAGCAGCTCGAACTTGGGACTGGCTCGAAAGACAAAGCAATCACCGCCTTGATTGGCGGCGTAGCACTTGCCATCGGCGCTGAGCACGAGCGAAGACCAGTTTTGGCCGGCGGGGCCCGGGCCACGGAGCCGCTCGCTGAACACCAGCCCGCCCGTTTTCATGTCCCGGCACTCGACGAAACCGCCGTCGGTGAGGATGTAGTGACGGCCTTGGTGGATCACGCCGGAGCCGATGCGCTGCTGCACCTTTGGCAGATGCCAGACGCGATGCGTGGCCGTCACGTCGCCGCTGCCGCCGGTCTTCACGGCCAGCGCCGCGCCGCCATAGCCGCACATGGCCAGCATCACGCCATCGGCGTAGAGCGGGGAATTGTACACCAGCGGCGTGAGGCCCGCGCACGTCCACAATTCCCTGCCGCCGGCGGGATCGAAGGCGCAGGCCCGGCCCGAAAACGCGACGAGCAATTCTTCGCGCGCACCGGTGTTCCTCAGCAGCGGATCGTTCCATGCGCCGAGCCACTCCTTGCCGCCGCGTTCGCCGGAGGCGCCGCCTGGCTCCGCGTGCTTCCAGAGGGTCTCGCCCGACTTTTTGTCGAAGCAGTACAAGACGGTGTTCTCGCCCGGGCCGAAGTTCAGAAATACGCGGTCGCCCGCGATCACCGGCGAGGAACCGTAGCCCCAGATGTGATGCTGGCGGCCGAGGTCGGTGCGCTTCCAGAGTTCCTTGCCGTTCATGTCGTAGCAAAACACACCTGCCGACGCGAAGGAGACGATCACGCGCTCGCCATCCGTGGCGGGCGAGGCGGAGCAGAACGGATTGGTTTGGTGCGTGAGTTCAGGTTCCTTCCACGTCGTGCCACTCTGCCAGAGCTGCTTCCCGGTTTTCTTGTCGAAACACAACAGCAACCGGCCGCCCTCCTTCTCGATGGCTTGGGTGACGAAAACCTTGTCGCCCCATACGACGGGCGTGGAGTTCCCGCGCTCCGGCAGCTTCACCTTCCAGACCACGTTCTCCGTGGCGCTCCACTTCTCCGGCAGGTTCGACTCCGTGCATGTGCCGTCGCCATTCGCCCCACGCCACATGGGCCAGTTCGCTGCACAAAGGAGTGAACCAGGGGCGAGGAGCAGGGAGAGGATCAGCGGACGGAGGGCAGGGAGCGGTGCGTTCATGGTGGATGGAAAACGTCGGGCCGTGTGCGGTGCTTGCCGGCGAAGGACGCCGTCGAGCGTATTGCTGGCATTGTCGGAGGCGTGCTGGACAAGCTGTCTTGCCGGGTGCGGAGGGCGCAGCGAAGGACAAGGACGCCCCGGGGACTTTGCAGGGCAGGCTTGCAGTGCGTCCGCTCACCCGCCTCTTTTGAAGACGGAAGCAAGCATCTCGCGCAGCGACTCCCGGGTGATGTAGAAGACGTCGGGGCCGCCGTCGAGCTGGCCGAAGTAGAGGGCGGTGTCGGTGCCGGGGTTTGTCGTGGAGAAGCGCAGCGTGCGTTGGGTGAGCGGTGCGGCGGGGCTGCCTGGTGTGCCGAGATCAACGGTCACGGTGATGCCGGGATTCGCGAGCGCGGTGACGGCATTCGTGCGGTCCTGCACCCAGTCCTGCACCTGCATCTTCGAGAGGCTGGCGGCAAGCCGGTCGGCCTTCACGCGGTCGATCATGGAGGTGATGTCCTTCCCGGCGAGGGTGCCGGACCATTGCGAGCTGTCGGGATTGTAATCGAGCACCACGGGCGGCGCGGTGCCGAGGGCGAGACTCACCCGGCGCAGGGCGAAGATGGAGAAGCGCAGCGGGTTGAGCCCCTTCCATTTCACCGAATCAGGGGGAAAGGCGGCGAGCACGGCGGGAGCGACCTTGTACACGTATGGCTCGGAGTCGTACTTGGCGAAGACGGATTCCTTGCCGTCGCTGCCAAAGGAGATGCGCCGTGATTCCTTGTCCGTCGTGGTCCAGGTGATGCTGAGGAGCGGCTTGTGCAGTCCGTAGGCTTCGAGGTTCGACGCGGAGTCGGAGGAGAATTCACGGATGCGGTGCGTGTTGAGCGCGGAGAAGAGCGTGGCGGCGCGCTCGCCATTGGCCGGCTCCATCTGGCCGTGGCGCTGGAGGAACCACGAGTCGTTCTGCTTTTGCAGGACCACGTCGGGGTGCACGATGCTCTCGATCTTGATCTCGGTGACGGTCTCGGGCTTGAACCGCGCGAGCTTGTCATCGCGCAGGTCGTTCGGCCTGGCCCACAGGGACTGCAACGCCTCGGAGGAGACGGTGAAGGTGGATTTACGATCCGACACGCTGGCCTCGGTGGTGGTGGTCTGCTGGTCGCCAGGGTTCTTGAGCACGGCCTTCACCGGCGCGGCGCCGCCGACCAGCTCCAAGGAGATCTCGAGACTGCCGGATGCTCCGGTCGCGCCGGGCACGGCGGTGGCGGCGGGCTTGGTCTTCCCATCAGTGGCGGCGTCCACCTTCAGATTCTGCAAGGCGGCGATCATTTCTTCGATGTGCTCCTCGTGGCCGCGCGTTTTGAGCGGCTTCACCAGCATCCATGTGGGCGCCTGCAAGGTGCGCGCGACTTCGATCAAGCCCGCGCCGTCGGAGAGCGTGATGCGTGTGACCTTGTTCGCCGGGAATCGCAGCAGCTTCGAGTCCCGCCATGTCTCGGCGGGGTTCTTCAAAAGCACGGGCACCGCCGTCTTCGCCACATGATGCACAGTCGGCCGGCCAGGCAGCGCGGTGGAAACGCAGACGGATCCCTCCAACGGCGCGGGATTGCCAAACCAGGCCTCGGCAAGCGTGGCGTTGTTTGATTTCAGGCGCACGCGGATGCGCGCGCTCTCGAGGCCGGACTTCTTCCACGAGTCGCCCTGCATCTGCTCCTTGGTGATGGTCTCGATCCACTCGACGTCCTGCAGTTCTTTGAGCAGCCTGGCGATCAAGTCGGGATCGGCACGGTCTTCAAACGGCTCCCTCACCATCCACGCGCCGTCCTGGCGCGCGAGCACAGTGCGCACCTCCTCGATGTCGAGTTCCACGCCGTCCACGTCGCCGGAGTTGAAGGCGAGCGGATGCTGCCGCTGCGCCTCGGCCTCCTTCGTCGATGGCAGCTTGTGCTCCACGGCGACGATGCCTATGACGAGTGCGATGGCGCACAGGAACATCAGGATGGTGGTGGTGAAGCGCATGAGGCGGACGGGGCGGTGTCACGAGGCGCGGCGCGCGGCCCACACGAGAAAGCCGAGGCCAAGCACGACGCCGGGCATGAGCAGCGCGGACAGCCAGAAGAGATTCCGATGCTGCTGCTCGGAGATGTGGATGCGGTAGCTGCCCTTCTGCTTCGGCGTGACGCCGGCGAGCTTTTCGCGGTTGATCATCCAGTTCAGGCTGCCTGACACGAAGTCACGGCCCACGGCCACCTGCAGCTTTGGATCGAGCAGCAATGCATTGCCGACGACGACCATGCGCGACGAGTCGATGCCCACGCGCTGATCCGCCGCGGCACCGCGCTCCACGGCTGCGGCGATGTGCACCGGCGGTTTCGCATCATCGTCACCCGCCACGGGGAGGTCGGCCAGATATTGCGTCTCGCCCCAGTAGCGCTCCGCGGCGTCGATGAGCGGTCGCACGACCACGGACTGCTCCGCCAGCGCGCGGTCTTCCAGCCGCAGGTCCAGCGACTCCGACTGACCCGCCAGTGAGATGACGGAGCTGGCGAGGCTTTGCGTGACGACGGTTTCCTTCGAGAACACGCCCTCGACTTCAAACTGCTTGTGCGGCCCCGTGCTCGTCACCTCGGCAAAGAGCACGCGGTCGCCGCGCGGGTGCACGCCGAAGGAGGTGAGGAAGCCGTCGAGCCGCGGCGTCTCGAACGACGGATCGAGCATCACGAAGAGCGCGGCGCGCTTCGCGGAAAAATATGCCTGCACGATGCCCAGCTCGCGCTCGGTCAGATCGTAATGCATGCCGGCCATCACCACGCCGCTGGCATCGGCGGGGATGGCGTCTTTTTCCGAGAGGTTCAGCGGCTCGACCTCGAAATTCTGCTGCCGTCCGAGCTCACGCAGCGCCTGGATGTCCTGCCCCGTCGCGAGTTCATCACGCGCCCCCTTGCCCACCACGACGTAGAATTTGCGCGCGCCGCCTTCGATGAGGCCGATGATGCCGGAGGTGATGGCATCCTCGCCGCGGTAGAACGCGGCCTCCTTTTCAGCGCGCGGCAGCCGCACCTTGAAGAGAATCTCGTCCTGCGGGATGTAGCGCGTGCGGCCCGCACCGCGCAGGAGGATGCCGCCTTTGGAGAGCGGGATGCCGGCTTCGAGTTTGAGCTGCTCGGCGCGCTCGTAGTCACGCGCGGGATCGACGAACTCGCACTGGATGCGCTTCTTGCCATTGCGCCGGTATTCCTCCACGAGCGCGCGCGTGTCGCCGTAGATTTCGGAGTCGCGCGGCAGGGTGACTGTGATGCGCACCTCCTTGTTGAGCTTCTTGAGGAAGTTCAGCGTGGACTCGCTCAGGGTGTGATCCTTTGCCGGGCTCAAATCCGCGCGCCAGTAGTGGCGGTAGCCGAGGAAGTTCAGCGCCGCGAAGATGATGATGCCGACGAGGAGCTGCATCGCCACGTTCATGCCGATGCCGAGGCGTGCCGGCACGGGGCGCAGTTCGGCGTGTTCCTGCACCTTGCTCACGGCCGCCACCTCCTGAACTCGACGACCTGGTGGGTGAATCCGAGGAACAGCAGCGCGAGGCTGGCGTAATAGACGACGGGCCGCGTGTCGATCAGCCCCGAGGTGAAGGTGCGGATGTGCTCGACGGAGGCGATGTAGCCCACGGCATCGACGAAAATCTCCGGCACCTTCCGGCCGACGTAGAGAATGAAGATGCCGGCGAGGTAATGCATGAGGCTGACGGTGAAGGAGATCACCGCCGCCACGATCTGGTTTGAGGTGAGAGAGGAGGCGAAGCAGCCGACGGCGATGTTGAACATGCCCATGAGCAGCAGGATGAGGTAGCTGCCGCGCAGCTCGCCCTCGGGCATTTCCACCACGCCTCCGGTGAGCGAGTGGACGAGCGCGAAATTCGCCAGGCTCGGCAGCCACAGGATGCAGTAGAAGATCATCGCCGCGCCATACTTCGACCACACCACCTGCCAGGCGCGGACCGGCGCGGTGAACAGCGTCTCGAAGGTGCCGAGCTTCTTCTCCTCGGCGAAGAGGCGCATCGTCAGCAGCGGGAAGATGAAAAAGTACGACAGCCAGAACCAGCCGGAATCGAACGTCCACTTCACAATGCTGCCCGCGCTGCCGGAGCCGGTCTCAAGAATCGAGAGCGCCGCGCGGAATGAGAAGCCGTTCTGCACCATCACCAGCGCCAGGACGATATAGGCCACCGGCGAGACGAAGAAGCCGCGCAGTTCCTTTTTCAACAGCACCCAGAACGTTCTCATCGTGTATCATGTGTTTCTTGGCGGCGCATCGGACGCGGCCAGCTCGACGAAGACATCTTCGAGGCTGGGAAGCTGCTGATGCAGCTCCCGCACGCGCCACTTCTCGCGCGTGGCGAGATCGAGGATGGCCTCGCGGATGTCATTGCGCGCCTCGACGCGCACATTGATCACGCGCCAGCCTTCGAGCGGCTCCTCCTCCACGGCTTTGCGCACGCCGGGCAGTTTCTCCAGCTCCTTGATGACCTTGCCGTTCCCTTGCAGCTCGAGGTGCACCGCGGCCGCGGCGCGGAGCTGGTTCTTCAGGTTCCTCGGCGTGTCGCACGCACGGATGCGGCCGTGGTGGATCATGATCACCCGGTCGCAGATCTGCTCCACCTCGCTGAGGATGTGCGTCGAGAGCAGCACGGTGTGCTGGTCGCGCAGATCGAGCAGCATCTCGCGCACATGGCGGATTTGCGTGGGGTCGAGACCGTTCGTCGGCTCGTCAAGGATGAGCAGCGGCGGCCGGTGGATGAGCGCGTCGGCCAGCGCCACGCGCTGGCGGTAGCCTTTCGAGAGATTCGCGATCAGACGGCGCCGCACATCAGTCACCCCGCACAGGTCCATGACCTCGCCGGTGCGCCGGCGCAGCTCGCGGCCGCCCAGGCCCTTCAGCTCGCCGCGAAAGTGAAGGTACTCTTTCACGCGCATGTCGGTGTAGAGGGGTGCCATCTCCGGCATGTAGCCGACGTTTTTTCTCACCGAGATCGAATCACGGAACACGTCATGCCCGGCCACGAGCGCGCTGCCCGACGTGGGCGGCATGTAGCCGCTGAGGATGCGCATGGTGGTGGACTTCCCCGCGCCGTTCGGCCCCAGGAAGCCCACGATCTCTCCGCGTCTCACGAAAAACGAAATGCCATCGACCGCCACGCGCCCTGCGTACTGCTTGGTGAGGTCCTGGACTTCGATCATGGTCGGCGGGTCGGCTTCGGAGGAAAATGGGCCGCCAGTAAACCTGCTTTCACCGAAATGACAACCGGTGAGGTGAAACCCGCGATGCGAAGATTCCCGCAGCATGAAGTGGCGGGAGCTGGCACTGATCACCACCAGGAAACTCGCGCGGGTGCCGCGCCTGGCTTGGTCCAGAGGTCTGGGCGGGCGGCTCATGGTTGGCCACTGTCCGGTGCTTGACATCCAGTTTCGGCTCGTCTCGAATGCGTCCCACATGAGCGGGCTGCTTCAATTGCGTTGCTATAGGCGTGGGGATGCTGTTGCGACGTTGCTCGCAGGCGATTGCCGCCACTGCGGATTCAGTGCCGCCTCCCCCGCTGCATCCGCTGAGATCGTGAGTCCGGTCGCCCAACCTATCGGGCTGATCATCATCTCTGGACCAAGCCATTTCTAGGTTTCCTCAATCCTCACCCGAGCCGCCTCCCTATGTCTCCCGAACCTGACTCCCCCGCTCCGCCCGCTTCCTCAGAAAGCGTGCATCCATCCACGACCGGTGGCGGCAAGTGGACGCCACCGGCCCCGGAGGAACTCTCGGCGATGCTGGTGCAGTATGATGTCGAGCGCCTCGTGGGCTGCGGCGGAATGGGCGCGGTGTATCGCGGCAGGCAAAAAGCGCTCGACCGGCCGGTGGCGATCAAGCTTCTGCCGCCGAGCGTCGAGGCGGAGGACGCGACGTACGCCGAGCGGTTCAAGAACGAAGCGCGTGTGATGGCGCGGCTGACTCATCCGGCCATCGTGGCGGTCCATGATTTCGGCGAGATCGATGTTGGTAGGGCGCTTGCTCCTGCAAGCGCCGCGAACGCAGATGCGCGGCGGATTGAGGACAATCCGCCCCACCGGAATATGCTCTACTTCGTGATGGAGTTCATCGACGGGACCGACGTGCATCAGATGGTGCAGGCCCAGGGCCGGCTGCCGCCCGAACACGCCCTGGCCATCGCTGCGCATGTGTGCGATGCGCTGAAGTATGCGCACGAGCATGGTGTCGTACATCGTGACATCAAGCCGAGCAACGTGCTGCTCAATCGGGAAGGCCAGGTGAAGGTGGCGGATTTCGGCCTCGCGAAAATGGAGGATGCCTCGCAGCCCGCCACGAACATGACCCAGCCCGGCATTGCGTTGGGCACGCCGGATTACGTTGCGCCGGAGGCGCTGATGATGGGTGTAAGCGTCGATGGTCGCGCGGATTTGTATGCAGTGGGCGTGATGCTTTACGAGATGCTCACCGGCAAGGTGCCGCGCGGCGCCTTCGATCCGCCGAGCCGCGTGACGGGATGCGACCCGCGCTTCGACGCCATCGTGCTCAAGGCGATGAAAATGGAGCGTGACCAGCGCTACGCCACCGCCGCCGAGCTGCGCAAGGATCTCGATGTCATCCTCACTACGCCGATCGCGCAAGTGAGCGGTACTGCCGCAGTGCCGAGGCAGTCGATGCCGCACAAGCCGACGGCCAAAGGCCCGAAGAAGACCCAGGACCAAGGTGCTGCCCAGCCTGGCGAAGAAAACGCAACTGCCGCTGCAAAATCCAAGGCTGCGCTGTTCATCGGCATCGGTGCGGCGGCAGCCGTATTGGCGGGCGCGTTTGTGATGTTTGGCGGCAAGAAACCGGCCCCTGATGGTGGAAAGGTGCAACCCGTTGCCGCGATTTCATCAGACACCGCTCCAATCACGCCACCCGGCATTCCGGTGAAGGTGCGCGACAATCCTGTGGAAGGTCCGGCGAAGAAGAAAAAGGGACCGAAGGCAGCCACCGTAGAAAGCAGCGCGCCGGCAGCCGCCCCAGGAAAGCACGAATGGACGAAGGTGGATTTCTCCGCGCTGAAATCACTCGAAGAAGGTGCGAAGATTCGCCGTGTCGAGGATGGCATGCTGCACCTCGCAGGCGCGGGAGGAGCCAGCTTCAAGATCGGCGGTGCTCGCGATGTCGCCGTCCGTGTCATTTGCGCATGGGACGAGAACTCGCGCCAGTTGCAAGTCAGCGTGCGTTCGACGGGACAGAAGAAAACCGGGGTGCGCATCAACAAGGCACAAGTCGTCGTCAACTACCAGGAGCAGCCGAGTCAGAACACCAACGTGACCACGCTCGCCATGCCGAAGCCGTTCGCCAACGGTGCTGATGCCGTGGTCGAATTCGCCGCCATCGGCCCGCTCATCCATGTGCGCTGTGATGGCGCGATGATCGGCAAGGCGGAGACACCCGTCGTGCAAGGCGGCGATCTCGGACTGCTGTCGATCGCGACGTCGGACATCCGCATCAAGAGCGTCGAATACATGAGCCTCGACGGTGTGAACGATCCGCTCGCAGCGCTCGGTTGGGAGACCGTGGAAAAACTCGCCGCGGCTCCTGCACCGCCGGATGCGACGAAGCCTGCGGCACCTGCCGCCCCATCGCCCGCGCCGGCCGCCGCGCCCGCTGAGCCGACGCCGCCCGTTGCAGCCGCCACGGCCCCGCCACCACCCATGCCCATGCCGCAGAAGTGGATCGACTTCACACCCGACGCCCTCGCGCTGGCGCAAACCCGTCCGGTGGACTTTGAAATCGCCGACGGCCGCATCCGCGCGAAGACCAACAACGTGCGGATCAGCATCCCCAAGCCGCCGGCGGATGTTGCCTTGCGTGTGCGTTTCATGCCGGCCGCCGACGGCCGATGGCTGTTCCATCCCGAACTGCGTGCAGGCACGGGCCCCTATCTGCTTCAAGCGCAGAAGACCGGCCTCGTGAAGCTCAACCGGCTCACCGGTCCCGATCAGTCACAAACGATCGCCTCGGTACAAACGCCCCTCGTTGCTCTGGATGATGGCAAGGAGCACGAGGTGTTGTTCACCTGCGACGGTTCATCGTTCACGGGCTGGCTGGATGGCAAGTTCCTGGTGGCCGCCCAGGATTCCGTGTCGGTTCAGCCCGCGGCCAAGATCTTCTTCAACGAAGGCGGCGTCGTGACGAAGATCGAATACGGTGCGCTCGGCACCGAGTCCGTGGCCGCTGCGCAGGCGAAGCAGCAGCAGGCGGAAGCCGACCGCGCGAAGCAGGCCGCCGCCCTCGCGGCCATCCCGGAGCTGAAGACGCTCGCCGAGCAGTTCGACAAGCTGCGTGCCGAGCGCGTCGTCGCCCCCTTCGTGGCCGATGTGGCAAAGCTGAACACCAGCTACTCAGGCGGACTCGACCGCGAAGTGGCGAAGGAAAAGCAGGCCGGCCATCTCGACGGCGTGATGCTTCTGAACACTGAGAGGGAACTCATCACCGGCGGCAAGACCGTGCCGGCCGAGGATGACGAAAAATCATCGGACGCCCTCAAGAACCTGCGCAAAATCTACCGCGCCGAATACACCAGGCTCGAAGCAGCGCGTGCCGTGAATCTCAAGCAGCTCACCGATCCGCTCGACAAGCGTCTCGCCCAGTTGGAGGCGGACCTCACGCGCAGCGACCGGCTCGCCGATGCCACCGTGGTCCGCACCTACCGCGCCGGCTTGAGCAAGATGGACAGCCAGACTTCCTTCCCGGCAAACACTCCGGCGGCCGCGCCCGCATCCTCCGCACCGGGCGGTTCGCCTCCGGCCGCGGAAAATGCCGCCACGCCCAAAGATGGCTTTACCAACAGCCTTGGCATGAAGTTCGTGCCGGTCAAAGGCACCAGCGTCCTGTTCTGCATTCACGAGACGCGCTACAAGGACTACGCCGCCTTCGCCGCCGAGACGAAGGCCAACGGCCCGTGGAAAGATCAGACGATCAGCGGCTTCCAGATCACCGAGCGCAACGAAGATCATCCCGTGCAGCGGGTCAGTTGGGATGAGGCGCACCAGTTCTGCGACTGGCTCGGCAAGAAGGAGGGGCGTGCTTATCGGCTGCCGACCGATCGCGAATGGAGCATTGCCGTCGGCATCGGGCACCTGGAACACTGGAGGGCAGGCACCACGCCTGCGACGGTCAACGCCGTGTCCAACGAATACCCGTGGGGCAACCGCTGGCCGCCGCCCAAGGGCGCGGGCAATTTCAGCGACGAAAGCCGCAAGGCCAAGGCACCGGAGAATGACGCAAAGTTTGTCGAAGGCTACGATGACGGCTATCCCACCACTGCTCCGGTGATGACCTTCAAGCCCAACAAGCTCGGTCTCTACGATCTGGCCGGCAACGCGCGCGAGTGGTGCGAGGACTGGTTTAGCGACCAGCAGATCGAGCGTGTGCTCCGCGGCGGCGGCTGGGTGCATCCCACTCCCAAATTCTTCCTTTGCTCAGACCGCGAGCATCTGCCCCCTGACAGCAGGCGTGAGAGCATCGGCTTCCGCGTCGTGGTGGAAGTGAAGTGAGTGAACGAATCTCAAGCCGGGGCCGCTGCTGCATCGCTTGGTAGGGCCGCGCTGCGTCGCGTCCCATTTGTCTGGGGGTGAGTGGACGAATATGCCGACGGTGGCCTTCCTTGATGCGCGTGCGGATCGCTGTTCCGACTCGCGTGCTGATGGCTCGAAGGCCACCGGCGTTCTTCCTCGCACCCACGCCCTCGAATTCTTGGGACGCGGCGCAGCGCGTCCCTACCATCCCGTGCGCTCACACAGATAGGCAGGGCCGCCGCTGCGTCGCGGCCCATTTGTCCGAGGAGGAGCGAGCGACCTCGCCCACGGTGGCCCGTCTGCGCTCGCACGCTTTCAAGGCAAAGCACTCGCGTACCTGCAAGGCAAAGGCCACCGGCGTTCTCCGTCGCACCCACGCCCTCGAATCCTTGGGACGCGGCGCAGCGCGTCCCTACCATGCCGTTGCCTTCGGCTCACCAGCGGATCACATTCACACGCCCCCGCCACGGCCACTCATCAGGCTAGCGCACGAGGGCTTTGCGCACGGGGTTGTTGCGCATGTAGGTCATCTTCTCCGAGTATTCACCCTCGCTGCGCAGGCGGTGATGAAAGACACCGCGCTGCCAGGGCCATTCGGGATCACCGCAACGTTTGGAAAACCGGTCTTTCCAGAACAACGTCCACCGCTCCACCTCGAAGTACTTTCCCTCCGCGGGTGAGCAGAAGAAGTGCACATGATCCGGCATGAGAAGGTAATCGCCTACCAGCCAGGCCGTCGCGACGTTCTGCCAGATGTCGTGCAACAGCGACATCACTTCATCCGTCGCGCACCAGCCGGCACGATCTTCCGTGCAGACGGTGCACCAGAGAGTCGTCGCGCCATCGTAGGTCGGAAGCACACCCTTTGCCGGCGTGCGGCGACCGACGGGGCGGTCGTCTTCGGATGCAGACGATTCGCGAGACAAGCGTGCCATCGTGACGAGAGCCACGCGGGAAGGCAAGCGCGGACCGAGGAATGATCGTGAATGGATTGGCTGAACCGCGCCACGTTGCCTCCAATGAGATGGTGGGTCCGCCACGTCGTGGCCCATTTGTTTGGGGCGGGTAAACGAAGATGCCAACAGTGGCCTTCCGTGATGCGCGTACGGATCGCAGTTCCGACTCGCATACTGATGGGACAGAGGCCACCGGCGTCTTCTTCGCACCCGTGCCCTCGGATTCTTGGAACGCGGCGCAGCACGTCCCTGCCATACCTCAGCCGACGGGCGGGACCGCCGCTGAACTTGCACCCCGGTGGAAAGCCGGTAGCTTCGCCGCCCCATTTATGTGGAAAGGGCGTTTTTCAAAGCCGACCAGCGAGCTGGTGCAGGCGTACGGTGAGTCGGTTTCATTCGACTGGAGGCTCTATGCCCACGACATCCGAGGCTCCATCGCTCATGCGAAGGGCCTGGAAAAAGCGGGCATCATCACGGCCGAGGAATGCGCGGCCATCGAGCGCGGGCTGACGGAGATCCAGCGCGAGATCGAAATGGGCGACTTCGAATGGCAGACGAGCCTCGAAGACGTGCATATGAACATCGAGTCGGAGCTGACGAAGCGCATTGGTCAGCCCGGCGCAAAACTCCACACGGCACGCAGTCGGAATGACCAGATCGCCACGGACGTGCGGTTGTATTGCAAAGACGCGACGGATCAAATCATCGCGCTGGTTCGTGAATTGCAGCGCGCTCTCATCGAAGCCGCCGAGCGCGCGGGCGAGGCGGTGTTGCCGGGCTACACGCATCTTCAGCGCGGGCAGCCGGTGCTCTTCGCGCATCATTTGCTCGCCTATGTTGAGATGCTCGATCGCGATGCGGCGCGTCTGGCGGATGGGCGGAAGCGCATCGACGTAATGCCGCTCGGGTCGGGGGCGCTGGCGGGCTCGACTTTGATCATCAACCGCGAGTTTGTCGCGAAGCAGCTCGATTTCGCTGCGGTGACGCAAAACAGCATGGATGCCGTGAGCGATCGTGACTTCATCGCCGAGCTGCTCTTCAGCATCGCACTCTGCGGCGTTCATCTCTCGCGTCTGAGCGAGGACATCATCCTTTGGTGCAGCAGCGAGTTTGGCTTCGTGACGCTGAGCGATGCGCACACGACCGGATCCAGCCTGATGCCGCAAAAAAAGAATCCCGACGTGGCCGAACTCACGCGAGGGAAGACGGGCCGGCTGGTGGGCAATCTCATGAGCCTGCTCACGCTCCTCAAAGGCCTGCCGATGACCTACAATCGCGACATGCAGGAGGACAAGGAGCCGCTCTTTGACTCCATCGACACAATCAAAAGCGCTCTGGCCGTCTTCGCCGAGATGATCGCCGGCATGGATGTGAATGCCTCGCGCACGAAATCGGCGACGAATGACCCGATGCTGCTCGCTACGGACATTGCGGATTATCTGGTGCGCATCGGCGTTCCGTTCCGGCAGGCGCACGAGATCATCGGCAAGCTCGTGGCCTACTCGCTGCGGCAGAAGCGTGGCTTCGCGCACCTGAAGATCGAAGAATACCGCCGCTTCTACAAAGGCTTCAGCCGCGATGTGTACGACATTTTGAAAGTGGACACGGCGCTGGAGGCTCGCAAAGGCATCGGCGCGCCATCGCCGCAAAACGTGAAGGCACAGATCAAGCGCTGGCGGAAGCAGCTCGAAGCATGAGCCACGCTGTGCCCGAGTTTGAACTGTTCCGAGTCGAGGACGGCGACGGTTGGAAGAAAGTCTCCGCGCAGCAGACCTACGCGGACCCCTACATCCAGATCGAGCGCGCGCAGTATCTCACGCCGGGCCGCAGCACGACGCCAGTCACATGGACCGTCGCGCATCGGAAGTCGGCCGTCGCCGTCGCGCCGGTGCTGGAGGATGGGCGGTTTGTCTTGATCTCGCAGGAGCGGCTGCCGGTGCAGCGCGTGCTATGGGAATTTCCCGCCGGTCAAATCGACGAGCCGGAGGGCAACGAGCACCGCGAGACGATCGTGGACACCGTCCTTCGCGAGCTGCGCGAAGAAAGCGGCTGCGAGCTGGCCTCCGGTGGTGCCATCGAGCCGCTCGGCTGGTTTTTGCCATCGCAAGGTTTCACCAGCGAGCACGTTTACCTGTTCAGAGCCAGTCCCGTGTGCGTCGTCAGCCGTCCTGAACCAGATGGAAGCGAGCATATCAGCGACGTGCGGTTTGTCAGCGCAGAGGAGCTACGGAGGATGATCGCGGAAAACGAGATCACCAACGCCCTGACGCTGGCGCTCTACGCGCGCATGTCGGCCCGGGGGATGGTCTGACCGAGCGTCTGACTTTTTTGTTTTTGTATGTGGAAAGCCCTGCTGAAAAAGCTCTTCAAAATGCGCGACAAGCTCGCGATGGATCTCGGCAAGCCCGATGAGGAGAAACCCTTCCTCGAGCATCTGGAGGACCTGCGCACGATGCTGGTGCGCATGGCGGTGACGCTGCTCATTTTCGTCATCGGCACCTTCTTCTTCTACAAGGAGCTGTTTCACATGATCATGCTGCCGCTCAAGTGGGCCGGCATCAATGCGAAGCTGATCAACATCGACCCGACTTCGGCCTTCATGACTGCGGTGAATGTCTCGATGGTGGCCGGCATCATCCTGTGCTTTCCGCTGCTGATCTACTTTTTGCTGCAGTTCGTGCTGCCGGGGCTGAAGCACAACGAGAAGAAGCTCATCTTCCCCATCGTCGGCATCGGCGGCGGCTTGTTCATGACCGGCGTGTGCTTCGCCTATTTCCTCGCGCTTCCCGGCGCGCTGAAGTTCTTCAACGACTTCGGCACCGACCTGGGCTTCGAGCAAACCTGGACGGTGGAGCAGTACACCACCTTCGCCACGCGCTTCATCCTCATCTTTGGCGTGTCCTTCGAGCTGCCGGTGATCGTCATGGCGCTGGTAAAGCTCGAAATCCTGACCTACAAGACGATGAAGAACACCTGGAAGCAGGCGCTGGTGGCCGTGGTGATCTTTGCCGCCGTCATCACGCCCACGCAGGACATCTTCACCCTCATGGTGCTGGCCGGCCCGCTCTACATTCTTTACCTCGCCTGCATCTGGCTGGCCTACTTCATGGAGAAGAAGGACCGCGCCGAGTACCCCGAGTACTACGCCCAGCTCGACAAGGACGAGAAGGAACTGGAGAAGGAGTCCGCCGTCGATGACTGGGACAACGAGAGCTACAATCCCCTCGGCGACAGTGCGAGCGACGATGACGACGAGGACTACAAGCGCAGCCGCAGGATGGCCGAGGAAAAGGAATCGGCGGCGCAGCCGTCCTCAGGCATCGTGGACGGCGAGCCTGCCGGTGAAGCCGAACGCCGCGAACCACCGTCTCCGGCTCATGAGGAAAAGCCGCGCGAGAAACTGGAGTGGGAAGCCGACGACGATTCGGAGAGACGAAACACGGACTGATCCTGAATGCGGGGCCGCCCGGGGGTGGATCAACGGGCGGGCCTTGACGGCTTCGGTGGTGGTGATGCCGCGAAACACGCGGGCCGGCCGTCACTTCCTGGGCGACTCATAGCCCGACACGTCCGGCGCGAACACGCCGGGCGGGATGGCACCATTCTTTTTGACGGATGTGATGCGGGTGGTCTGCACCGAGCCGTCACGCATGATCACGTCGAACTTCCGCAACGCTCCGTCGGCAGGCTGGATGGTGAATACGATTTCCTTCACGAAGATGCCTGCCTTGCGGTCGCGCAGGTCGAGGTGGAGATCCCACACGCCGGCCTCGGCGGTCTCGCGCGCGGAGACGATCTCGAACTGTCGCTCGAAGGATTCGAGCGACGCGGGGAAACTCGATCCCGCCATCGCAAAGCCGTGGCCCTTGCCGGACGCGGCCTCGGCGGCGAGTTCGTCCGCCGTCCAGACGCGGAATCTCTTTTCCTTCGATTCGATGACCGCAAGATCGCCGCCCGGCTTGCTCACGGCGATGATGGCGGGAGGATCACCGATCTGCCAGCGGAAGGAGCCGGGCCTCTGGAACCAGATTTTGCCGGGCTTGGTGAGCGGCTGGCGCAAGGACCTGAGCCTGCGCTCCTGCACGAAGTCGATTTCAAGGGACTTCACCTTCACACCGGCCTCGACCCACTGCCGCACGACGGCGCGGGCCTGCTCGTCGGCTGCGCGTGAGGGTGCGGCAGCCAGGACTGAAAGGACGCAAAGGACGCAAAGGAGACGCATTGCGGCGGACTATGCCGCACCGTATGCCGCCCGCCAGCGGTGAAAAAAGCGGCCAGCCCGCGTGATGCAGACTGGCCGCCGTGTCTTGAGAGCGAGACTTGTCCGGGCGGATCGCGCTATGCTTCCATCGGCCCCGTGGTGCCGCCGGTAAGCTCCTCGGCGAGATGCACGGGCTTGTAACCGCCGATGGCCGTGAAGTAGAGGAAGAGCAGCAGGTAGATTGCAGCCATCGTGGCGGGAATCCAAGAGTCGGCCATGAGCGTGCGTCGGTCTCCCTTCTGGTCGGCTTCGACGACGGCCTTCTGCTTCGCGTCGCGCTTGTCGCCTGCATCCCTGGCTTCGCCGAGCTTCTTACCGTCGAGGCCGAAGGCGGCGGTCGATTCGATGTTCAGGAACTTCGACGGCTCAGCCGCCTTGTATTCGGCGAAAACGGCCGCGTTTCCGGATTTGAGTTCTTCGCCGGCAAAGCGGTCCTTACAGTAACCGAGGCCGGGCCCGCCGATCAGGCCGGCGGACAACATGCCGATGCCTCCCATGATGGACATGGCGACGGCACCGGTCTGGGGGAAGCGATCACCCACAACTGCGAGCATCGTGGGCCAGAAGAAGGTCTTGCCGACTGCGTAGATGCCGAGGGCGACGAGCGCTACGGAAAAGGTTTCCATGCCGCTGGCGAGGCGCAGGCCGATGCATGCGGTCACCGAACACACAAAGAGCAGGCCCACAGGCGAGAGCTTGAGCGTCTTCTCGATGAAGTGCGCGCAGAAGCGGAGGCTGAACATGATGGCCGATGTCCAGATAAAGAGGTACTTGCCCTGCTCGGGAGTGAACAGATTGCCTGTGATGTTCTGAATCCAGCCATCCGTACCCAGTTCGACCGCGCCGACGAGCGCGTGCGTGATGAAAAGGACGAAGAGCAGCAGCGACCCGATGGAGCCGCGGGTGATGACACCAGCGACGACAACCAGGACGCCGCCGATTGCGTATCCGACGTTCTTGGCGGTCGCTGCCGCCTGGAGGGCCTGTTCGGGTGTGGCGTTGTGCGGCGCGAGGAGACCCTTGAGAATGTCCGCGAAGAATAGTGCCAACAGATAGCAGGCGACAGCGGAGCCTATGATGCCAACATCCTTGAACATCTGTGCGAAGCTTGCGCCCTTGGCGGCCGCTTCGGATTTGGGAAAGTGCTGCCCCAAGAACATGACCGCATACAAAGCCGTGGGCACGAGATAGAAGGCCAACTGACCCTTCCAGCCAAAGTGCATCACGTCACCCAGCACATAGGCGGCACCAGCACCGAGGACCATGCCGGCGGGCCAGCTTGCGTGCAGTATGTTGAGGAAGTGCGTGCGATTCTGCGGGAAGAGCGTCGCCACCAGCGGATTGGCGACAGCTTCGAGCGTGCCGTTTGCGTATGCGAAGATGAACATGCCCCAGAAGAGGAAGTTATAGGCGTTTTCCGGCGTGCTCGCAGCGAAGGTGACGAATGCCGACAGGATGTGGCCGAGAAGTGCGAGGGCGACCAGCTTGCCGTAGCCGATCTTGTCCACGATCACGCCACCGATGATGATGCCGAAGCAGAACCCCGAAAAACCAGCGCCACCGATCGCCCCGAGCTGAGCCGCCGTGAAGTTGTACTCTTTGCCCCAAGCGGCAAAAATCCCTCCACGGATGGCGAAACCGACGCCGGCTGCGAGGATGGCCATGAACCCGGCCCAGAGGAGCCGGCTGGCGTTGGGTGCGATGCCTTCTGATTGTGCTGACATGATCGACGGGATTGGTTGGTGGTTGGTGTGTTGGTGGCGGCGTTGCGCCCTTTTCCACGGCATCCTGGAGGACGCGGCGCGGAAGGCCAGTGTTGTAGGAGGTCCGGCGTCATCAGACAAGAAAAAAATCTTCCGGTCCGAGGAAAGAAGGTGCTTCCTCCAAAGTTCGCGGCACGCCCCGGACAACATTCCCTGACGAGCGCATGGCCGGCAAGCCGCCCAAGGCGACGATGAGGAGAGAGCCTGAAGCACGCCGCGCCGTCGGGTGGTGCGTGGAGGGCCGTCACGCGGCTGGCATCCATCGTGCCGCGATCTTTGCCGGCGGCGCCGGAAAAGCGGTCTCCTCACCCCATCGACGGATGGCGCGGCCCTCGCGTCGAAAGGAATCGCACCTGGTTCCACCCAGTCTTGACCGCCCGTCACCGGGTTCTATTTGCAACGACACCGGCCCGTGGGATGAGGCTGGCCGCGGCGGTCAGGCGGTTTTGACGCTTCCGGTGGACTGCCGCAGCCACACGAAGATCACGGGAGTGACGATCAGGATGTGGGCGAGGCTGCTGACCATGCCGCCGATGACGGGGACGGCGATGGGGCGCATGATCTCCGCGCCGGTGCGGGTGCTCCACAGCATGGGAAGGAGACTGGCGACGATGGTGGCGACGGTCATCACTTTCGGCCGCAGACGCAGACGTGCGCCGTCGATGGCAGCCTGCACCAGATCGGCGGTCGAAAAGTCCGCGCCGCGTACGGCCCTGGCGCGGGCGACGGCTTCGTCGAGATACACGACCATCACGATGGCGGTCTGGATGGCGGTGCCGAAGAGGGCGATGTAGCCCACCCACACGGCCACGCTGAAGGGCACGCCCAGTGCGTATTGCAAAAAGACGCCGCCGCTGAGCGCGAACGGCACGGCGAGCAGCACATGCGCGGCCTCCTTCACGCTGCGATAGACCTGATGAAGCAGGAGGAAGATGATGAGCAGCACGCACGGCACGATGAGGCGCAGCGTGCGCATGGCGTGCAGCCGGTTCTCGTAGTCGCCGCTGTAGCCGATGGTGATTCCCTTCGGCAGCCGGGGCGTGATCTCATTTGCCACTCGCGCCTTCACCTCCTCGACGAAGCCGCCGAGATCGCGCTGGGTGCCATCGACGTTCGCCTGCACGAAGACGCTCAGCCGGCCGTTCTCGCTGGTGATCTCGCCGGGACCGCTCGTGCGCCGGATGGCGGCCAACTGGCCTAGCGGAAGGGCTTTTCCGCCCGGCATGGAGACGGGGATTTCGCGCAGCCGCTCGATGTCTTCACGCTCGCCGCGCTGGAGGCGCACCTGGATGGGCACGCGCGCGCGATTTTCGAGCACGACGCCGGCTTCCGTGCCGCCGATGCCGGTCTCGATCACCTCGAGCACGTCCCGCGCCGGCACGCCGTAGCGCGCGAGCGCGTCGCGGTCAGGCTCGATCTCGACGACGGGGCGGCCTTGGACGCGGCTGGAGGTCACGCCGGTGGCGCCGCGCACGTCGCGCACGATTTTCTCGACCTCGAATGCCCAGTTTTGCAGCAGGGCGGGATCATCGCCGAAAAGTTTCACGCCGAGCTGCGCGCGCACGCCGGTGGAGAGCATGAGCACGCGGCCCTCAATGGGCTGGAGGAAGCCGGGCACGAAGCCGGGTACTTTGCGCAGCCGCTCCGTGAGTTCGGCGATGAGATTCCGGCGCGTCATGCCGGTGCGCCACTGGTTCTCCGGCTTGAGCATGATGGTGGTCTCGATCATTTCCACCGGCGCGGGATCGGTGGCCGTGTCCGCGCGGCCGAGCTTGCCGACGGCGCTCTCGATCTCGGGCGTGCTGGCGAAAATCTGATCCTGCCAGGCCATGACGCGCTTCGCCTCGCTGAAGGCGGTGCCGGGGACGAAGGTGGGCATGAAGAGCAGGCTGCCTTCGTTGAGCGGCGGCATGAATTCGGCGCCCATGCGCGGCACCAATGCGAGAGCACCGGCGAGGATGAGCGCGGCGAGCGCGAGCACGCTCTTGCGACAATGCAGCGCGGCGCGCAGGACGGGATCGTAGAGCCGGAGCAGGAACCGCATCACGGCATTGCGCTCCTCGGCATGAAACGGCCCGCGCATGAAGACGGTGCAGAGCACGGGCACGAGCGTGACGGACAGCAGTGCCGCGCCGATCATCGCGAAGGTTTTTGCACAGGCGAGCGGATGGAAGAGCCTGCCCTCCTGCCCCGTGAGTGCGAAGACCGGCACGAAGGCGAGGATGATGATGGCCATCGCAAAAAAAATGGGGCGGGCCACCTGCCGGGCGGCTGCGAGCACCACGCCCGCGCGATCTTCCGCCGCCGGATGGTCAGCGCAGCGGCGCAGCACGTTTTCCGTCACGACGATCGCGCCATCGACGAGCACGCCGATGGCGATGGCGATGCCGGAGAGGCTCATGATGTTTGACGTGATGCCGAAGTGCTTCAGCCCGATGAAGGAGACGAGGATCGACACGGGCAGCGGCAGCGTGACGATCAAGATGCTGCGGAAGTGCCAGAGAAAAATGATGTGCGCGAGGATGACGAGGATGATCTCCTCGGTGAGCGCGAGCTTGAGCGTGTCGAGGCTGCGGTCGATGAGCCGGCCGCGGTCGTAGAAGGGCTTGATCGAGACGCCGGCAGGCAGGCCCGGCTGCAACTGCGCGATCTTTTCTTTCACGCGCCGGATGACTTCGCGTGCGTTCCCGCCCGTGCGCATGACGACGATGCCGCCCACGACCTCGTGCCCGCCGGCGTCGAGCGAGCCGCGGCGGAAATCACCGCCGATCTCCACACGCGCCACGTCGGCGAGGCGGACGTCTGCACCGTCCTTCTCCGCGAGCACGATCTTCGCGATGTCGTCCGCACCGTGAAGAAGCGCGACACCGCGCACGACAAACTCCATGCCGTTTTCCTCGATGGTGCGGCCGCCGACGCCGAGGCTGCCGGCGCGGCCCACGGCATCCATGAGCTGGTTCATAGTCACTCCCGCGGCGCGCATCTTGAGCGAATCCACCTCGATCTGGTATTGCTTCACGAAGCCGCCGACGCTGCCCACCTCGGCCACGCCGGGCACGCTGCTGATCTGCGGGCGGATGAATGAATCCTGCAGCGTGCGCAATTCACCGAGGTGGAAGCGGCCCTTCGCGGGATCGACTTCGAGATGGTACTGGAAGATCCAGCCGAGGCCCGTGGCATCCGGCCCGAGCGTGGGTTCCACGCCGGGCGGCGCCTTGGCGCGCAGGTAGTTCAGCCGCTCGAGCACGCGCTGGCGCGCGACAGCGGTGTCGGTGTCATCTTCAAAAATCAGCGTGACCAGCGAGAAGCCGGACATCGAGGTGGCGCGCACGGTTTTCACGCCTGGGAGTCCTTGCAGGCTGAGCGACAAAGGCTGCGTGACCTGCGTCTCGATCTCCTGCGGCCCGCGGCCCGGCCAGTCGGCGAAGACGATGACTTGATGCTCGCCGAGGTCAGGAATGGCATCGACGGGAGCGGTGAGCACCGCGTGGATGCCGAGCGCGACGATGAAGAAGGAAGCGCACGCGACCACGAAACGGTTGCGCATCGACCACTCGATGAGCCGTTCAATCATGGTTCCGCGGGGCTGGCGAGATTGTTCAACTGCGCCTGGCCGTCGATGAGCATGTTTCCACTCGTGACGACCGCAGCCCCTTCACGCAGGCCCTCAAGCACCTCCCAGTCCGCATCACCCGCGCGGCCTAGCTTCACCTCGCGCCGCTGATAGACACCTGCCTCCTTCTCCAGAAAAACGCGCGGTGCTCCGCCCGACCACAGCACCGCAGTGCGCGGAACGGCCAGCACCTCGGGTGCCTCCACCTCCACCACGCCTTCGGCGGATGTATTCACCAGCAGCTTGCGCTCCGGATTCTCCAGCACCACCCGGACCATCGCGGTGTGCGTCGTGTCTTCGAGCACCGGATTGATCGCGCCCACGCGGCCGGAGAAAACCTGGCCGGGCAGCGATGGCGTGGTGACTTTCACGACCTGGCGCAGTTTGAGGAACGGCAGGTCCTGCTCATACACGGCGCACATGAACCACATGGTGGTGAAGTCGGCTGTCTCCAGCAGGCGCTCGCCTTCCTTCACGTATTGCCCCTCGGCGACGTAGCTCTTCACGATCACGCCGGTGAGCGGCGAGAGCATGCCGAAGTAGATGTCGTCCGGCTGACGGTCCGGGATGGTCTTGATCTGCTCCCACACGAGGCCGTACTGCTCCAGCTTGCGCTTCGCCGTTTCCGCCGCGGCGCCGCCCTGCGGCAGCGCCTGTTTGTACTCCGTGGCGGCGCCCAGCAGCGTGCGGCTGAAGATGGTGGCCAGGGGCTGCCGTCGCGTGACCTGCTGGCCGGGGTGATTCATCGAGAGGCCGTCGATGCGGCCCTCGACAGGCGCGCTGACGATGCCGTGGCGGGACATGTCCTCGCCGATCATCCCGGCGACGCGCAGCGTGCGGGTGAGCGGCCGCTTCTTCACCTCCGAAGTGCGCACGCCGACCACGTTCGGACTGCCCGCCGGCAGCATCACGATGTCCGGCGCCTCGTGGTCGAAGGTCTTCCCGCCCTCGTAAACGGCCACGAGGTCCATGCCGCACACGGTGCACTGGCCCGGCTTGTCGGACTTCACCCATGGATGCATCGGGCTCTGGTAAAACAGCACGCGCTGCGCGGCCGCGGCACCGCCCCGGGCACCCGACCAGCGCGCGGCGAACCAGCCTGCCGCGGCGGCGGCAAGCGCGATGGCGATGGTCGGCTTGAGTCTCATGGGCATGCCGGAAAGGCGTGGACTCAGTAGCGGACGATCCGCGAATCGGCAACCGGCGGCACTCCGACAAGGGTGGCAATTGCGCTGACCGCCCGGAGTTGGAATGCCGGTGCCGGGACCCGTCGGTGTCCCGGCTCCCTGGCTTGCCCGTTCCGATCAGCTCGGCTTGAGCATCTTCATCAAGATGACCAGCCCGACGATGACGATCACCATCACGGCGAGCAGCGGAATGCGCAGCTCCCAGTCGAGCGGCGCGGCGAAGCGGGCCTTGAATCCCTTGTGCGTCGCGTCGTCCGCCTTCACCTCGCGAGTCTTGAAAGCGAAGGCGAACCACTTGCCGAGCTGCATCTGGCCGGGCGAGCCTGCGAGCGAAACGGCCGCAGTCGCGGAGCGCAGCTCAAGATGGCCGTTCGGGCCGAGGCCGAGCTGCACCGTGTCGTCGTGAGTCATTCCGCGCGCCCACAAGAAGAGGACGAGCCCGATGAAGAGGAGGGGGGAAGCCTTGAGCATCGGCAAATCTCGCCACAGGTCCGCCGGATGACCACAGGTTTTTTCTCAATCAACGCCCGGCCTCCTGCCCGCTCCGCCAAAGCTCCACCCGTTGCGGCGTGACAGCGAAGCCGTGCGGCAGCGTCAGCTCGCGCATGTAGATGAGCGTCCAGGATTCGACCTGCAGCCCTGGAGAATGCACGGCATTCCAACGCGTGGCGTGCCACGCTCCGAACGGCGCGCGAACGGCGGCGTATTGCGCGAGGTAAAGATTCATTTCCAGCTTCTGCCACTTGCAGTCGGGATACTCCGCGGAAATGCGCGCGGGCTTGTCGAAACTCAAGGGGCGGCCGTCGCGGATGAGATCGACCGTCGAGCCGTCGCGAAGTCCGGCTTCGAGCACGAGCCAGCCGTCCTCGGTGAGCGGCCGTGGAGCGAAGAGCGCCCAGTTTTGGTCGATGCGCAGCAGATGGCCGAAAGAGTTCGCCCACATGGGCAGCCAGCGCTCCCATTTCTCCCGGTCGGTGGTGCGCAGATTCCATAGCACCACGTAGGCGAGGCAGAACAGGACGAAAGCATGGACGGCACCGTGCAGCATCCAGCCGTCGCGCGCTCCATCGTGCGGGCCGCTGACGCGTTCGCGCGGTGGTTTCGCGACAAAGTTCCAAAACTCCGAGGGAACAAAAGGCAGCCACGCCACCATCATCAGCCACGGGAAGGGCCCGAGCCGGAGGCACAGTGCAAAACCGAGATGCAGCCCCCAGAACGCCGCCACCACCGCCATTCGCCACCAGTGCGTACGCCATGGCACGAAGGCCGCGAAGGGGCCGAGCACCTCCAGCCACCACACGCCGAAGGTCAGCGTGCGGCACACACCGGGAAACTGGAGCAGCCAGAGGCCGGGCAAGCGCGCGAACTGATCCACTGACAAGGCGTAATACACCGCCGTTCCGTCGCGCGTCCACTCATTGCCCCACTTCAAGGCGGCGGTGAACCAGTAGATCATCGCCGTCTGAAACAGCAGCGCGAGCGATGCCAGGCTGAAAACGCGGCCACCGGCGGTGAACACACTCACCCTTCCCCGCGCCTCGTCCACCGACCACCGCGCGCCGAGCGGCAGAAAGACCGACCAGAAAAGCGTCGTCCGCAGCACGATGTCGCCGCCGTGCAGCACAACGGGATTCCGCGACTGCAACGAGCACAACAGCACCCAGGAGACGAGCGTGGCCGCCTGTGTCCGCCAGCCCGCGAGCAGGCACGCGGCGGCGATCATCTGCACAATGATCAGCGTCACCACCCATGGACTGGAACCGCTCAAACCATGCAGTGAGACGATCCAAGCGCTCTCCCGCAGCCGTGCCCACACTGCCGACGGCATGACACCAGCCTCGGCGTAAAATGCACCCGCGCTCGCAAGCGAAGTCGCCAAATCCCACAGCAAGATGAAGCCCAAGCCCATCCTGAACGCGGCGAGTGACCGCAGATCGACGCCCGCCAGCCGCTGAATGACGCTTCGACTCTGCCACGAAGGAAGATGAGCCATGCGGTGACTCTGGCGTATGCGGCGACGTTTGCATCCGAATCATCGACAGCAGCCGGGGCCGAAACAGGTCTTACGCACCAAAACCGAGGAAGATGAGACGTGCGGCTTCTGTTCTCAAGGAGGGGTCGAGAGCGCAATGTTTGCGCAGAGAGCGTATCGAGCCTTTGAGCGGGCTGCTCTTGAGCACTTTGGCAGAGAGTTCGTTGCCTTTTTCTTCGCAGACTTCCTGGTCGACGCTCAAACCGGCCTCGCTGGCCCAGGCTCGCAGGATGTGCAGGGTGCTCTTTCCCGTGGCGGTATCCTTGGCTCCTCGGCTGACTTTGCCGTCGATGGCGAAGTGTTTGCCGCTGAGTTCGCCGACCCATGGCTCAAGGATTCCCAAGAGCGCGTCGGGTCGCAGGGCGAGCAGGACGTTGCCGAACACGTCGTGGGAGGGAGCGCCGTTGGTCAGTGGCATGAACTGTCACAACCACTGGAGCTGGGAACGTGCGAAGTCGCCCGTGTCGGTGTAGTCTTCGCAGTCGCTGAGCATGGCGCAGAGGGCGATGAGCAGCACCTCGGGCAGCGGGTGCAGCACCCGTCCGAGCACACGAGAGTCAGGCAGGGAGTGGAAGAGTCCTTTGAGCCGTAAAACGCGGCGCAAGTCGTCGGCGGCTTCGGTGCTGGTCGATGAGGCTGTCGTGATAGGAGCCGGTTCCATTCACACCCTCATCAGTGGTCACGGCAATTTGTAGAGCGATCTTCTCGCCGCCAATTCACCATAGCCAGTACCGCATTTCATGCGTAGGCCCTGGATCACTTTGCCGCGGGCTTCGGCTTCTTCACGTAATCCGGCCAGACGATCTTCCTGCCCTCGCTGCCGGTGAACTTCCAGGCGGGCCAGGTCGGCGACTCGTCGCGTACGTCGTGATACTTCGCGGTGAGCAGTGCTTTCATCTTCTCAAGCTTCGCCGTCTCCGTCGCTGCGAGGTCATTCCGCTCGCCGATGTCGTCGCGCAGATTGTAGAGCTGGAAAGTCGTCAGCTCGGCGGTCTTGAAGTCCTTCTCAGTCTGCTCGGTGATGTCGTTGCCTTTTTCCGGCGGCGGATTGTCGAGTGCAGCCAGGATTTTCCAGTCGCCGATGCGCATGGCGACTTTCGGGCCGTTGAAGGCGCGGTTGAAGTGCCAGTATAGCGGTGTGTGGCGCGCGATGGTCCCGCCTTCAAGCACGGGAAGGAAGCTCGCGCCGTCGAGTTTGCGATCCCGCGGCGGCTCGATGCCGGCGATGGCGCAGGCCGTCGGCAGGAAATCAACGCCGCACACCGGCTCGTCGCTCACGGAGCCGGGTTTCGTCCGGCCAGGCCAGCGGATGAGGCCCGGCTCACGGATGCCGCCTTCGTAGAGCGAGCCTTTCTTGTCGCGCAACGGGCCGGCCGAGCCGTGTGGGTGCTGCGGGGTGATGGCCGGACCGTTGTCGCTGGTGAACATGACGAAGGTGGTCCCGCGCAGCCCCTGGTCATCCAGCGCGCGCATCACACGGCCGAAGGCATCATCCATCTGCGTGATATTGCCGTGGTGCGCGGCGAAGCTCGGATCGCTCGATGGATAGAGCTTCGCGTACTTGTCATCGCTGGCGATGGGTTCATGCGGCTCGTGAAAGCAGAGGTAGAGGAAGAAGGGCTTCGTCTTGTCGCGCAGGTCTGCGAGCCAGTGGATCGCCTCGTTCGCGACGAGGTGTGCGGCGTAGCCCTCGGTGGCGCCGACTTCCCTGCCGTTGCGCACGAAGTTGTCCGGGTTGCGGTGGTTGGGATACGCGTTGTTCTGCGTGGAGAACCAGTGGTCGAAGCCGTGATCTCCAGGCTGCGGCTGTGCGGGCTTGTTGAATGCACCGTTCAGATGCCACTTGCCGCTGTGGCATGTCGTGTAGCCGGCGGTCCTCAGAAGTGTGGCGATGGTGACCTCACTACGCCGCACATGCACCGGCGAGTCTTCTGGAATCCAGTCGCGCACGCCCACGCGTGTCGGCGTGCGGCCCGTCATCAAGGCCGTGCGGGAGGGCGAGCAGTTGCCATGGCCCGCATAACAACTCGTGAGCTTCAGGCCCTCGCCGGCGAATTTGTCGAGATTCGGCGTCAGGACGTCTTTGCAACCGTAGCAGGCGAGATCGCCGTAGCCCAGATCATCGGCGAGCACGAGGACGATGTTCGGGCGGTGATCGGCGGCTGGGGAGGCGGCTGCGGCGAGGGTCCAGGCAAGGAGAGCGGCGGGAAAGACGGGCTTCATGGCGGCACGAAAAACTACTGGATGTGCACGGGCGTGCCGACTTTCACGAGGCCAAAGAGCTTGCGCGCCATTTCCTCGGGGAAGCGGATGCAGCCGTGGGAGGCGGGGAAGCCGGGATCCGGGATCGGCCCGGCATGCATGCCCACGCCCCAGCTGGTAATGCGCATCCAGTACGGCATGGGCGCGCCCATGAAGCGGCCGCCGGGCGGGATGCGGGACACGCCGGCGGTGGCATTGCCGTTCACGATGTCGCCCGAGGCATCCACCACCACGCCGTATTTGTTTGAGTGCTTGTCGACGATTTTTTCCAGCACGCTGAAGTTCCCGCGCGGCGAGGCAAAACCGGACCTGCCGGTGGCCACGTAGGTCCAGGCCACCTCCCGACCGTCGCGGAAGATGTGTGCCTTTTGCTCGCTGAGCGAGATGTTGATCGAGACCGGTCCCGGCACGTCATCGCCGTGCCAGTCGAACAACGGTCGCGAGGGATGCTGGTCCGGCTTCACGGCCTCCGCCCGTTTCACCTCGATCTGCGGGGCGGCGCAGGAGGCGAGCAGCGCTGTTGCGAGCCAGGGAAGTGGGCGCAGGACATTCATGTGACGGTGCTGCTGGTTCGTGTTCGCGGGCCTCGGCGGTGGTGGATGATCGGGCTTTTCACTGCGGCTGGAGACGTTGGTTCCAGTAGATCTTTACGTTCCGGGTGCGGCGGCCGGCGGCGATGATGTCGAGGTCCTTGTCGCCGTCGAGGTCGGTGACGACGGCGTCTTCACAGGCCATGAGATTGTCGTCGATGAGCGTCTGCCGCCAGCCGCTGCCGTCTTCTTTCGTGGTCGAGAAAAGCTTCACGCCCACCTTCGGACCCACTTTCTGCATGGAGCGCCAGCCCACAACGATCTGCCGGTTGTTCAGGCCGAGCAGGTCGTGGCAGGCGAGCGCGTGGCCGTCGGTCAGCGTGTCATCAAGAACCGCGCGCCGCCACTCGCCATCCTTCGGGCCATCGGGCGGCGGCGTGTAGATGCAGAGCTGGTTCCCGTGCATGGGCTCGATCGTGGCCACGTAGGGCTGGCCGCCGCCGAAGATGCCGTAGCGCACTTCGCCCGCGCCCTTGAGATCGCCTCCGTGCCTGGCGATCCACTGCGTGGTCCAGCCGTGATCGGTGGGCGTGAGCCGCACCACGCCCTCCTTCCCGCAGAGCAGGAGTCCCTCGGCCTCGCCGGCGGGTGCGGGCACGATGTCGAGATTGTGCGTCATGTGCATGGCATCGTTCACGAGCGATGTGTTCCACGGCTGCCGCGGATCGGCCGGCATGTGATAGGCCAGCACTTTGACGCCCGCGCCTTCGCCGTTCTTGTTCCCCCGGCCGTGCAGAGGCACCACGATCAAGTCGTGGCGTCCAGCGCGGTTGCGCACCCATTTCATGCGGTGTACCGTCGGCTCGTGCGTGAGCTTCACGGGATCCCAGCGCTGAGTGCGGTCCGAGGGCGGGATCAGATAAAAGACCGCACCGCTGTTCTCCGTGTCGCCTGGACTCCATTCGGCGCCGACGGCGATCTCGCACTTCCCGTCACCGTCGATGTCCCGCGCGGCGATGCACACATGATCCTTTTCTGTGAGCGCCTCCGCGATGATGTGTTTCGCCCACGTCAGATTCTCATACCAGACGATGAACTTTTTGTCGGCCAGCAGGATGTCCGTCCTGCCATCCCCGTTCACGTCGGCGACCGCGAGCCCGTAGCCGATCTCGATGGCGGCGTCGATCTCCTGCGGCTTGAAGGATGGCGTCTGCGCGGGCGCGACGAAGGCGGGAGCGAAGATGGAGAGCACGAAAAGAGCTGCGCGGTTCATGCGCCGAGCTTTTCAGAAACTTACGAACGAGGCAAGCCTGATCGCGGAGAATGTCACGGGGAGCGTGACGCAGGGATCTCCTGTGCGTGAGTCGATCTCACACGGGGGCACTTTGATTCCTCTTTGGGACCGTCCGTTCAGACTGGCCACCAACCAGAGTCCCCTTGCAGACTCGCATCCGGTTGGCTACTCCTGCCTATGTTCAAGACCGGACAGCGCGTCGCCTGTATCAATGACTGTTTCGATCCGTGGGTGTACGATCTCTATCGTGCTCTGCCAAAGAAGGATCACGTCTACACCATTCGAACCGTGCGCCCAGGCCGCTCGAACCCCGATTTTACCGTGAACCCAGACGCCGAGATCAAGCTCACGGGTGCCGAGTTCGACATCTTGGTGCTGCTCGAAGAACTCAATAATCCTGACGACCACTACTCCACCGTCAAACAGGAACTTGGTTTTCGCGCCGAACGCTTCGCACCACTGCTGGACGAGACCGAGCAGGCCGGCGAACATGAACTGGCTGGCACTGGCGTCGGGGTTTGATGAGTGCTCGTCCGCGGAATGAGCAAGGTTCGTCGGAGATCCACCGCCATTCCCCCTCGATCATTGACCGCCTGCACTTTCCGGAATCATTTCGTCGCGCGCCGACGCGAGAGTTTCGCAGCGAAGGTTGCTTTCCGGCGCAGCCGCCCGCCGCCAAAGCAGCGCAGCACAAATCTGAAAATGACGGGCCTAAGAATCATGGTGGTAGATGAGCTGACCGTTCTGGAGGGCAAGGTATTTCATCGCTCCGGCGATGTCAGACTCTCCCACGAGGCTCACGCGGAAGACGCGTCCTGCGAATGCGCCCGATTTCGGAGATCCTCCCTGGAGGATTCTGCGCACGGTGGCTTCGAGTTGATTGTCAGCCACGAAATTCAAGCCAGCGGCATGTGCGGCGCTGAAGACTGAGGCTACTTCTTGTGCATTACGCTGGTCGCGGGTATTGATCACCGCCTCCGTGTGGTCACCGAGCGCTGTGATGGCGAACGCCCCCATGATGCCAAGGAGGGCGATGGTCATCAGCAGTTCGAACAAGGATGATCCCGGGTTGTGGCGTTTAGTGAACTTGATTGACATAGTTCCTTTTATTTCCTGTGATTGTATCAAGTATGAAAAAATGCTCAAGTTGTTTTATTGAAAATGCATTCGTTACTAAACATGCGTCTTGTTTTTGATAACCAGCATGACCGGGAGTCCAAACGATCCGCTATTCGCGTGCGCTGTATCGAACCATGGCGCAAAGGCAGGGAGCGAGTGACTCCCATACCTTTGTCGTGCCTTTCGTTCAGTTTTCTGCTTAGAACCCGGATGACACAGCAACTGTATCCGGATGCGCCTCATCCCCTTGGCGGCCAGATCGACGCTCCGAAAAAAAGTCCACCTTCCATAACCGACAAGACGCTCGGTGCCATCGCAACCTGATCTTGTTTTCCGACTTCGAAACAGCTAGAGGTTGGCCTTCTGGCGGCCCACGCATCGGCCGCCGACAAACCAATCCGTTTTGCCCCCCCCAATGACAGCTGTGCCCCAAGTACCCGTCGAACACACCGATGAGATCAACGCCCGTATCCTTGCCGTCAGCGAGGATCGCATCCGAGGATTTGCCGAACAACCATTCGAAGACATTGCCACAATCAGTGGTGTGCCGTTCGAAACCGTAGTGGAGCGGATTCGGGCCATGCTCCAAGCCGGCGTGATCCGGCGGGTGCGCCAGACACTGCTGGCAAACAAGCTCGCCGAGGGTGCTCTTGTCGCATGGAAGGTTCCAACCGGGAAACTTGACGCAGCGTTCGATTTCATGTTCAAGCAAGATCCATTCAGCGGTCATGTGGTGCTTCGAAGCACTGACCGGGAAGTGAGTGGCAGTGATTACAAACTCTGGACGACGCTCAAGGTGCCTCTGGATCGCAATATGAAAGAACATGCCGATGTTCTAAAGCGCCTCGTCGGAGCCGAGGAATACTTGTTAATGCCAGCTTTGGGCATATTTGCTCTCGGAGTCGGCCATGTGCGGCGCAAGACGATGGAACCGGGGGAGAAGGCCGACCAGCCGGTCAAGATGCTAACGACGAACATCGCGGAACTGAGCGAAGAAGAATGGAACGTACTCCTAAACCTGAAAGGAGAGTTGTCGCTGGAAGAAATCGATCGTGACCCTTGGGCCGGACGCGCCGTGAAAGCCCGCATACCTCTGGACCGCTTTTGTGAAGTCGCCAAGAGCCTGGACCGCAAGGGTGTCATTGGTCGATTTTCGACATTTCTAGAGCATGTGAAACCCTCCGCGGGCGGCGTGCGAGTCACGCGCTTCAACGCTCTGTTTCACTGGAAAGTCCCCGAGGGGATGCAGGAGCGTGCCGGTAGTGAAGTTGGCCGCCATACGATCATGACACACTGTTACTGGCGCGAGGGAGGATCCCAATTTGGCAACGTAAATATTATGGGTGTGGTCCATGGCTCCGCCAAAGAACGCATCCTCGAGCACAAGGCGGCAATTGACCGCCATTTGGCGTCGGTAGGCATTCCCGTCGAATACACCAATGTCTTCTGGGGTGGTCGCAGCGAAATCAAACCCAGCGAGATATCACCCATCGTCTATCGAGAATGGCACGCAAAGTGGCGGGATGTTCCGGGTCCCGTGTTGTAATCGTGGTGGCTGGGACCTCCGTTATCGAGGGACAAGCAAATGAATATGCCGTCATTTTTCATCCTGATCACCGTCGCTCTTCTTTCATCGTCGTGCAGCGTGGGTTTTCACCGCGAGTGGTCCCAAGCTGAACGACGGGGTACTCTATCGGACGGGATTGAAGGGCGGTGGGAAGGGCACTGGAAAAGCGACGTCACCGGCCACACTGGCAAGCTCCGGTGCGTCGTCAGCCCGCAGCTTAGTCGGCAAGGTGACCGCAAGTTCGCATATTGGGCCACCTGGGGCCGTCTGATGAGCGGCTCATTTACCGCCACACACCATGTACTTGAATCACCCGGCGGAACCCATTTTTCTGGCACCCATCGGATGCCAAAATGGGCGGGTGGTGTCTACACCTACGTTGGGACCGTCGTCTCGGGCAACTTCAAAGCCACCTACCATTGCGCGCAGGACGATGGCATTTTTGAGATGAACCGTCCGGCGAATTAGACACCGGGAACAATCAGGCCGCCGTCTCCGCACCTTTGTGCCCCAATTGTTTCACGGCACGGTTCAATTGTTCATATTCGATCGGCTTCTTGATCACGGTCACCGGACCTAGTGAAAGAATACGACTGAGTATCTCGCTGTCAGGATAACCAGTGATGACCACAATCGGCAGATCAGGATGAATCTGTTTCAACTGACTATAAACCTCGTCGCCGGGAATGTCTGGAAGCTTCAGGTCTAGGAACACAAAATCGAACTTCTGCTTCTTCGCCAAGGTAATGGCTTCCGTGCCTGACCCGACGACCAGACGACCGAATCCCGCCTTCTTGAGAAACTGTTTGAAAAGCGCTTGCAAAGCCGGATCATCATCAACCACCATCACCGTTGGCTGACCGCTCTCTTCGTCTTTGCGGAGGACATCACGGTCCAGCAGACTGCGCTTGATTCTCCACCGACCACCGATCTGAACCGCCGGCAGTTGCCCTCGTTGAACAAGATAATACACCGTGGGCAGCGGGATACGCAGGTACTCCGCAGTCTCTTTGACGGTCATTAATTCAGGGGACGCGGTATCAGCCATGGCTATGGGTTGGTAGATTGAGAAGCTCTTGAGTTTGATCGTGCCCGTCTCGCATTTGTCCCACCAAAAACCCAACCAGTTCATTCGACGAATCATCACAAACTGGAGCAATCAAGGCGAATCAAATTATTTGGCAAAACAAGGTCGGCACCAATCTTGCAACCAATCATCAAGAATGCAACACAAAATTCATAATAGAAGAAAATAATTGGACATTTGTTTGAATTTATGACGCAAAAGCAAAAAACTATTCATAATTGAGAACAGTCGTCGTTGACTTCAAATTCTAGCTTAAGCATTGTGAACATCACCGGTCCCCCCGAGGGACGAAGGGGACTTGACACTGAATGATGGGAAAGGGCTGGCGAGAGTAGAAAATGAGGCCATGTCCGTTGAATCGTTTGATACAACGTCGTAGGGCACTCATTTGCTCCCACCTCAATCGACGTCTCTTATTGCTTCGGTCTCCCGATTGAAGATCGGGCCGCTATGGCCTGATGGCACATTCGCACTCGCATCGGCTCTGAAGAATAGGTCTTTTCGCTCCATCCGTTGGCAGCCATACTTTGTGGCGAATGCTTGACCATGCATTCACAGTATTCGATTCCTTGCTCAGTTGTCCAACAAAGCCAGCCCCCCTCAATCAATCTGGTCTTGTCTGCCGCCCGTCTCTGCAAGCTTCCGGACCTTGTAATGAAATCTCTTCTCTGCTTTACAATCAGTTTCGCCGCGCTCGCTGTAAGCGCAATCACGCCGTCAGACTGGAAACATCTGCCTGATTTGCCCAATCAACTTGGGGTCGCGGGTGCATTCGCGGGCGTGTCGGGTAACAGCCTTGTCGTGGCGGGTGGCGCGAATTTTCCGGGCAGGATGCCATGGGAAGGTGGCACTAAAAAGTGGCACGATACCGTCTGGGTGCTTGACAGGCCCGACGGCCAATGGTGCGAGGCAGGGAAACTGCCCCGGCCCCTCGGATACGGCGTTAGCGTGACCACGGATCGAGGCATCATCTGCGTTGGCGGCTCCGACATCGACCGGCACTACGCGGATGTCTTTCGTCTCTCGGTGATTAATGGCAAGGCGGACACGATGAAACTGCCGTCGCTGCCCTCCGCGCTCGCAAACTCGTGCGGCGCACTGGTGGATAGCGTGTTTTACATTGTGGGCGGCAACGAAAAGCCCGGTGAGACGGAGTGCGTGGCCCGTGCGTTCGCGCTCGATCTGGCGGATGTTGCAAAAGGTTGGAAGGAGATCGAGAAGGTTCCGGGCAGGCCGCGTTTTCTCTGCGCTGCGGCGGCTGATAACGGCGTGCTGTGGGTTGTTGGTGGTGCGACGTTGGCCGAGAATAGCGACGGCAAAATGGAACGTGTGTATTTGCACGAGGTGTGGGCGTACCGCCCGGGCAGCGGGTGGGCGCGTCACACGGACATGATCAAGCCGGCTGTTGCCGCGCCAACTCCCGCTCCAGTGATCAATGGCCGCATGCTCGTGCTGACGGGCGACGATGGTTCACGACGAGGCTTCCAACCACCGGACAAGCATCCGGGTTTTGCTCGTGCGATTCAAAGCTTCGACATCAACGAGGAAAAGTGGAGCATGGCAGGTGAGATGCCCGCAGGCCGCGCGGTGCTCCCGTGCGTGCGTTGGGGCGACCACCTCGTGATCGTGAACGGCGAGCAGCGGCCCGGTGTGAGGACGCCGGAAGTGCTGGCTTTGCCGTTGAAGTGATGCCGGTCCCCTGTGCAATCCGGCACTCATCCGGTTTCGCGCACCGTTTTCACCGCTCGGATCGTAACCCGCATTGACAACATTCGCCGTCACTCCTTGAATAACGCCATGTCACAATCCCCTGCTGGTTTTCCAACGAACATCGCTCCTGCCGCCAGTTACATCGTCCCCACGGTCATCGAGTCTGAGGGGCGTCTCGAGCGTGCTTATGACATCTACTCGCGACTTCTAAAAGATCGCATCATCTTCATCGGAACACCGATCGACGACCAGGTGGCAAACGTGATCATAGCTCAGCTTCTCTTTCTACAGATGCAGGATCCGAAGAAGGACATTCACGTTTACATCAACAGCCCAGGCGGCTCGGTTACCGCCGGACTGGCGATCTACGACACCATGCAGTTCGTGACCTGCGATGTGAACACCTACTGCATCGGCATCGCCGCCAGCATGGGCGCGGTGCTGCTGGCGGCCGGCACAAAGGGCAAGCGCTACGCGCTGCCGAACAGCGACATCATGATCCACCAAGTGTCCGGCGGTGCGCGCGGCACAGCCAGCGATGTGGAGCGCACGGTGGATTTCATGTACAAGCTCAAGCGCCGGCTGAACCGCATTCTGGCTCATCACACAAACAAGTCGCCGGAGACAATCGAAAAAGACGCCGACCGCGACAACTACATGAGCGCGGAAGAAGCGTGCTCATACGGGCTGGTAGACAAGGTGCTTGAAAACAAGCGGGAGGTCGCCGCACTGACTGCGGTGAAGTAGCCGCCCGTCCACGACAGGAGGTCCTCCGGGTACGCGCTTTTCGGGCCATCAGAAGCCTCGACGCTGCCCGGCCAAAACGCCGGGCAGCGCGAGAAATACAAAGACACCACGGCCGCAGGTTGATCCTGCCGTTCATAACTGCCACGCAGTTCAAATCGAAGGCTTCCCGGATTCGTCAGACCCGGTAGCCTTCGCGATAGCCCGGCCGCTTGATGAACTTGTTGGCTGCTTCGACGTTGGTGACCTTCATCGCCTTGGTGTCCCATTGCACCATCTGCTGGGAGCGGATGGCGAGGTTGCCGAGGAGGACGAATTCAGCCAGCGGCGCGGAGTAGTCGAAGTTCGAGCCGGGCAGGCCGCCG
>JAIBCL010000039.1 GCA_019694165.1 Verrucomicrobiaceae bacterium | reverse complement strand
TCACGGCGCATGGAAGGCTTGGCTCGATGTGAACGGCAACGGCACCAGCTCCACCGCCGATGGCGACGTGAATGCCATCTACACCGACCTCAGCGGCACGATGACTCTCGCGCTCAAAGTCGGCGACCCTGCACCCGGCATCGCCAGCGCAACCTTCGCAAGCTTCGATCTTCCAGTCGTCGGCGGCACCGAGCAAATGGCCTTCCTCGGCACGGTGACCGGCGGTGGCACGACGAGCGCGAACAACAAAGGCGTGTGGCGCACCGGTCCCCAAAATGGCCCGCTCACGCTTGTGCTGCGCACGGGCGACACGATGAGCACATCGCAAGGAACGAAGACCATCTCCAACGTCGATTTCCCCGGCAGCAACACCACTGATCGCCGGTGGGAGCAGCCCGTGATGGACGGCACCGGCCGCCTGCTCGTGCTCGTCACCTTCGTCGGCGGCGCGACCACGCAGGTGCTCGTTCCGTAGGGGAAGTCGCCAGACTTCCGACGAACGCGGGAGAGCGAACGATAGCTCACCCGCACCCGCATCGCGCATGAGCGGAACTTCATGGCGAGTCCAGCTACGGGCGCGGGAGCGATCGAATCGGACGAACGGGAGCAGGCGAACGAGCGTGCGCACATGCAAACATGCGTGTGTGCGAACGTCCGTATGTGCCGGTGCCGGCCAGGAAATCGGCTAGAAATGTGTTGTGCATTTTTGTCTGACCTGCTGTAATCGCGGCAATCAAAGGAATTGCCAGTCGGTGCGGATCCTGGCACTCAGCCTACCTTTCCCATGAAGAACGCCTTCCGTTTGTTCCTGTCCGGCACCCTCCTTTCATTGGCCTTCATGGCCGCAGGATGTGGCAAGGAAGCGGCTTCTCCCGTGAAACCAGCCGCGGGTATCGTTCCAATGCCGCAGGCCTCGTCGCCATCTCATGCGGCATCGGTGGCACTACCGCCGCCAGCGCCGCAGCAGGCAACGGCGCCACATCCTGGTCTCCCCCCCGCCGCCTCCACTGCGGCACCAACCGTAGCGGCAAAGCAACCTGCACCCACGCAGGCGGCTGCTCCCACTGTGCCTGTATCCGAAGCTGCGCCGCCCGCTGCTCCAGAGTTTTCGCGCCCCTCTGCTGCTGCCATCGAGAAGAAGCTCGATTCCCAGCTCAACCTCGCGCTCAAACAACTGCGCGGCGAATTGCCGGCGAGCGGGCCCGGCTATGTATATCCGAACATCCCGATCAAAGATCCAGACGGTTCGCGTGTGCTGGTGGATTTGAGCGCCACGGTGTCGGACGATCTTTTCAATCACCTCAAGAGCATCGGCGCGACGGTGGATACCGCGTCCGTCGTGCGCAAAACCGTCCGCGCCATGGTCCCCGTGACGCAATTGGAGACTGTGGCGGCACGTCCCGACGTGACGGCCGTCACTCCGGCAACAATTACCGATACGAGCGTCATCAAAACAGGACGCCCCAACTGACAACCTCCCCACCACCCGCGCACCCATCCATGAAAACGAACAACCGCATCCTCCTCGTTTCGGGCCTGCTAATGGCGGCCTCGATTCAATCATTCGGTCTGACCATCGTTCGCACGAACGACGCCAGCATGTCCAACGTCGCGATCATCTCCGCAGCGGACGCTGCCAGCGCCAGCGCCGCTTTTGACTACGCGGCGGCCAAGATACAGGCGCTTTTCAATGATCCCGTGCAGATCAACATCACGCTGGCGGCCACGACAGATCCTGCCGTTCTGGGACAGAGCAGTTCCGGGCTGGTGGGCAACTACACTTATGCGCAGATCCGCACCGCATTGATCAACGACCAAGCGGCGGCACCGAGCGCGGACGGTGCGACAGCGACGGCTGCCCTGCCGGTTGCCGATCCCTACGGAGGCACCAATTTCCTGATGGCGCGCGGTCTGGCCAAAGGGATCGGACTCATCCCGAGTGATGCCACCACCGACGGCACCTTCACCTTCGGCACCTCGTTCACCTACAGCTACGATCCGCTCAACCGCGCGCAGGCGGGCAAGGTCGACTTCATCGGCGTGGCCTACCACGAGATCACCGAGATCATGGGCCGCGTGGCGCGCCTGAACTCCACGGGAAATGGAAACCGTCCCTTCGACGTCTTCCGTTTCACGGCGGCCGCGACGCAGAGCGTGAACTTCACCGACGCCAACGTTTATTTCTCCGTCGATGCGAACACGAACCTCAAGGTCTTCAACGCCAACGGCAACGGCGGCGACCTCGGCGACTGGGCCAGTGGATCGAATGATGCCTTCAATGCTTTCAGCAGCTCCGGCGTGCTGAATGATCTGACGCCGCTGGACATCCGGGTGATGGACGTGCTCGGCTGGAATCTCGCGCCTCCTGCGGCCCCGGTCACCTCCTCGCTCGGCAGCGTGGTCACGGGTGAGTTCGCGCCGAACGGAGCGGGCGCGAACGACGGCACGAAATTCGATGCGCTCAAGCGCGGCGGCTTTCTCTCGCACAATGGTAATCTTGTCTTCCCCGGCTACCTCCTCGTGGGCACTGGCGGAGTGACCTCGTCGCCAAACAATTTCATGGGTCTTTGGAAGCAGCCGAACGCTGGCACGGTCTCCCTCCTGGCAAGGAGCGGCAATGTTGCACCTGGCACTGGCAGCGCCCTCTTCGATGTGCTGCCGCAGGTGCCCGGCATCAGCCATGGTGGCGAGGTGAGCTTCCTGGGATCTCTCGTGATCGGCACCGGGGCAGTACCGGTTACGTCATCGAGTGACACCGGCATTTGGACGGAAGTCGGCGGCGGCGGTCTGAAACTGGTGGCACGTGAAGGCAGTGCCGTTCCCGGTCTGGCCGACGTCATCAAGCAGTTCGGTTCCGGCTGCTACGCCACGGTCACCCAGTCCGCGACGCAAGGCATGGTGGCGTACTCCGCCACCACCTTTGGAGCGCCCGACAAATCCGGTATCTACCGCACTCAGATCCAAAACGGTGTCCCCGTGAGTTCCCAGGTCGTTGTCTTCGAAGGCAGCAACGTCGGCACCCCCTTTGGCGACACCTTCGGCAACCTGATGGGCAGCTATTCCGATCCGCAGCGGATGGACGAAACCGGAAAAATGGTCTTTGCTGCCGTGTTCACTCCCAGCGGAAGAGAAAGCATTTGGTTTGAAGACAATTCCACTGTCTCACTTCCTGCAAGGATCTTCATGACGGGCGATTCCGCGCCCGGCACGGGCGGTGCCACGTTCAAGAACATCAAGTCTCCTCACATCCGCAACAGTGGCAACATCGTCTTCCGCGGTCTGCTCAACAACAACGGCGACAATGCCGCGGGTACGAAGAACGACGGCATCTGGTTTGGAACCGCCGCAAATTCCTTTGGCTACACCTGCATCCTGCGTCGTGGCGACGACAACACGAACCGCGCCGGCCTCGGTCTGCCCGCCGGAGCCAAAGTCGGCAATCTCTGGCACGCCTGGTTGAGCAACCTCGGTCACGTCGCCCTGCGCGGCTGGCTCAATGTGAACGGCAACGGTGCGCTCAGCTCGACCGCCAACGGTGACGTGTATGCGATCTACTCGAACCTCTCCGGCACGATGAGCCTGATGGTCAAAGGCGGCGACGCAGCGCCCGGCATCGCGGGAGCGACATTCACGCCCCAGGGCTTCGATCTCCCCGTGGTTGGAGGAGTGGAGCAGTGCGCCTTCATCGGTACCGTCACCGGCGGCGGCACCACGGCAGCCAACAACAAAGGCATCTGGCGCTGCGCAGCGAACGGTGGCGCGCTCAGCCTCCTGCTGCGCACCGGTGACACGTTGAACACCAGCCAGGGACTCAAGACCATCTCCAACGTCGATTTCCCCGGCAGCGGCAACACCGACCGCCGCTGGGAACAACCCGTGATGGACTCGACGGGCCGCCTGCTCGTCTATGTCACCTTCGTCGGCGGCGCGACCACGCAGGTGCTCGTGCCGTAACCGCCACTGGAGCACGAAAGTCCTTTCAGCTCACTTCGCGCCTGTCGCCAGCCATCACTGTCACGACGAGAATAAAAAAGCACATCACAACCGAAAACAGCGGGAACTGCAAAGCGGCGGGCAGGCTGTACACGAGGGCGAGGGCGGGGATCCAGACGAGCCAGTTCGTGATGAGGATGGTGGGCAGCGTGCGCGTCCAGAATTCGCGGTCGAGCGAGGCGCGCGCATGTGACCACGGGACGCCGAGGTCGATCCAGCGCAGCGCGATCACGTAGGTGGGCACGAACCAGACCGGGCTGGCGACGAATTGATCGACGAACACTTTTTTCAGCAGCGTGGCCGCGTCGTGATCGTGGCCGAAGAACCATCCCTGCACACGGTAAAACAGATCGATCTCCATTCCGCGGTAACCCCAGAACAGCGCGAGCCAGCCGATGCGCGACCATCGCCGGTCCACGGGCAGAGTTCCCATCGCAGCCTGCACGCACGATGGCAGCAGCACGGCGGCGAAGATGGTGGAGAGAAGCGAGAAGCCGAACGACCAGCCTACCTTCCACATGCCCAGCGCCTTCCAAAATCCCGCCATCGCCGGCCAGCGGTAGTAGCTGGTCACGAGCGCGACAGCCACGCCATTGAGCAGCAGGCACGGCACCCGGTTCTGTCGGAACGCAGATGCGATGGTGGGGAAGATGCCTGGCTGGGTTTGCATGCAGTGGCTTCGGTTACGGCCTCGACTCGGGTGGGTCATCGGCGCTGTCAAACTCACGCAGCTTCACGCCCGGGCAGTCAGGGCATTCGTTTGCCGTGGCCTGGAATTGCGCGAGGCAGCGCGGGCACCAGCGTGCGGAACCGGCCTGGCGTGCGGGAACATCTTCGAGGGACGCGAGGTCGATGCCGGCGGATTTGAAGAAGCGTTTCAGGGCGACTGCCTCGACGGGAAGCGCATCGTCGGGATGCGATCCGCCTTCGTAGCTTGCGATGCGCCAGCAGCGGCGTGCTTCTTCCAGAAACGCGCTCTCATTCAGAAGCCCGCGCGCGGCCAGCGGGTGATGTGACGCAGCGACCGCGCGGCAGAGCAGATCACCCGCGCGCGCGCTGTGCTGAGGGAGCAGGGCGATGGAGAGCATTTTCCAAAAGCGATGCGAGACGCGGCCTCCGCCGGGAACCGCCTTACGCGTGGCACGCATGAAGAGAAATGCCTGCACGAGCTGCAGCGCGAGCAGCAGGCCCAGCGCGATCCACAGCCGCGGCCCCTCGCCAAACCACGCATGAACGCCGGACACGAGGCCAAAGCAGCAGATGAAGATCATCCCGCCGGTCGTGTGCAGTATGCGCGTGCGTGCGGCCAGCGACGATGCGAGCTTTTCAAAGTCCGCCGAATCCAGCGAACGAGCCGCGAGGGCGAGAAACGATTTTTCGCGGCCGGCCTCGTCCATCGCGCGCCATTCACCGAGCCGCGCGGTCCATTCGGCGGCCTGTGCTGTGCAATTCATGAGCACGGGCGCGTGGCCGCCGATGACGATGCTGCGTACGTCGGCACGCGCGTCCAGCTTGGACCACGCGATGCGTGCTGCCGCGCCGGTGCTGCCTCGCACGAGGAGATGATCACGCGCTGGAATGAACACCCAAGGCATCGTCACCACCCATGCGCTGTAGGGCGGCAGCGGCGCGAGCAGGAGCGCGCCACCACCGCGCGCGCCGAGGTTTGCCGAAGGCCGGCGGAAGCGCCAGCAGCCGCCTTCGCCCTCCACGCAGGCCAGCGCGTTCGCGGGCAGCCAGCGCACGCACTCGATCAAGTAGAGCGCGGCAACGACGACGAAGAGAAGCTGCCCGTCCGTCATGCTTCGGGACGCTTGCCAAAGAGCCGCGCGACCAGTTTCTTCCCGGCGGCGGCGATGGCCACCACGATGGCGATGGCACCCTTGCCCAGCTTTGCGAGCAGGACGCCCAGCTTCGCGAAGATCCCCATCTTGCTGGCGGCCACGGCGGCACCGCCGGCCACCAGCGCCGCGAGGCCGTATTGCGCGACCTTGTCGCCCTGACGGTACTCCGCATACGACTCGTTCTTGAGGTACTTGAAGCCGGACATGATGGCCTGGTACTCGGGCAGCAGCTTGTCCAACTCGTCCGGCTCACAGACGAGGCCCACTTCCATCACACCTTTGCGGCCGAGGAGCCGCGTGTTGTAGTTGATGGATTCACCCGTGCCGCCTTTGCGGCGCACTCGCGTGGCCCATTCGAGATTGTGCGTCTGCTCATTGTATCGCGGCGGCACGGCCCAGCCCACCAGCTCGAGTTCGGGGATGCCCATCTTCCGCCGCTCCTCGTTCGCGGCATCCTGCCCTTCGCGCAGCGTCTTGAGCAGCTCGCTTGCGTTGAGGGAATCCTTCTCGTCGTCCTTCACAAAACCCACGTCGTCGAATTCAAAAATCACCCACGGCCCGAGTCCTTCAGTGGTGAGCATGCCGAGTTCGCTGCGCGACGGCACATTGTCGTACATCTTGAGCAGCGTCTGCGTGCCGGACGGACCCGTGAAGCGCCAGCCCTTCGGAACGCCCACGTCCGCCTTCGATCCGAGGCGGCCCGCGCCTTCGCGCTTCCAGCCGAGCTTTTCGATGCGGTCGATGAGGTCCTGCCTGCGTTTTTCGATCTCCTCCTTCGTGGGAGGCTTGCCGGTCTCCGCCTTCTGGGCCGTTGCGGTGGCAGGAGAGGCGACGCAGGCGAGCATCGTGGCGGCGATAGGGAGAACGTTTTTCATACGGTGGGTAATCCCGAGCACAGCCGATCGCCGTTCATCAGTCAAGACTTGTTTCGCGGACTTGTCGCGGAGGGAAAGATTGAACGCGAGGATGGAAAAAGCCCAAAACGCGAAGCTCACGGCAGCCCATCTTGCTCCGCAAGATGAGCGAGCAGCTTCCGCAAAAACAAAGCGCACGGCAGCTCGGGAAATCCTCGTGCCAGCGGAAGCACAAAGCTCCTCTCGCGGAGCGAGAGGGCCACCGTACATTCAGCCCAGCGTCCGCCGGCCTTGCAGAGCCTGGTAGAGCGTGAGTTCGTCCACATGATCCAGCGCACCGCCCGCCGGCATGCCCTGCGCGAGCCGCGATACTGCCACGCCCGCCGGCCGCAACAAGTCGGCGATGACGCTGGACGTCGCCTCGCCTTCCACGTCGGAGCCGAGCGCGAAGATGACCTCCTCCACATGCAGCTCTCGCACGCGATGCAACAGCGGCTCGATGCGGAGATCCTCCGGCGTCACATTGTCGAGCGGCGAGAGCTTGCCGCCCAGCACATGATACAAGCCGTGAAACGCGCCCGAGCGCTCCAGTCGCAAAATGTCTGACGCTTGCTCCACGACGCACATCAGCTTCGCGTTTCGTTTTTCGTTTCCGCAGAGCAGGCACGTCGCACCTTTCTCCATGAAGAAACCGCACTCCGGACATGCCTCCACGTCGTGGCGCAAATGCTTGAGCTGCTCGCCAAGCGTCTCCGCGCGGTCCGCGCCATGCGTCATCAGCCACACCGCCAGCCGCTCCGCGCTGCGCGGACCGAGGCCCGGCAGCGACTTGAGCTGGAGAATGAGCCGCTGGATCGGCGCTGGGTAGTCAATGGCTGGCATCGCGAATGACGACGACCATTAACGACGCGGAACGTGCGAAGACAATCGGAGACTTCGGCGGGCCGGCCGCATCCAGTGCTTACGCATGAATTGCTTCTGAGTGAATTCCCACGGGTTCAGGACGAACACGGATTGGACTTCTTCTGAACCCATCCGTGGAATGCTGCTGCGGGGCAAATCACAGATTTGAGGCTTTCGCTTTCGGTTCATGCACAAGCCCTGGCCGCATCAAGGATTTGGATTGGCCAGCGTGTCTTCCATGCCATTGGCGTCCGTGATCGGGCCGGGCTGGATGGAGGCATGAACGGACCGCCAGCGCACATCGGCAGGCAGGAGGATGCGCGCCTTGTCCGGCAGCAGGGACGGGTTCCGCACGTTGAAGGTGGCGATCCAGATGTCCTCGTTCGGATTCGTGTCGCCGAACACTTTGATCATCCGTGTGAATTTCTGCCCCTCGGCACCGAGCATGAAGAGGAAGCGGCTGCCCGCGACACCGTCGTTGTCCGTGTCCTCGATGGACGGGTTCGTGTCGTCCGCCGTGTCCGGCGTGAGGTCGGTGTCGTGGGGGAAGCTAGCACCCTGCGGCACGCGGATCTCGGCGTTCAACTGGAACGATGGCAGCGCGGGTGATGCATTTGCAGGAACGCGGGATACGTCGATGAAGACCTGCTGGTAACCGGCCGGCGCTGCATCGTCTCCGGCGCGCGGCATTCGTGCATCCACCAGCATGTCAGCCGCCACCACCCGGCCGATCTGCGTGACGCTCGCCGCCTGAAACTGCTGATCGGGAAAATCGGCGGTGGTCACCGTCGCGAGCGTGCGCACCTCGCCGGTCTTGAGCGAGTTGTTGGTGGTGATGAAAATGCGCGCGGCATTCGCCGGACCGGGATCGATCTGCGGGAGGCGCGTGGCGTAGCCGCGGATCGCAATCGGATTGCCGTTCGCCGGATTGATCACGGGATTGCCCGCCGCGTCCACGATGCCGAGGCCGGTGTTTGGATCAGTGATCACCACCGGGGGCACGCCTATGATGTTGGCGAAGGCAAAACTGCCCTGGGTGATCTCGTGCCGCAGCGTCAGGTCGCTCACGGGAGTGGCACCGACATTCTCGACGGTCACGGTGATGTGGAACGGCTGGCTTTCCGGGCTGCTGACCGCCACATCATCTTCGACGGTGACCAGCAGGCGCGGCGGCTGCGGAATGGGATTCACCGTGATGGCGGCTGACGCACTCGCGACGACGGTGCCGTCCGGCAGGATGACCTGGGCGGTGTTTGAAAACACGCCGGGTGCGACGCCCGCGACGTTGATGGTGAAGGTGGCGGAAGCACCCGCCGCCAGCGTCTGATTGTTAATCATGGCGGAACCACTGCCGCTGCCCTGCCACGGCACCGCGGTGAGCAATGCAAGGCCGGACGTCTCGGCCGAGTCTTTCACGGAGAAGGTGGCGGGCCGGTCACCTCCATTTGTCACGGTAATCGTGCAGGACGACTGGCCGTTCACGTTGATCGTGGCGGGGCTTGCCGTTTTTGTCACGACGAGCGCGGCGGGCGTTTCGCGGATGATGGTGTAAAAGGCATCGTAGTAGCCGCCGGCGTGCGCGCCCTGGATGGCGGAGGGCGTGGTGGGAAAATCCGGCGACTTTGTATAGCCCACGCAATGCGTGAGGTTTGCGCTTCTAGCCACGCGCTCGATGAAGTCGTCATCCGATCCCCCGAGATACGTGAGGTATTCGAGCGTGCCGTTGGCAGAGTACCGGCCCAGGACACCGTCGATGATTCCTGACACTCCGGACTGCACGGCACCGGCCGTGGCGAATCCCGAAAGGGTCGCATAGCCCGCCACCCACACGCCTCCATTTTCATCAGCGGCCAGATTGTCCACGGGATAGATGGCGATCGGAGGGTGAGTGCGAATGTCGCGCACGACCGCCGTGCCGGCGGCGTTGATCTTGAAGACAACATAGTGCGAGCCTGTGCCGGAGAATAGTCCATTGCCGGCCGGCACCAGTCCATACCACGCGCTGAAACTGACGCCACCATCGGTGTTGCTGATGATCGAGCCGGCCATGTTCCAGGTGACGGGTTCACCAAAGAGGCTGCTGGTGGCGACATGGCCGGTGGCGTCGAGTTTCGTCATAAATATGCGCTGGATCACTTCCGACGGCGCCGGCGGAGTGCCGGGCACCTGCACACTGCCGGGCACCGCCGGATAGTCGGTCGAAGCACTGTCTCCCACAATGGCTACCTGCCCGTTGCGCACGGACATGTCTTCAAAGATATCAACACCGCTGCCGCCCAGATAGGTAAACCAGACGAGGCGGTCCAGCGCTGGCGTGAGCCTGGCCACGTAGCCATCCACACCACCGGCATGAGGCCGCAAGGACGGCCCGACGATGGGCTGGGGAGGCGTGGCAAGTTCAGTGTCCCCGCCTGCAAACACGCCCGGGTCGGCACTGCCCAAGTCGATGGCGAGATTTCTGACGACGATGGGAAAGTAAGTGGCGCGTGCAATCGAGCCGTCGGGTTCGACGCGCACGACCAGACCAGGATGAATCGATGAGTCGAAGGCATCCGCGGGAACTTGAAACGCCGCGTTCGGTGTGCCGGCGCGCTCGATGGCGACGTAGGCCGCGCCATCAGGCGCCGTCTGACAATCCATCACGAATCCCGTCGAGGTGACCACCGTCACCAGTTGCGGGTTTGCCGCATCCGAGCAATCGAAGCGCAGCAGCCGCGTCGAATAGCTGCTGGCGGCCGGGGCGACACCCACGGGAAAGTCGGGCGAAGAAGTGCTCACCAGCACGTCGGATCGCACGCCGGAGGCCGACACACCCTGCGGTGTGTCGTACTCACTCCCTCCGAGATACGTGCTGTAGGTGATCTCGGGGTCGATGATGACCCTCTCGTCCGGCCTGACGCTCGCCAGCTTGAAGCCCGCTTCATTCGCCGAGAGCAGCACAAACGCTCCTTTGATCTCCCGCCGCTTGCCCGCGGCCTCGGCGAACACCTTCGGCGCCGAGTGCCTGATGACGCCCGTCCCGGTGCTCACGGTCAGATTGCCGCGGCCGTCGATCGAGAGGCCGGTGGCACCGTCGAATTTCAGCCGGATCGCCGATGCGCTCTTGCCGGGCGCAATGGAGAGATCGTAGCGAATGCGGCCTCCGGCGTCGTAAAAACGCGCGTCCACTCCAGCGTAGATGCCGGTGTACGCGATGCTCGACGCGAGGCCGAACGACTGCGCCTGCTTGCCGAGGAACACGCCCTTCGCCTTCAGTCCTTTTTCCGTCTTCGGCGCGACTTTGCCTCCGCCAGCGAAACTCATCGTGACCACCGCGCCTTTGCCCGGCACCGGCTTCGCATGACGGTCGGCAGGGCGGACGGTCACCGTGGTGCCGTTGCGGAAGATCTCATCGCGCGGCCTGCCGCTGCGTCCGTCGGAAAGACCGAACACCGCGCCACCATCCACGAACCAGATCGCGTGATCGGGCTTCGCCACCGTGAAACGCACCGGCGCCGGTACCTGGCCCCTGTTTTCCTCAAAGATCACCGGCAGCCTCATGCTGCGGGCGACGAGCTTCTTCTTCACCGGGACTTGCAGCGGCACCGGCACGGCGGGCCGAACCTCCGCGCGCGGTGGTGGAGTGACGGTCTGTGCGGTCAGCATGCTCGTGGCGCTCAAGGCCACGACGATTCGTACGCGTGTTTTCATGTCGGGAGCAGGGTTGAGAGTGCACGACGGCCACGATGCGAGGCACCTCGCATTTCGCGGACATCCCGGACGCGATGCTACCTGAAAACCAAAAACTGAGTACTGAAAACTCAGCGCACCAAATCCCCCCGCCCCTCCCCTCACGGAGCCGCCGTGCCGCGCAGCAGCCGCTGCGCCTCGCCATTGAGCGGATCGAAGCGCAGCACCTCGCGCAGTGCCTCGGGTTCCCGGGTCGCGATGAGTTCGGACACGTAGTCGGCGAACTCGCCGCGGTCATCGGGCCAGAGCGTGCGACGCGCGGGATTTGCCACCAGCCAGCGCGCCAGTGATGCAAGCCGCTTCTCCCCGGGCGCGGGCGATCTCGGGATGGCGGCGAGTGCGGCGAGAAGGCTGTCCTGCGAGAGGTTGTCCGTGGTGCCGTCCGCATTGAGACGCCGGCGGGCGATGGACTCCGCGACCGCGAGAAACCAGGCGGGCATCCGCTCGATCCGTGCGGGAACGGGCAGCGAGAACCAACCGCCGGACTGGCGCTGGAAGAGGATGCGCGTGCCGTCACCGGTGGTGGCCAGGGCCTTCAGCTTGTCGCCGCGATTCACGGGCGGCATGAGGGGATCGCGCGTGGCGGTGTCCCAGCAGCGCAGCTCGCCCTCCTCGGTGGCGGTGATCACACTGCCGCCGTCGGGTGTGAATGCGATGTGCTGCACCGCCGTGTTGTGCAGCAGGCCGGGGGAGAGCTGGGTGCCGCGGGCCACGTTCCACAGGCGCACGTTTCGGTCCGCATGAGCGGTGGCGAGCGTCTGCCCGTCATCGCTGAGCGCGAGCGCGAGCACGTTCGGGCTGACGCGGACGGGCTTCGATCCCTGGGAGCCGACGGTGACGGTGCTGCCGTCGGCAGCGAGCACAGCGCCGTGGGTGCGGGCTGCATTCCAGCAGAACATGGCGCCCTCTCCGGCATCTTCGGGCGGCGGACTCTTCAGATGCAAGGCAAACTCCGGCGGCTTCGCATCGGCGGAGTAGTAGCGCGGCTCGATCATGCGCGCATAGACCTCCCAGACGAGCACGGCGGGTTCGTCCTTGAGCGCCAGCGCCACATGTGTGCCGTCTCCGCTCATGGCCGCGCTCCGCACGTTTCTGCGCGTGCGGTTTGATGCGATGAGTCCGCCCGCCGCGGGATTCCAGAGCCGCACCTCGCCCCTGCCGGAGACGGATACAAAAAGACCGCGTCCCGGCGTGGCCTGGCAGAAAACCACCGGGCCGTCCATCTCCTGCGCGGGGCCGGCGGGGTTGCCATTGTCCGCACGCCACACATGGAGCAGGCCGGACCGGTCGCCTGTCACGAGTATCTGACCCTCGGGGCCGAATGTGGCCGCCGTCACCGGCCCAGCGTGGGCGAGGGGGATGCCGATGTACGTGCCGTTCACCATCGCGCGGAGCTGCGCGCTGCCGGACGCGAGGCCCGCGAGGATGCGCTGGCCCTGCGCCTGCATGGCGAAGCAGGCGAGGTCAGGGTAGTTCTGCGGCAGGCCGAGCAGCCGGGGCATCGTGGGATCGAACACCACGATGGCTGCATCTGAAAACGCGGACGCCACATCCGGCTGCGCGCCGATGATGAGCTGGCGGATGGGGCCGCGCAGCGCGAGTGCATCCGCATCTGGCTTCCGGCTCTCCAGGCTCCAAAGCTGCACGCTGCCGGTCTCGGTGCCGCAGAGCAGGTGGCGGCTGTCCGCCGTGGCGGCCAGCGCCGTGATCGCGCCGGGCAGGGATGTGGCGATGGTGCTGAATTCTCCGCTGATCAGATTGCAGATCCAGAGGCCTCCATCGCTCAGTCCCGTCACGGCCAGAAATCCATCCGGCGTGACGAGCAGTGAGTGCGCCCGCGTGCCGGCGGGCAGTTCGTCGTCGAAGGTTTCGCCGGTGTTGTAAATCCAGCGCCGCATGATGGCGGGCTTGTCTTTGCCGGCGTCGTCCTTTCCCCCCGCGGTGCAGATGCCCATGGCCTGCCCGGTGGCCGCGCTCACGGCCACGAAGGAGATCTCATCGCAGCCGTCCGGCGCTGGCAGTGCGGCATTGACCGCGTGGGCCAGATGCAGATGAGACAGGATCGAGGCGAGGTAAGTGCCGGCGGTCGTGTTGCCCGGATCGGACCGGATCGCGCGGCACAGGTAGGTGATCGCCTCGGTGAGCCGGCCGCGCTCGCTCACCTGCCGCGCGTTTTGGAAGTCGGAATGGCTGTAGCTGCGCTTCAGCGCATCCCGGCTGGCCATGACCTCGTGCTTCGACTTTTCCGACTTGAAATACAGCAACGTGCTCGTCACGCCGCCGGCGAGCACCGCGGCCAGCACCGCGAGCGCCGCGGCCACGCCCACGCGATGGCGGCGCACGAACTTCCGCATCAGATAGAGACGGCCCGGCTGCCGGGCGCGGATGGGCTCGTGGCGCAGATGGCGGCGCACATCCTCGGCCAGCGCGTCCGCGCTGGCGTAGCGGATGGCAGGATCAGAGGCCAGGGCCTTAAGCGTGATGGCATCAAGGTCGCCGCGCAGCTCGGACTTGCGCAACGAAGGGCGCGGGGGCCGCCGCTCCGCCAGCTCGCGCAGGGCCTGGCTCAACGGTTTCCCGGCGAATGAAGCCGGATCGACCACGGGCACGTCGCAGAGCATCTCGTAGAGCAGCGCGCCGAGCGCATACACGTCCGCGCGGATGTCCACGGCGGCCGCGCCGCGCTCGATCTGCTCGGGGCTGATGTAGCCAGGCGTGCCCAGGATCTGATCCACGGCGGTGAACACCGTGTGGTCGGTCATCGGCCCCGCGAGCGCCTTGGCGATGCCGAAGTCGATCACCTTCGGCCGCGGCCTGCCATTGTCGTCTTCGATGAGAATGTTCGAGGGCTTGATGTCGCGGTGGATGATGCCTTTCTGGTGCGCGTGATGCACGGCATCACAGATGAGCGCGAAGAGATCGAGCCGCTCCGCGAGCGGCACATCCAACTTCTTGACGAACGCGGTGACGGGTATGCCCCGCACCCGCTCCATCACGAAGAACGGCCGCCCGTCCGCCGTCTCGCCGGCGTCCAGCACGCGCGCGATGTGCGGGTGCTCCATGAGCGCGAGCGTCTGGCGCTCGGCGTCAAAGCGGGCGATCACGCTCCGCGTATCCATCCCCGGTTTGAGAATTTTCACCGCCACCGTGCGGCGCAGCGGCTCGGTCTGCTCGGCTTCGTAAACCACGCCGAAGCCGCCCTCGCCGAGCTTCAATCCGAGCACATAGCGACCACCGAGCAGCGGCTCATTCGACGCCGCATCCGCGACGTCGGGCGGCAGCTCGATCCGCGCCTGGAACGCCATCGTCTCGGCCTCCGGCAACGTCAGCCCGCCGCGCAAGAGGCAGGTGGGGCAGAAGCCGCGCGGTGCGCTGGCCGGCAGCGCATTTCCGCAGGTGGGACAGAGTTCGGGCATGACGATCCGGCCCCGACAGTGGTCCAGGGAAGCGGAAGAATCAAAGCCTCAGCGCTCAATGATGGCAGCCGCAGCCCTCGCCACAGCCGCCGGAGCGCACGTCGGACTCGGAGGGCACCGCGCCGCTCTCGAGCGTGCGGCTGACGTAGCGATTCACCAGTTCCGCCACTTCACCGAGGACGTCCTGCGCTTCCATGAAGGCGCTGATGAGCGGATGCGCATCACAGCGGTTTTGCAGATCAGTGTAGCGGCTGGTCTCGATGGCTGTGGGCTCCTCGCCGTGATGCTGTTTGTGGTGCAGGCTGCGGCCGAGGGATGCCATGTCACGATACAGCGCCACGGCTTCTTCGTCCGCCAGGAATGCCTCGGCCTGCTCCCGTGCGGACTGGATCTCCGCATCGGCGACGATGGCCTCGCAAAGGTCCTGGATTCTTTTCTCGATGGTGCTGTTCTCGGTGGCGGCGGTTTTCATGGGGCGGCGAGGGTAGCGGAGATTTTGCCGCGCGCGCGGGGAATTTCACGGAACGCACGGCCGGAGCAGGGCTTCATGCATGAATTGCTTCCGAGTGAATTCCCACGGATTCAGGACGACCACGGATTGGACTTCTTCCAAACCCATCTGTGGAATCCTGAATCTTGCGGGGCAAATCATGGATTTGAGGCTTTCGCTTTCGGTTCATGCGTAAGCCCTGCGGCCGGAAGGCGCCCTCATCCCGCACCCGCCGCCTCACCCGATCCACCACCGCAGCACGGCCAGGTTCAGCGACGTGGTCAGCAGGCTTAGCAGCGTGCTGTAGTAAACGCTGGCGGTGGCAAAGGCGGTGTTTCCACCGAACTCGTGCGCGAGCAGCGCCGTGTTCACCGCCGTGGGGGCGCCGGCGGTCAGGATGAGCACGGCGGCCACCGGCGGCGGAAAACGCATGGCGTGTGTGATCCCCCATGCGATGAGCGGCGCGGCCAGCAGCCGGATGCCCAGCGCCGAGAGCAGCGGTGCGCGAAGCGGAGCGGGGCGCGTCTGGGAAAGCTGCACGCCGAGCGTGAGCAGCGCCGTGCCCACCAGCGCCGCGGCGAGGATGTCGAGCGGCTGCCACAGGCAGGTGACGCCCCGCACGTCGACATGCGCGGCTTTGCAAATGCCGGCGGCGCAAACGGCGTAGATCGACGGCTGCCGCAGCGTGGAGAACAGCGAGCGGCGGCGGGAGACGCCTCCGCCGCCGTTGTTCGCGAGGAAGAGGCCAAAGGTGAAGGTGCTCACGTTCATCACCACGAGCACATACACCTGCACGGCGGCGGCCTCGTGACCGAAGGCGAGCGTCACCAACGGCAGGCCGAAGTTCCCGCAGTTCCCGAACATGGAGGCCAGCGCGAGGGACTTCCGCAGGCCCGGCTCCATCCGCAGCGCGCGGGCGATGATGGCGCTGAACAGGCCGGCCAGGATCATGACCCCGATGGTACAAAGCATCACGCGCGCCGCCTCGCCTCCGGCCAGCGGCGTGTCGAGCAGCCGCACGAAGATGAAGGCCGGGACCAGGAGGTAGATGTTGATCTTCACCAGCGTCTCGAGATTCAACGCGAAGCGCCGGTCGAGCACCCAGCCGAAGCCGACGACGGCGAAGATGGGGAGGCAGACGTCAGTGACGATCTGGAAAAAGAGGGCAGGAGTCACGCGCCGGAGGCTGCTGCGTGAGGACGGGATGCACAAGAAGCAAATGCAACAGCGCGTCCGGCCGTGCAAGGGCGCGAAGGTTGACTTGCCAGCACCGCCTGTGCGTGGAAGATCACTTCCCTGTTTCTCAGCCCATGTCCAAGCCCCCCAAAGAGACCCTCATTCTCGGCACTCGCGGCAGCGAGCTGGCGCTCGCGCAGACGGGGATGGTCACGCGCCTGCTCCAGGAGACGCATCCGCACCTGGACATCCGGCGCAAGATCATCGCCACGACGGGAGACAAACGGCTCGATCTCCGCCTCGCCGACTTCAGCACGGGGGAGAATCCCGTGCTCGACAAAGGAATCTTCATCAAGGAGCTGGAGGTCGCGCTGGAGGCCGGCGAGATCGACGCCGCGGTGCACAGTCTCAAGGACGTGCCGTCCGAGCTGTCGTCCGCCTTTTCCCTCGCTGCCGTCCTCGCCCGCGCGGCTGTCGAAGATGTCCTCGTGACCAGGGAGCCGCACACGCTTGACTCGCTGCCCGCGGGCGCGCGTGTCGGCACCAGCAGCGTGCGCCGCGCCCGGCAGATCAAGTGGCTGCGCCCGGACATCGAGATTGTGGAGATCCGCGGCAACGTGCCGACGCGGGTGAAGAAGGTGCTCGGTGACGAGCCTCTGGATGCCGTGATGCTCGCCTCCGCCGGGCTCGTGCGGCTCGGACTGGTCAACGCCGCGTTGAGCCGCATCCACATGGACACACACACTCTTTACGTTGTGGTGATGGAACCGGACAAGTTTCTGCCGGCCGCCGGCCAGGGTGCCATCGCGATCGAGACACGGCGCCACGATCAGCGCGTGAACAAAATCTTCCCGAAGATCGACGACCCGGACACTCGCGCGCGCGTCACTGCCGAGCGCGAGTTCCTCCGCCTGCTCGGCGCCGGATGCCAGACGCCCGTCGGCGTCCGCACATGGATCAGCGATGAGAAGCTCCACATGACCGTGAGAGTCTTCTCCGAGAGCGATGCCTCCGCGCCTCCCGTCGAAGCCAGCCACACTACATCCATCTACACTCCGAAAGCCCTCGCCACCGAGCTGGCGCGGCGCGTCCAGGCACAGGCATGAAATCCAAAGGCATCTGTTATCTCGTCGGCACCGGCCCCGGCGATCCGGGCTTGCTCACCCTCAAAGGCAAGGACTGCATCGAAGCGGCAGACGTGCTGGTCTATGACTACCTCTGCAATCCCGAGTTCCTGCGTTTTGCCAGACCGGAGGCGGAAAAAATCTACGTCGGCAAAAAGGCCCGCGACCACACCAAGACGCAGGACGAGATCAACGAAATCATCGTGAAGCTCGCGCGCGAGGGCAAGGTGGTCACACGGCTCAAAGGCGGCGATCCGGTGCTCTTCGGTCGCGGCGCGGAAGAGGCGGGTGAGCTGGCAAATGCGGGGGTTCGATTCGAAATCGTGCCCGGCATCACGTCGGCCATCGCCGGGCCGGCGTATGCCGGCATCCCTGTCACGCATCGCGAGCACTGCTCACAGCTCACCATTTTCACCGGGCACGAAGACCCCACGAAGCCGGAGACCTCGCTCGACTACGAGAAGCTGGCGAAAGCCGACGGCACCAAGGTCTTCCTGATGGGCGTCGAGCGCATCGACGAGATCACGAGCCAGCTCATCAAGCACGGCGCTGCCGCGACGACGCCGATGGCGCTCGTGCGCTGGGCCACGCTCGGCCGGCAGCAGACGCTGGTGGCCACGCTCGGCACCATGGCGGCGAAAGTGAAGGAGACGGGATTCAAGGCGCCCGCCGTCGCCGTCGTCGGCGACGTGGTGACGGAGCGCGACAAGATCAACTGGTTCGAGAGCCGGCCGCTCTTCGGCAGGCGCATCGTCGTCACGCGCACGCGTCACCAGGCCGGCGCGCTCACGAAGAAGCTCGCCGCGCTCGGCGCCGATGTGATCGAGCTGCCCACGATCCGGATCGAAGAGCCGCACAACCGCATGGCCTTCGGCGAACTCGTGCAGGATGCGCACACCTACGACTGGATCGTCTTCACCAGTCCGAACGGCGTCGATGCCTTCTTCAAGATGTTCTACAAGCTCTACAACGACGCGCGCGAGATCGGCGGCGTGAAGATCGCCGTCATCGGCCCCGGCACTGCGGACAAGGTGCGCGAGCAGCATCTCACGGTCGATCTCATGCCGGAGAAAGACTTCGTGGCCGAAGGACTCGTGAAGGCATTCAAGGACCATCACAACATTGAGAACAGCACCATCCTCTGGGTGCGCGCCGAGGAGGCCCGCGAAGTCATCGCCAACGAACTCACCGGCATGGGCGGCATCGTCGATGAAGCCATCGCCTACCGCACAGTGCCGGAGAAGGAGGACAACCTGGAAGCCCTCGCCCGCCTGAAGGAAGAAGGCGCGGACATGATCACCTTCACGAGTTCATCCACCGTCGAGCACTTCCTCGATCTCGGCGTCGCGCTGCCCGCCGGAATCAAGATCGCCAGCATCGGCCCCGTCACGTCAGCCACGATCAAGAAGCGCGGTCTGAAGGTGGACGTGAGCGCGAAGGAGCACACGATCCCTGGACTCGTCGCGGCGATCGAGAAGTTTTACGCGTAAAACGACCCGTCGCATCGTCCCGCGGCGGTCACATCGCCTTCCGCTTCTTCAGCAGATGATACTCAAAGCTGCTGACCAGCGCCTCCCAGCTTGCATCGATGATGTTGAAGCTCACGCCGACGGTGCTCCATGAGGTGTGGCCGTCGGTGCTGGTGATGAGCACGCGGGTGCGCGCTTCCGTGCCGGCGGCGCCGTCGATGATGCGGACCTTGTAGTCCTGCAGCACGACGTTGGCGATCTCGGGATACGTCGGAGTCAATGCCTTGCGCAGCGCCTTGTCGAGCGCGTTCACCGGACCGTCGCCGTCATCCACGGTATAGACCCGCTCGCCGTTGATCGAGAGCTTCACGGTGGCCTCGCAGGTTTCAAGCCCCCGTGTGCCGCCGTGGCGGTGCGTGGAGTGGAATTCGAGCAGATCGAAGAACGGCTTGTGCTGGCCCAGGTGCCTGCGGATGAGCAGCTCGAACGACGCCTCCGCCGCTTCGAACTCGTAGCCTTCGCTCTCCAGCTTCTTCACTTCGGAGAGAATCTTCTGCACTTCCGGCGCGCCCTTCTCGAGCTTGAAGCCGAGCGCTTCGGCGCGCACAAGCACGTTCGACTGGCCGCTCATGTCGGAGATGGTGATCACGCGCTCATTGCCGACGAGCGCCGGATCGACGTGTTCATAAGTGCGCGCGAGCTTTTGCACCGCGTGGACGTGCAGGCCGCCCTTGTGCGTGAAGGCCGCGATGCCGACATATGGCGCACGGATGTCGTGCGGAACATTCGCCATTTCATCGACGAAATGCGCCAGCTCGCGCAGCTTCGTCAGGTCGAGGCCGAGATCGATGCCCATCTTGATCTGGAGGTTCGGCATCACGGTGATGAGGTTGCAGTTCCCCACGCGCTCGCCGTAGCCGTTGATGGTGCCCTGCACCTGGCAGGCTCCGGCGCGGATGGCCGCGAGCGCATTCGCCACGCCCACACCGCCGTCATTGTGCGTGTGGATGCCGACCGGCCGGCCGAGATGCGCCACGACCTTGCGCGTGACTTCCTCCACCCACTCTGGCAGCGCACCTCCATTCGTCTCGCAAAGCACGACGAGATCGGCACCGGCGTCCTGCGCGGCCTTCACTGTCTTCAGCGAGTATTCGGGGTCTTCGCGGAAGCTGTCGAAGAAGTGCTCGGCATCATAGAGCACCTCGCGGCCATGCTTCTTCAAATGCGCCACCGTGTCGGCGATCATCGCGAGATTCTCTTCGAGGCTGACCTGGAAAACCTCGGTGACATGCAGCGGCCAGGTCTTGCCGACGATGGTGACGGCGGGCGTCTTTGCATCCAGCAGCATCTGCACCTGCTTGTCGTCCTCGACCTTCATCTTGCCGCGGCGCGTCATGCCGAAGGCGGTGATCTTCGCGTTCTTCCACCGCCGCTTCGATGCCTCTTCAAAGAAGGCCGCATCCTTCGGATTCGATCCCGGCCAGCCGCCTTCGATGTAGTGGACGCCGAATTCATCGAGCTTTTCAGCCACGCGCAGCTTGTCGAGCGTGCTGAATGAGATGCCGGTGCCCTGCGTGCCGTCGCGCAGCGTGGTGTCGTAGATGGTGACTTTGGGGGACATGGAAGGGAAAGGTATTCAGTGTTCAGTTTTCAGTATTCAGTGAGATGAGGTGAACGGGTGATTGAACTGGAGGCAGCACAGCAAACTGAATGCTGAAAACTGTATGCTGAACACTGGCACCAGAGCCGGGACGCGGTTGCCTGCAAAACGAGCAAGGCGGGAAATGAGAAACGGACTCCGGCGGCGGCGTCAGGCGCGGCGGAGTCCGGGGATAATTCGAATGCGGATGGCGGCAGTCGTTCTCATGGACGGCGCGAACGAAAGCACGCCCCATATGGCACGGCAAAGGGAAGTTTGAGCTTTTGCGAGCCGCCGCCCTGAGGGGAGCTACGCCGCCTTGACCACGATGTCGTGCAGAGTGAAAGCGGCCGCCGCGATGCGGTCCGCAGCGTTGGATAGATGCCGGTAGATTTCGCGGCGCTTGAACATGTTGATGTAGGCATCCCCCTGAAACAATGCGGCGATGGCGCGGCGGTAGGCCTTTTCGGCGGCGCGCTCGGCTTTGCGCGCGCGCTCCGCGTCGGCGGCGGCACCCGAGGGTGTGGCGGCCAGTCCGGCAAAGCCAGCCTTCAATGCGTCCGCGCCTTCACGCACATGCATTGCCAGCTCCAGCGTGAACTTGTCCGGCGTGACACCGAGCACGTCCATCTCGTTGACCGTGGCCTTGCAGTAGTTCACCACCTCGTCCAGGTCGGCGATGGCGCGGTAGATGTCCTCGCGATCCATCGGTGTTGCGAATGCCTCGTTTAGCAACTGGAGGTTCTTGATCTTGAGAGAATCCTGCGAGCGCTCATCCTCGATGATGCGCGCGCTCATTCCCGGGTCGCCCGTCTCCATGAACTCCACGAGCAGGCCCGCCGTACCGGCCACGCGCGTGCTTTGCTCCGCCAGCATGGCGTAAAAGTCCGGCATCTTCGGAAAGAGGCGGTCGTGAAGGCGCTTGAAAAACGATGGCTTGGTCTCCGATTTCATGGCAGTCGATTCGATCAATTGAAAACGCCGACGGCCGCCCGCACCAGCGCACCGGCAAAAATGGCGAGCAGCGCCGCACCGGGAATGGTGATGACCCACGTCCACGCTATCTCCACGGCCTTGCCCCAGCGCACGGCGCGCGGCCGCTCGGCGGCGCCCACGCCCATGATCGACGTGGTGACCACATGCGTGGTCGAGACGGGCGCGCCCAGCACGGAAGCACCGAAGATGACTGATGCCGCGGTGAGCTGAGAGTCCAGCGCATGGAGCGGACGCACACGGTAGATGGCGAAACCCAGCGTACGCACAATGCGCCAGCCGCCGAGCATCACGCCGGCCGTGAGCGCACCCGCGCAGGCGAGCATGATCCAGAAAGGAACGGCGAAGGTCTTGATCCAGCCCCCGAGCATGAGGATGAGCGTGAGGATGCCCATGCTCTTCTGCGCATCATTCGCGCCGTGCGAGAAGGCCAGACCCATCGCCGTGAAAAACTGTGCCCCGCGCAAGTAGCGGTTCACGCCCGGCCTGGCGCGATGCAGCAGCCGCATCATGACCCGCTGGACGAACAGGCCCGCCGCGAAACCCGCCACCGGCGAGAGCAGCAGCGCAAGGATCACTTTTGTCACGCCGCCGACGTGTCCGTGCATCAGTGCCTCCAAGCCCCACACCACATGCCGTCCGCCCACGCTCGCGAGCACCGCGCCGACGAGGCCGCCGACGAGCGCATGTGAAGACGACGACGGCAGGCCCTTCCACCATGTGATCAGATTCCACGCGATGGCGCCCAGCACGCCGGAGAAGACGATCTCCACTGCCTGGAGCCTCGGCACGTCGGCCAGATCGACGAAGGACCCGATCGTGTTTGCCACCGCCGTGCCACCGAGCAGCGGACCGAGCAGCTCGAAGACGCCGACGATCATCACCGCCTGCGCCGGCGACATCGCGCGTGAGGCGATCACCGTGGCGATGATGTTCGCCGCATCGTGAAAGCCGTTTGAGCAGTCGAACGCCAGCACGGTGATGATGGCGAGCAGCGCTAACAAAGTGAGGGCGTCCACGGCGGCTTGAGCTGGTATTACGTTCGGTGATTCTTCACGGTGCCGGCGCGGCAGGCCGCGCTTGCGGCGGAAACCGCGCGCACCCGAGCCGTCCGCCTCCGCCGCGCCCGCCCGCTCAATCCAGCGTCGCGGAAGCCCGGTGGTAGCGTGTGATGATGTTTGGGTCCGGATTGAGCCGCACGTCCAGTTCACCCCGGCTCTTGTAGGGCAGTGAACTGAGCACATGACGGATGCTCTCCACCCGCGCCTTCTTCTTGTCATTCGCGCTCACGATGATCCAGGGGCTGAAGGCCGTGTGCGTCTTGCTGAACATCTCCAGCTTGTAGTGCGTGTAGGCATCCCAGAGATCCTGCGCCCGCTCGTCGATGGGGCTGATCTTCCACTGCTTGAGCAGATTGTGCCGGCGGGATTCGAAACGCCGGAACTGCTCCTCCTTCGAGATCGAGAACCAGAACTTGATGAGCGTGACGCCGTCTTCGTAAAGCATGTGCTCGAATTCGGGCACCTGCTGGAGGAAGCGCTTGTACTCCTCCTCGGTGCAGAAGCTGTTCACGGGCTCCACCACGGCGCGGTTGTACCAGCTCCGGTCAAAGAAGACGATCTCGCCGGGATTAGGAAGCTGGCGCACGTAGCGCTGGAAGTACCACTGCCCGCGCTCCTGCGGCGTGGGCTTCGGCAGCGCCACCACGCGCATGGCGCGCGGATTCAAATGCTCGGTAAAGCGGCGGATCGCGCCGCCCTTCCCGGCGGCATCACGCCCTTCAAAGAGGATCGCGATCCGCTTGCCCTTCTCCTGCACCCAGCGCTGCATGCGCACCAGCTCGACCTGCAAGGCGCGCAGCTCGGCCTCGTAGCGCAGCGTCTCCACCGCCGGCTTCCATTTGACGTGGTTCGACCTCAGGAGCTGGATCAGGCCATCCCGGCTGTTGATGAGATGAAGGTCGCCCTCCGTGAGCCGGAAGTCTGACTTGTCGATCGGCACCTTCTTCGCCGGCAATGGCGTCGTCTGTGAGACGCTCACGACGGGTGATGCGACGGCTTTCACCGATGTTGCCTGGGTGGCGGCTGCGCGCCGGGTCGTGGTGTGGCCCCCGTCTCCGTTGGAACGCGCAGGCTTGGTGGTCTGGCTGGATGTAGTCATGCAAGAGAATCACCGCCTTCAGCGGCGCATAAAACGAAATTGTAACAAATCTCCCGGGGCCGAACAATCCTGCCGCCTCGCTGCCAATTGGCGAAGCCTGCGCATTTATTGGCCTTCACATGCGGGCGACAGGAGCAAACCGCACGCCGCATCACATGCGGGAGCCACCGGATGCGCCGGCCGCATCGCGCGCCTTCTCGCGCAATTGGTAGCTCTTCCAGGCAAATGGAGCCCAGAGCTGGCCGAGGAAGCCGCGCGGCATCGCGTCCTTGATGCCGATCTCGCGAGGCGGGCGGCGCGTGGCATCGTCATAGTACGTGCCGAAGATCTGGTCCCAAAGCATGAGGTTCTCCCCGTAGTTCTTGTTCCCCTCGCGCAAGTCCATGGAGTGATGCCAGCGATGGAGCCGGGGCGTATTGAATATCCGGTTCAGCCAGCCGAACTCCATCCGCACATTGCAATGCGTGAGGATGCCGATGAAGGCGGTGATGGCGCTCACCCATGTGAACACCGGCCCCGGTGCGCCGGCCATCACCATGAGCGGCGTGCTGAAGACCATGCTCTTGATGGTGTCGATGAAATGAAAGCGCCCCGTGTTGAAGAACCACAGCTTTCTGGAGCTGTGATGCACCGCATGAAACGGCCAGAGCCACATCCACTCGTGCGCCACCCGGTGCGCCCAGTAGAGCCCAAACTCCATGATCACCAGGCCGAGCGCGACCTGAAGAAACATCGGCCAGCCCGCCGGCCAGAAGCCGCCGACCGCCCGGCCGCCAAAGGTCTGCACCACGCCGAAGTTCGTGAGCGACACCACCGCGACCTGCACGGGTATCTTCGTCAGCAGCGTGTGCGCGAGATCAGGCACCTCCTGCCCGTCTGAGGCCAGCCACTGCGCCTCATGCGGGCGCACACGCTCGAGAAAAAACAATGCCACAGCGAAGCAGAGGTAGATCACATTGAAGGCCAGTTGCTCGCGCCCGTTCGCCATGCCCCAGGCCATGCCCGTGCATGTGACTGCCAGCAGCCCCGGCCAGAGCAAATGGTCGATGATCGATGTGCGTTCCCTGTTCATCCGGCATCAGAAAGCGAGAAAACGCCGGTTTGCCAGCGCTGATGCATCGCCAGTGCCCTGGCTGCTCCTGCTCCATGCTTCCCTCCAACGTCCCGCCTGCGCACGCCCCTTCCCTCGGTGATCGTGATGCAGGACGACCCAAGAAAAATCTTCCCATTCAGTTTCAAGTGTGACAAAACAAGCACGGCTGCACCGGTGGTGCCATCATCGCCAGTGAAGCGCCTGGAGGAAGAAATCATCTCCCATCAGCAAGCTCGCGAACCTCAACCTGCCCAACGCCATGGCCTCCCAACCTCGCTTTCCCGCCGCACGTCCGCCAGCGCCTCCTCGTCGTCCGGTTTCCACCGCCAGGCAGAAACCCCGGGGCGGAGGAGGAGGAATCTTTTTCTTGCTGCTCGGGATCGCCGCGGCTCTTGGCGGCGCATGGTATGTCACTCACCGTCCGCCGAATGCTCCGACCGCTGCCCTGCCCGAGCCTGCACCCGTCGCCGTTGCGCCATCGAAGGCGGAGCCGGTGAAGGTTAAGGACGAACCGATGGCGAAGCCCATCGCCCAGGCACCGGCACCCGAACCGAAGCGTGAAGCCGCTCCGCCGAAACCGAAGATGCCGGAACCCGCGCGCAAGCCCGCACCCGCTCCGGTGAGCGAACCGAACTACGCCGCCATCTTCGCCGGCGATCCGCTGCCGCTGGACGAGCGCACCGCCACCACACCGGCGGCTCAGCAACGCGCGAAGGCCGCTCTGGATGCGGCGCTGACCGGCGGCAAGTGGGATGAGTGGTCCGCGCTGCTGCGGCGCTCGCTCCTCGCCGCCGTGAAAAACAGCGGTCCGTCCGTGCTCACACCGCAGGGATGGCAGTCGCTTGCAAAGAACGCGACCTTCACACTCGCGCTCGATCAGACCGCCTTCATGGCCACCGCGACCGCTGCGGCGCGGAAGTCGATGACTTCCGAACCAGAGCTGCAGTCCTTCGCCCGCTGGCTGCTTGCGACGCCCGCTGCGCTGGAGTCGTGGCTGCTTACCGTCCGGACGGATCACGACGATGTGCAGCAGGCGCTCGCCCTGTGGTCGAAGCTCGCCTCGTCGGATCCCGACGCCAAGGGACGCTATCGCGACCTCGCCGTCGCCTGTGCGCTCGTCTTTGAAAAGACACGCGACTTCAAGTGGAACGACCAGTACGTGAAGATCAGCGCCGCGGATCGCTACGCCTTTTACACAAAGCACGCGGCGAAGGGCGATCTGGCCGTGAAGCCCGACAAGCTCACCGCGCGCGATCTCGTGTGGGTCGTCGGCGCGCCCGTGCCGGAATCCGAGCTGGAGTGGGCGTTGCAAAAAATGCACCTGCGCCAGAGAAGCTGGGGCACGGCCTACGAAATGGTGCGCTATGACATGGAGCGCGCCGTGAAGGATGTGAACAAATACGACGCCTACACCTTCAGCGAGATACTCAAGAAGGGCGGCATCTGCGGCGACCGCGCCTTCTTCTCGGCCAATACCGCGCGCGCCGCCGGCATTCCGGCCTCCGAAGTGGGCGGCGACGGCTCGCGCGGTCCGCACGCGTGGGTGACGTGGCTCAGCGATGAAAACAAATGGGACTTCAGCGGGCGCTATTCCGGCTACCCATTGGGCGGAGCAGTCAATCCGCAGACAGGCAAGGCAGTGTCGGAGCAGGAGTTCATCCGCCGCTCGGACCGTTCCGCGTCGGATGCCGCGCTGCTGCTGGGGCTGCGGCCCGTGTGGCTCGCGCGCGCGGCGGAGAGCGATGGTGCGCTCGATCTCGCGGCGAAGCTCTTCGATGCCGCCAGCGTGCTCGGCGCCAAGGTGCCCGCCGTCTGGCAGGCGAAACTCTCCTTCTGGTCCGCGCATCGTGGCGATGCACCGCTGGAGCAGTGGCGCGCGTTTCTCGAGCCGCTCAAACGCGAGATGAAGGCCGACCCGGACCTGCTCGCCGAAGCGCGCTCCGCCGAGGAAAAATTCGTCTTTCCACGCCAGGACTCGAAGCTGGCGATGAAGGAGCTCAAGAAGGACGCACGCAAACTCGATCAGGCGGACTCCAGGACTGCGGTGGATCAGGCAGACCAGATCGCGATGGTGCTCAAGCAGCAGGCCCAGGTGCTCGCAGCCAAGGGATCTCTCGAACCCGTGCGCAGTCTTTACGACAAAGCCTACCGCGATCACGGGCGCAATCCCGCCGTGTTCAAGGTGCTGGCCGGCGACTGCTGGGACTTTGTCAAAGCCGATCCCGAGGTGGCGAAGAAAGCCTGCCGCGACATGGAGTCATGCTTCCGCCGCTACATCAACTCCGGCGGCGACTACTTCGACGTCACGAGCCAGATGTCCGCGCTCGAAGTGATCTCGAAGTGCTACCGCGAGATCGGCGAGGATAGAAAGGCCTCCGCGCTCGCGAAGGACGTCGAGAAGGCCGGCGCAAAAGCAGCGCGCAACGCACTCTGATCCGCGCGCGCCTACACCAGCCAGCAGATTTGCACGCCCGGTCCGTGCACGCCTTTGATGAGGATGCCCTCCACATCCGCGGTCTTTGACGGCCCGGTGACAAAAAGCGCGTTGGTCTGCGGACCGAGCAGCGCGATGGCATCCGGGATGGTGCGCACGATATTCGCACGCTCCAGCACGGCGATGTGAATCCATGGCGCGAGCGCGCCCAGGCGGGATGCCGTGTCATCCCCTGTGATGAGCAGCGATCCGCTCTCCGCGATGCCCGCCGTGGCGCGCGTGACACCAAAGGCATACTCATCCACGCGGGCGCGGTCGAAGGTCGTGTCCAGCGTGAAGCCGCCGAGTGCATCACCGACGAGCGGCTGCAAAGCCGGATCGACGTAGCCGCGTTTCGACGTCGCCTCCTTCAGCGCGGCCGTCACTGCGGCCGCATCATGCGCCAGCCTGCCGCCGACAGCCTCGAATTTCGCGGCAAACAGGGCCGGCGGATCGTCCGAGTCGCGAATCGCCCGCGAATGCACGAGCACATCGTCCCACAGCGGATACTCTCCGCGCGCACGCGAGGCCGTGGCGCTTCGCACACGATGGAGAACTTGGTCGCGGTCGTTCATGGCGGATTCGGCGGGTGGGTGAATGGACGGAATGTCCGGCCCGCAGAGGATGGAGATGGAAAGCCGTTGAATCAAGCCTGCTTCCACCCTCCGTCGCCGGCCGCGTCCACCACGCAAGGCCACGCTCCCACCTTGCGCGCTCCCGAAAGGTTCCACTCACCGCGTTCGTGAAGTGCGCGATGAAAGTCCTCGGCATCCTCGTCCTGTTTCTCTCCATCGCCCGCGCGGACGATGCCGCGCGCGCATTTCCCGGTGCGGAGGGCTGGGCCGCCGGCACACCCGGCGGTCGCGGCGGCGCGATCATCCGCGTGACGACGCTCGCCGCAAAGGGGCCGGGATCATTTCTTGAAGCGCTCAATGCGGCAGGTCCGCGCACCATTGTATTCGAGGTCGGCGGCGTGATCGACCTCGCGGGCGCGAGCGTGAAGGTGAAGGAGCCGTTCGTCACCATCGCCGGACAGACTGCGCCCCCGCCCGGCATCACGCTGATCAAGGGAAACCTCTTCATCGTCACGCACGACGTGGTCATGCGCCACATCCGCATCCGGCCCGGCGAGGCAGGGCGCGCGAAGAAAAGCGGCTGGGATGCCGATGCGGCGACGTGCGCGGATGGCGCGCGGGATGTGATCATCGACCACTGCTCGCTCACCTGGGCCACCGACGAGAACGCGGACATCTGGGGGCCGCCGTTCGAGGGCAAGACACCCGACGAGTGGCGCGCACGCAACGTCCAGCGCATCACCTGCAGCCGCAACATCATCGCCGAAGGACTCGACGACTCGACGAACACGAAGGGCAGACACAGCAAGGGCATGCTCATCGGCGACAACACCACGTCCATCCTCGTGCTCGGCAATCTCTTTGCCAGCAACGTCGAGCGGAACCCCGAGGTGAAAGGCGGCGTGCGTGCCGCAGTGGTGAACAACCTCATCGTCAATCCCGGCGTGGTCTCCGTGCTCTATCACATGCCGGAGAAGCGGTGGAAGGGGCATGAGTACATCCGCGGCAGGCTCGACCTCGTCGGCAACGTGATGCACCACGGCACGGCCACCATCCCGCAGCTCACGCTCTTCCGCTTTGTCGGCGTCGGCGATCTCGAACTGCACGCGGATGACAATCTCGCCTTCGATCGCGAGGGCAGGTCGTTCGGCATCATCACCGAAGACAACCGCTACGGCGGGAAGATTCTTCCGCAAAAGGATCACGTCTGCTGGCCCGACGGCTTGAAGCCGCTGCCCGTGGCGTTTGTGCGGGAAAACGTGCTGGAAGATGCCGGCGCGCGGCCGTGGGATCGCGACGCCATCGACCGGCGCATCGTCCAGCAGGCACGCGAGGGCACGGGCCGTGTGATCAATTCGGAAACCGAAAGCGGCGGCTACCCGGTGGTCAAAGAAACCCGCCAGACTTTCAATCCCGACGAATGGAACCTCGACACAATGGAAAAACGCAAGCCGTGAGTGCGCACGCGAATCGCTTCCGGATGCTCTCCTTCTGCACCTTCATTCTCTCTCCGGCGTTGTTCGCCGGGCCGATGAAGAGCGATGTGCTCGTCTATGGCGGCACCTCGGGCGGCGTCATCGCGGCGGTCGAGGCGGCACGTCATGGCCTTGCAGTCACGCTAATCGAGCCGGGGCGTCATCTGGGCGGCATGAGCGCCAGCGGGCTCGGGATGACGGACAACGGCTCGACGGAGACGATCGGCGGCCTGTCGCGCGAGTTTTACCAGCGCATCTATCGCTTCTACCAAAAGCCGGAGAGCTGGCAGTGGCAGCGGCGCGAGGACTACCTCGCGTGGCTCCCGAAAATCTGGGGCGTGGACGGCCCCCGCATGGAGGAAATCAAGGCGCAGTTCCTCTTCGAGCCGCGCGCCGCAGACTCGGTGTTCAATGACATGGTGCGCGAGGCGGGGGTGAACGTCGTTTTCAATGAGCGGCTGGATTTGAAGCAAGGAACCAGGAAGACCGGCGCGCATCTCGCGAGCATCACGATGGAGAGCGGTCGCGAGTTTGCGGCAAAGGTCTTCATCGACGCGAGCTATGAAGGTGACGTGATGGCGAAGGCAGGAGTAAGCTACGTCGTCGGACGCGAGTCAAACTCGCAGTATGGCGAGACGCTGAACGGTGCGTTTCCCTTCACGCCCGCCGCTTTTCCAAGAATCAGCCCGTATGTCGTCCCGGGCGATCCGTCGAGCGGGCTGCTGCCCGGCATCGAGCCGAAGCCACCGGGACCGAAAGGCGCGGGCGACCATCGCGTACAGACGTACAACTTCCGCATCTGCCTCACCGACATCGAAGAGAACCGCGTGCCGGTCGAGAAGCCGGCGACCTACGACCCGCTGAACTACGAGCTGCTCATGCGGCACATCAGCACGATGAAGAACGTGAAGCCCGGCCCGCGCAAACATGCCGCCGTCGGTCTGCGCGGCAACGGAGGCGATCTCGGCATCAACTTCGAACTCGTGCCGAACCGCAAGACCGACTCAAACTGCGGCAGCGAGTTCGGCAGCGATTTTGTCGGCCACAGCTACGACTGGGCCGATGGCGACTACGCCACGCGCGAGCGCCTGTGGCAGCAGCACAAGGACTATACGCTGGGCCTGCTGTGGTTTCTCGGACACGACGAGCGCCTGCCCGTCGAAGTGCGCGAAGAGATGCAGCGCTGGGGCCTGCCAAAGGACGAGTTCACCGATTGCGGCCACTTCCCGTTCCAGCTCTACGTCCGCGAAGCCCGGCGCATGATCAGCGACTTCGTCGTCACCGAAAACGACGCGCGAGGCACGCGCACCTGTGACGACGGCATCGCTCTCGCCTCTTATCCGCTCGACTCCCACGGCGTGACTCTGTATGTGGACGAAGATGGCCTTCTGCACCGCGAGCGAGGCTTTTTTGTCGGCACGAAACCTTTCCCCATCAGCTACAAGGCCCTGCGACCGCGCGCAGGTGAATGCGACAACCTGCTGGTCTTGAGCTGCCTCTCGGCATCACACGCGGCCTACGGCTCGGTGCGCATGGAGCCTGTGTTCATGATGCTCGGTCACGCCGCCGGCGCCACCGCGAGTCTTGCCATCTCGCGCGACGTGGCGGTGCAGAACGTGCCCTATGCGCCGCTCCGGCAGCTTCTGCTCAAGGAAGGCCAGATTCTCAAGGCAAAGACGAGGGTCGAGCGGCCCGCTGCCGGTGCCGCAACGGCCGAAGCTGACACCGCGCCGCCGAACGAGCAGCTCACCGCCGACGTAAAGGTCCTCGCTGCGAGGAGTATCATCACCGACACGGACTACTGGCTCGCGCACGCACGCAAAGGGGACAACTGCGACGGCGCGCAGGTCGCCGCCATGATCACGAAGATGGCCGCTTCCTTCGAGCCTGCGCCTGATCTCGCCGCCGCTCTCCGCATTCTCACCGCGCACAAGGTGCTCTCATCGCCCGCATACTGGGAGGAGCGCGCCGTCAAAGACCGCCGCTGCTCCGGCGACAATGTGCGCTCCGTCATACGCAACTTCGTCCGCCTCGCCCGGCCTTGAGCCACCCTCCTTCGATGCCGGATCGCACGCCGGGCCGCCACATCGGGTGGCTGACGCGGCGGCAGGAAGTCACGGCGGACTAGTTCTGCTGATCTCACCTCACCACCTTCACCACATAGTAGCTGATCTGGCCCTTTACGTCCTTGAACCAGTGCGGCACGCCGCGCGGGATCACCATCATGTCGCCCTTCTTCAGGTGATGCGTCTCGCCGCCCGTGATTTCCCTGCCCGTGCTCTCGCCGTTCGGCCCCTCTTTGAGATCCACCACTGTGCCGCCGGTGACGAACTCCGCCTCTCCATCGACGATGTAAAACGTGTCCGTGTCATGCGCATGAATTTCCACCACGCCGGACTTGTCCCGCTTGCTCATCGCGATCTTGAACTCGGAGTTCTCCAGCACCTTGCCCGGCCTGACGAAGTTCACCTTCGAGTGGTCGATGTGCGTGACTTTGATCTCGGCCGGCTCGGCCGCGCGGAGCGTGAAGGCGAGGCCGGCGGAGAGCACGGCGGGAAGAAGAAGGGCGTTCATGTTCATGCGTGGCGACTGGAACGGCCATGCCGCATGATTTCTTCACGCGGACTTCGCTCATGAAAAAGCGGATCTGTGGTGTATGCCCCGCTGTCCAGCTCCCAGTGGTCAGCAAAACCAATGGCCCTAATCAGAGCCGCAACAAAGGGCACGAAAAACTTCCCCACAACGCCAGCGGATGCCCCCGCATCGCGCGATGCCGTTCTACCGGGAGCCGCGATCCTCGCTGACATCGGACGCGGCGCATTGAAGTCACGATACGAAGCCGGCCTCTGGGGGGGGCCTTAGGACCCTCATGCCGCGCCAGCACACAGCTACTCCTGCAAAAGCATGTAACGCCAGACTTCGCCGAACAGGTCTTTGTTCCTCGCGCTGATCATGGTGCCGTGCGCAGTGAGCGAGTCCACCTTGGTGCCGGGGTAGTTGGTCATCAGGATGCGCGACTTGTTGAACGGTGGTTTCGAGTCCTCGACGTGGACGGGGGAGCCGAGGGCATCGAGTTTGAGCGCCTTGAGGTTCTCGATCTGCTGCGCGGGCGTGCATCCCTGGCGGTCTTGATCGTGATTGAAGGTGAAGAAACGCTCCTTCGCGGTCGCCGGCTCCTTGAGATACCAGGCTGCGGGTGCTTGCAGCGCCTGGCTGTAGTCCTTGGGCGCGCCAAAGCAAAGAGCCCGGGCGACCTTGTGATGAATCGCCAGCAGCGCCGCGTGGCCGCCGCCCTGTGACTGGCCGGCGACGGCGATCCTGTCCCATTGAATGCCGCCGTCCTTGGTCAAGAATTGCGCCCACTCCTCGCGCGCACGTCGTTCGGACAACAGCCGCAACAGCTTGATGAGGCGGTTCTCGATGCTGTCCGTGCGGCTGACTTTGATATGCGCGGTCTCACCGCCTTGGATGATGGCCATGCGAAACGCCTCGAAGGCGCCCGGATCGTTCTCATTCCGACAAATGGAGGCCGAGATGGTATTTGGATAACTCAGTGAGATCACATGGTAACCGAGCGTCGCTGCGAGCTTACAAAATTCATTTGCTCCTCCTCGCGACACACGCCCCGGCTGCGGCTTCACATCCGACGGCTGGGTGCCGGGAATCCACAGCAGCAACTCATGCCGGTCTGCTGTCGCTTTCGCATCATGTCTGACGACACTGTCGCGGTTAATGTAGATCCAATGTGGGTTGTCAAACTCCTGGATCGCCGCATCCGTCATGCTCGGACGAATCGGGATGCCATCGAGCGCCTGCTGAGTCTGCGGATCCGATTGCGCCGTAGCCGCCGATGATGTGAGGCATGCAAACAAAAAGAATCGGAGAAGGAGGGAGCAGTTCATGGGGCGACACCTGAAACACGGCTTCATCCGGCAAGTTTCCTGCCAATTCCGGTGGGTGCTGTCCTGCGCGCCCCCGCATCACTCGTGGTTCGATGATATGCGCCCCACCTCCAAGCGTTAAGGCAACTCTGCTCATCATGACTCGCTTTCTCCTTCTCCTCACCACCGCCTCGGCAGCTTTCGCCCAAACACCCGCGCCGAAGTCCAAAACGGCCAATGACTACGTCGCGCAACTCGTGGCGACGCTAACGCCGACTCGAAAGATCGTTTACAAAAAGGTCGCTGACCGTGAATTGAGCCTGCATGTGTTTCAGCCGGACGGATGGAAGGTGGGTGACAAGCGCGCGTGTTACATCACCATCCACGGCGGTGGCTGGACAGGCATGGGGCCGGAGCGCATGTTTTCATTTGCCGATCACTTCGCGAAGCTCGGCCTTGTGAGCTTCAGCGTCGAGTATCGGCTGGTGAAGGCGAAAGAGAACGTGACCGTGTTTGATTGCGTCAAAGACGTGCGCTCCGCAGTTCGCTACGTCCGCGCTCATGCGACCGAACTCGGCATCGATCCGAACAAGATCATCGTCAGCGGCGGCTCCGCAGGGGGGCATCTCGCTGCAGCGACAGCGATGTTCGATGTCAACGAAGACAGCGACGATCTGAAAATCTCGCCGACGCCCAACGCGCTCGTCTTGCTCTTCCCTGTGATCGACACCTCCACGGATGGCTACGGCAACACCCGCATCGGCGAGCGCTGGAAAGAACTCTCCCCCGCACACAACGTCCGCCCCGGCCTGCCACCGACGATCACCTTCCACGGCACCGCCGATCCCACCACGCCCTTCAAAGGCGCGCAGGCCTTTCACGATGCCATGCTCAAGGCCGGGAATCGCAGCGAACTCGTCGTAAACCAGGGTGGCCAGCACGGCTACCTCATGCGCACACAGCCGCTCTATGACGAGTGCATGGAGAAGACGGATGCGTTTTTGAAGAGTCTGAAGCTGCTGCCGTGAAATCCTGGCTCATCACGCTCGCTCTCACGATCACAGGCTTCGGTGCGGAGCCTTTGTTTGAAACGACGTGCGTGTTTCCGATCACGCCGAAGAACAAACCGAACTACCGCATCCCTGCGATCGTCGAAGCTCCAAATGGCGAGGTGCTGGTGATCTGCGAGAAGCGCAACGATGGCATCGGCGACATCGGCAATCACGACATCGTGATGAAGCGCAGTTCTGACAAAGGGAAGACGTGGAACGATGAACAAGTCATCTTCGACGACGAGGACCGCACCTGCACAGACATCACGGTCGGCATCGAGCGCGATGCGAAGAAGCTCTGGCTCTTCTTCCTCCGCGACAAAAAGCAGTTCCACTACTTCACCAGCCTCGACAGCGGCGCGACGTGGCAAGGGCCGGTCTCGATTCATGAACAAGTCATCAAGCCCGAGTGGGAGACGCTGAAAGGCAAAACAGAGGCCGATCCTGAGAGCGGCGGCCGAGCTGCGGCCTGGGGCAAAGACTGGGCGCAACGCTACGGCTGTGGTCCTGGGAACGCGATGGTCCAACTGCGCTCAGGCCGACTGCTCGTGCCTGCGCGTCATCGAGAAGACATCGGCAAAGGCCGCCTGCGCAGCTTCGCGCACTGCTTCTTCAGCGATGACCACGGCTCCACTTGGAAGCTCGGTGGCACCATCGGCATCAACACCAGCGAGTGCCAGTTCGTTGAACTCACCAACGGCGACGTCCGCGTGATCAGCCGCAATGAAAGCAGCGAGGACGCGCCAGACAATCTCCGCCATCTCACCGCCATCAGCCACGATGGTGGCGAGACTTGGACGGATCTGCATCGCCTTGAGGAACTTATCACGCCACGTTGTCACGGAGCCGTGGAGCGCTTTGATGCGAGCACTCTCCTGTTCGCCAGCCCCGCGTCTCCGTTCCGCCAAAAGGAGCATCCGTATGGCCGCTACAACCTCACCATCCGCGTAAGCCATGACGACGGCGAGACCTGGAGCGCCGGCAAAACCCTCTGGCCACATCCAGCGTCATATTCGGACATCGTCGTGCTCAGTGACCACAGCATCGGCTTCATCTACGAGCGCGGAGACAAAGGTAGTGATCACTACTGGGACGAGCTGCACTACGCGCGGTTCAATATGGACTGGCTCACCAACCCACGTCTCACCCCATGAGAACGTTGGCCATTTGCCTCGTCACCACCTTGCTCTCCGCGCAGGAACCGTTGCCGTTGATGGAAACGGTGACGGTCGGCAGCACGGAATTGAAAACCAAGGAACTGCCCAAAGGCATCGTGCTGCGCGAGGGTATCGGTTTGATCACGGCCAGTGCGGTGAAGGGGCAGGTGGTGCATCGCACGCAGACGCGCGTGCTGGAGACGCGGGCGACGATCACGCCGAAGGGTGACTACTTGCTGATGTTTCCCGAGGGCGATCACTACGCGAAGAGCAAGGGCGAGAAGATCAATTCGATGATGGCCTGCCGCTCGTCGGATCATGGCAAGACGTGGAGCAAGCCGGCGATCGCTTACGATGTGCCGTATGGGCAGCATGGCTTTGTGCCGCTGATTCCGCACGGCGCTCAGCGCATCTATTGCTTCGGCACGCAGCCGGTGCCGGGCAAGTGGACGTGGGAAAATGGGCAACGTGAGAATGCGCCGATTGGTTATCGGTGCTCAGATGACGACGGGCACACTTGGTCAGAGACGAAGCTCATCGCGCCGGTGAATGATCCGGGCTTCATGGGCATGTCGGTGATGCGGATGACGGAGACGGACGCGGGCACGTGGTTGATCGGATCGCATCTCGCCGACTGGTCGGTGAAACCCTTCACGACGCAGCAATACATCCTGCGCAGTGAAGACAAAGGCGCGACGTGGACCGTGCTGCCGGGTGCGAGGCCGAATGGCTGGGCCGCTGAGGGTTTCAATCGCATGGACGAAGGCCGTCCGCTGAATCTCGGCGGTGGTCGCGTGCTCTTCATGTCGCGCACGCCGCAGGGGCATCTTTTCACCGCGTGGAGCAGCGACGACGGCAAAACGTGGACCAAGCCCGCGCCGAGCACGCTCGTGCATCCCGACGCTCCGCCGATGGTGTTTCAACTCTCGGATGGGAAGACACTCGTCGCGTTTCATCACAACAAAGTGCCCTCGACGAAGTATGGCGAACTCAGTGACAAAGCCGAGACGATGAAGATGCGCAGCGAGGTCTGGGCCTCGCTCTCCACCGATGAAGGCCACACCTGGAGCGCGCCGCGCTTTGTGCTCGCGAACGCGGTCGCGCCGATTCATGCTGTGTCCGGTTTCAACTCACAGTGCTCCTACATCGACGCCTTTACCGACGACGGCGTGCTGCATCTCTTCATGCCGCATCGCTGGCAGCAGGTGTTGCATCTCACGCTGAGGGAGGATGCGCTCACGCACTTGCCATCGCAGGTCTTCATCAAGAAGCTGGCGGCGCAGAAGCCTGAAACGAAACAGCCGATCTTCACTTCCGAACTCTCGGCGAAGGTCGAGCCGACACGTCGGGTGATCTACAAGAAGATTGGCGATCGCGAACTGGGCCTCGACATCTTCGAGCCAGCGGGCTTCAAGCCGAACGACAAACGCGCGTGCTTCGTGAGCATCCACGGCGGCGGCTGGACCAGCGGCTCGCCGCGCTCGATGTATGTCTTCGCCGATCATTGCGCAAAGCTCGGCATGGTGTCCGTCGCGGTGCAATACCGGCTCTACAAAACGGACACGGATGTGAGTGTGTTTGAGTGCGTCAAAGACGCGCGTGCCGCAGTGCGCTACGTGCGTGCTCACGCGGAGGAGCTGGGCATCGATTCGCACAAGATCATCGTAAACGGCGCTTCCGCTGGCGGCCATCTCGCCGCAGCGACGGCGATGTTCGATGGCGTGGATCACGCCGATGAAGACCTGCGCGTCTCGTGCCGGCCCGATGCTCTCGTGCTGTTCTCGCCCGTGATCGACACTTCGTCCGAAGGCTACGGCAACGCCAAGATCGGCGAGCGCTGGCAGGAACTCTCGCCCGCGCATCAGGTGAAACCAAACATGCCGCCGACGCTGCATTTCCACGGCGATGGCGATACGACGACGCCGATTCTTGGCGTGCGTTTGTTTGTCGAAGCCATGCTGAAAGCCGGCAACCGAATCGAGTTCGTTTCGCCACCGGGCGCGATTCACACCTTCATGTTCAAGGACAAGGCGCTCTATGAAGACACGCTGAAACGGATGGATGCATTCTTCGACAGCTTGGGTTTCTTCAGGGCACAAGCGGCGCTCCGGCTTCCTGCTTTCATCTCCGACCACATGGTGCTGCAAGCAGGCAAGCCCGCGACGATCTGGGGCAGGACTATTGCGGGCGACACGATCAAGGTTGAATTCGCTGGCCAATCCAGAAGCACGACATCAAACGCCAAGGGCGAGTGGCAGGTGAAGCTTGATCCGATGCCTGCCAGTGAGAAGCCAGGCGAACTGCGCATCTCTTCTTCAAATCCGAAATCCGAAATCCGAAATCTAAAATGCGAGGACGTGCTCGTGGGCGAAGTCTGGCTCGCGTCCGGGCAGTCGAACATGGAGATGCAGATCAAGGGCAAGATGCACGGTAAGGTGGACAACGCCGATGCCGTGATCGCCGAGGCAAAGCACCCGCAGATTCGTTTCTTCGTTCACGATGCTCCGTTCGCGATCTACGAGCTGCCCGTGCCGCCCGATGAGCCGCTCGCGGATCGAGCGGGCAAATGGATCGTGTGCTCGCCAGAGACAGTCGCCGACTTCACCGCGATGGGTTACTTCGTCGCGCGTGACATCATGAACGCGGTGCACACGCCGGTCGGCATCTTGAGCGCATCCGTCGGCGGCACACCGATCGAAGCCTGGACGAGCATCGAACCGCAGCAGCGCGTTCCATCACTCAAGCCGCTGCTCGACGACTGGACGAAGCGCCTCGACGGCTTAGATCCCGCGAAGGAGCAGAGCGCCTTCCTCGAAAAGAAGAGCGCATGGTTGAAGCAGCGCGCGGCTGCACTCAAAGCGAACCAACCCGCGCCGAAAGCGCCGTCGCCGTTCAAAAACATCGGCGTGATGAAGCCTGGGCGGTTGTTTAATGGAGTCATCGCCCCGCTCGTGCCTTACACGGTGCGCGGTTGCCTGTGGTATCAGGGCGAGCGCAATGCGAACGGGCCGTTCACTGGCTTGTATGGCGAGCAGATGAAGACGCTCATCACGGATTGGCGCGCGCAGTGGCATGACGACTTCTACTTCGCATGGGTGCAGTTGCCCGCATTCGCCACACCGCAAAAACTTCCCAGCGAACCTACAGGCTGGGGCGTCTCCGTGCGCGAAGGTCAGATGCAAGCCCTCGCGCTACCACACACCGGCATGGCGATCACGATGGACATCGGCGATCCAAAGCAAGGCCATCCGACCAACAAAGCCGACTTCGCCGCGAGGCTGTCGCGTGTGGTGCTGCACGATGTTTATCGGCAAGACATCGCCATTTGGTCGGGGCCGGTGTTCAAGTCAGTCGAGTTCAATGGCGGCAAGGCATGGCTCACCTTTGATCATGGCAAAGGTCTGAAAGCAAAGTCCGGCGCGCTCGAAGGCTTCGCCATCGCGGGTGAGGACAAGAAGTTCGTCTGGGCCGATGCGAAGATTGAAGGCGAACACGTCATCGTCTCGAACGCTGACATCCCCACACCCAAGGCGGTCCGCTATGCGTGGGCTTCGAATCCGAAGGGCAACCTCATCAACGCGGCAGACCTTCCCGCTTCACCGTTCCGAACGGACACTTGGAAATGAACTCCACTTACTCCATGAGACATCTTCTCTTCCTTCTAGCCATCATCGTTCACGCAGAGTTGCCCGTGATTGATCTCAGCCAAGACACTGCACAACACGTCATCATCGCGCAGGGAACGGCGGAGACTTATCAAGGTCATCCGACGACGGTCTTGCTGCCAGGTGGGAAGACGATGTTCGCCGTGTGGACGCTCGGCCACGGCGGCACCTGCGGGCCGATGAAGCGCAGTGACGACGGTGGCAAGACGTGGAGCGATCTGCTGCCGACACCAGAGAACTGGACGCAGGCGAAGAACTGTCCGTCGATCTACCGCCTCACCGGCCCCGATGGCGGTGCGCGCTTGATGGTCTTCGCTGGCAGCGGACCCGACAAGCAGATGCAGCAGTCCGTCTCGCTCGATGATGGCAAGACATGGTCACCGATGAAGAGCAACGGCCTCGTCGGTGTGATGCCCTTCACCACCGTCGTGCCAGTCGAAGGCGGCACGAAGCTGGTCGGCTTGAGTAACATTCGACGTAAGGGCGACAAAGACCCGCGTTCCAATGCGGTCTCGCAGAGCGAGTCCACGGATGGTGGCCTGACGTGGAGTCCGTGGCGCGTGATCGTGGATGATCCGAAACTGAAACCTTGCGAGCCCGCATTGATTCGCTCACCCGATGGCAAACAACTGCTCTGCCTGATCCGTGAAAACGTGCGCAGCGCAGACGCGCATTTCATCACCAGCGATGATGAGGGCAAGACGTGGTCCGCTTTGCAGCCCCTTCCCGAAGGACTCTGGGGCGATCGCCACATGCCGCACTACGGTCGCGATGGTCGGCTCGTCGTCACCTTCCGCGACATGGGCCCCGACAAGCGCACGCACAATCACTTCGTCGCCTGGGTCGGCACCTATGATGACATCGTGCAGCATCGAGGCGGTCAGCGGAAGCTCCTTTTACTGCGCAGCTACAAAGGCAGCGACTGCGGCTACTCAGGCCTCGAACTCCTGCCTGACGACACCTTTGTCGCTACGACCTACATCCAGTATCGCGAAGGCGCGGAGAAGAATTCCGTGGTGAGCACGCGCTTCACTTTGGCCGAGACGGACAAAGCAAAGCCCATCGCCACAACTGCTGCGCCGGAGAGCAGCGACGGCATTCTCACGCTCGACGATGGTAATGCGAGGTATGTCGGCGATTGGGTGGAGAGCACGAAGCAGCAGCCCTTGATCGGCGCTGGCTATCGACATGACAATAATCGCGATCAGGGTGCGAAGTCAGCGACCTTTGTCGCGACGATCATCGATGAAGGCGAGTATGAAGTGCGCCTGCTGTATATCGCGACGACGAACCGTGCGACGAATGTGCCGGTGGCGATTCAGGCGGCGGATGGCGGTCATGCGGTGACGATCAATCAGCGCGAGGAGTGCATCGTGGATGGACTGCCGAGAGCGCTCGGTGTCTTCAAGTTCGCAGCAGGCAAAGAAGCCAAGGTGACGATCTCGAACAAAGACACGAACGGCTTTGTGGTCGTGGATGGTCTGCAACTCGTGCCTGCCGCGATCGCGAAGGCTGAGCGCGCGGGCGAGCGCAAGAGCAGCCATGACTGGGTATCGAAGGCGAAGGCAGACAACGACAAGCCCAAAGGCAATCCGATGGCCACTGCGGTCGCCTTGTCACCGCTTGCGAAGAAGACGGCCAAGACCGTGAAGAAACCGGATATGGAGGAGATTCATCTCGCGAAGGATGCATCGGCCTCCGACGTGAACGGCAAGCACTACGACCTCGTCGTGGTCGGTGGCACGGCGAGCGGTGTCGCGTGTGCCGTCACCGCCGCACGCGAAGGCTTGTCCGTGCTGCTGGTGCAGCACAACCGGCACATCGGCGGCATGTTGAGCAATGGCCTGATGCAGTGGGACGCGCTCTACGGCGGCCCGCGCTCGCCGTTGTTCACGGAACTGCTGGGTAACATCGAGAAGCATTACATTGAGTTCTTTGGCGAGGATTCGAAGGAGCATCAGATCGCGCGCTGCACGCACGAGCATTACCCGATCAGTTGGGTGGAGCCGCATGTGATGGAGCGCGAGTGCAACCGCCTCGTGGCGAACGAGAAGAGCCTCACGCTGCTGCTATCGCACTACGCGAACGAGGTGCAGCGCGCGGGCGCGCAGCTGAGGTCCGTGACGCTGCGAGCGTATGGAACGACGAACGACATCCGCGTGAACGCCGACAGCTTTGCCGACGCGACCTATGAAGGCGATCTCTTCGCGCTGGCGAAGGTGCCGTATCGGGTGGGCCGCGAGGCGCGGGACGAGTATGACGAGCCACACGCGGGAAAAGCGTTCGTCAACATCGCGCACGGTCCGCCACCGAATCTCGATAGCACGAAGGTGAACATCCGCGCCTACGGCTCGCATCAGGGAACTGTGGACGAGACAAGTCCCTTCACCGCTGATGGAGCAGTGCAGGCCTACAACATGCGCTTCTGCGTGACCAACGATCCCGCCAATCGTGTGATGCCCAAGAAGCCAGCGAACTACAATCGCGAGGAGTTCGCCGCGTTCGATCGCAAGAGCATCGCGACCAACGGCGGGCCGAACGGCAAGTCGCACATGAACTCGCCCATCCTGCCGGGAGAAAATCACGCGTATCCTGAGGCCTCGTGGCCCGAGCGCGAGAAGATCATCGCGCGGCATCGCGACTTCGGCCTCGGCTTGATGTGGTTTTTGCAACACGACGAGTCCGTGCCCGAGAAGCAGCGCGCCAACTTCCTTCAGTGGGGCCTGGCGAAGGATGAGTTCACCGACAATGACCACATTCCGTATGAGATGTATGTCCGCGAAGCACGACGCATCGTCGGTCGTCACGTCTTCAAAGAGCAGGACAACTCGCTCGCCAAGGACTACGCGCGCACGCCGATCATGCCGGACAGCATCGCGATCACGGACTGGTATATGGACAGCCACTCCTGCACCACCGACTCGCGCTTCGGTTTCCGCTACGATGGCAAGCTCATCCTCACTGAGGAATCGCGCCCCGCGCAGATTCCGTATCGCGCGCTGCTGCCGCAGGGCGTGGACAACTTGCTCGTCCCCGTCTGCCTCAGCGCCACTCACGTCGCGTGGGGTGCTGTGAGGCTGGAACCCGTGTGGATGCAAACCGGTGAAGCCGCGGGTGTTGCCGCAGCATTGTCCCGGCAGCATCACACCATGCCCGGCAAGCTCGATGGCGAAGTCCTGCTGCGCACGTTGGTGGAGCGGCGCCAGCTCGTGAGCTTCTTCAATGACATCAAGGTCGATGCGGATGATCCGCGCATCCCGGCGGCAGAGTATTTCGCGACGAAGGGCTTCTTCGCGGACTATGACGCGAAGCTGGACGAGCCGCTGGACAGCGGGACGGCGGGTGCCTGGTGCACGGGCCTGGACGATCTGGCCTTGAAGAAGCTGAATCCGACTGAGCTGGCTGCGCGGATTGCGAAGCTGGTCCCGCGCGATGCGGCTCCGACAACCGGGGCGGAGTTTGCGGCGCTGCTGAAACAGATGAAGTGGCCGGTGCGCACAGAGATCGAGGCATTGAAGCTTCCCGCGGATCAACCGCTGGCTCGCGGCGTGGCTCTGGAGGCGATGTGCCGGCTGTATGCGCGGAAGAATTGAGGACCGGCTGTGCTCACCCGGCTTCATAGCCGCGCCCTCACCGTACTGTCACCATGGTGCCGGCCATTTTATCGTGCCAGCCGCGCTTCATGGGATCCGTGGCGATGGAGAGGAATCCCCAAAGCAAGGGAACAGTGATCACGCCCGCACCGACAACGATCAGGGGCCGCGGAGCAATGCCCGCGCTCATCAGCAGCGTAAGCGGTATCAGCGGCGGGACGTAGCCCAGCATCCGCAGCAGGCATTGTTTCATCGTGAGAGGGCCGCCGGTGTCCGCAGACACGACCTTCAGGCCGAGGATCATTTTTCCCGGCGTGGCGGACTTCCATTTCCACAACAGGACGAGGACGGCCACGGGCAGTGCGTAGTTGAAAACGAGCGTGAACCAAAGCGGTGGTTGAAACATGTGCGGATCGATGATCACCGCGCCGCCCGATGCCTGCTCGACGGCCTTCCGCGCCGCCACGACGATCTCCCCTCCGAACAGACCGACGACGACGAGCATCAGCAGAAACGTCCAAATGGCGGAATCAATGAGGTGCGCCAGCAGGCGGATGCCAAAGCCGGCGGGCTTCACTGGCAGAGGAGGCGGCTCGGTGATCGTCATGCGCAAATATCCAGGCCCGCGGCGGCGCTGCAAGGACGCAACGCGCCACGTCTCGTGTGCACTCCTTACACGATCGTTGCAGGGCAAACAGGAACCTTGTTAGATGCAAAGGTCAATTGACCTGCCGCGTGCGCACCCGTGTTTCGAGCGGATTGGCCGACAGGCACACGCGCTCCTGCACAAAGGTGTGGCCGTTCAGTTGATACGTGCGGATTTGGAGGACCTCGCCGGCGCGGGGACTTGACGAGCATTGGCAAACCGACAACACGACGAAGACGAAGATGCCGGTGATGGAGATGAGTGTTTTCATGTGGATTCAGGTGGATGGCGGATTGTCTTCGGGAGCGCGTGCCATCGACCGCAAGACTAGGATAACGGTTCAAAAATGGACCTGCCCGTGCCCCGATGGGCTCCACTTCGGCAGCATCCGCTCACCCGCGGTCAATCCACGCCTGCTTCCTTGAGCCGCTGGTCATACACCTGCCGCGCGTGCCCGTAGGCGGCCAGGGCATCGGCGTGCTCTTTTGGATCGATGAGCGACTCCTTTTGCGACCAACACTGGTCCACGCCCTTGCGGCACCACTCGATGCTTCTCTTCTCGCGCACCGGTTTCCCTCCCACGATGACGAAGACGGGGTTCGTGTGCGACGAGGCGAGAATACGCAGGGCCACCCAACTGCTGCGCTTGATCTGCACTTCTAACCTCAAGTCCTCGGTGCGGCCGTCGGCGACGAGGTTCTTTTTCGCGACCGACACACCGTTGACGAGCGCCTCGACCGGCACGCTGCGCGTGCCGCCGATGCGCGCGCGCTCGATGTCCCAGAAGGGTTTCTGATTGAAGGGACGGCCTTTCATCGCCGGATCGGGAGCTTCTTCGAGCAGGGCGGCCACCTTCGCAGTGAGCGTGACGCGCCCGGGTGCATCGAGCCGCAGTTCGCTGCCGTTTTCACCGAGTGCGACGTCGTTGGCGCGGAATTCCATGAGATGGCTGCGTCCATCGCTCACGTAGCAGCGGCCTTCGCGGATGGCCTCGCACCACGCGTCATAGGTGAGCCTGCCGTCGAGCTTTACGTAGGCGCGGCCGAGGCCGACGCGCTCGCCGTAGATGCACGGGAAGTCCGTCTCGCCGCTGATGCGCGTGCGGAAGCCGGCGTTGAGCGTGTGGTACCACATGTTCAGCTCCCACGGCGCGGGTGTATCGACCGTGGAAAGGAAATCGACCGCAGGCACGGCCCGGCCGTCGGGGCCTTCGACCTCGTGCGCGACATCGACGATGTACTCGTTCGCGCCGATGCCGTTGTAGGGCGGCACGATGTAGTTCGGCAGCTCGTCGGTGGCCGAGGTGGTCTTCAGATTGTACGGCTTGTCCCGGGCGGGATCGTTTTCCGGGAGCGGCTGCAGGCCCCAGCCGCTGTGCGCGGGACCGCAGAGCGCGCCCTGCTTCTTGGCCCACTTCAGGGTGTTCAGGCAGAGCGTCGGCCAGTGGGCGGTGCTGTCGCCGCCAGGGTACATCTGCTCCTTGAGCTTCAAGAGGCACAGGTGCCCGCTGCGGTGGGAGCCGAAGCCGCTGACCTCAACATCGTAACGCAGCAGAAACGGGTAACGCGACTCCTTGTCCTCCGCGCCGGTGAAGAACTGCTTTTGGTAATCGAAGCACGGTCCCCAGGTGAGATTCGCACCGATCTTCAGGTCCTCGCCCTGGCAGTGCCGCGCCATGTCCGGCGCGTGGACGCCCATGCTGGGAACCGAGTAGTGTGCGCAGCCTGCGGCATGGATGTGGTGGTCGCCGCTCCACCAGCCGAACTTTGACGGATCGATCCACCGTCTCACCTGGAAGCTCCACTCCTTCATCTCCGACGAAAGCGTGCGCACCTCGCGCAGCGACTCGGGCCCGCGCTGGAAGGTCACTTCGTATTCGCCTGCCGGCAGTTTCATCGCTTCACCGTCGGCGCGATAGACCTGCGGGTGAAAGAAGAAATCGGGCGCCAGCCGCTTGAACTGCGACGGATACACGCGCCGGGCCTTGTCGCGGATGAGCAGCGATGCAGTGCACGGCGCGCCATGCTCATCCTTGATGGCGAGCTTCACAACGTGCGCGGGACGGCAGTCGAACAGGATGCTCACCTCGTTGCGAAAGCCGATGTCCTGGGTGCCCTGTCCGGTGTCGAAGGAGAATGCAGCCTCGCGCTTTCCCGCATCGCGGCTGTAGAGTTGAATGATGCGGTATTCTAGGGCCAGCCCGCTGAGTGCGGGCTTCATCGGCTGGTCATCAAACATCTGCAGGTCCAGCCAGCGCGCTTCGAGAGCAGGCTGGCCGGGATCTTTCGGCTTCACGTTCGGCTCCACAGGCGGAGAGCCGGGCACATAGACGACCTTCGCAAACGGGCTGCTTGCCGCCAGCTTCGCGGTGACGCCCGCGTCGTTTTGCACGCGCACGAGGAACTGCCGCCACCCGCCCTCGTCCAGCTCAGGCTTCACCTTGCCTTGCGCCACCTTCACCCGCTGCTCCGGATTGATGTTCACATGAAAAAGCGCGTGCCCGTCGAGGATGCCGCACGCCACATCGACGGACTCCGCCTCATGCCGGCTGATGCACCGGGCAAGCGCGGCCTTCTCCGCGTCGGAGAACGGCGTGCCGAGATAGTCCGTGGCGTCGATGATCCGCCGCAGCGCGGCGAGAAACGGCTGAGGCTCCACATCGGCCCCGTTCAGGTTTGCCACGATGAGCGACGACAGCCAGAGGCAACGAAGAATCTTCAGCTTCATAAGACCGCCATTTTGCAAAACCGCGCTGCAGTTGCCAAGCATTCTTCGCGGCCCGGTTTTGGCCGCCCGCAGAATGCGCGCGCCACCAAACAACACAGGCCGGACCCTGCGTGGGTCCGGCCTGGGCAAAATGGCTCGACTTCTGCCGGCAGATTACAATCCGCGACCGACGATGTACTTCACGAGATCGACCACGCGGTTGCTGTAGCCCCACTCGTTGTCGTACCAGCTCACGAGCTTGAAGAACTTGCTGTTCAGCTCGATTCCGCTGCCAGCATCGAAGATGGAGCTGCTGGCGTCGTGGATGAAATCGCTGCTGACCACTTCGTCAGCGGTCCATGCGAGGATGCCTTTGAGATAGGTCTCGCTGGCCTTCTTCATCGCGGCGGAGATTTCCTTGTAGCTCGTCTCCTTCACGGTCTTCACGGTGAGATCGACGGCGGAGACGGTCGGAGTCGGCACGCGGAAGGCCATGCCGGTGAGCTTGCCTTTCACTTCGGGGATCGCGAGGCCCACGGCCTTCGCGGCACCGGTTGTGCTCGGGATGATGTTGATCGCCGCGCTGCGGCCGCCCTTCCAGTCCTTCTTGCTCGGGCCGTCCACCGTCTTCTGCGTGGCGGTGTAGCTATGCACGGTGGTCATGAGGCCCTCTTCGATGCCGAAGCCCTCCTTGAGGAGCACATGCACGAGCGGGGCGAGGCAGTTCGTGGTGCAGCTCGCGTTCGAGATGATGTGGTGGGCCTTCGGATCGTACTTCTCGTGGTTCACTCCCATCACGACGGTGATGTCCTCGTTTTTCCCGGGGGCCGAGATGATGACCTTCTTCGCGCCGGCGGTGATGTGGCCTTTCGCCTTCTCCGCCTCGGTGAAAAGGCCGGTGGACTCGATCACGACATCGACGCCGAGTTCCTTCCACGGAAGCGCGGCAGGCCCTTCCCGGACAGCCAGGCATTTGATTTCATGGCCATCGACCACGAGCACATCGTCCTCGGCAACTTCGGGCTTGGACTTCTTCGAGTACACTTCCTCCTTCGCGCGGCCCTGCGTGGAGTCATACTTCACGAGGTAGGCGAGGTTGTCCGCCGGCACGAGGTCGTTCACGGCCACGACGTCGATTTCCTTGCCGAGCAGGCCCTGATCACAGATTGCGCGAAACACGAGACGCCCGATGCGCCCGAAACCATTGATGCCGATTTTGACCATAGTGCTTGAGTCTTTTGAGTGGGTATTTTTGAGGGCGGCAGCGGTAGCGCAAGCGTGGGGAATCGTCAAGGAACGAGGTGGGGGTGGCACTGGGGCCGCAGCGGCAATCATGGCCGGAGAAGTCATCGCGGCGCAGCATCAGCGGGTTCGTATCAGGGCAAGACCCTGCCTTCTCGGGGATCGGTCACATATGGCTGCATGATGGAACTCACGCGCCCCGCGTGACCGCCCAGAGGCCCCCCGCGTCTTCCCGATGCGCTTCACACTGGGGGGATCAACTGATGGCTGCGTCAGCGCCGCTGTTTTTTCTTGCCGCTCAACTTTTTTGCCGAAATCAAGGCAAGCGGTCGGGGACGCCCGGTCGTTTTTCGTGCAGGCTTCTCGCGAGATTTGGGGTCTTCAGCAGGTTTGGTCCTCTCTCCTGACTCGAATGTGACGACGACGCGGCGAATGAAGCGCGGCGACTTTACACCGACATCGATGTCGTTCTCTTCACTATGCAGCATCTGCCTGACCGGATCGGCGACAAGCGCGCCCTTCGATCCGGTGATCGAGATGACGGCGCGATGCGTGCCGGTCTCGGTTGGAGTGAAGAAGCACTCGTAATCCCCTCCCTGAGGACGATCAGGCGCGTCGTCGTGCAACGTCAGGAGCGTGCGCGCACCGCTCGGCGCGCTTACGGCGGCCGTCACTCTGAGGCCGGAGAGCTTGTGCAGCCAGCGCGCCGTGGCGGTGAGACGGACCGGAACGCCGGGCGGTACGTGGGGTGACGCAGAACCGAAAACCTGGAGATGGCGATTCTCCCCGCCCGCCACAAACCGCGCGCTCACGCCGGCCCCCGGGGTGGTGCGCACGAGCACAGCCGTCCAGCGACCCGCCATCGGTTTTCTCACGACGATGAACTCATGCGGCGCCGTACTCTCCACATGTGCGACGGTCGCGGACGCAGCATCAACGACCCGCCCGGCTGGATCGATCAAGTACAGCCAGATGTCCGTGCTGTCAGGATGCACCACGGTGAACGATGCGCGGTCCGCCTTCTCCTCCACGAGCATAGGAATGGCGACGGCTCTCCGCGACCGGCTTTCATGCGCCGCCATGAGATCATCGGCATGACGAACTCCCAGGGCCCTGAGCACGTCCGCGAGCTTGGGCCGCGCTTTTGGCGCGACGCGACCTTTGTGTCGAGCGAGAAGAGGTTTGAGCAGACGGTCCACTCCGCCGCTGGTCTTGCAGTCGGGGAACAGAACAGGCTCGGTGGTGATGATGCCTCCGCGCACCTCGGCGTTGATCTCCGCCATCGCGGACTCGATCACGCCCGCCTGGTCATCCCCCACATTGAAAGCCCTGCCTCCGGTGCCGGCGGCGAGTTGCTCGAGCACGTCCATGTCCACAGTGCCAGGCGCGCCCGCGCCCAACGTGTAGAGGCGGATGCCCCCGTCTTGAAAGTCGGTGATCGCTTCGAGCGCGGATGATCCCGAGGGCGTGTTGTGCCTGCCGTCCGTGAGCAACAGCGCGACCTGTGCGGCCGCGCGTGTGGGACGCGATTCGATCTGGTCACGCGCGGTGAACAGAGCGTCGCGGATGTTTGTAGCTCCGCGCGGAGTGAGGGCGTTGATCGCGGCAATGCCCGGGCCAAGTCCTCCAGCAGCTGCCGATGCCTGCTGGAGAGGCAGCACGGTGTCGATGACGTCGTCATATGCGATGATCGACAGCAGGTCGTCGTCCACAGCGCAGCGCTCCAGCCAGAAAACAGCGCCGTGCTGTGCGTCGGCCATTTTATGACCTGTGCTCATCGAACCGGAACGGTCCAAGATGACGGCGAAGCGCGGCTGCTTGTCGAGCACGATCCACGCCGGCACGGTGAAGCCGGCCGTCGGTCCTGGTGCCGCGGGATCGGGCGCGGTGAGCGCGGTGAATCCAGGGCGGCTGACGATCGTCTCCCAGCACGAACTGGCGTTGCGTGCCTGCTGCTGGGTGTTTCCGTCGGGATCGTGATTGCTGGCGGAGCAAAACTCCGTGACCGGATTTGCCGCGGGTGTCCAGGTCCCCGCCGCGTCCAGCCGTCCCGCAGCGCCCCGGCCGTTTTCCATGATGCAAAAATTCGGATTGGCTGTCGTCGCACACTCAGCCGAGAACTGGTACTGCACCCGCCCGTCGTTGTCATTGATCGGAGACTGGCTGAAGGCCGGCGCCACGGTCAGGCTCGTCGCGTCATTGGCGGTGATGGCCCGCCTTTCGAGCACCGATCCGAATTTCAAGATTGCATCCGCCCCCACGAGTGCGCCCGGCGCAAAGGAGCTGCCCACGAGCGGCACGGTCGAATTGTTTGCCGGCGTGACCGAAGTGTCGATGTCCTCCAGCACGGCTTCCGCGGCATACTCCTCGCCCAGCGCCCAGACGTGATGCCCCATCTCGTGCAAATGCGTCAGCACCTGAAAGCGCACGTACGGCATGAGGTGCAGCGCCTCGCCAGGTTGACCAAATTTTCCGAACGTCCCGTAGCTCGGATCACCCGAATTGTGCAAGATCACCTCCGCCGCGTCCGCTCCGACCGAGTCATCACACACGAAGATGTTTCCGAACTGCACCTGGCCTTCCGTTGCGTCGAAGAACAGCTCGGATGCCTTCTCGAAGCTGCGTCGCCATTCCTCGGTCTCAGCCGGGGTCATCGCGAAATTCGCAACCACCACCAAATCGAACTTCCCGTCTTTGAATCTTCCCATTCCCATAATACAGGCATCGGTGTCTTCGGCTGATGCGTCGCGACAGCCTGTTCGCCGTCCGGTCCGAGCCGAATCTCTCGATCCTTGCCCGGCCTGACGGCGGTGATTGTGGATACGTCGGTCTTCAATGTCAAACGCGGCTCCCCGGCAAGGGAGAGAATGCGTGAACGAGCAGCCAGCCTTGGCCATAAGGCCAGCGTCCGAGCCAAAGGAAGTGCCGCAGCATTGGCCTTTCACCTCTGAAACTCCCGCAGCACAGTGCAGGGGCACTCATGTGTACCAGCACCGGACGACAATCCCTGCGACAAGGAGCGAGTCCGCTGGCGGGAGGCGACGCCGAGGCGGGTCGCGGCGTGAGTCGGACTCAGGCCGTGGCACCGGCGAGGCCGGGGGCGAGGCCGCCGTCGTCCTCGTCTTCTTCCTGCACGGGGCGCGGGCCGGCGGCCTTCGGGATTGGCGGCGGCGCGGGCGGCTTCTGGCGCGGCGCGGGCGGATTGAGCAGGCGGCCATGCTGCATGATCTCTTTGATCTGCGAGCCGTCGAGCGTCTCGTACTCCAGCAGCGCGGCGGCGATGATGTCGAGCTTGTCACGATGCCGCGTGAGCAGGTCGAGGGCCTTGTTGTAGGCTTCGTCGATGAGGCGCTTCACTTCTTCGTCGATCTTCTGCGCGGTGGCGCCGCTGTAGCTGCGCGCACGGCCGAGATCGCGTGCGAGGAACACCTGGCCGTCGTCGTCGCCGTATTCCACCATGCCGAGCTTGTCGCTCATGCCCCAGGCGCAGACCATGTTGCGCGCCATGCGCGTGGCCATGCGGATGTCGCCGGTGGCGCCGTTCGTCACGTCGCCAAACTTGAGTTCCTCGGCCACTCGCCCGCCCATGGTGACGACGAGGTCGTCGAGCAGCTCGCTGCGGCGGTGGGTGAACTTGTCCTCCTCGGGAAGCATCATCGTGGAGCCGAGCGAGGGGCCGCGCGGGATGATGGTGACCTTGTGGAGCGGATCGGTGTGCTCGAGGATCTCGTTGAGAATGGCGTGACCGGCTTCGTGGTAGGCGGTGTTTTCCTTTTCTTTTTCCGTGAGCGCGAGGCTGCGGCGCTCGCGGCCCCAGCGGACCTTGTCGCGCGCTTCTTCCAGCTCGGCATTGCCGATGGCCTTCAAGTCGCGCCGCGCCGCCAGCAGGGCGGCTTCGTTGATGAGATTCGCCAGCTCCGCGCCGGAGAAGCCGGGCGTGCCGCGCGCGATCTTCGAGAGATCGGCGTCCTCGCCGAGCTTCACTTTCTTGGAGTGCACGCGGAGGATTTCCTCGCGGCCTTTCACGTCGGGCAGCGCGACCATGACCTGACGGTCGAAGCGGCCCGGACGCAGCAGCGCGGGGTCCAGCACGTCCGGCCGGTTGGTGGCGGCGATGATGATGATGCCCTCCTGCGTGTCGAAACCGTCCATCTCGACGAGCAACGCGTTGAGCGTCTGCTCGCGCTCGTCGTGTCCGCCGCCGAGACCGTGGCCGCGATGGCGGCCCACGGCGTCGATCTCGTCGATGAAAATGAGACACGGCGCATTCTTCTTGCCCTGCTCGAACATGTCACGCACCCGGCTCGCGCCGACCCCGACGAACATCTCGACGAAGTCCGAACCGCTGATGCTGAAGAACGGCACGTCCGCCTCGCCGGCGATGGCCTTGGCCAGCAGCGTCTTGCCCGTGCCGGGAGATCCGACCATCAGCACGCCCTTTGGAATCTTGCCGCCGAGCCGCTGAAACTTCTTCGGGTCTTTGAGAAACTCGACCAGCTCCTGCACCTCTTCCTTTGCCTCTTCGACGCCGGCAACGTCCTTGAAGGTGACCTTGTTGCGGTCCTGCGAGAGCAGCCGCGCGCGGCTCTTGCCGAAGCTCAGTGCACCGCGGCCCGCACTGCGGATCTGCTGGCGGACGAGGAAGTAAATCAGGCCCAGCACAAGCAGCAGCGGGAGGAAGGTGATGAGCAGCGAACTCCAGATGTTCTCGTCGATCTTGTGCGAGTACTCGATGTTCTTCTCCTTGAGCAAGGCGTGCAGTTCTTCTTTTTCGAAGTCCAGGTTCACCGGCGTGAAAAACGGCGTCTCCGTCCTCAGGGCGATCTTGCCGCCGCCTTTGCCGTCAGTGATCGAGGGCGGAGCATCAGCACCGGCGCTCTTATGGAAGCCGCGAATGAACTCCTGGCCGGTGGACGCCTGGCGCACGAGTTCCAGCGGGTGATCTTTGTCACTGATGATCGCATCGTCCGCCAGCAGCTTCTTGAACTGCGCATACGTCTTCTCCTCCCGGCGGATGGCGTCGCTCTTGTTGAAGAACACCGCGCCAACGAACAAAGCGGCAAGGGCGAACCACAGGAATCCCTTCCAATTGAACGGCTGTTCTTGATTGCGGCGGCCTGGGCCTTCTCCGCGGTTTCCAGATGGTTCGTCAGACATGTTTAGAGGGGAATACGCTTCCCGGGGGCGGCGAGAATACATCGCCGGACGGGTTTTGCAAAAACTCATGTCAATCTACCCGGCCGCCTAAGAAGTCCCGGCGGCCAGCCATGTCCGGTATGGCCCGCCGTGCCGCGACCGGACCAGACCGCGGAGGCCGGCGCATGACAGAACGGGAGATGAGTTGTGTTTGAGTGATGAGGATTCATACTCACGACCTTTCCCCGCCCAAGTGCCGGCCCAGTCACCGATCAACCCGAAGCAGCAGCCCGATGCGCCCACACCGCTCCCCGGTCCGGCACATGTGCGCGCATCCCGCGGCGCCCCGCTGTCCGCGCCGCCGGCGCCTTGGTGGCGCAGCTTCCTGGACCGCGTGGTCCCGTCCGCGCGCAGGCGCCGCGTCACCCGCAACACGATGCTGCCCGTGCTCATCGAGGTCTTCGCCGGCTTCAGCAAGATCGACGGCGAGGTGGAGGAGGAGGAAATCGACTCCAGCCTCGGCTACCTGCGCTACGACTACCCGGAGGCCATCTACTCGGAGCTGCGCCGCCTCTATTCCGAAGCGCTGAGCAAGGAGCAGGACCTCACCACACGCGCCAAGGAGCTGGCGAAGACGCTGACCGTGGAGCAGAAGATTCTGCTCGGCGTGCAGCTCTATCTGCTCATCTCCCATTCAGCGTCGAACCGGCGGCAGATGGTGGAGTTCTATCTGTTCATGACGAACCTGGGCATCGCCGCCCAGGCCATCGACATCGTTTACCAGCTCAACGCGGGGGACAAGCCGGCGGAGGCTGGCGAGCCGTTCACCGGCAAGGGCACGCAGCCGCTGGAGACGCTGCGCATCGGCTCACAAAAACCGTGCGACGTGCTGCTGCGGTCGCTCTCGCCAGGCTGCTCGGTGGTGGCGTTTCGCTATCAAAACCTCGTGCTCCTGAAGAACACGGGCACGGTGCCCATCCTCGTGCGCAGCCGCCGCCAGCCGCCGGGTGATTTCTCGCGTCTTTATCAAGGCGAGCGCGTCGTGCTCGAAGATGTCACGCTCGACTACAACGACCTCATCTCATACTTCAACGCGAAGAAAACCGTCACCGGCACGCAGCTCTACATCACGCTCACGGAGCATGGTGATGCCGAGATCACCGAGCAGCGCGCCCGCGGCACGAACCTGCGCGTGAGCTTCGGCCTCGGCGTCACCATCGAGGCGCTGCGCCACACCGACGCCACCGTGGGCGGCCAGCGCCTGCGCGAGGGCACCGTGGTCGAGGCATCGATCGAGGACAGCATCATCGCCCAGGGCGAGGTGGAGATTTCCCTCCGCGATCTGCGCCGCCGCGCGCGAGAGTTCGGCGGGCAATTCCGCCTGGAAGGCAGCCGCAACACTTACCTCGTCTCGAACAATCCCGATCTGCTCGACGTGGGGGACATCCTCCTCTCCCACGACACGGAAGGCGAGATCCTTCTGCGCATCGAGTGCAACTACGCACAGAAGACCGGGGAACTCGAAGTGCTCCGCTCCCCGCGCACCATCCACGTCGGCACCACACCCGTTCGTGAGCGCATCACGCTCAATGACGCCGACACCATCACGCTCAGCGACGGACAATTCCTCCGCTGCCATTTCTCCGACCGCATCATCGAGGAGGAGCGCAATGTGGTCCGCCAGCTCGAAGTGCGGGAGCTTTACCACCGCTTCGACGGACGCGACACCGCGCTGGACGGCATCAGCCTCACCGCACGGCGTGGCGAGATGATCTGCGTCATGGGACCCAGCGGCTGTGGCAAGAGCACCCTGCTCCGCGTCCTGGCCGGCCAGCTCAAGCCACGCGGGGGCGACATCTTCATGAACGGCGTGTCCCTCTACGGTCACCTGCGCAGCCTCACGCCCTACATCGCCTACATCCCGCAGGAGGACGCCTTCGATCCCCTGCTCCGCGTTCAGGAGAATCTCGACTTCTCCGTCGCCGTACGCTGCCCGCACCTGCGCGTCGAGGACCGCCGGAAGCGCGTCGATGCGAAGCTCTCCGAGCTGGGCCTCGCCGAGCTGCGCAACCGCCTCGCCGGCACCGCGCAGCAAAAGTTTCTCAGCGGCGGCGAGCGCAAGCGCCTGAACGCCGGGCTCGACATGATCGGCATCTCCGACGTCTATCTTTTCGACGAGCCCACCTCCGGCCTCTCGTCCAAAGACTCCGAGCATGTGCTCGAGATCATCCGCTCCCTCGCGCGGAACAAGATCGTCCTCGCCTCCATCCACCAGCCCAGTTCGCGTCTCATCCAGATGTTCGACAAGGCGCTGCTGCTCGACAAAGGCGGCAAGATGGTCTTCTTCGGCACGCCGCAGGGCATGATCGAGTACTTCTGGCGTGCCTACAATGAGGAGACCGGCCAGAAGTCGGAGGCCGCCGAGATGCCCTCGAACCTCACGCCCGACTACGTCTTCGACGTGATGGAGACGCCGCTGCGTGACATCAGCGGCGACATCATCCAGGAGAAAAGCGCCGACGGCCACCTCGTGGCCGCGCGCCGTTTCCCGCCGAATTTCTGGCGCGACCGGTATCAAAACCACCTCGTGCTCCAGTCCATGCTGCCCGGCGAGCCGGCCACGACCATCACCACGATCTCGCTCGCCCGCGAAGAAGGCCGCGAGAGCACCCTCGCGCCCCAGCGCAAGGCACCGCAGCCGCCGAAGCACACCATCCGCGAGGAAGGCATCCTCTTTGGCACCCTCGTGCGGCGCGCCTTCCTCAGCAAGCTGCGCAACCGCGCCAACCTCCTCACCACGCTGCTCGAGGCGCCACTGCTGGCCGTGCTCATCTCCACCGTGCTGCGCTACTCCGAGGAGGAGCACTACACCTTCGCCTCCGCGTTTCACGTCCCGACCTATCTCTTCATGAGCCTCGTCGTCGCCATGTTCCTCGGCCTCACCAACAGCGCCGACGAGATCATCCGCGACCGCCACATGCTCAACCGCGAGCGCAACCACAACCTGCGCACTTTCTACTACCTCTGCGGCAAGATGCTCGCGCTCGGCACCTTCGCGCTCGTCCAGTGCATCATCTATCTGCTCATCGGCAACATGATCCTCGAGGTGCGCGAGATGTTCGCCATCCATCTGGGGTGGATGTTCGCCACCTCGCTCACCGGCGTCTTCCTCGGCCTGCTCGTCTCCAGCCTCGTGCATGACTCGCGCACCGCGCTGAACACCATCCCGCTCATGCTCATCCCGCAGATCATCCTCGGCGGCGCGCTCATCAAGTACGAGGAGATGAACAAGAACCTCGACCTCGTCTACGCCGTCCGCCGCTGGGTGGAAAAATCCGAGCAGCCCGACGAGTCCGCCAGCAAGCTCAAGGTCCCCTTCATCTGCCAGTTCATGCCCCTGCGCTGGTCCTATGAAGCCATGCTCATCTCCCAGGCCAAGCTCAACCCCCTCACCCGCAACCAGGACTTCCTCGAAGACCAGATCCAGCAGATCGTCGATCTCCCGCGCGACGTTGAGCTCACCGACGAGCAGCGCAAGAAGCTGGAGCTCGCCAAGCAGTCCCTCGCCATCATCTCCGGCCTCACCGCGCGCAAGCCCGAGGAAATCTCCGCCAACCTCAAGCGCATCCGCACCGCCGTGCTCACCGGCAGGCTCGAGCAGGACCTGCTCGACTCCATGCAAGGAGCCGACCGCAAGGGCGGCACCAGCGCCGAGGAAATCTACGTGAACCGCAAGGTGCTCGACCTCGTCACCAAGGCCGAGATGGAGCGCGAAGACTACCGCCGCCGCACCAGCCCGAACGTCTTCTTCGGCACCGTGAAGCGCTACTTCGACACCGAATTCAGCACCCTCTGGATCAACGGAGTTGTGATCATCCTCTCCCTCAACCTCGTCCTCGCCATCATCCACTTCTCGCTGCGGCGGCAGCTCACACGCGTTTGACGCTGTCAAAATTGCACGGCCAAGGTGCTGGAGGGAAACAATACCCATTGCTCAGCAGCTCGTGCATCACCCGTTGTCAGCCTTTCGCGCATTCGCCCTCTTATGGGGGGCCTTGATTTGTCCGCTCGCGGCGCTGCTGCTCGTATCCTGTGTCACGTCGAAAGGCCTGATCTTTGCGTGTGCTGCCTTGATGCTCGGTATCGCGCCTGGACTTGCCTGGATGGACCCCGAGCGGCCCGTTCTCCGGCGCGCAGCCTTGGTAGCCCTTGTGTCTTGGCTGCTGATGGCGGTCTGGCTCCATGTCTCTTCGCCTGACGGCCGCACTCAAAAGGACTCACGCGTCCAAAGCCGCTATGTCGGCGGCGACTGGCATTACAATCACCACGCGCTCGGCGCACTCCTTCCCGAAGTCGATCAATTCATGCTCGGCTTCAAACTCGTGCCGCTGCTCGATCCGCTTTTCACCATGAAGCAGTCAAAGTCGCTTTCCAGGCTGACGAGTTCCATTTACGCCGAACTCGAGGCGGATCCGGACTTCCGAGCACTCGGATCGGTGATGCCCGACGCCTACGACGACCTGTGGGGCTTCCAATTTGAGCGTTCCCACTACTTCCTTTATGTGCCTCCAAAACTAGACCGACGGAAACCCGCACCGGCACTCGTCTTCCTTCACGGGAGCGGCGGAAATTTCAAAGCTTACATCTGGCTGCTCTCCCGGGTGGCGGACGAGCGCGGAATGATCGTGATCGCCCCGAGCTACGGGATGGGAGACTGGGATGCAAAGCACGCATCGAGCATCGTCGAACGGGC
>JAIBCL010000058.1 GCA_019694165.1 Verrucomicrobiaceae bacterium | reverse complement strand
AACTCGCCGAGTGGGCGTTCCAACGCAACATCCAACACTACGGCACCAACTGGCGCTTCCGCACCAAAGATGCCCGCGTGAAACTCAAACGCCTCTACCCATCATCTTTGCTGGATTGAACCACTAGTGCGCCGGATGCTCTTGCTCAGCGCACGCCTGGCCGCAATGGCCTTGAACAATCCTCGATTGCCGGCGCGATCCGGTGGACTGAAGAAGTGCCGTCCGCAAGGAGTGAGCGAGGCTCGGGGCGCTGATCCCGGAATCTCCCGCCAAGGAAAACACAAAGGGCAGGTTCCGAACCCGGAGCCTGCCCTCTGGCAAATTGCAACTTGAGCGGTGCGAGCGCTACGCCGTGAGCGCCGGATCGACGTTCACGCGCGTGCCATCCTTGTCGAAACGAACCTTTCCGGCCGCGAGCGCGAAGAGTGTATGGTCCTTGCCCATGCCGACATTGCTCCCGGCAGTCCATCGCGTGCCGCGCTGGCGGATGAGGATGTTGCCGGCGAGAACGGCCTGGTTGCCGAACTTTTTCACGCCGAGGCGCTTGCTGCGGCTGTCGCGACCGTTTTTGACGCTTCCCTGACCTTTCTTGTGTGCCATGACTGGGGTTCCTCCTGGATGAAAATGGTTATGCGTTGATGGATACGATCTGCACACGCGTGAGCTGCTGGCGGTGGCCGCGCGTCTTGTGGTAGCCCTTGCGCTTGCGGAACTTGAATGCCGTCACCTTTGGCGCGCGGTGTTGCTTTACCACTTTTGCCACGACCGTCGCGCCGTTTACCGTGGGGGTCCCCACCTTAATCTCCGCGCCTTCGCCATGCGCGAGCACTTGGTCGAAAGTCGCCCATTCACCCTCGGCCACGCCGATCTTCTCCACATCGACCTTGTCGCCGACGGAGACTTTGTATTGCTTGCTTCCGGTTTTGAAAATCGCGTATGCCATGGTGGTGTCCTCTGGTTTCCCCTCCTGCCGCGCGCACTTGAATTCAGCCCGCCGGGAAAAGGGCCGGGATACTTCCACACCACCCCTTTTCAGGCAAGGAGAATCTTGCCGCTTGTCGCGGGGCAATCCAGATCACGATTCCGCGAGTCCACCCGCACCAACAAACCCGAAACAAGCCGCTCTCCGCACGCGTTTCTGCGCGGCACTCATCCTCCAAGCCATGAAGCGTTTCCTCCTCTCCATTTCTCTGCTTTCCGCCCTCTCCGCTCCCCTCCGCGCCGATGACGCGGCGGACGTGATCCGGCAGTCGGGCGTCAAAGGCGGCTTTGTCGTCCACGTCGGCTGCGGTGATGGGAAGACGACGGCGGCGCTCAAAGCCAACGACAGCTATCAAGTGCAGGGCCTGACCAAGGATGCCGCGTCCGTCGCGTCCGTCCGTGAGTCCATCCGCGCCACCGGCGGCTACGGTGCCGTGTCCGTCGAGCAATGGGACGGCAAGGGGCTGCCTTACATCGAGAATGTCGTGAACCTGCTTGTAGTGGAGGACGCTGCATCGGTGGCAAAGGAGGAGATCGATCGCGTGCTCACACCGAACGGCGTGGCGATGGTTCGCAAGGGCGGTGCTTGGGAGAAGATCGTGAAGCCGCGCCCGGCGGACATGGATGACTGGACGCACTACTATTATGATTCGCGCGGCAATGCGACGAGCCAGGACAAGATTGTCGGCCCGCCAAACCGGATGCAATGGGTGGGTTCGCCGCGCTGGAGCCGGCATCACGACCGCATGTCGTCGGTCAGTGCGATGGTTTCGGGCGGCGGTCGGCTTTTCTACATCATGGATGAAGGCTCGCGCATCAGCATCCTGATGCCGGCGAAGTTCGCGCTGATCGCGCGGGATGCCTTCAATGGCACCGTGCTCTGGAAGAAGTCGATCCCCGAGTGGAGCACGCACTTGTGGCCGCTGAAGTCGGGTCCGACGCAGCTCACGCGTCGGCTCGTGAGCGATGGCGGTGACAAGGTCTTCGTCACGCTCGGCATCGCGGATCCGGTGCGTGCGCTCGACGGAGCCACCGGCGAGGTCTTGAAGGAATACACGGAAACCAAGGGTGCTGAGGAGATCATGTATCGAGACGGCGTGCTCTACGTGCTGGCGAACAAGGAGCCGTGGCGCTTGAACGAGGAGTTCGCCGTGAAGCAGCAGAGCGATCAGAAGCGCGTGGAGACGGAGTTCAACTGGGACGGCAAGCCGCGCAACTTCTTCGCCATCGACGTCGCGAGCGGCAAGGTGCTGTGGCAAAAAGACGGCAAGATCGCGCCGATCACGCTTTGCACGGACGGCAAGGTCATCGCTTATCACGATGGTGACGATCTCGTCTGCCTCGATGCAAAGACCGGCGCGCAGAAGTGGGCGGGCAATCCTGCGAAGAAGCGCAACCTCTACGAGTTCAACTACGGCCCTCGCGTGCTGATCCATGACAGCGTCGTGCTCTACGCCGGCGGCGACGGAGCGATGAAGGGCGTGGACATCAACACGGGCAAAGACCTGTGGGCCGCGCCGCACGAGAAGAGCGGCTATCGCAGCCCTGAGGATCTCATCGTGGCACAGGGACTCGTGTGGAATGCGGGCACGACGAGCGGCAATCTCACCGGCGAGTTCAAGGGCCGCGACATCGTCACTGGTGAGGTGAAGAAGAGCTTCATGCCGGATGTGCCCGAGGGCACGTACTGGTTCCACCATCGCTGCTACATCGCGAAGGCTACGGAGAACTACATCATCCCGTCGCGCACCGGCATCGAGTATGTGGACATGGCGAAGGAGCACTGGGACCTGAACCACTGGGTGCGCGGTGCGTGCCTCTACGGCGTGCTGCCGGCGAACGGCCTCACGTATGCCGGCCCGCACAATTGCGCATGCTACCCCGAGGCGAAGCTCGACGGCATGAATGCGCTCGCGCCGACGGCGAAGCACGCACTGCCCGCGCCGACTCCTGATGGCGAGCGGCTCGTCAAAGGCCCCGCGTATGCCGATGCCGTCGAGGAAATCGATCCCGACGCCAAAGACTGGCCGACGTATCGTCACGACAACGCGCGCAGCGGTTTCTCCGACCAGCCGCTTGCCGCTGATCTCGGCACCGCATGGGAAGCGAAACTGAGCGCGCCATTGAGCACGGTCACGATCTCGGGCGGACTCGCCTTTGTCTCGGAAGTGGACAGGCACACGCTGCACGCTTTCGATGCCGCGAGCGGCAAGGAGGCATGGCACTTCATCGCCGACGCGCGCGTCGATTCACCACCGACGTATTGGAAGGGCCGCGTGTTCTTCGGTGGCAAGGACGGTTTTGTCTATTGCCTTCGCGCGAAGGACGGCGCGCTCGTCTGGAAGTATCAGGCAGCGCCGAGTCTGCTGCGTCATTTCGCGTGGGAGCAATGCGAGAGTGTGTGGCCCGTGCACGGCAGCGTGCTGGTGGAAAACGGCCTCGTGAGCTGCGTCGCGGGCCGCTCGTGCTTCCTCGACGGCGGACTGTGGTTCTATCGCCTCGATGCGAAGACGGGCGAGATGAAGGTGAAGCAAAACTACGACGACAAGGACCCCGACACCGGCGGCGACCTCAATGACATGCACAAGACGCTGCAGATGCCCGTGGCGCTGAACGACATCCTCAGCAGCGACGGCAAGTGGACCTTCCTCCGCACGCAGAAGATCGCCGCCGATGGCAAGCGCATCGACATAGCGCCCGTGTCCGGCGAGTTTGACAAGCAAGGCGGCGCGCAGAAGGGCGAGGGGCAGCATCTCTTCGCGCCGATGGGCTTCCTTGATGACTCGTGGTTCCACCGCAGCTACTGGGTGTATGGCAAAAGCTTCGCCGGAGGTCACGCCGGATATTATCAGGCCGGCAAGTACGCACCCGCAGGCCGCATCCTCGTGCACGATGACAAGAACGTGTACTCCTATGGTCGCGAGGCGCAGTATTACAAATGGACCACCACGATGGAGCACACGCTCTACGCCACGCCGAAGGACTCCGCTGTCGAGGCGTTCACCACCGAGGAAGCCACCACGCCGCGCGCGGGCAACTCGGCTGTGGTCGGCGACAAGGCGCAGAAGACCGTCGCCACGGACGCCAACGGAAATCCCGCCGTAAAACCCAGCGGCCCGTCGAAGGGCGCAAAAGCAAACGCCCAGGCCGCCAAGGCGAACGCTAAAGCCGCGAAGGCCAAAGGCGAGCCGATGCCCGGCTCCGTCCTTTTCCCCGACGTGCCCGCGCTCGACCCCTCGAAGACCGCGCTCACCGTCGAGGCGTGGGTTTTCCCCGATTCTCCAAATGGCACCGTGATGCACCACGGCGGTCCGCGCGTCGGCGTGATGCTCGACATCAAGGACAAGAAACCGCGGTTCCACGTCCGCGCTGATGGCGAGCACGTCACCAGCATCGTCTCCGCCGAGCAGCTGATCGACGGCTGGCATCACGTCGTCGGAACGCTCGCCGATGATGGCGCGATGATGCTCTATATCGACGGCAAACAGGTCGCGTCAGGCAAATCGACCGGCCTCGTCGCCAGCAAGCCGGCCAATGGCCTTTACCTCGGCAATGGCAACGGCGTCATTGAAAGCAGCGAGGGCGGCTTCAGCGGCCTCATCGATCAATTCGCCATCTACCACAAGGCGCTTTCCGCCGCCGCCGTGCAGACGCGCTTCGAGCAGCCAGACTCACGCCCCGATGGTGCGGCGCTCTATTGCAGCTTCGACAATGGCGACTCGCGCGACGCCTCCGGCAACAACGCCCACGGCGTCGGCGCTGGCGTTGAGACCGGCAAAGGCAAGGTCGGCGCCGCCCTTTGGTTCAAGTCCGCGTCCGGCGGCGGCAAAGGTGGGAACAAAGGCGGCGGCAGCTTTGTGAAGCACACTTGGGATCGCTACGTGCCCATCGTCACGCGCAGCATGGCGCTCGCCGGCAAGACGCTCTTCGTCAGCGGCCCGCCCGACACCATCGACGAAGAATACGCCTTCGAGCGCCTCGCCGCGAAGGACAAGGAAATCCTCAACGAACTCGCCGAGCAAGACGCCGCCCTCGACGGCAAACGCGGTGCCAAGATGTGGGCCGTGAACATCGAGACCGGCGAGCAATCCGGCGGCCTCGATCTCGATTCCCCACCTGTCTGGGACGGCATGGCCATCGCCCAGGGCCGCGTGTACGTCGCGACGGTGGACGGGCGGCTGAAGTGTTTTGGGAAGAAATAGGATTGATTGGCGATCGAATGCCCACCCCAGTGCGAGTGCGGAAGTTGGCAGGATGAAAACACCCTCATGTCTCCTGGTCACTGCGTTCTTGATTGGTCTTCAGACGGTGAGCGTGTGCGCTGGTGAAGGCACCGGGGGTGTACGAAGCCATGTCACCGGAATGACTGCGGTTGATCGTGCATACGTCATCCGTAATCATGACATTCTGCTATTCAGGATTTGGAACGAACACAAACCCACCGTGCGTCTGCGAGTCGGAGATACGGGTTGCGTTAGAATCCCCGGCGTCGGAATCATCCGCGCAACAGGAGTCATCCCAAAGCAGCTCGCACACTCAATTGAACAACACCTGAAGACCGCGACCGGCCACAGTTGTGTTGTTCTCATCGAGATAGATGGCATCGATACAGTCCGCTGCACCGAAAGCACCTGGATTGCGACTGCGGTCTATAAAAGGCCAGCCAACGGCATCACGGTTTTTGGCGAAGTGAACAAACAAGGCGTCTATCCATACCTGCCCGACGCACTCGAGACGGTGAGCAAGTTGATTGCCAAGGCAGGTGGTACAAAAGCTCACGTCTGGTTTCCGCGCATTCGACTCGTCCGCCGCACGCCACAAGGAAACAAGTGGGTTTTGGTTAACACAAAGGCTTGTCTCAAGGGGCAAAACGACTTCGATCTCTTCTTGCGCCCTGGTGATGTATTGATCGTGGATTGACTGTGCTGGCCCGCACGAACCGGAAGGATGAGAAGAGCGAAGGAACCGCAAGAACTCGCAACTTGACTTCGCACGCCGGAATCTGAAGCTCACGCCATGACAGCGACGCTTGACACCGTTCTCGATGAAGCCCTCGCATTGCCGGAGCAATCTCGAATGGCTCTGGTCGAGAGCATTCTCGCGAGTTTTGAACCGTCGCCCGAAGTCGTCGAAGATCAGTTGAGCGTGGTGCGCACCAGGAAGGCTGAGATTGACTCCGGTGCCGTAGCGCCGATTCCCGGTGAAGTAGTGGCAGCGGAGGTGCGCGCGGCGCTCGAAGCGGCGCGTACCCGATGACTCACGATTTTCACCCCGATGCCCGCAAGGAGTATCTGGATGCCGTGGTCTGGCACGAGAAGAACCGGCTTGGGTCGGGCGAACAGTTCATCGCCGAGGTTGAGGGAGCGATTGGGATCATCCTTTCCGACCCCGGCCGTTTTCAGCGCGTCGGTGATGAGATTCGCATCTTTCGGCTGAGGCGGTTTCCGTACTACCTCTATTACGAGTCCTTCAGTGACAGCGAGCACATCCGCATCTACGCCATCGCTCACAATCGGAGGAAGCCGGACTATTGGCTCTATCGGCTCCGACGTTGAACGCCGACGGCACCAGCATTGCCTTGATCTCAACGAACTCGCCGAACAAGACGCCGCCCTCGACTGCAAACGCGGCGCAAAGATGTGGGCGGTGAACATCGAGACCGGCGAGCAAAGCGGCGGCCTCGACCTCGACTCCCCGGTCGTCTGGAACGGCATGGACATGTTCTCAAAATGTTTGTCTGATGGAGGTTCGCGACAAGGACCAGGATCAGGCCGGCGTGACACAACGATGCGGCTTGAGAACCGGCATTCCTCTTCAAGCCCAACGGGCTTGTGTCATTAAGCCCAGCAACTGCTGCGCGAACCCTTGGGTTGGAAGCCAGAAGGCCGTTGGCCTTCGGAACATCGGCTGAGGGCGCACGCGGGCGTCAGAGGCAGTCCATCGCAATTCGAGACCTCCCGGCAGGGGTTACGCATGAAATGCCTCAGTGAGTCTGGTGCTTCTGAGTTGTCCCACAAGATTCGGGGTTCCTCAGGTGGAATGAAGCTGGAATTCAATCTGTGGAGTCCTGATTCTTGTATGACGAGGAGTCCTGATTCCTGGCGGATAGTGATAGAAGCTTGGAACTCGGGATCGCTGGTGACGGCCAATGATCCCGAGAGCGTGTGAGAGAGCCTGACTTGACTCGGATTGTCCCTGCTCCGCGGGACGTGGTGTGAGCGCTGCTACAAGGCGCGCACGGCCTCGATGAGTTCCGGATGCGCCTTGAGAATTCTGGCGGGCGGGGGCAGCAACGGATGAGCGGCGGCCTCGTCTTTCCATGAGCGAGCGATGCCGCGGAGGGCATCGTTGAACACTTCGACGGCGCACAATTCCTCGGCCCGGTGGAACTCGAGGCCGTTGAGCAGCGCGACGTGCTCATAGCGCTCCACCCAGGCCACAGCCCGGCGTTTGTAGCGGTCGCAGACAGACTTGACCAGCGTTTTTGCGGAGTGCTGGCCCGCAGCATCCCGCAGGACCTCGATGAAGAGGCAGCGGGCCACTTCGGTGGCGGCGGCGACGAGGCTGGCGTCGGGCCTCGAGTCCTCGGGTTGGTCGTCATCGAGGCGGCGGTGGCGGTGCTCGAAATTCGAGCCGATGTCCACCTGGCACATTTCGTGGGGCTTGAGCCGGCGGCTCACATCGCAGAGCATGGCGATCTCGAGGCCCCAGCCTGAGGGCAGCGAGAAGCCGGCAAGGGTGTCGATCTGGCCTGCGAATTCACCCGCGAGCGGGTAGCGGAAGCTCTCGAGATGCTGGAGCAGGGGCTGTGCGCCGAGCGTGTCGATGAAACCCTGGATGAGTGGAAAAATAAGCAGCCGGGTGACGCGCCCGTAGAGCCGGCCGGACACGCGGCCGTAGTAGCCTTTCGCGAAGCGATACGGCATCGACGGATGGGCGAGAGGGTAGGCGAGTTTCACGATGAGTTCCCGGCCGTAGCTCGAGATGTCCGTGTCATGGCCGACGACGATGCCTTTGAAACCGGAGGCGACGAGCGCGAGCAGGGCGGTCCAGACGTTGTTGCCCTTGCCCTGCTGCAAAGGCGGGCAGCCGAGGGCGGCCATGCGTGCGCGGAGTTCGAGCGCCAGGGGCCCGTCGTTCCAGAGGATGCGGAAGGGTTTGTCGGCGAGCTTCTTCTTGCAGAGAGCGTGCGCCTGCTTCAGGCCGGCGGCGCTCATGCCATTCACACTGAGCACGACCTGGGTGATGTACGGGACGCGGGATACGGTGGAGAGCATGCCGGGGAGCACGGGGCCTTCGAATTCGGAAAACAACGCGGGCAGCAGGAGCGCGACCGGCTCATCCTTCGTCCATGCGGTGATCTCGGCCTCGCGCTCGGCGGTGTTGGTGACTGCGAGATGATGCAGCGTGGGGATGCGGGCGTGCTGGTAAAAGTCCGGCATGGCTTTCTCTCACTCCCTCGCGCTCGTTGGCGTACCCACGGCCATGATCCTTCAGATGTTTGCCCTCGCCTCGCCGCCAGTGTCGTCCGCGGCGTGGTGCCCGGCGTCGTCGCCCTTTGCTTCGGCGCATGTGTCGTCCGGCTGTTCCGGCTCGATCTCGATCTCGCGCTGCCAGCGGCGTGAGACCCACGGACGCACGAGGCCGTAGAGCAGATAGCTCACGAAGAGCACGGCGGGCATCCACTGCCAGTTGATGACCGAGAAGGCGATGACGAAGATGCTTACGAGCACCCAGTTGATGGAGCGCTTTGTGCGCCAGTTCACCGACTTGAAGCTCGGGTAGTCGATGTTGCTGACCATGAGGAAGGAGAGCGTGATCATGAGCACGGGCAGGCCGTAGCGCCAGTTCCCGATCACGCGGTCCGTGCCGTCCCACCAGAGGAGGAAGAGGGTGAGCGAGGAGATCACGCCCGCCGCCGCCGGAATCGGGCAGCCGCGGAAGAATTTGCTGCTGCACTTTTCCTCCATTGCGGCCAGGCAGTTGAAGCGCGCCAGCCTCATAGCCCCGCAGACGAGATACAGGCTTGCGATGAGCCAGCCGATGCCGTGGTACTGCTCCTCGATGCTGTTGAGCACGATGTCATGCACCAGCAGCGCGGGGGCGAGGCCGAAGGAGATGATGTCCGCCAGCGAGTCAAACTCGCGACCAAACGCCGACTCGGTGCCGCTGAGCCGCGCGAGCCGCCCGTCGAGCACGTCGAACAGGCACGCCGCGAGAATGGCCGCGATGGCGTAGTAATAATGCACGGCCACCTCGCCCTCGCGGCCTTTGAAAATCTGCAGAATGGCCACGAAGCCGGAGAGGATGTTTCCGGCGGTCATCAGCGTGGGCAGCAGCGGGATTCTCGGCTCGCGGTCGGACGACATGAGATGGATGCGATCAGCGGGCGCGAATGTAGCGGCTTTCTCCGTGATGCACAGGACAACTTTTGGGTTTCATCTTCCAGGCTGCCAGCTAATGTGCGCGCCCATTTTCCGATGAGCACGCCTATCGCTGATCCGCCGCCGCTGAGTGGTGACATGACCATGAGCGAGGTGCTGCGCGCCTGCCCCGGAGCGCAGCGCGCCTTGTTTGCGCGCTACCACATCGGCGGGTGCAGCAGTTGCGGCTTCCGGCCCGACGAGACGCTCGCCGGCGTCTGCGCGCGCAATGACAACATCCCGGTGGAGGAGGCCATCGCTCACATCCAGGCCAGCCACCAATCCGATGCCAGCCTGCAGATCAGCCCGCGTGACTTTGCCACCCTGCGGAGCGAACGGCCCGGTTTGAAGATCCTCGACGCCCGCACCCGCGAGGAGCACGAGGCGGTGTGCATCCCGGGCTCCCAGCTCATCACGCAGGAGCTGATCCAGTCGATCTTCGCCAGCGCGGACAAGACGCAGCCCCTCGTCATCTACGACCACCAGGGGGCGCGGTCACTCGATGCCGTGGCGTATTTTGTCGGGCACGGCTTCTCGGAGGCGAAGTGCCTCGCTGGCGGCATCGATGCCTACAGCGAGCAGGTTGATCCAAGCCTGCCCCGCTATCGTATCGAACTCGAAGACTGAGCCGCAATCAACCGCGCGGCACCGAAGACGATAGCCCGAAAAACAACCATACGAACACGCGCCCGATGGACGAAGCCAGACTGCAAGACGCAATCGCAAACCCGCAAAATCTCGGCGAGATGGCTGATGCGGATGCCGTGGGCACCGTCGGCAGTCCGGACTGCGGCGACATGGTGCGCATGTGGATCAAGTACCGCGAGCAGGACGGCAGGAAGGTCATCGACAAGGCCAGCTTTCAGAGTTTTGGCTGTCAGACGGCCATCGCCGTAGCCAGCATGGCCACCGAGCTGATCCGCGGCAAGACGCGTGAGGAAGCGATGCAGATGTCGGGCGAGGACTTGTCGAAACCCCTCGGCCCGCTGCCGCCGATGAAGATCCACTGCGGCCAGATGGTGGAGGGCGCACTGAAAGCCGCGCTGGAAGCGGAGGGCAGGGAACTGAGGCCGGCGAGCAAAGAACCGGAGGTCGGAGACTCGGAGCCTCGGAGATCACAAGCGGGAACGCTCGCGGATGCACTCGGTGCCGCAGGCAAGCAAGCCGGCAAGATCAGGATCGTCCTCCAGCCGGCTCCGGCTTCCAACGGCTGAGTTCTTCGCCCCCTTTTGGGCATTCGGCATTCGTTAATCCCCATCCATGCACTCCTCCATCGAACTCAAACGCGAAGTCGAAGCCATCCAGATTCCCAGCGGCGAGACCGTGAAGCTCCCGCTCGGCACAAAGGTCATCATCACCCAGTCGCTCGGCGGCACCTACACGGTGGCCACGGATTTCGGCCTCGCGCGCATCCAGGCCAGGGATGTGGACGCGCTCGGCATCGACCCGGCGGCCGAGGAAAAGAAGACCGAGCCGGCTTCTTCGTCGAACATTCCCGCCGGTGCGAGTGATCTCGAGCACGAGGTGTGGGGGCAGTTGAGAAACGTGTTCGATCCCGAGATTCCCGTGAACATCGTCGATCTCGGCCTCGTGTATGATTGCCGCGTGGTGGACATGCCGGAGGGCAAAAAGCGTGCCGAGGTGAAGATGACGCTCACCGCCCCCGGTTGCGGCATGGGACCCACCATTGCGGCGGATGCCCAAAGCCGCATCATGACCATCGAGGACATGGACGATGCAGCCGTCGAACTCGTCTGGGACCCGCCGTGGAATCAGGACATGATCAGCGTCGAGGGCAAGATGAAGCTCGGCATGATTTAGGACCTCCCTGGTCAGGACTGGCAGGTGGTGCGTCGGCTTGATGGTAAAACGGCCGCTGACGGATTGGGAGCGCGACCCTCATCCTCGCGGGCTGCCGGCAGGAAAACCTGCGCAAGGCGCTTCAGTCCGGCGGCGCGGCATCCATCACCACGCGGAAGCCGATGCTGTCGATGCGCAGTGACGGCGGGTCGGGGCCGCGGAAGGAGGTGATCATCCGGCTCTCGCTGCCTGTGCGCCATGCACCGCCACGCACCACGCGCACGGTGCCTTTCGGCGGATCGTACCAGTCCGCACACCATTCCCAGACGTTCCCGCCGAGATCGTAGATGCCGTTCTTGTCAGGTTTGAAGCTGCCGACGGGCGCGGTGGCCGCCGCGCCATCGTCGTAGCCGCGCAGCCAGTCGGCCTGGTAGCCGCTTCCGAAGGTTCTGCCAAAGCTCTCGTCGCAGTAGTTCCCGCAGCCACGGGCGATGTGCCCCAGGCCCCAAGGATGCACATTCGCGATCTGCGGCTGCCGGTTTGGCGGAATCGCCCGGCTCTCCAGCGATGAGATCCCCGCCAGGGCGCTCCACTCGCGATCCGAAGGCAGACGGTACGAACGCCCCTCCTTTCGCCCGAGCCATTCGCAAAAGGCCGTCGCCTCATGCCAGTTTACGTTCACGGCCGGATGGCTGCCACTCTGATGAAACTCCGGCTTCAGCGGCTTGCGATGCGTCGCGCGGGCGAATGCCGCATAGTCCCGCACCCGGGTTTCATAAATGCTCACCCATACGTCCTTTCCCTCCACGGGGACAGCCACGAATCTCATCCCAAGCGAATTCGTCAGCGAGGGGCGCGGCCGCAACGCAGGCGGTGCCGAGCAAGCAGACAGCAGCAGCGCCGCGACCATCAGCGAATGGACTGCTCTGCATGGACAAGAGAAAAGCATGAGCGCAATGCGTGGCATATGACGCACGGATGAGCAAGGGTGGTCATCAGCGGTGTCGAGACTCTGAACAAGCAACCAAACCCGAGTGTGCTGCCTGCCAAGAGATCAGGTGCGATTTCGCGGGCAATGCCCGGCTGCCCATTGCGCGTCAGACTCGACGAAACCTCGCGACACCGCGCGGCGTACTTTGCCCGCCATGCTGAGCTTCCGCACGAGTCACTCTTCGCCATCGTCCATCGGACGGCGCGAGTTTCTGCGCATCGGCGGCCTTGGCCTCGGCGGACTGACCTTGAGCGACATGCTCGGGCTGCAGGCTGCCGTGAAGCAGGGCAATCCGGCGCTGAAGGACAAGTCGGTGATCTTTCTCTTCATGCACGGCGGGCCGTCGCAATTCGAGACCTTCGACCCGAAGATGGATGCGGCTCGCGAGATTCGCAGCGTGACGGGTGAGATCCGGACGACGGTGCCCGGCGTCACGTTTGGCAGCACGTTCGAGAAGCTCGCGCGGCTGGCGGACAAGTTCAGCATCGTGCGCTCCTTCGTGCCCGGCGATGCGAACCACGACATCAAGACGATCGTCGGCAAGGACACGCTGAAGGCAAACATCGGCTCGCTCTACAGCCGCGTCGCGGGGCCGTTGCGGCGTGACTCCGCGATGCCGACCAACGTCGCGCTCTTCCCACAGGCCGTTGATCCAAAGACGCAGCCTGCGTTTTTGAAGTTCGGCGACTTCACCTCCGGCGGCGAGATCGGCGCGGCGTATCGGCCTTTCGTGCCTGGCGCTGGCAGCAATGCGCAGGCCGACATGTCGCTGAACCTGCCCATTGAGCGGTTGAATGATCGCCGCACGCTCCTCGCCTCGCTCGATGGCTGGAAGCGCGAGATGGATCATGGCGATGCCGTCGCTGGCATGAGCAATCTCCAGCAAATGGCCTTCGATGTTCTGCGTCGCGGCGTGTCAGATGCGTTCGATCTCTCGAAAGAAGACGCGCGCCTCATCGCCCGCTACGACACTGCTCCGCTGCTGCCGAAGTCGCGCATCGATCCCAAGTGGAAGAACATCGAGCACTATGCCGACAACGCCGCCTCGCTCGGCAAGCTGCTGCTGCTCGCGCGTCGTCTTTGCGAGCGCGGCTGCGGCTTTGTCACCGTCACGACGAGCTTCGTCTGGGACATGCACGCCGACG
>JAIBCL010000014.1 GCA_019694165.1 Verrucomicrobiaceae bacterium | reverse complement strand
GTGACGGTGACGCGGTGATCCGTAGGCGCATTCGCCAGAATGCGGAGGTTCCCGGTCACATCGCGCGCCTCCAAAGGCCCTCGTTCTGGCGAACGAGCCTACGGGATCCCCCGCCGCGTATCAGGAAGCGTGCTTTGAGGGGGGGCGGTGGTGCCGTGAGCCGCAGGTCGAGTGTGATGCAGCCCGCTCGACTTGCCGCGCGCGCGGCGGCCATCGGACGCGCGATTGCCATTGGACGCGCAGGGAAGTGCCGGGCGATGCTGCGGGGTGGGCTTTGAGGAGAAACAGGCTTCCCGCGCAGCACACACCCGGCCTGCGGACTGCAGCCACCGTCACCGCCTTCAGGAAAGCGCCTCCGGTTGTGGCTGCGCCGACACAAGACGGGTGACGCCGTGCGGCGGTGTGGCACATCCATCTTCGGCTGTGGCGGCAGGCTGCTGCTTCACGGGCACGGGCGCTTTGCGCTCGCGGATGGCGGTCGTTTTGCTGAGCCGACAACACGGTTGCAATCCCCCGGACCGTGCGTTTACTCCGCCTCCCTTCGCCGGGCGCGGTTGGCTGCGCGGCGGGTTTTTTCTCCACACTTCCACATCTCTCTCTGCATCCCCATGAGCCGCATCTACAACAACATCGTCGAAACCGTGGGCCGCACGCCTCTGGTGAAGTTGAACCGCGTCGCTGAAGGCATTGACGCGACGGTCGCCCTCAAGTGCGAGTTCTTCAATCCGCTCGGCAGCGTGAAGGACCGCATCGGCATGGCGATGATCGAGGACGCCGAGCAGCGCGGAGTCTTGAAGCCCGGCACCACCATCATCGAGCCGACCAGCGGGAACACGGGCATCGCGCTCGCCTTCGTGGCGGCGGCGAAAGGCTACAAGCTCATCCTCACGATGCCGGAGACGATGAGTCTGGAGCGCCGGACGCTCCTCGCGCTGCTCGGCGCCGAACTCGTGCTCACCGAAGGGCCGAAGGGCATGAAGGGTGCCATCGCAAAGGCCGAGGAGCTGCTCAAGGAAACGCCGAATTCGTGGATGCCTCAGCAGTTTGAAAATCCGGCGAACCCGGCCATCCACGCGAAGACCACGGCGGAGGAACTCTGGGCCGACACCGACGGCAAGATCGACATCCTCGTGGCTGCTGTCGGCACCGGCGGCACCATCACCGGCTGCTGTGAAGTCATCAAGCCGCGCAGGGCCGGCTTCCAAGCCATCGCCGTCGAACCCGAGGCGAGCCCGGTCATCAATCAGACGCTGAAAAACGAACCCGTGCAGCCAGGGCCTCACAAGATTCAGGGCACGGGCGCGGGCTTCGTGCCGAAGAATCTTCATCTGCGCGACTCGAACGGCAACCCGCAGATCACCGAGTGCGTCAAGGTCAGCAATGACGACGCCTTCGCGATGGCGCGCCGTCTGGCGAAGGAAGAAGGCATCCTCGTGGGCATCAGCACCGGCGCGAACGTATGCGCAGCGCTTCAAGTGGCGAAGCGGCCCGAAAACAAGGGCAAGCTCATCGTCACCGTCGCCTGCTCCACGGGCGAGCGCTATCTCTCCACCGCGCTCGCCGACGAGGCGCGCGCGAAGGTGGGCGCGTGAGTGTTCGCAGATGTCTGACTCTTGATCTCCGCCCCCTGACTTCCGATCCTGTCCCATGTCCTCCAACAAGCCCCTCCAGCCTCATCACGGCGAAATCCCCCACCACGACGCCCAGCCCGTCACTCCGATGGAGGCGTTTCTGGAAAACAACTTCCGGAAGATCATCATGGCGGCGCTGGCAGCCGTCGGCGTGGCGGCAGTCGTCGGGCTGGTGCGATACAAGTCGGGCAAGACCGAGGCGGAAGCCGGCCAGCTCGTGTCGTCGGCCAAGACCGTGGAGGACTGCGACCTCGTGGTGCAAAAGTACTCTGGCACCGTGGCGGCCGGCAATGCGTTGCTTTTGAAGGCCGACCTCCTGTGGAAGGCAAACAAGAAGGACTCGGCCGTCGGTGTGCTGCGTGACTTCACCAAGAGTTTTCCGAAGCATCCGTTCTTCGTCGGCGGGCTGTTGGGGCTGGCCTCGAAGCTGGAAGCCGCCGGCGACAAGGCCGAGGCGAAGTCCATCTACGAACGAGTGAGCAGCGAGCATGGCAAGTCCGAGTTCGCTCCGCTGGCCCAGATCCGGCTCGGCGACATGCTTTGGAGCGACGGCAAGGAAGCCGAGGCGAAGAAGCTCTTTGAAGGGTTGCCGGGCAAGTATCCAGGCGAACTCACCGTGGCGATGAGCAAGGCGCGCATCGATCTGATCGATGCAGGGCTGCCCACGAAGGAAGTGGACGGTCCGCCGAAGCCAAAAACCGAGGACAAGCCGGCAGGTGCAGCCGCCACGTCCGCGCCCATCCAGATCACGCCAGGGGGCGTGACGCCCATCAAGCTCGAGGCCGGGAAAAATGGCACGATCAGCCCCACCATCCAACTCACGCCGCAAGGCACCGCGCCGGGAACCGCGCCGACCATCAAACTCAACTCTGATGTGAAGCCGGCGGTCCAGCCCGCCGCGGGCGGTGTGAAGATGATCGAGCCGAAGCTCGCGCCCGATGCTCCTGTGAAACCCGGTGATGCGAAGCCCGCCTTGAAAATCGCGCCGCCAGTTCAGAAGATCACGCCTCCGCCGGGTTCAGTGCCTGCGCCAGCGCTGAAGGTGGCCCCTCAGCCCGCGGCAGCGCCGAAGCCTGCTGCCGCCGCTCCGCCGCCGCCGTCACCCGCGCCGGTCACGCCGCCCGCTGATGCTTCGAAGAAGTAAGCGTCCGCCCGGGCCGTTTGGGTGAGCATATGACACGTTCATCCGCCATGAAGCAGGCCGCAGTCCTTCTCTTCCTCGCCGTCGCGTCGTTCACCCGCGCCGCCGATCCGTCGCTCGAACTCACGCTTCCGCCCCGCTGGTATGCCGTTCCCGGCGTGCCGATGAGCCTTTACTACGACAACATCGTGCTCACCGAGAAGCCCGGCAGCTTCCGCTTCGAGGTCACCTGTGACATCGGCAAGTCCGAGCCGCGGCGCTGGACCGTGACCGCCACGGATCGCGACGCCGGAGATCATGCGATGAAGGTCGTGATCAAGGATGCCGGCGGTGCTGTATTGCAGCAGGGGGAGACGATCCTGAGCGTGGTGCCGCGCAATGCAGGTGAGGGACGTGATCTGCGGCTGCTCATCGTCGGCGACAGCCTCACAGCGGCCACGATCTATCCGAATGACATCGGAAAACTCCTCGGCGGACCTGGCAATCCGAAGTGGAAGATGATCGGCACCAGCAAGCCGCAGTCGGCCGGGCCCGGCGTGGCGCATGAGGGCTACGGCGGCTGGCGCTGGAGCACGTTTCTCAAGGAATGGGATCCGCAGCCTGCGGGTACGGCGGCCGGACCCGTCACCCGCCGGAGAACCAGTCCATTCCTCTTCCCGGGTCCGGACAACCGGGGCGCGCTCGATTTGAAGCGCTATTTCCAGGAGCAAAGCGAAGGCCGGCCGCCGGATGTGGTCACCTTTCTGCTTGGGATCAATGACTGCTTCGCGGCCAAGCCCGACGACATTGCCGAAATGGACAAGACGATCAACGCCGCGCTCGACAATGCCGACGCTCTGCTCGCGGCGTTTCACAAGGCCGCTCCAAACGCCGTGCTCGCCGTCGGCCTCACCACGCCGCCAAACGCACGCGAGGAAGGCTTCGTCGCCAACTACAAGGATCGGTATCACCGCTGGGGCTGGAAACGCATCCAGCACCGCCTCGTTCAGCGGATGCTCGAGCGCCTCGGTGGTCGTGAGAAAGAGGGCATCCGCCTCGTGCCGACGGAGCTGAACGTTGATCCCGTCGATGGTTACCCGGTCAACAACGGCGTGCATCCGAATGCTGCCGGCTACTCGCAGATCGCCGCGAGCTTCTATTCGTGGATGAAGGCATGGATGGCGGGTGCCGTGAAGTGACGGCCACCGATTTGTCCATTGTTGAGCCGCCGTTGCTCGAACGGCGCACCACCCCCTTCTTGCCTCGAATTCCGCGCTGGACAATGACGTGCGCCTCGCTTCCAATTTGCGCCGTTTCGCTACCACCAATTCAATTCAACCTCACAGCACGTCATGGGAAAAATTCAGTTCGGCTCCGAAGTCTATACCTGGTTCATGCAGGGCACCGGGAAAGGTTACAACAACAAGCTCGACCACATGATCAAGGTGGCAGCTGAAGCGGGATTCACCGGCATCGAGCCCATGGTTCTCGAAATCTCCGAGAGTGCGCTGGGCTGCTGCAAGTACTGGCTCGGTGATTTCTGTGATGGCAAGAAGCTCAAGGACACGCTCGACCAGCATAAGATGAAGCTCGCCGGCCTCGCCCTCGTGTGTGCTTGGGACGGCGACACGGAGACGCCCGCGGAAAAGGAAGCGGCGGACTTCACGATCAATCTGCTCAAGCAATTCCCCGGAGCGATGCTCGGCACCGTCACGCTGCCGAGCGGACGCACGAAGGACCTGCAGCGCCGCCGGCTCAACGTGGCGCGCAACGTGAACAACGTCTCGAAGCGCGCCACCGACGCCGGCCTGAAGTGCTCCTATCACCCGAACAGCCCGCCCGCCTCGCTCGTGCGCACGCAGGAAGACTACGATGTGGTGCTCAGCAGCCTCGATCCGAAGGTGACGGGCTGGACGCCCGACGTGGGCCACATCGCGCGCGGCGGCATGGACGTGATCGCCACGCTGAACAAGTGGCAGCACCTGGTGAACCACATCCATTACAAGGACTTCTCCGGCAACGGCCCAGAGCCGTGGTCGCAGATGGGCACGGGCAAGCTCGACTTCCACAAGATCACCGAGTGGCTCGTCTCGCGGAACTATGAGGGCTGGATCATCTGCGAAGATGAAGCGCACGTTGCGGTCGATGACCCCGATGGCGTGACGAAGCAGAACGGTGCCTGGTGCAAGGAGCAGCTTCACCCCCTGGTCGCATAAGGCCGCGCCGTGCAAAGCGCGCGATACCGATGTGATCTCCTTCGGCTCCGGCACGCTGGAGCGCTGTCAGCAACCTCCGCAGCAAAAATTGGCCCCGTGAACGCCTGCCGTGTCGCCTGACAGGGCAGGCACGTGGCGCGCACGAGGCCGAGGTCGCGTACGTCGCGCATGAGCGACGGTGACTGAAGACGTGAGCTTTTTTCAAAGCAAACTCCCGGGTCACACGTCGTTTCTGCGTCACCCGTTGTCCGCGATGGCCGTCCATTTGCGCACCGGGCGGAATTGATGCACTCCATTGCACCCTCAAAACGATGAAAGCCCTGTTCTTCACCCTCCTGATCTTTGCCGCCGCATTTCTTGGTTACGATTACTTCATGGCGCCGCCTGGGACCAAGGTGGTGTTCAAGTCGCTGAACATCGCCGCGAAAAAACATGACGACGGCCCCGTCTTCAAATCCGCGCCGGTGGAAGACAATGTGACGGCTCCGGCAAAGGAGACACCCGCGGGCACCACGGCCTCGTCCCCGCCGCCGGCCGCAGTCACCAGCGCGCCTTCGCCGGACACGCCGCCGATGGCAAAACCGAAAGTGGAAGCCAACGGCTTCATGCCGCCAACTTACGATCCCATCGAGAAGCTGACCACGAACTGGACCAAGGTGCCGTCGAGCGCTTTTCCGCGCCCGGTTCATCTCGCGCAGGACGTGCAGTTCAAAATGGGCGCGGGCACTTCGAAGATGGCGGCTGGCGCGCCGGTGGTCGCGCTCGCATTCGACAATTCCGCTGTCACTGTGGCACCGACCGAGCAATCGCCCGCGCGCGCCACGGTGCCACTGGAAGCCACCGACTTGAAGTCGAACCTCGTCGCCGCCTATGAAGACTGGAAGCCAAAGCGCACCGCCTACCTGCGCGAGCTTTACGCGAAGAAGCAGGCCGCGCTGAAGGCGCAGGGTGTTTTCGTCGCGCCGACGGGCAGTCTTGATGCGACCGGCATGCCCACGCGCAACCCCGACGGCAGCTACCCGCTTCTCCTTGCCAGCATCGCGTCCGAGCAGGTGACGGAGATCACGAAAACCAACATCCACTCCTGGGGACCACCGAATCCCACCAAGGTCGATGGCCGCGACGGCTGGTCCATCAAGGTGAACTACGATGCCAAGACGATCTTCGGCCCCATGCCCGTGGATGCGCAGGCTGTCGTGGTGAGCGGAAAGGTGAAGGGCTGGTACTACATCGGCTCCGGCGAGGAGGTGCCGTAGCCGCCAGCTTGCGTCCGTTCGGTCGCTTCAGTCTCTTCCGTCCCTTCGGATGCTCTCCGGTATTCGAAGGGACTTAAGGGACCAAAGGGACTCAAAGGACTCTCCTCCCGCACGAGAGAAAATTCGTAGCTGCTTCGTTGGATGGGGCCGCACATAGCACACTGCACCACACTCCATGAAAACCGCCCTGCTCGTCTCTCTGTTTGTTTTTTCCGCCTTCGCCGTCCATGCCGGGGACGTAAAGCCGCTCAAGGTCCTCATGGTCACCGGCGGCTGCTGCCACGATTACGAGATGCAGAAAATGATCCTGCAGGAAGGCATCGGCGCGCGGGCAAACGTCGAGTTCACCGTCATCCATGAAGAAGGCCCCGAGGGCAAGAAGGACAAGATGCACCGCATCAGCATCTACGAGAAGGACGACTGGGCGAAGGGCTATGATGTCGTGCTGCACAACGAGTGTTTCGGCGGCATCACCGACGTGGCCTTCGTCGAGCGCATCGCGAAGCCGCACTTCGACGGCCTGCCCGCCGTCGTGCTGCACTGCTCCACGCACAGCTACCGCATGGCGGAGACGGACGCATGGCGGCATGTGATCGGCCAGAAGAGCATGAGCCACGAGAAGAACCGCGACCTGCATGTGAAGAACCTCGCGCCCGAGCATCCCGTGATGAAGGGCTTCCCGATGGAGTGGCTCGACAAGGCGGACGAACTCTACAAGAACGAAATCTTGTATCCCGGCTTCGTTCCGCTCGCGAAAGCCTTCGGCGAAGACACGCAAAAGGATCACAACCTGATCTGGGTGAACACCAACGGCAAAGGCAAGGTCTTCGGCACCACGATGGGCCACAACAACAGCACCATGGAAGACCCTGTGTACCTCGACCTCGTCGCCCGGGGCCTCCTCTGGGCCTGCGACAAGCTAGACGAAAACGGCAAGCCGAAGCCCGGCTACGGACCGAAGAAGTGAATGGTAGGGCGCGGCGTGTGTCGTGAGTGTGCGCTGGGTCACCGCCGTCCTCGTCGGGCAAGGAGGATGGGTGGGGCCGTCGCTGCGTCGCGGCCCATTTTTGGAGTGCGTGAACAAACATGCCGACGGTGGCCTTCCCTGGTGCGCGTTCGGATCGCTGTGCCGACTCGCGGGCTGACGTGCCAGAGGCCACTGGCGTTCCCTTCGCACGCGCGCCCTCGGATTCTTGGGACGCGACGTAGCGCGTCCCTACCGGTTTGCGTTCACCTCGCCGCGAAAGACGGGCGAGACGCTGCAGATGCTTGGCGGAAACGAACTGCCCTCAGCCGAACAACGGCAACAGCGGCTGGCCTTTGTCGGCGACGGTGAACGGACGCTTGCTCGGGCTGAAGATGACCTGGTCGAGCGGCAGGCCGAGGGCGTAGGCGATGGTGGCGTTGAAGTCGGGGATGCTGACGCGATCATCGGTCACCTCGTGGCCGCCTTTGTCGGTCTTGCCGTAGATCTGGCCGCCGCGGATGCCGCCGCCGGCGAGGATGCTGGAGAACGCCTTCGGATAGTGGTCGCGGCCTTCGTTCTGATTGATCTTCGGCGTGCGGCCGAATTCGGTGGTGAGCACGACGAGCGTGTCGTCGAGCATGCCGCGCGTGGAGAGATCGCCAAGCAGGGCGGCCAGCGCTTTGTCGAGGGTGGCGCATTGCTCGGGCACGCGGACGAAGTTGTCATTGTGGGTGTCCCAACCGCCGAGGCTGACTTCGACAAAACGGATGCCGTGCTCGACGAGGCGCCGCGCGAGGAGGCAGCCCTGGCTGAAGGTGCCGCTGCCGTAGAGCTTGTGCATTTCGTCGGGCTCCTTGTTCAGGTCGAAGGCGACGAGGTCCTCGCTCTTCATGATCTTCACGGCGTCCTTGTAGATGTCGCCATAGGCGCGCACATCGGCGTAGTCGTACTGAGCGCGGAACTGCGTGTCGAGCTTCTGCGCGAGGTTGATGCGGTAATCGAGATCGTCTTCGGTCAGGTGCGCGAGGCGATGTACGTTTTGCAGGCCTGACGCCGGATTGCTGATGCTGAGCGGCGACATCGACGCCTCGAAGAAGCCCGCGCCGGGATGCTTGCTGTCATTCGTGATGACGACGCTGGCTGGCAGCGAGGGATTGCTGCGGCCCTGGAACTTCGTCATCCAAGCGCCCATCGAGGGATGCTTGATCGTGCTGCGCACCGTGTAGCTGGTGTGCATGAAATAATTCGCCTGCGCGTGCGCGCCCTGCGTGGACATGAGCGAGTTCACGATGGCAACATGGTGCATGTGCTTGGCGGTCTCCGGCAGATACTCGCTCAGCAGCACGCCGTCGGCAGAAGTCTTGATGTGCTTCACCGGCCCTGCTTCATCGGTGCCGGGCTGCGCATTGAACGTGTCCAGATGGCTCATGCCACCGGACATGTACAAATAGATGACGTTCCGCGCCGTCGGCACCTGCCGGAGCTTCGACGAGCCATCGAAGATCGCGTGCGCCTTCTGCTCAAACAGCATCGGCGCCGCAGTCACGCCGAGGCACGTTTTGGCCATGCGCGATACGAAATCGCGGCGGGAGAGCAGGTCGGCTTTGGAGAGGAGGGTGTTCATCGAGAAAGATGGTTTGAGGGTTACTTCACAAAAAGAAATTCACCCGTGTTCAGCAAGGCATGGACCACGTCGGCCTTCGCGTTGTCGCCGCGTTCGGTCATCACGCCGGCGATGATCTTCTTCTCATCGGCGGTCGGGCGGCGCGAGAGGAGGCCCAGGAAGACGGCGTCCATTTTGGCGTCGTTCGTGGATTCGCGCGCGACTTGCTGCGAGAAGTCGGAGTTGTCATTCACGAGCGCGTCGGCGACCGGGCCGTTCAGGAGCGCGAGGGCCTGCGGCACGGCGGCTTCGCGGCTGGCGTTCTCGATCGTCTCACGATCACTCTGGCCGAAGATGCGCAGCATGTGGCCGCGCGGCGACGGGCTGGGCAGGTCGGAGGCGCGCGTGGCTCCATTGACCATCGCGAGGCCGACCTTGTTCCGCTTTTGGGCTGCATCGATCAACTCGCGGGCCTTCTTTTTGTCGCCACCGGCGTCGGCCATGATTTTCTCGATTTCAGCGCGGCTCAAGCTCGCACGCACGAGACCGTCCTTCTCCTTGCCTCCCTTGGCCTTCACGCCGCCCTCACGATAGTCGCGCTGGAACTCACGGGCACCTTCTTCACCGAGCACGGCTGCGAAGGCGTCCTTCCTCCCGCTGTTGCGGAGGCTGGAAACCTGCTTCTGAAGCTTCGAAGCCTCCTCTTTATTGCCAGCACGGCGCAGTTCGTTCGCCTTGTCGGTCAGCTCCTTGATCTTCGCCAGCTTCTCGGGCGACTCAGCACCACCCTTGGACTTGATGTCCTCGACGAGCTGGCGCGGGTCTTTGCTGCTGAGCGTGTCGTAGAGCTTGCCGAGCGCATCGAGCTTCCGCTCGGCGGCATAGTTCGGCTCGGAGGCTTTGTCGTCGATGTTGCCTTTGATGAGCGTCGCCACGCTGTCCCACACCTGCTCGGCGCTGAGGCGGCGCATCAGCGGGCCGGTGAAATGATACGTCTCGCCGAGCGCCACGTCCTTCTTGCTGGGCATGCGCTGATAGGTGTCGCTGTTGAAGATCACGCGCAGGTAGGCCTTCATGTCGTACTTCTTGTCGGCCATGAGCTTTTCGAGGTAGCTCATCAACTCGCCATTCGACGGAGCGGTGGAGTCAGTCATTTCGTCCACCGGCTCGATGAGGCCCATGCCCATGGCGCGCTTCCAGAGACGGTTCGCGATCACAACGGTGAAGCGGGGATTCGCCGGAGCCGTCATCCAGCGTGCGAAGGCGTCAATGCGCGACTCGCCTTCTTTCTGCTCGACCGCCTCGCCGAACATTGACTTGGGCTGGATTTCCTCGTTCGGCTTCGCGTCGCTGTACTTGTAATCGTGCGGCAGTTTGGGCAGACGGTTCGTCTCGGTGATCGTGGTGTAGCGCAAAACCTTGCCCACTTCCTTGATCGACTCCTGCACCGACTTGAGGTCACGACGCAGCGTTTGTGCGTCGGGCGAGTTCTTCCCTTCCTTGCCCATCTTGCCGAAGTTCAGGTTGTAACCCTTCTTCGAGTCCATGCCGTAGGTGAAGGCGGCCATGTGGTAGTAGTCCATCTGCGTCCACTTGTCGAAGGGGTGGTTGTGGCATTGCGCGCAGACGATTTGGGTGCCGAGGAAAACCTGCACTGTCGCAGCCAGATGATCGAGCTGCATGCCCTGGTCACGCATGTAGAAGCCGATCGCGCCGCTGTCCCAGGACGAGCCGTCGGTGGTCAATAGCTCGCGCACCATGCCGTCCCATGGCTGATTCTTCTTCAACGCGCTTTTGAGCCAGTCGGCATACGCATAGCCGGTGAGCGCGCCCTTCGTGTCCGTCTGGAGCCGGAGGATGTCAGCGAAGTAATTGAAATAGTTTGCCACATAACCGTCGCTCCCCAGGAGCTGGTCGATTAGATTCGCGCGCTTGTCCTTGTCCGTGCTCGCAAGGAACGCCTTCGCCTCGTCGATGGTCGGGATGCGTCCGACGACATCGACATAAATGCGCCGCAGGAACACCTCGTCCGAGGCTTTCTCGTTCGGCTGGAGCGAGTACTTCTGCCATTCCTTCGCGAGAATCTCGTCGATCTTCGCGCTCTCAGGCAATGCGGCCGCGCTGGCACCCGTGGCCGCGAAGACCAGGGCAAGAGTGAGGCAAGTGAGGGGCTGCTTCATGTTGTGAGGAAGAGGCGGGGTTTCAGCAAATACTGTCGCCGCGCCTGAGAACGACACGGGTTGGCGAATCTTCACCCGATTTTGCGGGTCGCGATCGACGAAGGATCATGGGCCGGCAGTAGGGGCGAGGGGAGCGGCGGTCGGCAGCCACCCGGTCACGACACTGCAACCCAGCAACAGCAGCATTCGTGACCGCGCGCTCGATCCGGACTTGTCAGTCTGCATGGCCCTTCATGGTCCACTGTCCGCATGTGCACCCGGTGGACCATGTGGCGGCTGTGCTCCCACCGGGCAAAACTTGTTTCTTGATTCCGCCCGTCGTCCCATGGAGCGGCAAAGGGTGGCAATTGGCGCATCAGCGCAACCGGTGCGCGCCGCCGCGGTTTACAGCGCGCGTGACCACGGCTAGCATCGCGCCCAGTCCGCCCGTTTTTCCCATGCCGGACCCGGAATGGCCCGTTTCTCCAACCTCCGAATCCGCCCAAACAGGAGCGGCCGATGCGTCGTCGGATGAAGAGAGCGTGCGGTTGATGCTGCGGGTGAAGGAGGGGGATGAGCGGGCGTTTGAAAAGCTCGTCGAGCTTCATCAGCGCACGATCATCGGCACCGTGGCCCGGATGCTGAACAGCCTCGACGACGCGCACGACATCGCGCAGCAGGTCTTCGTGCGCATCTGGCGCAGCGCGCCGCGCTACGAGCCGAGCGCGAAGTTCACCACCTGGATGTTCACCATCACGCGGAACCTCGTCTTCAACGAGATGCGCAAGCGCGGCCGGCGCAAGGAAGTGCCGATGGAGTCGCCCAACGAGGACGAGCCGCCGAAGCAATACGCGCACCCGATGGCGCCATCCGCCGACACGATCACCCAGCACGACGAACTTGAGCGCGCGCTGGACATCGCGATCAGCAAGCTGCCGGACAAACAGCGCCTCGCCGTGGTCATGCGCCGCTACGAGGAGGTGCCGTATGAGGAGATATGCAAAGTGCTCGGCATGTCCCTGCCCGCCGTGAAGAGCCTGCTTTTCCGCGCGCGGACCGAGCTGCGCAAACATCTGGCCGCCTACCTTGGCGAGGACATGCCGGAGTAAGCGCGGCCGTCCTTTCACGAACGTCCGGCTCCTTGCTGAATTCGAAGGGCGGCCGTCGGCAGGGGAGGGACAGGCAGGAGGCTCCGCGCAAATTTTCTCCGGCTCATCGCGCTCACGGCTTGCCCGGCGCGCCGGCTTCGCTAGTCTCGTTGTCCCCAAAAATACGTAGAGACAAAGCATGGAGACACCGGTTCCTGGACAACGCTGGGTCAGCAAGACAGAAGCTGACCTCGGGCTTGGCGTGGTTTTGAAAGTCGAATATGGCAGGATCGAGATCTTCTTTCCCGCCGCGAACGAGCTGCGCCAGTATGCCTTGAAGAGCGCGCCTTTGCAGCGCGTGCATTTCCAGGATGGCGACACGATCAAGACGCACACGGGCGAGTCGTTCACCGTGACGGGTGTCGTCGAGAAGGCGGGCCTGCTTGTCTATCACTGTGGCAGGACCGAGGTGCCCGAGGCGCAGCTCGCGGACACCATCAGCTTCAGCAAGCCGGAGGACCGCCTGCTGGCCGGCCAGATCGACGACCTGCGCACTGCGGACTTGCGCGCCGAGGCTCTGAAGTTTCGCAGCGAGATGCAGCGGTCACCGGTCCGCGGATTCGTCGGCGGTCGCGTGGATCTGCTGCCGCACCAGATGTACATCGCCAATGAAGTGAGCAGCCGCGTCACGCCGCGCGTACTGCTGGCCGACGAAGTCGGCCTCGGCAAGACCATCGAGGCCGGTCTCATCCTGCACCGTCTGCATCTCACGGGCCGGGCCAACCGCGTGCTGGTGCTGCTGCCCGATGCGCTGGTGAACCAGTGGTTCGTCGAGCTGCTGCGCCGATTCAACCGCGTCGCGAGCGTGATCGACGAGGAGCGCTGCGAGGACCTCGAGTCCGACGATCCCGAGGGCAATCCGTTTCTGTCCTGCCAGCTCGCGTTGAGCAGCATCAACTACCTCGCCAACAATGCGCAGCGTGCCGCGCAGTGCGTCGAGGCGGGATGGGATCTGCTCGTTGTCGATGAGGCGCACCATCTCGAGTGGTCGCCGAACTCCGCCAGCGCGGCCTACGAGCTGGTGGAAACGCTCGCCGGTGAAACCAAGGGGCTGCTTCTGCTCACCGCCACTCCGCAGCAGCTCGGACCCGAGGGCCACTTCGCGCGGCTGCGCCTGCTCGATCCCGAGCGCTACGACAGCCTCGAAAAATTTCAGCAGGAGGCTGAACTCTACACCAAGACCGCCGCGGCGGTGGACCGGCTGCTGAAGAACGAAGCACTCACCGAAGAGGATCATGCCGTCTTCGGCCGGCGCTCCGAGCGTGTGAAGCAGATGACCGAGGCGCTCGCCACCGGCGGCGAGGAGGCCCGGCAAAAGCTCGTCGCCTGTTTGCTCGACGAGTTCGGCACCGGGCGCGTCATGTTCCGGAACACACGCGCCGCGCTCAAGGGCTTCCCCGAGCGCAAGGCGCATCTCGTGCCGCTGAACGGCGGTGAAGATGCCGACGCAGCGAAGGTGAAATGGCTCGCCGGTCTGCTCAAGGATCTCGGCGCCGCGAAAGTGCTGCTCATCTGCCGCACGCGCGGGCTGGCGGAGGCCACGCAGGAGAGATTGCTGCGCGAGGTCAATGTGAGCACCGCGCTTTTCCATGAGGAGATGACGCTCGTGCAGCGCGACCGCTCCGCCGTCCACTTTGCCGACGAGGAAGGCGCCCGCGTCCTGATCTGCTCCGAGATCGGCAGCGAGGGGCGGAATTTCCAGTTCGCCCACCACCTCGTGCTCTACGATCTGCCGGACAACCCCGAGCTGCTCGAGCAGCGCATCGGCCGCCTCGACCGCATCGGGCAGACGGCCACCATCGAGATTCATGTGCCCTACGCGCAGGGCAGCAGCGGCGAGATGCTCGCGCGCTGGTATCACGAGGGGTTGAACGCCTTTGAAAAGCATCCGCACGGTGCGATGGACATCCTCGCCCAGCTCGGCGGCATCTCCACCATCTGCGCGGAGTACGACGAGAAGATGCTCGCCGCGCTCATCGCCAACACGCGCACCGCCTTGCAGCAGGTGGCGGCCAAACTGGAGAAGGGCCACGACCGCCTGCTCGAGCTCACCTCCTACAAAGCCGAAGGCGCGCAGGCTGTTATCGAGGCGGTTCACGCCGTCGATGACGATCTCGACTTTGAGGACTTCGTCATCCGGCTCATGGACCGCCTTGGCATCGTCGTCGAGGAGCATGGCCACCGCAGCTATGTCTTCCGCCCCGGCGATTTGATGACCGACGCGCTGCCCGCGCTGCCGCCCGAGGGCATGTTCGTCACCTTTGACCGTGAGCGCGCGCTCGCGCGCGAGAACATCGGTTACTTCACCATCGACCACCCGACCGTCCGTGGCGCGATGGACCATGTGCTCGGTGGCGAGCTGGGGAACACCTCCTTCGGCATCTGGAAAGGCTCCGGCAGCGAGGGAATCATGCTCGATGTGCATTTCGTCATCGACTGCATCGCGCCCGCCGCGCTGCATGTGAACCGCTTCCTGCCGTCAGCGCCCGTCCGCGTCATCGTCGATCACGCGATGAAGGATCATTCCGACGACGAGGCCGCGCAGACCGCCGGACTGATGAAGGGCGATCCGTCGAAGCTGCTCGACAACGGACCGTTCCGCAAAAAGCTCATGCCCTCCATGCTCAAGAAGGCGAACGCCATCGCCGCCGCGCGGATGAAGGACATCGTCGCCACCGCCGCGCAGCAGATGACCGCGCAGTTGGATGCCGAGATCGAGCGCCTCGAAGACCTCGCCCGCATCAACAATCATGTGCGCCCCGAGGAAGCCGCCGCGCTCCGGCTGGAGCAGCAGGAATTGCTCAAGGCCATCAACGGCGCACAGCTCCGCCTCGACGTGCTGCGGCTGGTGCTCAAAACGAAGTAGTTCATTCGAGAGCGTGGCCGGAGTCTTGGTTGGAATCCCGCCTGAAGGCGGGATTCCAACAAGCCAGCCAGCCGCCCGGCGTGGGATTGGGAAAATCGGATTACCGATTGTTCATGCTGCACACTCACTATTGACGGATGGCACGGCCACCTGACCTTGCCGGACCGCAACTGCATGAAACCGCGCCACTTGCTGCTGCCATCCGCCTTTCTTCTGCCGACGGTGCTTTGTGCCGTCACGCCGAAGGATTTGGTGGATCACGCGCTCTCGACGAACCCCGAGATTCGTTACTACGAGGCGGAGATCGCGGCGGCAAAGGGTGGCAGAAGGGCGGCCGGGCAGATCGCGAATCCCGAGCTGAGCGTGGACGCGGCGAGGGGCAGCGCTTGGGATCTCCGGACGGGTGAAAAGGAGGGGGACGGCCCCGTTTGGAAGGCCACGATCATGCAGACCTTCGATTTTCCGGGCCGCATCCCGTTGCGCAAGGCCATCGCGGACCGCGACGTGGCGCTCGCCGAGCTGGGACTCGCCCAGTTCAAATCACAGCTCGCCAATGAAGTGCGCGCGCGCGCCGGAGATGTGACGCTGCTGCGCCGGCTGGAATCAGCGGCGCGCGCGGTGCGGAAGCGCTTCGAGGAACTCATCGGCGTGCTCATGCAGCGCGACACGGGAACAGTCAGCGCGAAGCTCGAGCGCCGCATTTTGGAGGCCAGCCTGCTCACGAGCGACCGCGAACTCACCGACGCAGGCAAGGAGGCGAAATCCGCGGCGGCGGCGCTGAACGTGCTTTGCGGCTACGATCCAGACCGTCCGCTGAATCTCGATGACGACGCGGTGCCCGCCTTTCCCGGCACGCCCTCGCTCGACTCGCTCAAGACGCAGGCGGCGCACAGCAATTTCGATTTGCAGCAGAAGCGGCTGCAAATGGCGCGGCAGGGCTTGAAGATCGATCTCACGAAGTCGGAGCGCTGGGGGAAGATCAGCTTCGGCCCCTACGTCCAGGGCTACCGGGTTGATGAAAAGGAGAAGGAGGCCGGCGTGGTCCTCTCCGTGCCGTTGCCGCTTTGGAACCGGAACAAAGGCGGCATCGCCGCGGAGGAGGCGCGCCTGTCCCAGGCCGAGGCGCTGATGTTCGCCACGCTGCGTGATCTGGAGCGCGATCTCGCCATCGAGCGCTCGGCTTACGCATCCGAGCTGGAGGCGCTGAGCCGCTGGAAACCCGAGAGCGAGAAGGAGTTTCGCGATGCCGCCGAGGAGGCGGACCGGCACTACCGCCTCGGTGCCGTGCCGATCTCGACTTATGTGGAGATGCAGCGCCAGTATCTGGAAGCCATGCGCGCGCTCATCCAGACGCGGCGCAATGCTTGGAAGCATCTCATGAGCATGGCGCGGCTCGTCGGCGAGTGGCCGGAGGTGAAGAGGTGAATCGCCGGGGGGCGCGTTGAGGCGGGATGGGAATGGGAAGGACGATCGGAGTGTTCAGAATTCAGTTTTCAGTTCTGAACGCGCCTCCAAAACGAGCACCGAGCACCGAGCACTGAACACTGAACACTGAACACTGAACACTGCGACCCCGCGCATGATCCCCCCGTATCCTGGAGTTCTCGCTGCACAACCGACTGCTGGTGATCGTGGTATCGCTGCTGCTGCTGGCGACGGGCGTCTTTTCCGCGTTTCACCTGCCGGTGGATGCGGTGCCTGACATCACCAATACGCAGGTGCAGATCAACACGCCCGTGCCAGGCCTAGCGCCCGAGGAGACGGAGAAGATCGTCACCTACCCGATGGAGCAGGTGCTCGCGGGCATCCAGGGGGTGGTGCTGTTCCGCTCCGTCACCAAGCCGGGTCTTTCGCAGATCACGCTCGTGTTTCAGGACGGCTTCGACGTCTATCGCGCGCGCCAGCTCGTGAACGAGCGGCTCGAGGACGTCGAGCTGCCCTCGAATCTGATGCCGAAGATGTCGCCCATGAGCACGGGTCTCGGCGAGATCGTCTATTACACGCTCGACTACAAAAAGGACGCGCCGCAGCGTGCGCTGCCGCGCGAGGAGCAGCTCATGAATCTGCGCGATACGCAGGAGTGGATCGTGAAGCCCTTTCTGCGCGGCGTGCCCGGCGTGGCGGAGGTAAACTGCTCCGGCGGCTACGAGAAGCAGCTCGTCGTGCTGCCGCGGCCCGATGCATTGCGCGATGCGGGCCTGACCTTCGGCGAACTCGCCGGGATCATCGGCCAGAACGTCGAGAACACCGGCGGCGGCGTGATCGACCGGGGAGCGGACCGCATGCTGATCCGGGGCGTGAGCAAGGTCACATCGGTGGAGGAGATTGCGAATCTGCCGGTGAAGTTTGCCGGCGCTGCCAGGCCGCTGACGGTCAAGGACCTCGCCGAAGTCAGCATCGGCAGCAAGGTGCGCACCGGCTGCGCGGTGGAGAACGGAGAGGAAACCGTGCTCGGCACCGTGATGATGCTGGTGGGCGAGAACAGCCGTCTGGTCTCGAAGCGCGTCGAAGGGAAGATCGCCGAACTGCAGGCCAGGCTGCCGGCCGGACAGGAAGCCCGGCTGCAATATGTGCGCAGCGTGGTGGTGGACGGCACGATCGCCACGGTGAAGAAGAATCTCTCCGGCGGCGCGGTGCTCGTCATCGTCGTGCTCCTTCTCCTGCTCGGAAACTGGCGCGCGGCGCTGATCGTGGCCTCGGCCATACCGCTGGCGTTTTTCTTCGCGCTCATCGGCATGACCTTTGGCGGCGTCTCAGGGAATCTGATGTCCCTCGGCGCGGTGGACTTCGGCCTCATCATCGACGGAGCGGTGGTGATGGTGGAGAACATCGTGCGCGTCATCAGCCGGCGGCAGCAACATCTCGGCCGCAGGCTCACCGCGCGGGAGCGGTTCGATGCCGTACATGAGGCTGGCGCACAGGTTGGCAGCCCGATGTTCTTCGGCGTCCTGATCATCACCCTCGTGTATGTGCCCGTGCTAGCACTCACCGGCATCGAAGGGAAGATGTTTCATCCGATGGCCGTCACCGTCATGCTCGCGCTCGGGGGCGCGCTCGCGCTCTCCGTCACCCTCATGCCGGCGCTCTGCTCGCTCATGCTCACCGGTCGCGTGGCGGAGGGGGACAATCTGTTCATGCGCACGCTGAAGCGCATCTACACGCCGCTGCTGAACCTCGCCTGGGAGCTGCGCTGGATCGTGATCGCCGTCGTGCTCGCGCTGCTGGCGGTGACGGGCGCGATGTTTGCCACGCTGAAGCAGGAATTCGTGCCGACGCTCGACGAGGGTTCGTGGACGGCGATGGTGTATCAGCCCGCGAGCACGAGCCTGAAGACCTCGCTGGAACGCTGCATCAAGACTCAGCGCTATCTGCTCGATCATGTGCCGGAGATTACGCGCACCTTTGCCCGCATCGGCACGAGCGAGGTGGCCACCGACCCGATGTCCCCCGGTGAATACGATCTCTACATCTTCTACAAGCCGCAGAGCGAGTGGCGGAAGGAGAATGGCAGGCCCGTCCCGCGCGACCGTCTCGCCGAAATCGTGCGCGAGGAACTCGGCCGGCAGGTGCCCGAGCAGACCTATGACTTTGCGCAGCCCATCCAGATGCGATTCAACGAGATGCTCGAGGGCACGCGCGCCGACTTGTCCGTGAAGATTTTCGGACTCGACTTTGAAGTGATGGAGAGCATTGGGCGAAAAGTGCAGGGCATCCTCGAAGGCATCGCCGGCACGGAGAACGCCCAGTTTGAGACGCGGGGCAGGGTGCCTGCGCTGGAAATCCGCGTGAACCGCGCGGCGCTGTTGAAGTTCAACGTCGGCGCCGCAGAGGTGAACGCCGCCATCGCCACCGCCATGGCCGGGCACACGGCGGGAATGCTCATCGAGAACGAGCGGCGGCGCGAGATCGTCGTGCGCCTGCCCGAGGAGCTGCGCAACAAGACCGAGGCCATGAAGGCGCTGCCCGTGCGCACGCGCGACGGCGGACTGGTGACGCTCAGCCAGCTCGCTGATTTCGCGGAAGTGAAACAGCTCGATGCGATCGGCCGTGAGAAGGGCAATCGGCGCGTGGGCATCAACGTCGATCTGGCCGGCGATGTGGATGCGGAGCGCTACGTGAAGACAGTGCGCGACCGGATCGCCGAATCCATCGAGCTGCCGGAAGGCTGTCGGGTCGAGTTCGGCGGCCAGTTCGAGCATCTTCTCGAAGCGCGCGAGCGGCTGATGATTGTGGTGCCCGTGGCGCTGATCCTGATTTTTCTGCTCATCCATGGCACCTTCCGCAGTGTGACGCAGACACTCATCATCTACACCGGCATCCCCTTCGCCGTGACGGGCGGCGTCTTCGCGCTGTGGCTGCGCGACATGCCGTTCAGCATCACTGCGGCCGTCGGCTTCATCGCTTTGAGCGGCGTGGCCGTGCTCAACGGCGTGGTACTCATCAGTTGTTTCAATCAATTGCGCGATGAAGGCCGCGGTGGCGAGGAGATCGTGCGGGAAGGCAGTCTGCAACGGCTGCGCCCCGTGCTTATCACAGCGCTCGTCGCCTCGCTCGGCTTCGTGCCGATGGCCTTTTCCGGCGGCGCAGGCGCGGAGGTGCAGCGGCCGCTCGCTACCGTCGTCATAGGCGGGATACTCAGCTCGACCTTCCTCACGCTCTTCCTGCTGCCGGTGCTGTATCGCTGGAAGTGGGAGGTGCTTCGGTCATCTCGGCAGCGTGATCCAAAATTCCGCTCCGCCGGCGGGGCGGTTGGCGCAGCCGGCAGTGCCGCCGTGGGCGTGGGCGACGGCGCGGACCAAGCTTAGGCCGAGGCCCATGCCCGGTGCTTTGGCGCTGGCGGCGGAGCCGCGCACGAAGCGCTGCCAGACCTGCTCGAGTTCCTCCACTTTGAGTCCGGGACCGGTGTCGAGCACGCGGATGGTGCCGCCTTGCCCGCCGACTTCGAGACGCAGGATGATCTCGCCGCCTGCGGGCGTGTAGGAGACGGCGTTGTCGAGCAGGTTGGTGATGGCTTGAATGAGCCGCTGCTGGTCGATGGAAAGAGTGATGTCCTCGGGCGCTTCGAGCCGGAGCAAAAGCTGGCGATCTTCCGCCGAGTTGGCGTACAGATCGGCGATGCTGCCGAGCAGATCGCGCAGCGACGTTTCCTCGCGGTGAAGTTTGAGCGCGTTATGCTCGCCGGCGCGGATGTTCAGGATGGTCTGTACGAGATGCGTGGCGCGGTCGATCTCATCCATGCCGCGGCCGAGCGGCTCGCGCGCGCCGGCGTCGGTCGTCGCATCGTGGATCGCCTCCAGATTGCCGCGGATGCGGGCCAGCGGCGTGCGCAGTTCGTGGGCGAGGTGGTCGTTCGCGGCCTGCAGCTCGCCGGTGAGTTCCGCGTTGCGGTCGAGCACGGTGTTGAAGGCGGCGGCGAACTCGAGCAGTTCCGGCACGGCCCCGGACACGACGAGACGCTCGTTGCCTGCGCCTTGCGCGAGCGACTGGGCGCTGGTGATCATGCTGCGTACGGGATGCATCACTTCGCCCGCATACCAGAAGACGGGCACCAGCGCGATGATGGCGGCGGCGACGCCAGCGAGCCAGAGGTAGTCGCGGATGTGTTTCACATACGAACGGTCGGCGGCGTCGGTGCGGCCATGCCATAGCACGGCGCCGTCCGGCAGGACGATGCGGCCGACGAGCATGTGGACATCACCCACGGGATGTTCGACGGCGAGGAGGCCGTTGACGTCGGCGAGCTTCCGCAAATGCAATGCGTCCGGCCAGGCGAAGGCCTTCTCGTCACCGTTCGCGTGCTCCCAGAGCACTTTGCCATCCGCGCCCACCACGCGGACGGACTGGCCCTTGCCGTGGCGGCCCGCCGCGAAGACACGCTCGAGCCCCGCCGGACCGAGCTTCTGAAACATCAGCGCGTACTCACCCAGATCATCAAGTGCGACCCGGCGCGCGATGGTGTCGAGGTCCTCCCTGAGCGCATTGCCGGCGAGCGTGAGGCAGAGGGCGATGCTGGTGCCGATGGTGATGGCCTGCAAGAGCGCGAGCCGCCAGGTGGACGGGACGCGATCAAGAAGCGTTTTTGAAAACATAGCCTTTGCCCCGGATGGTCTGAATGCAGGTCTGATGGCCCGGTACGTCGAGCTTCCGACGCAAACGGCAGATCATCGCATCCACGACATTCGTCCCCGGATCGAAGCGAATGTCCCAAACCTTGTCGAGCAGAAACTTCTTCGTGAGCGTGCGGCCTTCGTGATCGAGAAGCAGTTCCAGCAGCGCGCATTCGCGCGGCTGGAGGTCGATGGCGTCATTGCCTTTTTTCAGCCGGCGCTTGCGCGGGTCGAGCATCCATTCGCCGATCTTGCGCTGCCCGCCGGCTGCCTGCTGTGAGCGGCGGTGCAGCGCTTCGAGCCGCGCGGCGAGTTCCTCCAAGGCAAAAGGCTTTGTGAGATAGTCGTCGCCGCCCGAGGAGAGCCCGCGCACGCGGTCCGTGACGCTGTCCCGTGCAGTGAGAAAGAGCACCGGCGTCATCTCGCCTTGCTCGCGCATTTTCTTCACGATCTCGAAGCCGTCGATGCCCGGCAGATTCACGTCGAGGATCACGGAGTCGAACGTCTGGAGCTGTGCCGTGCGGAGGGCTGCGGTGCCTTCGCTCTCGCAGGTGACGAGGTGTCCGGCGTTGCGCAGCCAGGCACCCACCATGCGGGAGAGTTCGGGATCGTCTTCGGCGAGGAGGATGGTCATGATATTGGCGGGGACGAGGGGTGTGCGGACAGTGCCGGAGACGTTACCGGTGCGTAACGGTTTCGTTAACAAAAATGTCGTTTGTTACCGAAGCATAACGTGACCTCTGGGTGCCTCGGGGGCATACTGGCGGGAGTCAGGTGTCGCGGAATAATCATTCCGCCTCACTGCTCCCATCACCACGCCAGAACCAGTAACACCAGATCAGCACATGAAAAAGAAAGCCATCAGCGCCCTCGCCATAACCGCTCTCGCCGGCGGTCTCAGTGTGTCCAAGGCCGCCGTCGTCACCTCGCGCGTCGAACGCAAGGAAACCGCGGCGCGCTTGACGAATGAAACTCCCTTGCTCAATTCCAGCCAGTCCCTCGCGGGAGCCTCCGGCGACCGCCCGGGCGACCACGCTGCCGACGTGATGAAGAAAAAGTCGAGCAGCAAGAAAAAGTCCAGCAAGGCTTCATAGGTCTTGCGGTGCGCGTCAGAGCGGCTTGGGAGGGCCGCCTGGCGCGCAAATTTTTTTGGCCGGTGCGCACGGCACAGACCGTTCCGCACCGTGCCCAAAATGGAGCCGCGCCGTGAATCACCTCCGGGCGGCATCTTCATGGCAGGCCGGCATCGCGGATCGCCCGGCCCGATCATCCCGAACACCACACCCGCCTTATGACACCCGCCCGCCTTCACGTTTCATCCGTCCCCAATCTCCGAGTGCTGGCGCTGGCCGCGCTCATCCATCTCTACCTCTGCTCCGCCGCGCTCTCGGAGACCATCGTGGAGACCCGCTACCAATACTATCAGGAGGACCACGACCGCGTCCGCGTGGACTCCGATTACTCGCTCTTCAGCGTGGATTTGAGCGATACCGTGCTGCTCGACGGCACGCTGCTCTACAGCTCGATCTCCGGTGCATCGCCCACCGGACTGCCTGCATTGAAAAAGGGCGGACAGGTGCCGCTCGTGCCGCTCACCGACGAGCGCATGGCCGCCACGCTCGGTCTCACCGCACAGCTCGGAAATCACTCGCTGAAGGTCGGCGGTTCCTACAGCTATGAGTCGGACTATCTCTCGCTCGGCACTTCCTTGCAGGACACGATTGCCCTCAATGAGAAGAACACAGAACTTGTCCTCGGTGCCGCCTACACGCGGGACACCGTGGGAGCGAACGGATCGAACCTCAAGGAGGCGAAGCGCTCCTTCGACTGGATCGTGGGCATCAACCAGGTCATCAGCCCGAACACACTGTTGAGCTTCAATTTCGGCATCGGCCAGAAGCAGGGGTTCCTCGACGATCCCTACAAGCGCGTGCTCATCGACAACGAGGTCTTCTATGAGAATCGGCCGGGCCGCAAGCTGGAGGAGCTGGCCTTCCTGCAGCTCACGCACTTCATCGAGCCGTGGGATGCCAGCGTGGAGGTTTCCTACCGCTTTGGCAACAATGACCAGGGCAGCCACTCGCACACGGCGATGATCGCGTTTTACAAATACCTCTTCGACAAGCGCCTCGTCATCCGCCCAAGCTTCCGCTTCTACACGCAGACGGCCGCGGACTACTACCGGACCGAGTTCACCGGCGATCCGACCTACTATTCCTCCGACTACCGGCTCTCGGCCGAGCAGACATTCAACTACGGCCTGTCCCTGCGCTGGAACGTGTTGCCGGACAAGTTTGCCGTGGACGTGGGCTACGAGCGCTATGTCACCCGAGGCACCGACGGCCGCACGCCCCAGTCGGCGTATCCCGACGCGAACTCGATCACTGCGGGCGTGCACATCCAGTTTTGATCCAACCGCTTCCGAGCATGACGGCCACGGCGACAGCGATTCGGAAGAGGCTCGACGAGGGCACGCATCGTGACGCCGGCGAGGGTTTTCACGAGTACGGCTTTCGCGCGCTCGGGTCGGCTTGCGAGCTTTTCTACCGCGCTGATGCCCCAGAGGAAGCCGGGACGTACCGATCGGTGGCGCTCGACTGGCTGGCGGCCTTTGAGGCGCAGTTCTCACGCTTCCTGCCTGACAGCCTCGTCTCCCGCATCAATGACAATGCAGGCGTCGGGTGGACAGAGACCGACGCTCAGACGGATCTGCTGCTCGACCTTTGCGAGCATCATCACTTCATCACCCAAGGCGCGTTTGACGCCACGTCGCTGCCGTTGAGCGAGCTGTGGGACTGGAAGCGCAGGCATGATTCCCTGCCAGGTGGCGACGAGATAGCCGCAGCGAAAGCTCGCGTGGGCTGGAAGCGCATCCAGCGCGCACCGGGTCGCATTTTCCTGCCTGAGCCGGGGATGAAGCTGGACTTCGGGGGCGTGGGCAAGGAGTTCGCGGTCGATTGCCTCATCCAGCTCGCCGCCGCGCATGGCATCGAGGATGTGATGGTCGATCTTGGAGGCGACATTGCCGTGCTTGGGGAGCCTCCCGAGGGCGGCGGTTGGTACATCGGCCTCGAAGATCCGTCGCAAGAGGGAAAGACATACTGCGGCATCCGCCTGCGCAGTGGCGGTGCGGTGGCCACGTCGGGAGACTACCGGCGCTGCTTTGAACTCGACGGCCAGGTCTATGGCCACATCATTGACAGCCGCACGGGCTGGCCGGTCGGCAATGGCACACGCTCCGTTTCCGTCATCGCCCCACGCTGCACGATGGCGGGTCTGCTGGCTACGTCCGCCATGATCATCGGCGGGCAGGACGCCATCGCGATGCTCGAGCGCACGCCCGGCGTGCAGGCCAGCCTCTGGTGCAAGGGCCGTCACTACGAGACACGCGGCTTCCGCCGTTGCGTGCTGCCGCAGGGATGGGACGACGAGGTGCCGGGCGCGGTGCTGCAATCGGCCGCCATGTGAAAGCGAGTGGATGGTTGATAGTCGATAGTTGATGGCAGCAGACCATGCCCCCACAAACTCATCCGCCGTAAGGCACAACCCATGATTCATAACCCATCACCCATAACTGATACCCCCGCCCCATGAACCGCCGCACATTCATCCACAGCACCTCCGCCCTGCTCGGCAGCCTCGCCGCCGCCGTCTCCACCTCCTCATTCGCCGCCTGGCGGCAAGGCATGGCGCTGCCTGACCTCTCAGCCTTCGGCCTCGAAGGCACGCTGCCCAAGTTGAAGGGCAAGGTGGTCTATCTCGACTTCTGGGCCTCCTGGTGCGCGCCGTGCAAGGCCTCGTTTCCCGTGCTCAACGGCTGGCAGCAACAGCTCGCGGGCAAGGGCTTCACCGTGCTGGCGGTGAGCGTCGATGAGACTGCTCAGGCGATGCAGGGTTTCCTGAAAAAGAACAGTGTCAGCTTTCCTGTCGTGCGCGACGCAGAGCACAAGCTCGTCGCGGCAGCGGACGTGAGCACGATGCCGAGTTCCTTCCTCATCGACCGGAAGGGGGGCGTCCGCCTCGCGCACACCGGTTTCCACGCCAAGGATGCCGCCCCCCTAGAGGCGCAGATCAAGTCTTTGCTAGCCGAATCCTGAACCCGCGCCCTGCTTCAATCCATGAAAACCATCCGTCTCCTCCTCTGTCTCGCCGCCGCTTCGCCGCTGATGTCATGCACCCATGTGAAACCGTGGGAGCGCGGCCATCTGGCCGATTACACCATGCGCCCCGCCCGTGATCCGCTTACTGACTCCATTTCCGAGCACGTCTGGTTCACCCGCGAAGCCTTCGCCGGAGGCCGCGGTGTCGGCGGCGGCGGATGCGGATGCAATTGAGTTGGTCGATGGCGGATGGTTGATAGAGGAGCACCTCTGCATGGTCGTTGGTTGCAAGGATCCGCCACACCATCGGCCATCCACAATCCACCGCCCGCCGCTCACCATGCGCGTCACCGTCCCGCTGCTCGGCATCATCCTGGTCTTCGGAGCCGCGTCCCCGAGCCACGCACGCCGCGCATGGGACAAGCATGAGCCCGGGTTGACGTTGGAGATGGACCTTGATTACGACGGCAGCCGCGCGCGGACGAACGCCTTTCATTTCGGTCCGGAGATCGAGTGGGGCACGAAGGAATTTTGGATCAATCTTTCACTCGATACCTACACGGATTTCCAATCCGGCTGGCGTTTCCGCAGCGATGTTTTTTCCACGCTCGAGTGCGGGAAGGCGCTCTGGCGCGACGATGACGCGCGCCTCTACATCAACGCCACGCTCCAGCTCGATGCGCACTCATACCTCGCCATGCAGGGCGGCGACATCACGCCCGAGATCAATATCGCCAAGGGCATCACCAAGGACTGGTGGATCGGCGGCGCAGTGAACGGGGTCTTCGCCACCGACCCAGACCCTGGCGACCGCGCTGGTTACGGCTCGCTCACACTGTGGCTGCGCTGGCTTTGCGGCTGGCTGCCGGATGAGTCGGACTCCATCGCCCTCAGCGTGTGGGCCGCGACGAACGAGGTGCGCTACTCGGAGAACGCACTGTTCATCAGCCTCGAGTATCAGTTCGATCTCACCGAGAAGCTGGAAGCCAAGGTGGGAATCGGCACCGATCCATACACCCCGTGGGATCACCTCGGCATTTACGGCACGGCAGGGTTGACCTGGAGGTGGTGAGGCAGGGAGCGGGACATGCGGGACGTCACCCATCGTGCCCGTGCCGCAGATGAAACCCGGCGCCTCATCGTGGGGTTCTCTTCGGAATTTCGAACGCCGGCGATTTTCTTGCGGACGGGGCGTTGCGAGCCGGGATGGACTCGCCTACTCTCGCGGCCATGTTTTCACTTTCAGGCAAGACGGCGGTCATCACGGGCGGAGGTTCCGGCATCGGGCGGGCGATTTCGCGGCTCTTTGCGCGGCAGGGTGCGCGCGTGGAGATTTTCGAGATGAGCGAGGAAAACGCGAAGGCCGTGTGCGCGGAGATCGATGCGGAGGGCGGCACGGCGGACCGGGTGATTTGTGACGTAGGCGACCAAGCGTCGGTCAGGAAGGCGTTTGAGACGGTTGCGGCGCGGAGCGGCGGCAGGCTGGATATTTTGGTGAACAATGCGGGCATCGCGCACATCGGCACGGTGCTCACGACGAGCGAGGATGACATGGACCGCCTCTACCGGATCAATGTGAAGGGCGTGTACAACTGCATGCACATGGCCGTGGGACGCATGGTGGAGCAGGGCGGGGGAGTGATCCTGAACATGTCGTCCATCGCATCGAGCATCGGGCTGGCGGACCGCTTCGCGTACTCCATGACCAAAGGCGCGGTGGAAATCATGACGCTCTCGGTGGCCAAGGATTTCATCAAGCACGATGTGCGCTGCAATTGCATCTGCCCGGCGCGGGTGCACACGCCGTTCGTCGATGGTTATCTGGCGAGGACGTATCCGGGCCGCGAGGCGGAGATGTTTGAGAAGCTCAGCCAGGCGCAACCCATCGGACGCATGGCGCAGCCGGACGAGGTGGCGACGCTGGCCCTTTACCTGTGCAGCGACGAGGCTTCGTTTGTGACGGGTTGTGCGTATCCCATCGACGGCGGTGCGCTCAATCTCAGGTGATCGGGATGTCGGGAAAGGCCTCGTCGTGGATTGAATGCAGGTTGCCCGGCGTGCGGGCGCATGGCAGTATCGCGCCCTTTTTCCTTCTCTTATGCTGATCCGCAAGAAAGCCTATGCGCGCGCCGGCCTGGTGGGCAATCCCTCCGACGGCTACTTCGGCAAGACCATCTCGTTCATCGTGCGGAACTACTGCGCGGAAGTGTCGCTCTTCGAGACCCCGGAACTCCACATCGAGCCGAACGAGCGGGACCACTCTGTGTTCGACAGCATCGAATCGCTCGCCCGAGATGTGCGGCAGTTCGGCTACTACGGCGGCATCCGCCTGCTGAAGGCCAGCGTGAAGCGCTTCTTCGATCATTGCACCAGGCACGACATCCCTCTGCATGGCCGGAATTTTACCCTTCGGTACTGCAGCGACATCCCGCCGCAGGTAGGCATGGCAGGCAGCAGCGCCATCATCACCGCGTGCTGGCGCGCCTTGCTTGAGTTTTACGGCGTCGAGATTCCGAAGCATATCCTGCCCAGCCTCGTGCTCTCCGTCGAGAACGACGAGCTGGGCATCCCCGCCGGCCTGCAAGACCGCGTGATCCAATCCTATGAGGGAGTGGTGTTCATGGACTTCAACCGCGCCTCGGTCGAAAAGCTCGGCCACGGCATCTACGAGGAGCTGGACCCCGCGCTGCTGCCACCGCTTTACGTGGCTTACACCAAGAAACTCAGTGAAGGCACCGAGGTCTTCCACAATGACATCCGCGGCCGCTGGAATCGTGGCGAGCGCGAGATCGTGAGCGCGATGTACCACTGGGCCAGCCTCGCGCAGCGCGTGCGTGACATGCTCGTCGAGGGGCGCGGGCGGGAGATCGGCCCGCTGCTGAACGAGAACTTCGACCTCCGGCGCCGCCTCTACCAGCTCTCGCAGGGCAACATCGACATGGTCGAGGCCGCGCGCTCCGTCGGCGCGAGCGCGAAGTTCACCGGCAGCGGCGGCGCGATCGTCGGCACGTATGAAGACGAGGCCATGTTCGGACGGCTGCGGGATGTATTCAGCGGCATGGAGATCGAGGTGCTCAAGCCGCAGATCGTGCCGGTGTGAGCGCTGACACGGGCGGTGGATGGCGGGCAGTCGGCGGAATCCGTGCCCGGCGTCGTGGCATCGGGACCGCTGCTCGCAGCCCGTGGTCTGCACGCGACCGCTCAAAAGCGCCCCGACTTGATCCCCGTGACGATAATGATGATCAACAGCACGAGCGCCACCCACCACCACAGATTGCCGCTGAGATGACTGCTCTTTCTGCGGCCGCCAAACTCGCGCTCGACAAACGCGTCGTAATCGAAATCCTCCGGCGCATCCGGCAGGTCCAGGCCATCGTAGCCGGCCTCCTCGCTCCACCCCGAGTTCGCGCAGGAGCCGCAGGCAGGGCACGACACCAGACCGCGCGGAACGAATTCACCGCAGATGGGACAGTCGCCGGGTGGTTTGAATGCGGGCATAGGAGCAAGGGGTGACTGATCTTGGATTCGGCGGCTAGAATTTCAACGCGTACGTCTCGGAGAGCGCCGGTCATCCTCGTCGGGAGGAAGGGAATGCGGAAGAGAGAGGCCGCACAAGAATGTGCTCGAAGAATCCAAATTCGGCCCCACCATCCCGATCACCATGAAAAGCGCCGAAGCCAGGACCGGACTGACCGCAAAACAACGGGACGAACTGCTCAACAAGCTGCAGACGCGCTTCGAGCATCACATGGAGCGCCATGAGGGGCTGGAGTGGGCGAAGGTGCAGGCGCGGCTGGAAGCCAGTCCGGAGAAAATGCGGTCGCTTCAGCTCATGGAAGAAACCGGCGGTGAACCAGACGTGGTGGGACTCGACAAGAAGACCGGAGAGATCGTGTTTTTCGATTGTTCGCCGCAGAGTCCCAAACCGCGGGCCAGCCTCTGCTACGATGGCGAGGCGCTGGCATCGCGGAAGGAGCACAAGCCCAAGGACAGCGCGATGGAGATGGCGGAGGCCATGGGCGTCGAGATGCTCGACGAGGAGCAATACGCCGCGCTGCAGAAGCTTGGCGAGTTCGACACGAAGACGTCCAGTTGGGTGCGGACCCCTGATGCCATGCGCACGCTCGGTGGTGCGCTCTTTGGCGACCGTCGTTTCGGTCGCGTATTCTTTTATCACAACGGCGCTGAGTCTTATTACAGCGCGCGAGGTTTTCGTGCGTCCCTGCGGATTTAGCTTCCCAAGGGACGGACGATGCCGTCACGGACCCTCTTTTTGCTGTTCGTTTTTCCACCACTCCGGCCCTACCTGATGGCGGCTGATGGTGGTCTCGGGGGCGGCGGCGGCTTTTGGCCCGCCGATGACGAGGCCGTCGGTTTTGGGGATGCCGGTGGTTTTGGCGTTCGTGAGATTGGCCTTCCAGCGGAGGCCGGTGATGTCACAGCGCGCATCGATGGCCCGGGCGGCGCCTGTGATGAAGTTTCCTGTCATCTGTACGCCCACGGGCGGCAGCATGGCGGTCTTGCTGCCGGCCACGCCGATGACGACCGGGTGGTCGCAATTGACAAAGACATTGCCTTCGATGCGCGCGTCCTTCACCTGGAAGTAGCCGTGCGCGGGCGAGCTTGGAATGCCGAGCATGAAGCAGAGCGCCGCACGCTCGTCCTCGCCGCGCAGGCCCTCGAAGTAATTGCCGAGCACGCGGTGGCGCTCCCCTATGACGCGCACGCCGCCGGTGCCTTTCGCACCCTGGCCGAGGAAGGTGTTCTTCTGCACGGTGCAGTCGTTGCCGTGCCTGAGCGTGAGCGTGCCTGACACGGCGAGGAAGGTGTTGTGCTGATATAGGTTGCCGCAGGATTTGTTGGAGATGCACTCCCCCTCGCCGTCGCAGCGCTCGAAGACATTGTCCTCCACCACGCAGTCGGCGCGCTGCATGGAGGTCTTGCTGTCGCCGATGCGGATGGTCTCGCCGCCGTTCTTGCCCAGCGGCGGGCGCGGGCCGAAATAGTTGTGGTCGATGTGGTGGCGGCCCTGATCGGTCGTTTCGCCGGCCAGCCACACGACCATCGTCGTGCCCAGGGTTGTCTTTCCCTGAAACAGGCAGTGGTCGATGCGGTTCCGTGCGCCGTAGATGGAGGCAAACCGCGCCGAGTGTCCGGTGTCGTCCGCAGGCAGGTCGTTGGTGACCGCGCACTGTGTCACGCGGCAGTCGGATGCGAGCTGGTCCGACCGTGTGCGGAACTCGAGGGCTTCGTCGCCCGTCGGATTCTTGAACCAGAGGCCCTCGACGATGATGTGGTCGCCTGAGATGCTGAGGCGGGAGTTTCCCGTTAGCAGGGTGGTTCCCGGTGTCAGGGCTTTGATGCGTACGGGAGCGGCTTCGGTGCCGTCGGCGTCGAGCTTGAGGGCGGCATCCTTCCACTCTCCGGCGGCGAGCACGATCACGTCTCCGGGGCGCACGCCGCCGCCCGCCACGGTGGCGAACTCTCCGGCATCAGCCACGGGCAGCTCCTTTGCACCGGCGTGGGCCAGCAAGGCGAGGGCGGGCAGCAGGGCGGCGGCTTTGAGTGTCATGAGGTTCAATGGCGGGAAACGAACGGCAGGCGCTATTGTCGCATTTGATTTTTACGCGGGCGAGGATCATGTGGGAACTCGATTGATGAAGCAAGATCACATGCATCCGGTGCTGGAGGTGGAAGGCGTCTGCTTCCGCCGCGGCCGGCCGATTTTGAGAAGTGTGAACTGGCGGGTGGATCCCGGGCAGCACTGGTGCGTGCTGGGGCCGAACGGCTGCGGCAAGACGTCCTTGATCAACATCATCACCGGCTACGAGAGCGCCACGGACGGGCGGATCACGCTCGACGGGGAGACTTTCGGCGAGTCCGACTGGCGCGAGGTGCGGAAGCGCGTGGGCCTCGTGGCCAGCACGCTGACGACATGGCTGGAGCCTGGAGAGGCGGTCATCGACGCCGTCGTCAGCGGACGCGAGGCCATGCTGAATCTCATCGACCGCGTCCCGCCCCGCCTCGTGCGCGAGGCCGGGGCGCTGCTGCGCTCCGTCGGCTGCGACCACCTGCGCCACGCCCTTTGGGGACCGCTGTCGCAGGGAGAAAAGCAGAAGGTGCTTATCTGCCGGGCGCTCATGGCGCGCTACCGCGTCCTCATCCTGGATGAACCCTGCGCGGGCCTCGATCCGGTGGCACGCGACCAATTTTTGCGCTGGCTGCAAGTGCTGGGCGCGCGCAAGAACGCGCCTTCACTCGTCATGGTCACCCACCATGTGGAGGAGATACTGCCCTGCATCACGCATGTGCTGTTGCTTAAAGGCGGCAAAGTCCACGCCGCGGGGCCGAAGCGCAAAACGCTGACCGGCCGCGCGTTGAGCGAGGTGTACGGGGCAAGCTTGAAATTGCGCCAGAAGGCGGGGCGCTATCAGCTCGTCTTCGCACCGGATGAAAAAGGCGTGGCTCGTGGATGAATGACCACGGTGCGGCCACGACGGCCGGCGGATTCATGTTCGACAAAGGCACCGTCTGCTTCTGCAGCAATGCCGGCCCCTGTCCCTGATCGAGAAGGTTGATTGCCGGTGAGCACACTTGTCATCATGGGGAGGCCGGTCCAGATCATCGCCTCAAGCACCACGCGTCATTTGCATTTTGATTCCAGTCACCTCCGCCATGAACTCCGCCGGATCACTCCTTGGCCGCATACTCCGTGAGATCATGTCGATCGGTTTCTGCTTCGGGCTGCCGGCGGCATACATGATGCTCTTTCCCGTCGCCACCACGGTGATGGAGAGAAGGGGAGAGGTGGTTACGGCCACCTGCATCAGAAGGATATTCTTCGTGGTCCCCTGCCAGACCGAGTCCGTCTCGGGAGTCACGCGCATCGACCACGACATCGTGCGCGGCAGCCTGTCGAGGACCCTGCGCTCAGGTGACGAAGATGACCGCCGCCGTCCCGCCACGCGCGCGGAAGACATGAGCAGCGTGATCATCGTTGGCACCGGAGGATCCATCGATGTGCCGGTTTCTCCCGTCGATCTCGACGTCGTGCGGCGGCGGATGCGTGACTTTGTCGTGGAATCGCGGGAGCCGGAGCTGCGCGTGTTCACCGTGGCGAATTGGAAATGGAGCGTGGTCGGCGGCGGACTTCTGTGCGTGCTGCCCGTTCTTTATTTGGTGACCCTGCTGAAGACCATCGTCAGCCGCGCATCGAAGATTCCGGCCAAAGGCGCGCCCGGCAGGCCGCCGTGACGAGACGGAGAGAACAGGGAGCTGGACGAAGAATCACGTCGCGCATATTTCGGGGTGCGGTTAGCTTTCCGCCCTTCGTCGCGAAATCCAACCCTCCGCTCTGCCATGAAACGCGTTGCCACGCTCGCCTTGCTTTTGTCGCTCATTCCGGTCGCCAGGGGCGAGAACGAGCCTCCGAAACCGGCTCCGGCACCCACGCCGGCCCCTACGCCAAAACCTGAGCCGAAGCCTGAACCCAAGCCCGGGCCGGCTCCTGCGCCAAAACCCTCGCCTCAACCCGTGCCGACCCCGGCACCCGCAGGTCCGCCGGCGCAAGCACAGGCGCAGCCTCAGCCTCAACCGTCGCAGCCGCCGGCCCAGCAGGGAGCGAAGCCGAACAATCCTTCGTCAACGAAGAAGACGGTGGCGGAGTTCACGAAGGACTTCGAAGTCTTCCATGGCCTTTTCGATCTCTACAAGGACCGCGAGAAGGGCACGGCCTACCTGCTCGTGCGCAAGGAGCAGATCGGCCCTGAGTTCATCTACTTCACGCACACGGTCGATGGCGTGGTGCAGGCCGGGCACAATCGAGGGCGCTTTGGCGACGAGGCCGTCATCACGTTGGCGTACGAGTTCGACAAGATCGAGATCACCCAGCGGAACACCGCCTTTTACTTCGATCCCCAGCATCCGCTGGCCCGCGCTTCAAAGGCGAACATCAGCGATGCCGTGCTCGCGAGCGAGCCCGTCGTGGCGCAGGATCCGGGCGGCTGGCTCATCAACGCGGGAAACTTGTTCCTGAAGGAGTCGCTGCTCCAGGTGAAGCCTTCCGGCCCCGACTCGAACAAGAGCGTGCTCGGCCGGCTCTCGGAGTCCAAGACGAAGTTCACCTTCGTACGCAGCTATCCGGACAACGCGCAGTTCACCGTCGAGTACGTCTATGAAAACCCGTCGCCGCCCTCGAACGAGAATTCGAAGGAGCGCCGCGACGAGATCACCGATCCGCGCTACATCAGCGTGAAGGTGCAGCACAGCCTGCTGCGGATGCCGCGGAATGATTTCAAGCCGCGCTTCGACGATCCGCGCATCGGATACTTCACCACGCAGATCACCGATCTCACGACCACCGATCCCGCGCCTTACCGTGACGTGATCCACCGCTGGGATCTCGTGAAGCAGAAGCCCGGCACCACGCTCAGCGAGCCGGTGACGCCGATCACCTTCTGGATCGAGAACACCACGCCGGTGGAATTTCGCGACACCATCCGCGCCGCCGTCTTGAGATGGAACGAGGCGTTTGAGACGGCCGGCTTCAAGGACGCCGTCGTCGTGAAGCAGCAGCCCGATGACGCAGGCTGGGATGCCGGCGACATCAACTACAATGTCCTGCGCTGGACCTCGTCGCCGAATCCGCCCTTCGGCGGCTATGGCCCGAGCTTCGTGAATCCGCGCACGGGACAAATCCTCGGAGCCGACATCATGCTCGAGTACAGTTTCATCACGAACCGGCTCCGCTCGCAGCGCATCTTTGGGAATCTCGGCCTCGCCGGGATGCAGGACCAGCCGGCGGATGAAGGCCGCCAAGGGTCGAACTGCCTGGTGATGGATGTGATGCAGCAGGGGCTGATGTTTGGCATGACGGAAATGCGGCTGCACCCGGCCGAGCGCGTCGATGAGTCCGTGATGATCAGGGAGGCGCTCACGCAGCTCGTGCTCCACGAGGTGGGCCACACGCTCGGGCTGAACCACAACTTCCGCTCCAGCCATCTCTACGATCCGGTGACGATCCACAGGCGCGAGCAGACGGAGAAGACCGGCCTCACCGGCTCGGTGATGGATTACGCTGCGATCAATGTCGCGCCGCCCGGCGTGGCGCAGGGGCAGTATTTCACCACGAAGCCCGGTCCGTACGACCACTGGGCCGTCAACTTTGGCTACTCCGAGGCGCTGGAGGATCCGGCAAAGGAGAAGGAGCGGCTGCAAAAGATCGCGTCGCGCTCGCACGAGCGGGAGCTGGCCTTCGCCAACGATGCCGACGACATGCGCTCCACGGGCAAGGGGGTCGATCCGCGTGCGATGATCTTTGACCTCAGCAGTGATCCGGTGACCTACGGTGCGCAACGCTGCGAGCTGGTGAAGGATCGCATCGGCAGGCTGCTCAAGGAGTACCCGCGGAAGGGCGGCAGCTACCAGGATCTGCTGCGCGCCTACGTCTCTCTCGTCAATGAATCGGGCAATGCGCTCATCGCCATCTCGCGCTACGTCGGCGGCGTGTATGTCGATCGCGCCTTCGTCGGTCAGGTCCCGAACTCCAAGCCTTACACGCCGGTGGACAAGGCCACGCAGCAGAAAGCGATGGCTGCTCTGGCAAAGTACGCCTTCGCACCGGATGCGTGGACCGCGTCCGGCGACCTCCTGGCGCACCTGCAGCAGCAGCGGCGCGGTTTTGAATTCATGAAGGAGGACGAGCTGCCAAAGGTGCACGACCGCATCTTCAAGACCCAGCGCTCCATCCTCGATCACCTCACGCATCCCGAGGTGCAGCAGCGTATCCTCGACAGCTCGCTCTATGGCAATGAATACACGCTGCGCGAGATGATGACCGATCTTACCGACGCCATATTCAAGGGCGACGACAAGGGGCTGAGCGCCGTGCGCCTGAATCTCCAGGCCGACTACCTCGACCGCCTCATCCGCATCGCCAACGGCGGCACCAGCCTGCCGACTTGCCAGGCCATCGCCATCGGCATGATCGAGAAGGTGAGGAAATACGTCGAGGCACCTCCGTTCCGCGCATCGCCCGAGTACCGCGAGTTCCTGCTCTACAAGATCAGGCGCGGGCTGGATGAGAAGTGACGCGGGTTCTTCGTGTTCCCATCACCAGGAACGATCAGACGGGACGAGCATGCCCTCTTCCTTGAAGGCGCATTGTCTCCCGGCTTGCACGGACCTCCGCGAGGTCCACACTCCGCGCATGACCGCCGCCGATGCCGCCGATGTGTTTGAAAAGATCGCCTTGCTTCTCGAGATCAAGGGAGAGAACCCGTTCAAGATCCGTGCCTACCGCACCGGCGCGGAGGTGGTGGAGGGCTACGCGGGGGACATCATGAGGCTCGCCGCCGAGAACCAGCTCGGCGGCATCAAGGGCATCGGTGAAGCCTTGCGCGACAAGCTTCACGAGATGGCCACGACCGGAAGGCTCGGGTTCTTTGAGGAACTGAAGGCGGAGTTTCCGCCCGGCATCTTCGAGCTGTTTCATATCCAGGGCCTGGGGCCGAAGGGCATCAAGCAACTGCACGACGAACTCGGCGTCGGCTCTGTCGCCGACTTGAAGCGTGCCATCGAGAGCGGAGCGGCCGCGCAACTGGCGGGTTTCGGCGAGAAAAAGGCGGCGAAGATTCTCGAGGGCATCGCCTTCCGCGCCGAGCACGTAAGCGAGTACCGTCAGGATCAGGTGATGCCGGTGGTGGAGGCCGTGCTCGGGGCGCTGCGTGCGCACCCTGCCGTCTCCCGGGCCGAGATTTGCGGCAGCTACAGACGCGGAAAGGAAGTGGTGCACGATCTGGACTTTCTCGCCGCCACGAAGAAGCCTGGGGAGGTGATCGATGCCTTCGTTGCGCTGCCGCTCGTCGAGACCGTGATCGCGAAAGGCGGCACGAAGGCCAGCGTGCGCGTCGCGCACGGATTGCAGTGCGATCTGCGCGCGGTGGAGAGCGGGGAGTTTCCCTTTGCGTTGAATTACTTCACCGGCAGCAAGGAGCACAACGTCGCGCTGCGCCAGCGCGCGCTCACCTTCGGCTGGTCGCTCAATGAATACGCGCTCTCCCATGCCGAAGGCAGGAAAGGCAAGGCCATCCCCCCGGTGCATGACGAGGCTGATTTGTATCGGGCGCTTGGCCTCGACTGGCCCGATCCCGAATTGCGGGAGAACACCGGCGAGATCGAAGCCGCCGGGCGTGGCGAGCTGCCGCGGCTGGTGCTCCTCGAGAACCTGCGCGGAGTATTCCACAACCACACCACTGCCAGCGATGGCAGGGCCACACTCGAAGAAATGGCCGCGGCCGCCCAGGAACTGGGGCTGCAATACCTCGGCATCGCCGACCACAGCAGATCATCGTTTCAAGCCAACGGCCTCGATGCCACGCGTCTCAAGAAGCAGATCAAGCAAATCCGCGGACTGAACGAGACGTTCGACGACGGTTTCCGCATCTTCGCCGGCAGCGAGGTGGACATTCTCAAGGACGGGGCACTTGACTTCGGTGACGAAGTGCTCGCGCAGCTCGATTACGTCGTCGCCTCCGTGCACAACCTCTTCAATCTACCCGAAGCCGAGCAGACGAAGCGCATCATCAAGGCCATCGAAAATCCGCATGTGACGATGCTCGGCCACGTCACCGGCCGGCTGCTCTGCCAACGGCCCGGATACGCCGTCAACATCGCCGACATCATCGACGCTGCTGCCGAAACCGGCACCATCATCGAGATCAACGCCAGCCCGTGGCGGCTCGACATGGACTGGCGCTGGTGGAAACTGGCGAAGGAAAGAGGCGTGAAGACCAGCATCAACCCTGACGCCCACAGCGTGCACGGCCTCAAGGACGTGGTCTTCGGCGTCCGCATCGCGCGCAAGGGCTGGCTCACCAGGAAAGACGTGATCAACTGCCTGCCGCTCGGCGAAGTGGAAACGGCGCTGCGTGCGAAGCTTGCGAGGCAGCCGCGTGACGGTGCGTAGTCTCCAGTCCTGCATTCTCGGCCCGGCAGGCACCGGCGGCGCAGGGCTTAAGCATGAACCGAAGGCACAAGCCTCAAATCTATGATTTGCCCCGCAAGATTCAGGATTCCACAGATGGATTCAGAAGAAGTCCAATCCGTGGTCGCCCTGAATCCGTGGGAATTCACTCAGAAGCAATTCATGCGTAAGCCCTGCCGGCGGCGGCAGATTTCCGGCACCGTCCTTGACGCTCCGGTGCGCTTTCCTATGATGCGCGCTCTCTTTCCGCCCCCATGAACATTCACGAATACCAGGCCAAGCAGTTGTTTGATAAATTCGGCGTCGCCACGCCCAAGGGAATTGTGGCTGCCACGGCGGCGGAGGCGGGTGCGGCAGCACGCGAAATCGGCGGCCCGGGCCTCGTGGTGAAGGCGCAGATCCATGCCGGCGGCCGCGGCAAGGGCACTTTCAAGAACGGCTTCAAAGGCGGCGTGCATGTGATCGACTCCGCCGAACAGGCACAGGAGATCGCCGGCAAAATGCTGGGCCAGACGTTGGTGACACACCAAACCGGCGCGGACGGCAAGCTGGTGAGCAAGGTGCTGATCGCGAAGTCGGTCGATATCGCGAAGGAAAACTACTTCGCCATTCTCTTTGATCGCGCGACCAGCCGGCACGCCATCATCGCCTCGACTGAAGGCGGGATGAACATCGAAGAAGTGGCCGAGAAGACGCCGGAGAAGATAGTGAAGGAGTTCATCCATCCGACGCTCGGCCTGCAGGCTTATCAGTGCCGCAAGATCGCCGCCGCGCTGAATCTTCGCGGTCCGCTGCTGAATCAGGCAGTGAAGCTGTTCACGGCGCTGTGGAATCTTTATTTGAAGAGCGATTGCTCCCTCGTGGAAGTGAATCCACTCGCCGTCACGAAGGACGGCCAAGTCGTGGCGCTGGATGCGAAGTTCAATTTCGACGACAACTCGCTCTATCGTCAGAAGGATGTGGCGGCGATGCGCGACATCACGGAGGAAGATCCGCGTGAAGTCGCCGCTAGCGAATACGGCCTGAACTACATCGGCCTCGACGGCAACATCGCCTGTCTGGTGAACGGCGCGGGCCTCGCGATGGCGACCATGGACATCATCAAACTGCACGGCGGCGAGCCGGCGAACTTCCTCGACGTGGGCGGTGGTGCCTCGAAGGAGCAGGTGGCGGCGGCGTTCAAGATCATCCTCGGCGATGCGAAGGTGAAGGGCATTCTCGTGAACATCTTCGGCGGCATCATGGATTGCGCGATCATTGCCGAGGGCATCGTCGCCGCATCGAAGGAAACCGGCCTCAGCCTGCCGCTCGTCGTCCGTCTCGAAGGCAACAACGTCGAGGCCGGCAAAAAGATCCTCGCCACCAGCGGCCTCGCCATCACGAGCGCCGACGGTTTGACCGATGCCGCGAAGAAGATCGTCGCCGCAGTTGGCAAAGCCTGATCGCATTTTCCACCTCGATGAAAATCACCGAGATCGCCTTCTCCACCTATCCGGTCACCGACATGGCCCGGGCGCGTGCCTTTTACGAAGGCGTGCTTGGCTTGAAGGCGACGATGGATCACGACATGGGCGAGAGCGGTCACTGGGTGGAATACGACATCGGCCCCGGCACGCTCGGTCTCGGTCGCTACGAAGGCTGGAAGCCAACCAATGACGGCTGCACGGTCGGACTCGAAGTCGATGACTTCGACGCTGCGATCGCGAAGCTCAAAGTCGCCGGCACCTCTTTCAAAATGGAGCCCTTCGAGACTCCCGTCTGCCACATGGCCATCGCCCTCGACCCCGAAGGCAACGCCATCGTCATTCATAAGCGCAAGCCCGGACATCACTGAATACTGACTTCTGAATACTGATCACTGAACTCTTCCCATCATGGCCATCCTCGTTGACACCAGCACTCGCATCCTCGTCCAGGGCATCACCGGCGACTTCGGTTCCCGTCATGCCAAGGCTTCCATCGACTACGGCACCCAGCTCGTTGCGGGTGTCACGCCTGGAAAAGGCGGACAAGTCTTCGAGCACAATGGCAAGAAGGTGCCGATCTTTGACACTGTCGCCGAGGCAGCGAAGGAAACCGGTGCCACCGTCAGCGCCATCTTTGTGCCGCCGCCGTTCGCCGCCGACGCCATCCTCGAGTGCCACGATGCGGGCCTCGCGCTCGCGGTTGCGATCACCGAGGGCATTCCGGTCAACGACATGATCAAAGTGAAAGCCGCGATGTGCCACAGCAAGACGCGCCTCATCGGCCCGAACTGTCCGGGCGTCGTTACGCCTGGCACTGGTGACAAATCACACGGCGGCTGCCGCATCGGCATCGCGCCGGGCTACATCCACAAGCGCGGCAAGGTCGGCGTCGTCTCGCGCTCCGGCACGCTCACGTATGAGGCTGTCTGGCAGCTGACGACTCGCGGCTACGGACAGAGCACCTGTGTCGGCATCGGTGGCGATCCCGTGAATGGCACGAATCATCTCGACGTGCTCAAGATGTTCAACGAAGACCCCGAGACCGAAGCCATCATCATGATCGGCGAAATCGGCGGCAACGCCGAGGTCGAAGCCGCTCGCTGGGCGAAGGATAATTGCAAGAAGCCCATCGCCGCCTTCATCGCCGGTGCCACCGCGCCTCCCGGCCGCCGCATGGGCCACGCCGGAGCCATTATTGGCGGTGCTGAAGACACCGCAGCGGCGAAGAAACGCATCATTGCCGAGTGCGGCATCGCCGTAGCAGAATCTCCTGCTGACATGGCGGAAACTCTGCTTACCATCTGGAAGAAGTAATTCTCACCCACCACACACACCGAAGAACATGGCCGTCGTCGCAAAAGGATTGGAAGGAATCGTCGCAGCGGAAACTCGCATCGGAGACGTGCGCGGACAGGAAGGCGTGCTGCTGTATTGCGGCTACGACATCAACGAACTGGCCGGCAAGATCAGCTTCGAGGAGTGCGTCCATCTTTTGTACCACAACCACCTGCCGACCAAGGCTGGACTCGAAAAGCTCACCACCGCGCTGCGTGCCGAGCGCGAGCTGCCGCAGGGCGTGATCGATTACCTCAAGTCCGCGCCGAAGACCGCGCGGCCCATCGACGTGATGCGCAGCGCCGTCTCCATGCTCGGCTGCTACGACACCGATCGCCATGACCTCGACATGGGCAAGGACATGGCAAACGGCATCAAGCTCATCTCGCAGATCGGCATCATCGCCGCGTATTTCCATCGCGCGCGTCAGGGCCTGGAGCTGCCGCCAGTGCGCAAGGACCTCAGTGAAGCCGCCCACTTCCTTTATTTGATGAATGGAGAAGTGCCGAGCAAGGAAGCCGAGCAGACGCTCGACGTCGCCTACGTGCTCCACGCCGAGCACGGCTTCAATGCCAGCACCTTCACCGCCCGCGTCGTCGCCTCGACCTTGAGCGACATGTATTCCGCGATCAGCGCCGCCATCGGCGCGCTCAAGGGGCCGCTGCACGGTGGCGCGAACGAAGGCGTGATCCACATGCTCGAAGAAATCGGCAGCGTGGACAAAGTCGATGCCTGGGTGGCTGACGCGCTCGCGCAAAAGAAGAAAATCATGGGCATCGGCCACCGCGTGTACAAGGTGCTCGACCCGCGCGCGCCGCACCTCAAGGACATGGCCATCAAGCTCAGCAACCAGCTCGGCGAGCCGAAGTGGATCCAGATGAGCGAGCGCATCGCCACCATCATGCGCGAGCAGAAGAACCTGAACGCGAACGTCGATTTCTACTCCGCCACGGTCTATTACAGTCTCGGCATCCCGACTGATCTCTTCACCCCGATCTTCGCGATCGCCCGCATGGCCGGCTGGACCGCCCATGTGCTCGAGCAGTGGGCCGACAACCGCCTCTTCCGTCCGCTCAGCGAGTACACCGGCAAGCCCTACGGTCAGAAATGGGTGCCGATCGAGCAGCGGTAGTCTTTTGTCCAGAATCCGAGGCTTGGACAGCCTCCCGCCCCTCTTCTCCAACCATGAAAGCTCTCAGCAAGATACTTCTCGTGCTCGTGATCGTTTATGTCACGAGCTACATCGTCCTGCGATCGAGGTGGACGCACAAATGGGACAAGGACGGACAGAGCTACATGCATTTTCCCGTGTCACCGGGTTGGGTCTATTACCTCTACCGGCCAGTCTGCATCGCTGACGAAAAGATCAGCGGCATGAGATTCCACATCGGCCCGCATCCAGGCGCTGAGGCGGACGAGCAGCCGGCAGCCGCCGCTGCCCCGGCACCCTCGAAGTAGGCCGCTTCTGCAAAAACGGGATCCGGCCTCCTCCTCCGCGAGCACGAGGTGCTGGACCGAAAGTGAGACCATCTCACGTTCTCTTCAGTCCGTGGATATCTGGCCGAAACGCTCCAACGAGCATCAGCCTCGGCTCGCGTTTCGGATCACCGCCTCCGCCACGCGCATGCCATCGGCCGCGGCGGAGATGATGCCGCCAGCGTAGCCAGCTCCCTCTCCGGAGGGATAAAACTGTCGGATACTGGCGCACTCCAGCGTCGCGGGATCACGCGGAATGCGGATGGGTGAAGAACTGCGCGTCTCCACTCCCGTGAGCACCGCGTCAGGAAGAGCGAAACCCGGCAGCGTGCGGTCGATTTTCGCCACCGCCTGCTTCAGCGTGGCGGTCACGTCTGGAGGCAGGCACTCACGCAGATCGACCCACTCGACGCCGGGCCTGTAGGATGGCTGGACTTTGCCAGCCTCGCGCGTCGTGCGACCAGCCAGGAAGTCGCCGAGCAATTGCGCGGGTGCCCTGTAGCCGCCGCCGCCGAGCTGGAAGGCCGCGCGCTCGAATTTGCGCTGCAATTCGATGCCCGCGAGCGGATGTGACGAGCCGAAGTCCTCCGTGCGAATCTCCACCATGAAGCCGCTGTTCGCATTCGCCTCGGCGCGCGCGTAGCTGCTCATGCCATTGGTCACCACGCCGCCTTCCTCCGACGAGGAGGCCACGACGAGGCCGCCCGGGCACATGCAGAAACTGTAGGCGGAGCGCCCCGTGCCGCAGTGGGCCACGAACTTGTACGGTGCAGAGCCCAGCCGTGCATCACCCGCCCACTGGCCGTAGAGCATGCGGTCGATGAGCCGCTGCGGATGCTCGATGCGGACCCCGATGGAAAACGGCTTCGCTTCAATCGGAACGCCACGCGCGTGCAACACCTCGAACGTGTCCCGGGCGCTGTGGCCGATGGCGAAGACGAAGCACCCGGACTCAATCTTGCCGCCGTCCGCGAGCACCACGGCGCGCATCACTCCGGCGTCGATGATCACGTCGGTCACGCGCGATTCGAAGCGCACCTCGCCGCCCAGTGAGATGATCTCCTCCCGGATGGTGCGCACGACCTTGATGAGCCGGTCCGTGCCGATGTGCGGCCGTGCCTTGATCAGGATGTCCTCCGGCGCGCCCGCTCTCACCAGCTCCCGCAGCAGCCATGGGATGCGGTGTTCGCGGTCCCGGATCTGCGTGTAGAGCTTGCCGTCGGAAAAGGTGCCGGCCCCTCCTTCGCCAAATTGCACATTCGACTCGGGATTGAATGCCTGGCCGCGATTCCAGAAGCCGGTCACATCCCGGGCGCGGTCGCCTGCCGCTTTGCCGCGCTCCAGCAAAATCGGCCGCAAGCCCGCTCGTGCGAGCAACAGCCCGCAAAACAGCCCGCAAGGTCCCGTGCCCACGATCACGGGGCGCGCGCCTGCGGCGGAAGCCGCGCAGGCTTCAGATGCGGACGCCGGAGAGCGCACGGGGACGCCGGAGAGGTCCGCGGAACTCCGGCGCGCTCCACCATGTTCGGGGCACGCGTCGAGTTCGCGATACGTCTCATCCGGCGCGACTTCCACGCGGCCCGGCTTTACGCGCCCGGCCAGCACCGCGGCTTCGTTTTCCACTTCAACGAGCACGGCAAGGCTGAACATCACATGGCCGCGCCGGGCGTCGATGGCCCGTTGCTTGACCGCCAGGGATCGCAGCGCAGCAGGCTTCAAGCCAAGCACGAGCGCCGCGGCTTCACGCAAATCGGCGTCCGTGTGATCGACGGGCAGTTTGAGCTGGCTGATTTGAAGCATGGAAGACAATTGAAGCCGGCGGCAAGCGGACAGGGGGGGCCTCGGGAGGCGCGCAGGTCTTTTAGAATAACAACTTCCCAAACACCACCGCCGCCGTCATGCCGACAAAGTCCGCGGTGAGTCCGGCGAGCAGGGCGTGGCGCAGCTTGCGGATGCCCACTGCACCGAAGTAAACCGCCGCCACATAGAAGGTGGTCTCCGTCGAGCCATACATGATGGCTGCCGTAAACTTCACCTGACTGCTCAATTCCGGCCGCGTGAGTATCTCCATGAGGATTCCGCTCGCACCGGACCCGCTGAGCGGACGCATCAGCGCCAGGGACAGCAGTTCGACGGGAAATCCCACCAGGCTGAGAAGAGGCGACGTGACATGCTCCAGCAGCGCGAACACGCCTGAAGCGCGCAGCACGGCCAGCATCGAAAGCATCGCCACGAGGAACGGCATTATGCGCGTGGCGACACCGAAACCCTCCTTCGCGCCTTCGACAAATTCCTCGTAAACTTTTACACCACGGGCGAGAGCCACGCCCACCGCCACGAGCAGGATCGCCGGAATCGCGAGACTCGAGCCGCCATCCATGGCACGTCGCCACGCCGGCAAGTCGTCCTTCGAAACGGCCGCTGCCTTTTGCTTCGCCGCCTGTTCCAATTCCTCGAATTTCGCCCGCGATTCTTTCGCCCGTGTCTCGGCCTGCTTCAGCACGGCACCGATGCCCGCGGCATCACGCGCGCCCTCGCGCCAGCGCTGTGGTCCGAACTCGAGGGCGGCGATGCCGGCGAACGCCGCCGCGAGAAAGATGAGCAGCGCCTTGGCTGACGTGGACATGGCGTGCGGTCGGGCTGTCGCGGCCGACGCGTCGGACTCTCCAGGCCGTTCCGGCTCGTCCGTCCTGGCGGCAAAAACTCTCAATCCTTGAAACGCCTTCGACGCCACGACGGCCGCGATGGTCGCGCACAGGGTGGCGAGGATGGTCGGCATGATGACGCGCGGCGCCTCCTTGAGGCCGGCGGTGTTGAGGTAGATGATGGCCGTCATCGGTACGAGCGTGAAGGCGCCCGTATTCAGCGCGAGGAAGGTGGCCATGGCATTGCTCGCGCTCGCCTTGTGGGGATTGATCTCCTGGAGATGGCCCATCGCCTTGAGGCCCAGGGGCGTGGCCGCATTGCCGAGACCGAGCATGTTCGCGCACCAGTTCATGACGATGGCGCCGAGCGCGGGATGACCATCGGGCACGTCGGGGAAAAGTCTTCTCAGCACGGGCGACATGAGCTTCACCACGATCTCCAGAACGCCGGCTTTTTCGAGCAGCCGCAGCGCCCCCATCCAGAACATCATCATGCCCGCCAGCGGCAGCGCGATGTCCATCACCGCCTTCTTCGCATCAGCAAATGCCGCCGCCGTCACATTGCCGTCGCCCGAGATTCTGCCGACGAATCCTGCGACGAGCAGCCCGATGATGAAGAGCCATGACCAGATGTAGTTCAGCATGGCGCGTGACTTCGCGTGGGCGGCAGGGGAACGCAAGTTTCAAAGCGACATGTCAGCCGGGGAGGACTGTGATGAGTCATTGCATCGGCCGCTTCCCGTGAAATCGTCACTCCAGTGACACGCCGGCCTGTCCGCCCGTCTGCGGAACGGACCGCGCGTCCTGAGTCCAGCAGCTTGAATTCTTCCGCACCATCGCTCACTACATGCCCGGTCCTGCATCAGGACCGGTGGCTGATCATCGTGAACAAACCGGCGGGAGTGCTCTCCCATCCGAACGCCGCGGGCAAACCGCAGCGGGCGGCGTTCGAGGGAAGCTACGACGCCGGGAGGAAGTGCTTCCAGACGCCGGCCGGCGCCGTGTGGCTCGTGCACCGGCTCGATCAGGACACCTCGGGCGTGCTCGTCGGAGCGCTCGACGCCGGGACGGCGCGCCACTGCCGAGAGGCATTCGAAGATGGCCGCGTGCGAAAGGAATACGCAGCCCTCGTCGCCGGCAGTCCGCCAGCTCAGGGAACCTGGCGGGACAGCCTCGTCGTGAAGCACGAACGCGGACGTGTCCGCACCGAAACAAACCGTCTCGGACGACCGAATGCGGAACTGCATTTTCGCGTGCTCAAGCGGGACCGCCAGCAGCGCCTCGCGCTGCTCGAGATCGACCTTGTAACCGGCCGCACGCATCAGATCCGCGTGCAGGCCGCATCCCGAAGCTGCCCCGTCATCGGTGACGATGTTTACGGGGACTTCGAAATGAACCGCCGGCTAAAGAAAACGTCCGGAGTCAAGCGGCTGTGCCTCCACTCCTGCGCCATCGAGATTCCTCATCCGGCGACGGGCAAAGTGCTGCGTGTCACAGCACCGCTGCCTCCAGAAATGGCCGGATGGAAATGGCCGGACGACGAGGCCGGTTCACCGTGACCCCGCGCGCCGTTACCGCATTTGTTTGGCTGCGGCGCACGCCACCACATCCGCAGGACCACGAGCGTGCGAGCGGCCTGGAGGTAGGAACCCAAATCACTCGCGGCGCTCAGGCAGTGCCTCACGCTCTCTTCTCTTTCTCTTACTTCCCAACTTCTTCGCCCGTCCAGAACGTCCCACGCGCATTCACCGCTGCGCGCACGTTCTTCACTTCATCGACTCTCACCGGCGAGGATTTGTTTCCGAAGTTTGCGCGCACGTAGGTCAGCACGTCGGCGACTTGCTGGTCGGTGAGACCCATCGGTGGCATGGGGATGGGGGCGAGTTGTTTGAAATCGCTGCCGCCGACCTTGATGGGGCCGGTGAGGCCGTGGGTGAGAATCTTGATGAGCGCGGCGGGGTCGCCGTTCACCCAGTCGCTATCGGCGAGGGCGGGATAGACGCCGGGGAGGCCGAGGCCGGTGGGCTGGTGGCAGTTCAGGCAGAGCATGTCATATACCGTCTTGCCCGGATGCTCCTTCGTCGGCGCGGCGCTGGCGATCTTCTTCACGAACGCGGCGTGCTCCGCGTTGCCGTCGAACTTGAGCCCTGCCATCGCGGGCAGAATCTCGGGCTTCAAGCTCTTCACCACCTGCGCGAGCGCGTAGTCGATGAACTTGTCACGCGGCAAATCGAGTGCGCGGGCGGCGACCTCGACGGCCTCGGGCTTCCGCACATGCGCGCAGGCGACCACGCTTTCCAAACGCACGCGCGCGTTTTCGTCGCGGACACTCTTGCCGAGGAGTTCCAGCGCATTCGGCAATCGGTCGGCCCAGTTGCCGGCGACTCGTGCGCCGTAGGCACGCACGCGGGCGTCTTTTGCGGCGAGGAGTTTCTCCAACAGCGCGGGCCGTGCTGACTCATGAGCTTCGAAGATGCCGCATGCTTCGAGCAGCAAGTGTTCGTCGTAGGTCTTCGCGATCAGGGCATCGGCAGCAGCGAGGACTTCGTTCGTCGGCAGATCAAAGAGCAGGCGCTTCGCTTGACAGCGGGTCCAGCGCTCGGGTGATTTGAGTTGCTCCAGCAGCTCCGCCGGCTTCATCGACGCGAGATCGGGCTGCTTCACGGGCGCGCGGCCTTTGGCGGAGATGCGCCAGATGCGACCATGAGTGCGATCACGTTTCGGGTCCATGTAGCTGGCTTGGTAATGACCGATCACGGGATTGAACCAGTCGGCGAGATACATCGCGCCATCGGGTCCGATGCTAACATCGACGGGACGGAACGCGGTGCTCGATGACTTCATCAGCTTCGGCAGTTGCTCGCTCTTGAAGCCGGAGCCGTCGTCGAGGATGCGGTGCAGCTCGACCACATTGCCAAAATAGCCGCCGATCAGGGCGCAGCCCTGGATGTCGTCCGGCAGGCCGCGCGTGCCGACAATGTCGATCGACGTGGTCTTCGGATTCGTGAAGAACAGGTTGCCGACGCCGTGGTATTCATCGGGATCAGTGATGCTCACGAGGCCGGGCACGCTGTAGTAGCCGTCGGGCCGGTCGCCGCTTTTGTGGAAGACCTGGCCGTAGTCGTCAAACACGACGCCCCAGCAGTTGTGCCCGGCCTTGCCGCCGTTGAAGAAGCCTTCCATCTTCTGCGTGCGCGGATCGAGCCGCCAGATGCCCGACTTGTCGAGCCGCGCGATGCCGTGCGCCGTCTCCACGCGCGAGAACGCATGAAGCCCCTGCGAAAACCACAGGCTGCCGTCGGGTCCGTGCGTGATGCTGTTCGCGAGCTGATGCGTGTCGCCGATGCCGAAGCCGGAGAAGAGCACGCGCTTGGTGTCCGCCTTGCCGTCGCCGTTGGTGTCGCGCAGGTGGATGATTTGGTCGAAGTCGCACACATAAAGTCCGCCGTCTCCCGGTTCGAGTCCCTCCACCATCGTGAGGCCCTCGGCGAAGCGATGTGCCTTGTCCGCTTTGCCATCGTGATCGGTGTCTTCGAGCACGAGAACAAAATCAGACGGCTTTTCGCCAGGCACCGTCTGCGGATAGGTCGGCGAACACGCGACCCACAAGCGACCGCGCTCGTCCCACGCGAACTGCGTCGGCTTGGCGACGCCGAGGTCTTCGGAGGCGAAGAGGTTCACCACGTAGCCTTCGGCGAGAGTGAAAGTGGCTTGTTCTTCGGCGGGGGAAAGGACGGAAGGGACTGAGGCGACGGGAGGGATGCTCGATGGCGAGGCGGGGATGCTTCTCCCCAATGCGAGGGCATGAATTTTCTCGTCGAGCTTCGCGATCATCGGCTTCCGCGCTTCGAAGCTTTCCTTCAGCGATGGCGCCAGCTCGCTCGGCTTGCCGAACATTTGTGACACACGGTCGCCATAGACGAACGACCAGTTCGCCGGACGCCAGCAGTCGAACCACAGCCGGTTTTTCTCGACGGTGGCCGCGCGCAGCTTCGACAGATCGTCGGCTTCGCTCCAGCTCGCACCGAGCTGTTGCGCGACGATGCGGGCCACTTCGCGCAGACCGGCTTCATTCAGGTGGATGCCATTGTCCGTGAGCCGCGGCGCACTGGCTCCGCGATTCGAAAGCGGCGTGAACAGATCGACAAACACCGCGCCGCGTTGTCTGGCGATCTCGCGCACGGCATCCGCATACGCCTTCACATCCGTGTTTCGCTTCACCAAATCCGGTGCATGGGATGCGACGGGCTTTTCAAATGGCATCGGCGACACGAGGACCAGCCTTGGTGTGCGCGCAACGAACTGGTCGATCAGCCGGTGGTACGCCGCCGCGAATTGAGGGAGTTTTGTCACACCATCGAATGCCTCCATCTGCCCGAACTGCGCCACGACAATCGTCGCGCCCGCCGCATCGAGCTGCGCCTTCCACGAGCCGAAATTCAAGTCGCGCCACTGCTCGTACACAGTGTCCGCCTCCCACGCCATCGAGCGGAAGGCCGGCTTCTGCTGTGCATACGCACTCGCCAGCACCGATTCCAGCTCGCCGGACTTTTGCTCGCGCACGAGATTGGTCTGTCCAGCGAAGACCACGACATCTTCATTCTCCATGACAAATTTTCCGTTTTTGAATGCCGGCAGCGTCACTGCGGCATTGTCTGGATTGCCGAAGCGGCCGAGCACTTCTTTTTCGTCAGGCACGAGATTGTCCGGCAGCACGTCGATGGTGATGTTGCGGTAGGAGATGACGGCCTTGTTGTTGCCGTGGATTTGCAACGCGATGAGGCCCTCCTTTTCGATGTCCGGCTCGCGCTCCGTGTAGTCCACCGTGCGCTTGCCGTTCACGAAGAGCTGGATGCGCTGGTCCTCCGCGCGGATTTCGCAGCTGTTCCAGTCGCCGGGCCTTTCGGTCTTCTGCATGAGATCCTTGCCCGCCTCCTGCAGCATCTTTTTCCGCCGCGACTCGTCGTAGAGGCAGCCCGAGTAGCCCGCGCCGATGTCCGCCTGAAAGCCGCTCATTTCATTCGGCGGCTGCGGGATGCGCTTGCTGCGGAACTGCACGCCGCCATTCACGAAGCCCTCCGTGCCCACGAGCCTGTATTCGAGCTTCAGGATGAAATTGCGATACGATTTCTTCGTCGCGAGGAATTCATTGCGCGGGTTTCCCTCCATCGAGCCGCCGGTGATCGCGCCATTCTCGATGCGCCACACTTTTGCCGTCTCGCCTTCCCAGCCGCTGAAGGTCTTGCCATCGAACAACAGCACCGGCGCGGAGAGAAGCGGAGAGCAGAGAGCGGACAGGACGAAGACGAAAGCAGGCGTTTTCATGGGCGCGAGGAAACGCGTCCGGAGGCGGGAATCTGGCAGTCGCAGGGCAGGGGATCACGCCTTGCCGGTGAGCGGGAGGCGCACGATGAATTCGCTGCCTTCGCCGGGCGTGCTTGTCGCACTGAGCGTCCCGCCGTGCGCTTCGACAATTGCCTTCACAATGGAAAGCCCGAGGCCGGTGCTGCCGTCGGCACGGGAGCGCGCCTTGTCCACGCGGAAGAAGCGCTCGAAGACATGCGGCAGCATCTCGGGCGGGATGCCCTCGCCCTGGTCGCGCACGGAAAGGGTGGCGGTTTCGCCCTCCTGTCTCAGATTCACATGCACTTTGCAGCCGTCGGGATTGTGCTTGATCGCGTTGCTCAGCAGATTTGAGACGACCTGCTGGATTTTTGGCGCATCGATCATGGCATTGATCTCCTCGAGGTCGGCGATGATCTCGCCATTCCGCTGCTCCACGAGAGGCTCCACGAAGCGGATGGCGTCCTCCACAACTTCTTCGAGATAGTTGGGCGCGAGGTTCATCACGGACTCTCCGGAGTCCATGCGTGCGAGCTCGAGCAAGGAGTTCACCACCTGCTTCATTTGCTCGCCCGAGCGGTGGCATGAGGAGAGCGCGTCACGGTACTCCTCCGGCGGGCGGTCGCGCATCAGCGCAAGCTCGGTCTGGGCGAGAATCACCGAGACCGGCGTGCGCAGCTCGTGAGAGGCGTCCGCTGTGAATTGCGCCTGCTGCTCGAAGGTGTTGTGCAGCCGCTCGAAGGTCTCGTTGAGCAGCACGGCCAGGCGACCGAGCTCGCTCTTGGTTTCCTGCGCGTTGATGCGCTGGGTGAGGTCACCCTGCGAAATCTTCTCTGCCGCGGCGCTGATCTCGGCGATCGGCCGTATGGCGCGCGTCGCCAGCCACCAGCCGCCGAGCAGGCCGATGGTCACGACACCTGCACCGATCCCGGTGAGATACAGCGCCAGCTTTTCCATCGCCCCGTCCACAGCCGCCAGCGAGGTGCCGAAAATGACCGATTCACCGTTCGGCTGGAAATGCAGCAGCTCCCGCATCCCGTCCCGGGTGCGGCCGAAGGTTTCACCTGCATCAAGCCGCTCGTCATGAGGCGGCACGTCCTTCGGTGCATTGGTTGACCGTGCCGTCTCGACGCGCGCGCCGTCGTAGAGCACGTAGTAGATGGGTGATTCGTTCAGGTTCTTGAGGTGCTGTCGTTCTCGATCGTGGGCGATTCTTCCTCCTGCCGCCCGTGGCGGGCGGCTCTCGCCATCGGGTGGTTCGCCGAAGGGAAACACACCGAGAAAATCGTCCAGGAGAGGATCCATCGCCTGCATCGGCGGAGGCGGTCTTCCGAGCGGCTCGCCCGCGCGCTCCGGCCGCAGGGCGGGCAGCACCATCATCAGCGTGGTGCGCAGCCTGTCATCGATGCGCATCACGCGCTGCTGACGCTCGTAGCCGTAGAAAGCGACGAGCAGGACGGCGGTCGTCAACATGAGCAGGACGCCGTGCCAAGCCTGAATCTGCCAGCGGATGGAGTGGGAGAACATGCGCGGTCAGCCTTCGATCACGTAGCCGTGCCCGCGCCGTGTGAGAATGAAATTCTTGCCAAGCTTCTTGCGCACGTTGCAGACGTGCACGTCCAGCAGATTCGAGAGCGTCTGGTCCTCCTCGGCGAACAGGTGGTCGTAGAGTTCGGTCCGCGTGACCACCTTGCCGCGCCGGAAGGAGAGCATCTCCACCAATGCGTACTCGCGAGCGGTGAGTTCCACCGGCTGGAGCTTCTGGAAAACGGCGCGCTTCGCCGTGTCCACCTGCACATCACCGAGGTCGATCATCGAGCTGGCCGCGCCCGCCGAGCGGCGGATCAGCGCACGGATGCGCGCGAGCAGCTCCACGAGGCTGAATGGTTTCGCCAGATAATCATCCGAGCCGAGGTCGAGCCCGCGCACGCGGTCCTTCACTGAATCCCGGGCGGTGAGCATGAGCACCGGAGTCTTCTTCGTCCTGCGGAGCCGTTCCAATACCGTCCAGCCGTCCATCACCGGCAGCATTACGTCGAGCACGACTGTGTCGTAATCCCAGGATTCAGCCTTGTAGAGGCCCTCCTCGCCATCCTCCGCGCCATCGACCGCATAGCCTTCCTCGCGCAGCGTCTTTTCGAGCGCGTGGCGCAGGTCGTGTTCATCTTCGACAACGAGAACTCGCATGATTTTTCCGGACGATGGTAAGGCACAATCGAAGTGCATGGCAAGACGAATGCCACGCGGTGCCTTTAGTCCAGATTAAGACATACGACCCATGTTCATTTCAGAGCGCCGAGCACCTGCTCCGCATGCTCTTCCGGCTTCACCTTTTCAAATACAGCCGCGATTTTGCCTTTCGCATCGATAACGAAGGTCGAGCGCTCCACACCCATGTACTTGCGGCCGTGCATGCTCTTCTCCATCCACACTCCGTAGGCTTGAGCGATCGTCTTGTCCTCGTCAGCTATCAGGGGGAACGGCAATTCGTGTTTCCGGATGAACTTCTCGTGCGACTTCGCCGAGTCCGGGCTGATGCCAAAGATCTGCGCGCTCTTCTTCAGTGCCGCCCACGAATCGCGGATGCCGCATGCCTGCTTCGTGCAGCCGGGCGTGTCGTCCCTCGGGTAGAAGTAGAGCACGACCGGACTGCCTTTGAGCTTCGAGAGCGTGACGGTGTCGCCGGACTTGAATTCACCACCGACGACCGGTGCGGTGAAGTCTGGCGCGGCGGAATGGAGGGCGGGTTTGGACATGAAGGCGTGAGGGTTGATGGATGGGACGACCAGGTTCGGTGATCTTTGCGTTTGGCGGGCGCGTTGTCCATCGACGGTCCCGGAGTGGTTGACGTAAACGACGCAAGCCGGCACGCGGCCGGCTTGCGCGCTCCGGACCGTCCTTTATCCAGGGTCTTCGATCGACACCGTCTCGTGCAGGGTGAGATTGAGGTCGCCTTCCCAGCGGGCGACGACGGCGGAAGCGAGGCAATTGCCGAGGAGATTCACCGACGTGCGGGCCATGTCCATGAAGGCGTCCACGCCGAGGATGAGCGCCACGCCCTCCAGCGGCAGGCCGAAAGTGGCGAGCGTGCCGGAGAGAATGACCAGCGAGGCGCGCGGCACGGCGGCGACGCCTTTGCTCGTGAGCATGAGCGTGAGCACCATCATCATCTGCGTTTTGAAGTCGAGATGGATGCCGGCGGCTTGCGAGACAAAGACGGAGGCCAGCGCGAGGTGCAGCGTGGAGCCGTCAAGATTGAAGGAGTAGCCCGTCGGCATCACAAAGGACACGATGCGGCGCGGCACGCCGAATTTTTCCATCAGCATCATGGCATCCGGCAGGGCGGCCTCCGAGGTGGCGGTGGTGAAGGCCAGCAGCGTCGGCTCGCGCACGGTACGGAAGAAGCGCATCACCGGGATGCGGCAGACGAGCATCACGGGCACCAGCACGACGAGTACGAAGACGGCGAGCGCGCCGTAGAGCGTGAGAACGAGCGCGCCGAGATTCTTCAGCACGCCGAGACCATTCTGGCCGATGGTGCCCGCGATGGCGGCGCTCACGCCGAACGGCGCGGCGAGCATGATGACGGCCGTGAACTTGAACATCACCTGGCTCACCGCTTCGAAGAACTCGAGCATCACCACCTTGTGCCGTCCTTTGACCTGCGAGAGCGCCACGCCGAACAGCATGGCGTAAATGACCACCTGCAGGATGTCATTGCGCGCCGCCGAATCGAAGAAGCTCTGCGGGGTCAGATGCTCGAACACGGCCTCGACGCTGACCTTGGCGGCCGGCAGGTTCGTGTCCGCGTCGGTGCTCGTCGGGATGGTGAGGCCCACGCCTGGCTGCACGAGATTTACCGCACCCAGCCCCACGAAGAGAGCCGCCGTCGTGACGATCTCGAAGTAGATGATGGCCTTCAGGGCGATGCGGCCCATCGCCTTCATGTCATCGGAATGTCCCGCGATGCCGACCACCAACGTGCTGAAGATGAGCGGCACGATCACGCACTTCACCAGGTGGAGGAAGCCGTTGGCGACGAGCTTGCAGGCCAGCTTGAGATTGCCGGCCGCCGTCGGTGAGAGCGAGCCGCTGCTGATGAGCCATCCAAGCCCGATGCCGAGAACGAGCGCGACGAGAATCCACTGGCTGAGACTGAGACGGCGAAGAAGCGAGGTCATGTGAGTCCGCGATGCTGGCAAATCCCGGCGGAGATGTCAGCAAGAGATTTGGGTTTTGACCATGGTCGGCTGCTCATCGGTAAAGTGGAAAGCAGCGGGAGGTTGAGAAGTTACCCGGCAATGGATTGCACCGCCACAGCCGGCAATCGGCCCGCTTGAAGTCGAATTCCGCAGTTTTGAATCAGCGGGACGCTCGTTCGACTGGGGGCTTCGGAATTCGGGTTGAATGAGCAGAGCGTCCGAGTCGCCACCCGGACTCCAACAAAACAAAAGGCAGACCTCGCGGTCTGCCTTTTGGGTGTTTGATTTGATTCGCTTGCCTGGGCGGCGGGTTGGGAAACCCGCCATCCATCGACAGGTCGAGAAACCTGTCCTCCGCTGCATCACGCGAAGATTTCGAGCGCGGGCTGGCCTTTGTCGGCGATGGTGAAGGGGCGCTTGCTGGGGCTGTAAACGACCTGGTCGAGCGGGAGGCCGAGGGCGTAGGCGATGGTGGCGTTGAGATCCTGAGGGCGGAGTTTGTTCTCGGCCACTTCGCGCCCTTCCTTGTCGGTTTTGCCGTAGATGGCGCCGCCTTTGACGCCGCCGCCGAAGAGCGCCGCGGAGAAGGCCTTCGGGTAGTGATCGCGGCCGACGTTTTTGTTGATGTCGGGCGTGCGGCCGAACTCGGTGGTGACGACGACGAGGGTCTCGTCCAGCAGGCCGCGCGAGGCGAGATCGGCGACGAGACTGGAGAGGCCCTTGTCGAGCGTCTCGCAGCGCTCAGGCACGGCGACGAAGTTGGCATTGTGGGTGTCCCAGCCGCCGAGTGAGACCTCGACGAAGCGCACGCCGCGCTCGACGAGACGACGGGCGAGGAGGCAGCCCTGGCCGAAGGCTTCCTTGCCGTATGCGGCGCGCACATCGGGAGCTTCTTCCGTGAGGTCGAAGGCCTTGAGGTCCTCAGACTTCATCATGGTGATGGCATCGTCGTACATGTCGGTGTAGGCCTTGACGTTGCGGTGCTGGAAGGTGGCGCGGAAGTCCTTGTCGAGTTCGTCGGCGAGGGCCATGCGGGCCTGGAACTTCTCCTCGGTGAGGCCGTTCTGACGGCGGACGTTCTTGATGCCGTTTTCCGGATTGCTGACGAAGAGCGGGCTCTGCGCGGCGGGGAAGAATCCGGCGCCGGGATGGCGGCTGTCATTGCCGATGAAGACGAAGTTTGGCAGGGTGCTGTTGCCGCCGCCTTGAAATACATTGAGCCAGGCGCCCATGGCAGGATGGCGGATGGTGCCGCGCAACTCATAGCTGGTGTGCATGATGTAATTGCCCTGCTCGTGAGCGCCTTGGTTGGAGGAAAGGGAGTTCACGAGAGTGCCGTGATGCATCTGCTTGGCGGTGAGGGGCAGATACTCGGAGACGCGCACACCGTCGGCGCTGGTCTTGATGGGCTTGGTGGAACCGGCGGTGGCCACGCCTTCCTTCACGTCCCAGGTGTCGAGGTGGGACTGGCCGCCGCTCATGTAGAGGTAGATGACGTTCTTCGCGGTGGCGACCTGACGGAGCTTCGAGGAGCCTTCGAAAGCGGCGTGAGCCTTGCCTTGCATGAAGTTTCCGAGAAGCCCGACGCCGAGGAGCGATGATGCGGTCTTGGCGGCAAAGTCGCGGCGGGTGATCTCGCCGGAGCGCAGGAGCTGGGTGCAGAGTTCGTGGTTCATGAGCTTGGATGGGGTTGAGGGTTGGCCGTTGGTTTATTGGATGAAAATGAACTGCTGGGTATTGAGCAGGGAGAAGACCAGGTCCTGCATGTCCGTGAGGCCCTTGTCCTGGGCCTTGAGCCAGGCGTCCTTCTCGCGGGCGGTGGGTTTGCGGGAGAGGATGGTCATGTAGGCGGCATCGACCTTTTCATCAGGATACGGCGCCTTGTTCACGGTGAGCATGAGCTGGCTGTAGCTGCTGGTGATCTGCGGGAGGAGCGAACCGTTCATCATGGCGAGTGCCTGCGGCACGCTGGCTTCGTTGTTCGCGTTCTCGATGGTCTCACGGTCGCTCTGGCCGAACTCACGCAGGTAGTGGCCGCGCGGTGCCGGGCTTTCCACCTCGGCGGCGCGCAGGGTGTCGCGCATCTGCTGCTGGCGGGCGCGGTAGTAGTCCTTGCGCTGCTTGTCGGGGATGCCATAGAAGTCGGCTTCCTCGGCAAAGGCTTTCATGCGGGCATCTTCGGCGGCCTTGCGCTCGTCGGCTGTCTTTTCCTTCCGGTCGTAGCCGGGGATCAGCACCTTCTCCATGCGCGCGCCATTGACGGTCATCATCATGCTGCTGTCGCCGGCCATCATCGCGGGCGCATCCACAGTGCCCTTGGCGTTGGCGGCGAGAGAGACGGTCTGGTAGGGCTTGCCGGTGACTTTTTCGTACAGCTTCTTTTGTCCGGGGACGAGTAGCTGCGCGAAGGTGGACTTGCGTCCCTCTCCCTGCGCCTTGCTGAGATTCTCGCGGTGCTTCTGCTGCTCCTCACGCACCTTCTTCAGATCCGCGAGCAACTTGTCGCGCTCGGCGCCGGCGGGGAGCTTGTCGGCTTTCGTTTCGAGGGCCTTCGCCTGCGTACGCAGCTCGCTCACTTTCTGCTGTTCCTCGCGGATATCGTCCTGGTTCCGGTCGTACACGGCGGCGGTGACCTTCAGGCCCTTGAGCGCCTCCTCGGGGGTGAGGATGTCGATGCTCTCGGCATTCTTCCGGGCCTGGAGGATGCGCTGGTCCATGGCTTCACGCGCATCGACGTTGATCATGTCGGGGTTCGGATTGATGAGGGTGACGAAGCTGTCCCACATCTGCTCGGCGGTCATGCGGCGGAGAATCGGGCCGGTGAAATGGAAGGCCAGACCCGGGGCGACTTCCTGGCGGCTGACTTGTGACTGATAGGCACGGGTGTTGAAGAGGACGCGGAGGTAGTCCTTCATGTCGTAGTTCAGATCGGCCATGAGTTTTTCGAGGTGCTTTTGCAGCCCGGGGATGGCCGGCACGGTGTTGTCCATCAGTTCGTCGAGCGGCTCGATGAGCGCGAGACCAAAGGCCTTTTTCCACAGGCGGTTGGTGATCACCGTGGTGAAGCGGGGGTTGTCCTTCGAAGTCATCCAGCGGGCATAGGCTTCCAGCGGTGTTTCGCCTGGCTGGCAGACGCACTCATGCCCCATCATCGCGCCGGGGCTGATGCGGTCCTTCGGCTTGGCATCCTCGTACTTGTAATCATGCGGGAGCTGCGGCAGGCGCTTCTCGTCCAAGGACACGGACGTGTAGCGCATCGTGTCGCGGATGTCCTGGAAGGCCTCCTGGTAGTTGCGCTGTTCGCGGCGCAGCTTGTCCTGGGCCTCGCGGCGCTTCTCATTGACCGCTTTCATCTGCTTTTCGTAGTCCTGCAGGGTGGCCTTGTGTTTGCCCATCGCGGCCGCGTAGTCCGCCTTGAGCTTCGCCTGCTCCTCGGCCGTCATCTTGCCTTTGATGCGAGGCGGCTCGGGCTGGCGCGGTCGCTGTGGCTCTTTGAAAGAGGCGCGCAGTGCCTGCTCTTCCTCCCGCAGCATGTCCCGTACCTGGCCCATCGTGCCACCGTAGTAGTCCTGGGCGTTCACGCCATAGGTGAAGGCGGCCATCTGGTAGAACTGCTTTTGCGTCCACTTGTCGAAGGGATGATTGTGGCACTGCGAGCATTCGATGCGGGTGCCGAGGAAGATGCGCACCGTGGTGGCCATGTTGTCCAGCGGCATGCCGCGGTCCCGCATGTAATAGCCGATCGCGCCGTTGTCCCATGCCTTGCCCTGCGCGGCGATCATCTCTGCCACGAACCTGTCATACGGCTTGTTCGTGCGCAGGCTCTCCTTGACGAACTTCATGTACGCCGCGCCAGTGATGGTTCCCGTCTGGTTGCCGTTCGAGGTGAGCCGGAGCACGTCGGCCCAGTAATTGAAGAAATGCTGCGCGTAGCCCTCGGAAGCGAGCAGCTTGTCGATGAGCTTCGCGCGCTTGCCGGCGTCGTTGGATTTCAGAAAATCCTCCGCTTCACGCGTCGTCGGGATACGGCCGATCACATCGAGGTAAATGCGGCGGACGAAGGTGTTGTCATCCACGGCGGGATTGCCCTGGAGATTGTTCTTCGCCCAGTCGGCGGCGAGGATGCCGTCGATCTGCTTTGCGGCCGCGGCCGCATCAAGCTTGGGCTTTGCCACGGCGGCCCCAAAACCGCAGGCTGCCGAGGCAACAAGAAAAGGAAGGAGGAATCTGTGTCTCATGTGGCTACCAACGACAAGAGCCGCACAGTTTTTCACAAGTGGCGAAGTTTTCCCTGGCCGGCGAGTCACCGGCTGTGGCCGCGGCTTTTGCTGCCGGGGCCGGGCATCTTGGCGACAAAATCCCGGTTCCGTCCCCGGATGCGCCAGCTTGCGGACCACTCGAGGGCGAAGTCGCGCTGGCAGCGCCAGTTCACTGCGGCGGTGACGAGCATGGCGAGCAGGGCGCCGAGCGACGCGAGAGCCATGTCCTTGTGAGCGTCCCACATGTCGCCCTGCGTGCCCAGGTAGGCCTGGCCGAGATCGCCGCCGAGCACGCTGGCGGCGAGCCACTCGATCAGTTCGTAGATGAGCGAGGTGGACATGGTGAGGTCCAGTGGCAGGAAGTAACCCCAGAAGCCGCGTGCGCGCACGATGCGCAGGAAAACCTCGCGGATCGGATAGGCAACGAGCAGGCCGTAGAGGAAATGCACGACGCGGTCGAAGTGATTGCGCTGCCAGCCGAAGACGTCGTTGAGCGTGTGGCCGGTGAGATGCCGCCACCAGTCGTCGTAGGGCACCTGCGAGTAGGTGTAGTGCGCGCCGATCTCGTGCAGGCACATGAAGACGAAAATGAGGGAGTGCGACAGGCGCGAGAAGAGGCGACGCCGATGCGCGGCGAAGAGCACCGGCACCACGACGAGAAGCAGCACGTTTTCCAGCAACCAGTCCATGCGGCTCACGGGCCGCACGGCGAGCGCGATCCAGAGCAGCACGAAAAGCGCGGAGAGCGTGCGGGCGTGGCGTTCGTAGGTCATGCGGCGCGAAGTATAAAGCAGGCGGCCGTCCGTTTCATGCCAGTCTTCCGCCCGGAATGTGAGCCGGTCTCGTGCGGATGGGCGATGTCTGCGCAACGGCATGGAAACGATGTTTCCTCTGCCAAACCCGCATCCGCGGCGGGTTGGTGTGATCGTGCTTCTCGTGCCGCGCGTAGGTTTCATATATGGCACGCAGCATCAGACTCACCCGGATCGCCTCCATGGCGGACCAGATCGCCGCGCAGCTCCAGGGGCTGCACTTCTCTTCATTGCGCCAGGCCGAGGCCGCATGGCAGCCGGCGGTGAATGTGTACGCAGGCGCTGAACGCATCGAGGTGTGCGTCGATCTCGCCGGCGTGCGCAAACAGGACATCAAGGTGGACGTCGAGCCGCGCCGCCTCGCCATCCGTGGCCACCGCGCGCTGCCGGAGAGCGGCGCGGCACCGCGCGAGGGGCGCATCCTCGTGATGGAGATCGCCGACGGCGACTTCGAGCGTGTGATCGAGTTCGCCGCCGATGTCGATCCCGACCGCGTCACCGCGCGGCAGGACAACGGCTGGCTCTGGATCACGCTGCCAATTGCCAGCCGGGAGGGATTGTCATGAGCGAAAACGAGATCAGCCCCGCCGAATCAACCGCCGGACGCGCGCAAGATGGAAAACAGGTGCTGCCCATCCTGCCGCTGCGCGATACGATTGTGTTCCCCGGCACCATCCAGGCGCTGAGCATCGGCCGCGCATCGAGCCTGCGTCTGCTCGAGGAGAGCCTGCCGCAGTCGAAGCTGCTCGGCCTCGCACTGCAAAAAGAAAAAGCCGCGGACTCGCCCGGCCTCGACTCGCTCCACGATCACGGAGTCATCGCCCGCGTCGTGCGCATGATGCGGCAGGGCGACAACAGCGTGGTCATCCTCGTCCACGGCGAGAGCCGCATGAAAATCCTGCACGCCGTGCAGGAGGAGCCGTATCTGAAGGCCGAAGTGGAGACGCTCGCGAGCACGGCCATCGCCAAGGACGATGAGATGTCCGAGGCCGCCGCGCGCAATGTGCGCGAGTCCGCGCAGAGGCTCCTGGAGCATCGCCCCGACGTGCCGGACGAGGTGAAGGCTGTGTTCGCATCCGTCGAAGATGCCGGCGCGCTCACCGACTTTCTCGCCGCGCATCTGAGCATCGAGACCGCCGGGAAGCAGAGGCTCTTGGAGACCACCGATGTGAAGGCACGTCTGGCTGCGCTTCAGTCGCATCTCGACAACCAGCTCCACATTGCCGAACTCCAGTCGAAGCTGCGCGAGAACGTGCAGAGCGGATTTTCCGAAGCACAGAAGCGCGCGTATTTGCGCGAGCAGCTTCGCGCGATCCAAAAAGAACTCGGCGAGGAAGGCGGCAACGAAGAGCAGGTCGAGGACATCCGCCAGCGCCTCGACAAAGCCGCGCTGCCTGAGAAAGCGCGTGCGCAGGCGGATCGGGAACTCAAGCGGCTCGAGATCATCCCCCCGCAGAGTCCGGATCATTCCGTCATCGTAAGCTATCTCGAGACGATGGCAGAGCTGCCCTGGAGCGTGGTCAGCGAGGAGAGCGTGGACCTGCACAAGGCGAGGGAGATACTGGATCGGGACCACTTCGGTCTTGCGAAGGTGAAGAAGCGCCTCGTCGAGTACCTCGCCGTGCGAAAGCTCAACCCAGCCGGCAGAGGGCCGATCCTTTGCTTTCTCGGACCGCCCGGGGTCGGCAAAACGAGCCTCGGCCAGTCCATCGCCGAATCGCTCGGCCGCAAATTTGCGCGCATCAGCCTCGGCGGCGTGCGTGACGAATCGGAGATCCGCGGCCATCGGCGTACCTACATCGGCTCGATGCCGGGACGCTTGATTCAAGAACTGCGCCGGCTCGGCACGCGCAATCCCGTCATCATGCTCGACGAGATCGACAAGCTCGGCGCCGACTTCCGCGGTGATCCCGCCAGCGCGCTGCTCGAAGTGCTCGATCCGCGGCAGAACCACGAATTCACCGACCGTTACCTCGACGTGCCCTTCGACCTCTCGCAGGTCATCTTCATCGCCACATGCAACACGCTCGATACCATCCCGCCGCCGTTGCGCGACCGCATGGAGGTCGTCGAGCTGCCCGGCTACACCGAGAGCGAGAAACTCAACATCGCACGCAGCTACCTCGTGAAGCGCCAGCTCGCCGAGCATGGCATCAGCGCGGAGAAGTGCCGCTGGGAGGACGCTGCCATCGAGCGCGTGATCGAGGACTACACCCGCGAGGCTGGCGTGCGAAATCTCGAGCGGCAGATCGCGAGCGTGACGCGCCACGTCGCCGCGCGCATCGCCGGCGATGAGATCGGCGAGGCCGCGATCACGCCTGCTGTCGTGCGCGAGGCGCTCGGCCCGGCGTACTTTGTGCGGGAGAGCAGGCTTCAGACCAGCGCCCCGGGTGTCGTCACCGGACTCGCCTACACCACCGCGGGCGGCGACGTGCTGCACATCGAGGCCATCCGCTTCCCCGGCAAAGGCGGCGTCACTCTCACCGGCCAGCTCGGCGATGTGATGAAGGAGTCCGTCCGCGCCGCTTACAGCCTCGTGCGCAGCCGTGCGAAGCAGCTCGGCATCGAGCCGAAAGATTTCGACCGGCACGAAGTGCACGTCCATGTCCCCGCCGGTGCCGTGCCGAAGGACGGCCCCTCCGCCGGCATTGCGATGTTCACCGCGCTTGCATCGCTTTTTTCCAGCCGGCCCGTCAGCAAGGACGTGGCCATGACCGGCGAGGTCACGTTGCGCGGCCTTGTCCTGCCCATCGGCGGTCTCAAGGAAAAATCCATCGCCGCGCTGCGTGCCGGGATCAAAAAGATACTGATCCCGAAGCTCAACGAAAAAGATTTGCCCGACCTGCCCGAGGAAGTGCGGCAGCGCCTGAAGATCGTGCCCGTGGAGACTGTGGACGAAGTGCTGCGCGAAGCCCTCGAGCCGCCCGTGGCGAAGAGGTTGAAGCGCGCGCCATCGAAGCGCCGCCGCTCGTCATGAAAGCCATGATGCTCGAGGCGGCTCGGGTTTCACGGCTTCGGCGCCGCAGCGCAGTTGCACGCAGCCTCGGCGCGGTGTGGGCCGTAGCCTCGGACGAAATGCCACCGGAGAAACTCGATGCGGCAGGCAGCCCCAATGACGCGGGCACCAAAAACTGAGGGCGTGATGCTGGATAAAAACTGCCGGAACATAAACTCAGTCACGGTCTCAGCGAAAGGATGTTCACGAACAGCGCGGTCGGCGTCAACGAAGGCCCTCCGCCTAATGCAAGCGGTGGATGCCAGCCATATTGCAAATCCAAGCTCGAGAGCGAGTATCATGGAGAGCGGAATTTCATGGCGGCCTCACATCTCATCATGTGACTGGCCGGCAAGGGACAGACTTGCCGGCAGTTGTTGCGGAAGCCATGGGTCATGACTCGCGTCGGCAGTTCAGTCGTCCTCGTCATGGCCAGTCGTCTCGTCGTAAAACATCGCGCACTCGCCTTCGCGGCCGCGGACGATGCGGCGGCCTTTGAGGGGGCCGAAGGTGGAGGTGATGACGGTGCATTGGCGCTCGGTTTTGTCGCCGTCGTAGTAGAGGACGACCCAGTCGTTCGTGGTGCCGAGTTCGTGGGCGCGGGCGGTGTTTGAGAAGAGCGCGGTGTAGTGTCGCGGGCCGCGCGTGGTGTGCATGACGGGGAGCCAGGCCTCGCCGGTGGGATTGAAGCGTCTGGGTGCGACGAGCTTGATCTTGCCGGCGCGGGCGTCGTCGCGGTACTGGCGGTCCACGTCGAGGATTTCGGCGATCGACGGCTCGTTCGAGGGCCGGGGCGGCGGTTGGCGCAGGCGGCCGAGGCGCTGCGCGAGCGTGTCACGGATGCCGGCGAGTTTTTTCGGGCCGAAGCCGAAGAGGGAGGCGAGGCGTCCGTCGTGCGCGGCGGCTTCGAGTTCCTGGAGCGTCTCGATGCCGAGTTCATCGTGCAGCTTCCACGCGGTGTTCTTCCCGATGCCGGGCACGGACGAGAGCAAGGCGATGGGATCGCTCTCGCCGCGCAGGCGGTCGAGCATGGCGGAGCGTCCGTGCTGGATGATGTCGCGGATTACATGTGCGATCGTGTCGCCGACGCCGGGGATTTTCTCCAGGCCGTCGAGCCCCTCGCGCTCGAGCACGAGCGAGGCGGGCTCCGCCATGGCGCGCAGCGCATCGGCGGCGTGAACGTAGGCCTGCACACGGAAGCGGTTCGCGCCCTGCTCGGCGAGGATGCGCGACACTTCTTCGAGACTGCCTGCGATCTGCTGGTTCTCGGTCATGGCCTGCTGCGCCTCATTGTGTTGCGTGCGGCCGGTCAGTGCAAGCTCACGCCTCCCGGCGCATGATGTCGGAGAGAAGCTCGCGTGCGCGCACGGCGCGGGACATGACCTCGCGCGCGGGCTCGTGCTCGCCGCCGTGGAGTTCGAGCACGAGCTGGCCGTTAAAATTTGAGCGTTTGAGTTCGCCGAGCACCCAGGGCCAGTCGATGCGGCCTTCGCCGGGCGGGAGGTGCGAGTCCCAGTCGCCGCGGTTGTCATTGATGTGGACCATTTTCAGATGGCCGGAGAGCTTGTTGATCACCATGCCCATCTCGCCGGCGAGGAAGGCGTGTCCCGTGTCGAGGCATGTGCCGACGTCGCAGTTCTTGATCTCGCCGAGGAGGTACATCATGTCGCTCACATGGCCGAAGAGGAGGTGCGGCAGCATGTTTTCCAGTACGAGATGCAGGCCAAGCTCGCAGCAGCGCGCGGCCACGCGGTTCAGTGATTCCGCGGCGTGCCTCATGCGCAGGACGAATTCCTCCTGCGGCGGCCGGCCCTCGCGCTCGGGGCCGGGATGCAGCACGATGTGCTCCACGCCCATGAGCGCGGCGGACTCGCACGCCTTCACCAGCTCGGCGACGGACGCATGGCGCGCGCCGTCATCGGGTGATGTGATGTCGATGCTGGGCGCCAGCGGCGCGTGAAGGGAGAACGGCCGCAGGTTCAGCTCGCGCATCCGCTCGCCGGCGCGGCGCACGTTTTCCTCGTTGTGATAATCGAGATGCTTCGGGAACGAGCACACCTCGATCTCGCGAAAGCCGCTGCGCTGGATTTCTTCGAGCACGTCGAAGATGCTGCGCTGATAAAAGCAGCCGGTGGAGAAGCCGATGGGCCAGTCAGACATGGGGAAGTTTGGAGAGAAGCGCGTGCCGCGCGGGTTCGAGGCTGCACATGGCATCTGGCGGCGGGAAACAGAAGCCTTTTTCGCGGTTCGAGGTGCAGTTGAAATCGACGAGCTTGTCGAGGCCGGTGAGATGGAGGCCGGCGAAGAGGCGTGTGTAGAAGTCCGCGCGCGTGGCCGGCTCATAGTCGTCCCAACTGACGCCCCAGTGATGGCCGGCGTCTTCGAACTTCGAGCGGATGAGGCCCGCGATGTGGCGTGGATGCCAGCCCGCGGCCAGCAAAGTGCGGGTGACAAGCTGGATGCCCGCCGGCTTGAGCAGCAGATCGTTTGGCCACTCCAGAACGCGATGCACACACGGCGGCAGCGGATCGAGCGGCGTGCGTGCGTAGGTATCGGGCCATCGATCCTTCGCGTCGTGACGCGCCGAGTAGTAGAACTCGTGAAACCGCCGCAGCCGTGACGCGAGATAGGCTTCCATCAGCCGCGCCGTGCCGTCGTTTTGCTCCGGGATGCGCACGCAGGCGCGGCGCGCGAGATCATGCACCTCTCCCTCGACCTGCCGCAGCGTGATCGCCTGGCGGATGTCCATCTCGTGCAGCGGGATCGCAGGAAAGGTGGGAATCTCGCCCTCGACTCCGAGCGAGCGCGCGAGTCCGGTGACCCACGGCTTCAGGTAATTGGTGAACGGCGCGCGGATCATGCGCGTCTGCAGCGGATCGCCGTACTCGGAGATGTCGATGGAGATCATCTCACGCTGCCGCGACACGCACGGGCCGACGTGCACGGCCGTGACCTCGACCGGCAGCGCGCAGAGCGGCGCGGCCAGCTCCTTCACGCGGTGCGCGACGAATTCCATGATGAGCGAGAGCGCGGCGAACGCGCCGTGCGTGTCGCGGTCGATGCGGCCCGCCAGAATGGGCGGCATGCGGATCTGGCATGCATCCACCAGCTCCGGAGCGGGTGAAAGAGAGGCCATGTGTTTTGCGACCGGCGATGTGCGCGCCACGCGCCACACGAAGTGGTGCCCCTGGCCCGTGACGATGTGCAGCGGCCGGATGCCCCACTCGAGCAGCAGCGTCTCGATCACGCGCACGGCGGGTTCTTGAAGATCGAAGGTCCGCCACGGATCGACAAACGCCTCCGCCGGTGAGTCAAAGTTCACGTACTCGAGATCCAGATGCATCAGCAGCGAAGCCGAGTCCGCGAGCGAGCGGGCGATGTCGAGATCGCGATCGAGATACCAGTCCAACTCGGCTGGAGGGCGCAGGTCGCGCCGGTCGAATCCGCAGCCGTCGGTGCGGGTGATGTAAACCGCCGTGGCATGATCCAGCGTATCCCCGCCGAGGAACTCGGTGAGGCGCTGGCGCACGGCGGGGCTGGCGTAGGTCGCAGTCACATCGGAATCCGGGCTGCGCTGTACCGGCCGGGAATGGAGAATGAAGTCCTGCTGGTCATCGGGCCAACCGGCCATCTGGCCGCGCCTCCGACAACTGCCGGCTGACCGCGACGCTGCTCAGGAATCCGCTGAGGTGAAATACGGACGATCAATCGCCCGAGCCGATGGCGAGCGGCTACCAGACCTTCCACCACGGCTTCTTCGGTTGACTCATGGCCTCCCGTTCCTCGATCTGCCGACGGATGTCGTCCGCGATTTCGGCACATCCTGCCTGGTCGAGACGTTGCGTGAGGAGTTCGAGTTTCCGCCGGTCGAAGTCGCTGAGTTTGGAGTGTGCTGACAGGATGCACGAGGCGATCTTGGGACCGATGCCGGCAATGAGCGAGCCGTCGCGTTCGACAAGCTGGCCGTACATGGTCTCCGCGCCTTCCCACTGGCACTTGTGAAAGGCGCGTTCGGCCATCTCGCGCAGGTCGTCGGTTGATGATGGCTGCGGCGGAGGCGGAGGCAGAGTGGCGGGCGCAGCGGCCGCCGTCGAGCGGCTCATCGGCGTCATCTGCGGTGGGGAGTCATTTCGATGGTCGAGTGCTTCGCTTTCGGCGACGGCCTGATCACTCTGGCGCGCGAGTTCAGCCAATTCGGGCGCCAATTCGCAGAGAAACCGGCGGATTTCGTCCCGGTCGTGTCCGAGTGACTCGCGCAGCATGATGCAGGTCTGAAGGGGCTGGAGCGTCTTTGGATGCTGCCATCCGAACGCCACTTTGCGGATGGAGAAGACGCGCGAGAGAAGCGGCACTGCCTCCGCCGCACGCCCGCTCTTTCTGAGCAGGGCCGCCAGATTTTCAAGGCAGACGGCTACATCGGGATGCTCCGATCCCAAGGCAGCCTCCCATATCGCTAGCGCCCGCCGCGCCACGGTCTCGGCTTCGTCGAAGCGCCCCTCCGTTTGCAGGATGGAGGCGAGGTTGTCCAGGCAGGCGGCCAAATCACCGCGGAGGTGGAAGTGACGCGTCTCGAAGATTTCGAGAGCCCGGCGCACCAGCGGTTCGGCATCCGCTGCACGGCCTTTGCTGAGGAGCGCCATGCCGAGGTTGTCGAGCGCCCTGCCTACATCGGGATGGAATGCGCCGTGCCGGTGCTCGTGCGATGCGAGAGCGCGGCGGAACAGGCACTCTGCTTCATCGAGATGGCCGGCATGGAGCACCGACATCGCCAGCCGGCCCAAATCGAAAGCCACGCCCGGCTGTTGCTCGGCGAACGGCGTTGTGGATGCAAAATCAACCACGCGCCTGAGCGACGCGAGAAAATCGTTCCGGTCATCCTCGTCATCTGTTGCTTCACTGCGCATCTGTTTTTCGGTGAGGCCCTGCCGATAGCTGTGAAGCGCATCTTCGGCATGTCCCGTGCCCGCCAGTTCATCACCACGGCACATGTGGGCGGCGCCGAGCCGCTCACGAGTGACCAGGATCATGCGCCGAGTTTGCGCACTGTCGGGCTGCACGGCGGCGAGACGCTCGTCGGCGGCAAGGCCCGCGCGATAGTTTTCCACGGCGCTGGCGGTGTTCCCTTTGTCCAGTTCCAGATCGCCCATCCTCTCGTAGAGTGCGGCAACGTTTGAGAGGCACGGAGCGTCGTCAGGCTTGGCGGAGAGGATTGTCTCGAACTTTTCCAGCGCTTCCCGGAACGAAGCCGATGCCGCGCCATCGTCCCCCATCTGTCGCTGCAGTTCACCGACGCGCATCAACGCAAAAGCGGCCCCGCCATGGAACTGGTGGATCTGGCTGGGTTGTTCGTTGGCGATTCTCAATCGCGCCTGATACGCCTCCCTGAAAATCCGTAGCGCGCCGGTCAGATCGCCGGTGGACCGGTGCTGCTCGGCGGCAGCAATGAGGCCGTAGGTCTGCTCAAAGGCGCGGTTCTCTTCGGCAGTGGAGTGGCCGCGCCTGGCCATCAGGTCGGGCACGAGCCGCCGGAGCTGCCGGAGGATGTCGTCCTGGCACATGCCACGCCGGCCCAGCATGTTGATATAGTTGTCAGCGAAGGAGTCCAGATTTGGGTGGGATATCTGCCGTGCGAGTTCGAGCACGCGGATTGACAGCGTCTCCGCTTCCTCGAGATCGCCTTTCCTGCGGCAGAGTTCAGCCAGATTGCCCTGAATGGTCAGCGCATCACGCGAGTCCATCTCTCCCAGGCGGTCTCTCGTCGCGAGGGCAGCGCGCAGCAATTTTTCGGCTTCCGAAAATTCACCAAGCTCGATGAGCGCTCCACCCAGGTTTTGCATCACTTCGAGCGTGGCTGGATGATCGGGTCCGAAGCGCTGCTGATAATCGGCCAGCATTTCGCGCAGGAGCGCTGCAGCCGCGGCAAAGTTCCCCGAGCCAAAGAGGGCTCCTCCGAGCCGGTGGAGGATATCGCGTGAATCTGGATGATCGGTTCCGAACAAATGGCGCGAGCCTTCGAGCGCCCACTGATAAAGAGATCTGGCGACCTCGTGTTCGTCGCGTCGCGCAAAAGCGTCGCCGCAGGCGATGGCCGGCAGTATCCAATGCCGCGCGCAAAAGCCGCCGGCACCATGGGTGGTGGCGGGAAAAAGCTCAGGCACCATGGCCTTGATCTCGGTCACGACCTCATCGCCCCGCAGTCCGCAGGAGAAAAGAACGCCGACGTAGGCGTCGAGCGTGTTGGGGAACTTCAGGTGGGTGTGCTCATTGGCGCGGGTGAAGGCGGCGAGAATGTGCGCGGATTCCTTCATCAGGGGCCGCGCGAGCGCAGCCCGGTCGCTCGCGGCAAGCAGCAAGGCGAGATTGTTGAGTTCCGTGGCAACCCTCGTGTGCCGCTCTCCGAAGTCGTGGATCGCCAGTTCCAGGGTCTTGCGCATCAGCGGCTCGGCTTCCGAGAATCTTCCCGTTTCAAACAGAAGGCCGGCCAGCAGATTCATGCAACTGCTGCGCAGAACCGAGAATCCATCGAGAGTCCTTTCACAGATGGCCAGGGCTTCGCGGAGGACCTTTTCCGCTTCGGCCAGCCGGCCGGACTCCTTCATCGTCTGGCCGAGCATCGAGAGCATGGAAACCGCCCGGGCGGAATGTTCGCCTTCGGTGCGACGGCAGCGCTCCAATGCGCGCTGAATCAAATCCTCCGCCTCCGCGTATCGCCGGGTCATCGAGAGCCACGCCGCAAGACCCTCCACATGATTCATCGCCTTTTCTGAATCGGGGCCGAAAGTGTCCTCGGCGAGTTTGAGCGCGCGCCGATGCAGTGACTCCGCCTCCTCGGGCCGGTGCGTGTGCCCAAGCAGAAACGCGAGCGAGCTGCTGTCGTCGAGCACGTCCGCGACTGCGCCTTTGTCGTGGTTCGCGAGGCGCTGTTCGTCGATGGCGAGGGCGCGCCGAAGCAGCGACTCCTGAGGTTTCGTCTCGTCACGTGAAGAATGGAACCCGGCCAGCGAACGGAGCGCGGCCGCAATCTCGTTCGGACCAGGAGCCGCTGCGGCAATCCAGCTTTGCAGCGCCTCCTCGTAGTGCTCCGCGGGGTTGAAATGCCGGCCGAGCAGCCGCCAGTGGGCCAGCAGGTCGTCAGTGCGTGCCTTGCTCAGGCGCAGAAAGACAGGGATTCTCGTCAGGAGGTTTCTCGCCTCGGCCCAGTTCTCCAGCTTCAAGAGCAGCCACGGCAGCACGTCGAGATCACGATCGCCCGGATCCTCCGACCGGTTGAAGAACGATGCAAGTTCCTCGCGGAAAGCACGCGCTGCGCTGGAGTCCTGCAGCCAGCGCGTGCGAATTGCGGCCCGGAAATGCTCCTGCCCGATTCCCGCCAATCCTTCGTGCAACGACAGGGCGCGTTCCATCGCCAGGAACAGGGGCGTCCATGTGCGACGGGGTAGAGGCTCGCCGTCTTTGCCGAGCAGGAGCAGCAGCTCGTTCTCCAGCAGCCCCGATCGTGACGAGGAGATCAAGCACAGCGAGCGGCGCACCAGGTCCGGATAGTGCGGATCGCGTCCGAAGTCGCCATCCCACCTCGTGAGAATGCGCTCGAACAGTTGCGGCAGATCCGACGCCGCAAGGTAGTAGGCGGCGCGCGCCGTGAGATCTTCGTGACTGCCGAACTGGCGCAGTTCATCAAGGACCGCGCGGAGATAGAGCGCGTTGCCGGCCGTTGGCGTGGATTCCAGCAGACTCAGGAGTTGCGAGGGAGGTCGCTTGCCGAAGAATTCGAAATAGGAGATCGCCGCGCTCACAATCTCCGGCTGCGGAAGCGGAGGAAGCGGCAGCTCGGCCCACTGGCGGTCGCGCAAGGCGTCCAGCATGCTGCCAGGCTGTGCGGATATGATCAGCCGGACGTTTGCGGGGAATTGGGTGGGCAGCCAGCCGATTTCCGGGACCTGGCCGTCTTCAGAGAGTTGATCGAGCGCGTCGAGTACGAGCACCACGGTATTGAGTCCGCTGGTCCTGGCCAGCCAGGTCTCGAGGGCATCGCGCAAATCTTCATCCTTCTCCGGCAGAATCTCAGGCATCGAGAATGCGCGCTTCAGCTCACCGAGAATCCTTCTTGCCAGCCCGCGCCAGTTGGAACTCTCCGGCGTGGCGCCGACGTAGTGATCGATGACGACATCGTCCTTGTGGCTGGCACGCCATTCTTGTGCCCATGTCGCGAGCAAGGCTGATTTTCCAGCTCCGCACTCGCCGGAGACGATGCGCGGCTCGCCGCCCGACGCGCCGAATGCGTTCAATTCCTTCAGCGCGTCGAGACGCCCGACAAATCCCATCCGAAGATTCCGTGCGTGGTTTTGATGGGCCGCGTCCTCGCGGTCGAGCGGATCGGGTTGCGAGCCTTCGGGCCAGCAGTCGTTGATGATGGCGGTGACATCGTCCAGCACCCAGCGGCCCAGCTCCTCGGCGCTGGCGAACGGCTCGCGCAGCCGGCAAAACCGTTGGTGGCTCGCGCGGCGGATTTCGCACTTGAGCCGCGCCAGCCGCTCGGCGTGCTGCGGGCTCTCGGCCATGAAATCCGCCTTCCGGTCCTTGGGCATGCTTTCCACGAACTTCGGATCGCGAAAGTAAAAGCACGCATGCTGATGCATCCGCGCATTGCGCAGCACGCCGTGGACGATTTCCAATTCCGTGACGGACTTCTTGTCCGCAAGCTGCTTTTGCAGCCACGACTCTCGTTCGAGAAGATCGACGGAAACCGACTCCGGCACCCAGCCGTAACGTTCGCCGAGGATGCCGATGAAGTAGGGACGGCAGCGCTTGATTTCCTCCAGGCAGATCGGCAGCACTTTGCCGTCCGCGGCTTCTTCATCGGTCACGCCCCAGCGCAAATCGACCTCGCCCCACATCACGCCACGTGACTCGCAAAGTTTGCGAAGCTGCGGGAAAATGAATTTCACCAGGTGGTTCCGCTCCGCGTGCATGTCACGGAACGTACTGCTGACGAAAACGCGCATCTGGCGGTCATGCGGCACGAAACGGTCGGGAGCGTTTACCATGCTGCGAGGCTAGCCCTTGTTTCGCGTCCCGGATACCGGTTTTTCCCGTTGCCGGGCCGACCGCGACACTGCTCGGGAGGCCGCTGAGGTGAAATGCAGGCTCGTCAAACTTCCTCGGGAGGCGCGCCTTCGCGCAGGCGCTTCAACATCGAACGGATGTCAGACACGCCGCGGACAGCCACGTAGATCGTGATCGTGGAGTACCAAATGACGCAGGCCCAGATGAGGAAGTGCCAGAAGGCTGTCATGGCGAAGTGCTGATTGAAAGTGCGGTGTGCCCGGATTGAGCTGTGATGGAACACACAAAATGCAGAGACCTGCTCGATTTCAATGGCGAGAGATCTGCCGGGCGCCACCTCGAACATGTGATTTTCTCGAAGCGGTCACCCGACCCGCCGGGGCACCCTGTTCCGCGCGCTCCAATCAGATGCGGCGGAGCTTGGCGAGTCTTTATACCATGCGGAATTTGAGCATCCATGTGCGGGTGTTGGCATTGCCGGGGTGCCGCGACAATTGGCGCACAGGCGTGGCGTTGGTTTGCACATGAAAACAAAATTTCTCCTCCTCTCGATTGCATCGGTGCTGGTTGGATTCGCCGGTGGTGCGGCCGGTGCGGACACGACGGCGGCGTCAAAGCAGATTGATGCCCTGCTCGCCCAAAGCTGGAAGAAGCAAAACATCCAGGGGAACACCCTGGTGGGCGATGAAGTGTTCCTGCGCCGGGCATATCTCACCGTAGTGGGCCGAATCCCGACGCTGGATGAGACCAAGGCGTTTCTCACCTGGCAGTCTCCGCAGAAGCGCACAAAGCTGGTGGACAACCTGCTCGCGAGCGACGGATACGTGCACCACTTTTTCAATTTTTGGGCCGACGTGCTGCGCGCGCAAAGCCAGGGAGTGGGAGACAGCACGACCTCGCTGAATTACCTGAACTTCATCCGCCAGTCGCTGCGCGAGAACAAGCCGTATGACAAGTTTGCCCGTGAACTGGTATCCGCCGAAGGAACATGCTTCGACACTGGGGCGATAGGCTATTACATGCGCGACCGCGGGATGCCGCTGGACAACATCGCGAACACCGTGCGCATATTTCTCGGCACCCGCGTCGAGTGCGCCCAGTGTCACGACCATCCGTTCGACAAGTGGACCGAGAAGCAATTCTACGAGATGGCCGCCTTTACGCACAACATGAACGGCACCAGCTACCGCTCGAAGTCGGATGCCGATGCCCAAAAGATCATCCGGGAGGACAAGTCGCTGGACAATGAAACCAAGGACCTGATGCGTCAGGCGCTCACCGAGGCATTCCGTCCGTTGCGCGACACGCTGGTGACACAGGGCAAGGCCGCGCTGAAACTGCCGGCCATCTATAAGTATGCCAACGGCAAGCCCAATGATGTGGTGCAGGCTTCCGTGATGTTTGGCAAGCCCGTCTCGCTCTCCAAGGAATCCAACAACATTCAGGAATTCGGCAAGTGGCTCACATCGGCCGAGAATCCGCGCTTCACCACCATCGTCGCCAACCGCTTGTGGAAAAAGGTCTTCGGGGCGGGCCTTTATGAACCGGTCGATGAGATGACCGACAGCAGCGCGGCTTCGAATCCGGAATTGATGCAGTTCCTGGAGAAGCAGATGATCGCGATGAAGTACGACATGAAGGCTTATCTGCGGATGCTGCTGAACACCCAGGCTTTCGCCCGCGCCAGCACGAAGGAAGTCTCGCCCGGCACGCCCTACTACTTCCAAGGCCCGGTGTTCCGACGCATGACGGCCGAACAGGTTTGGGACTCGATGGTGACGCTGGTCAGCCCGGCACCCGATCAGCCGAACTGGATGGCGCGCGAGCGCGAGAAGCGTGACCTGGAGCACCGGAAAAATCTGGCGGGCCTGCTGGAGAAGACGGAGGCACCGCTGCTCATCGAGGCATCGAAGCAAGTGGCGGAGGCCATGCGCGAGCAGAACCGCGGCTTTGACCAGTTGCGCAAGGAACTCGACGAGGCCCGCGCGAAGGACGACAAGGAGAAGTCGAAGGAAATCCAGCGCAAGCTCAACGACAGTCAGCGCATCCTGCGCGAGACCGTGTCCCGTTGCTTCTACGAGGCGGCGAAGAAATCCGGCAACAAGGAAATCCAGGCCGCGCTCGCCGCTGCGGCGGGCGGCGGGTCGATGGAAATGGCAATGATGAACATGATGGGCGACAGCCGCGTGGACATCGCCGAGATGCCGATGGACGACAAGACCATGTCCCGCATCAAGGCCGAGGAGCAGACTCTCGGCATCAAGGATCCGAAGAGCGCGAAGTCATACGAGAACTACCAGCGCTCGCTCCATCAGACATGGAGCCGCGCCGCCGAGCTGCCATCACCTGCGCCGCGCGGGCACTTCCTGCGTGAGTTCGGACAGAGCGACCGCGAGATCATCGAGAATGCAAACGACGAGGCATCCGTGCCGCAGGCGCTGACGATGATGAACGGCTCCACCGTGAGCCAGTTGACCAGCCCGTGGTCGGTGCTGTCGATGAACTTGAAGAAAGCGGAGAAGACCGAGGACAAGATCGATGCGCTGTTCCTCAGCCTCTACAGCCGCAAGCCGAAGCCTGCCGAGAAAACCATCTTCCTCCAGGCGCTGGAGACCTATGCCACGAGCAAGACCATCTGGGACGATCTCGTCCTCGGTGCCCTGAGCACGCAGCGCTTCCTGTTCATCGAGTAGCGCAGCGCAGCGCAGAGAAACGAATTCACGAAACCCAAAACCGACAACACCATGAACCCTTTGAACAACGAACTTCAGCGCCGCCAGTTCATGGCGGGCATCGCCAAGACCGCGCTGGGCGTCGGATTGATGCCGGTGACGGAGCACTTTTTCACCGGAAAGGCGTTCGCCGTCGGTGAAGGCTCCGCCACTGCCAAGCAGGTGCCCACGGCTCGCAATGTGATTTTTCTCTACATGAGCGGCGGCCAGAGCCACCTCGACACCTGGGATCCCAAGCCGGAGAACAAGACCGTGATGGGTGCCACCAAGGCGATCAAAACGAGCGCCGATGGGGTGCAGATCAGCGAGTACCTGCCGCGGACGGCGAAGTTCATGCACCACGCGTGCGTGATCAATTCGATGGCCACGAACACGGCGGCCCACGAGCCGGCGAACTACTTCATGCACACGAGCTTCGGCCCGCGCAGCACGATCAAACATCCGGGCATGGGCGCATGGCTCAGCATGTTCCAAGGGCCGGGCAATCCCGCTCTGCCGCCGTATGTGTACGTCGGCAACGACAGTCGTCATCCCGGCGCTGGATTCTTGGCCAAGAAGCACGGTCCGCTCATGGTGAACAATCCCGAAGCCGGACTGCAGAATGTGAAGCCGCAGAAAGGCGTGACGGAAGATCGCTTCGCACTGCGCCGCGAAATCTCGCAGGGACTCGACGCCGAGTTCCAGCATCAATTCGACACGCGCAATGTGAAGGCCTACGCGGACTCGTATGACGATGCCGTGCGCCTGATGCGCAGCGAGGACCTGCGCGCCTTTGACATCAGCCAGGAACCTGACGATCTGCGCAAGGCCTATGGCAAGGACACCTTCGGCCAGGGCTGCCTGCTTGCCCGCCGTCTCGTCGAGCACGGCGTGCGCTTCGTGGAAGTGAGTCTCGGAAGCTGGGACACTCATGTGGCGAACTTCATCAACACCCCGCGTCTCTGCGACACGCTTGATACCGCGCTCGGCGCGCTGCTCGGCGACCTTGAGCGTCGCGGTCTGCTAGGGAGCACGATGGTCGTCGTCACCTCGGAGTTTGGCCGCACGCCGAAGATCAATCAGAACCAGGGCCGGGATCACTATCCGGTTTTCAGCACCGTCATGTTTGGCGGCGGCATCAAAGGCGGCATCAAATACGGCAAGACGACCGAGGACGGCTCGGGAGTGGCCGAGGACAAGGTCGGCGTGCCCGAGTTCAATGCGACGATTGGATATGCGCTGGGCCTGCCGCTCGACCAAGTGATCTACTCGCCAAGCAGGCGTCCTTTCACCGTGGCCGACAAGGGCCAGCCGCTCACGCATTTGTTTGCGTGAGCGTTGAGCGTCCGGGGGCGGTGGCTCATGCGGCGGCTGAGACGCAGCCCGCCGGTGCATCACTCGCCCGAGCGCGGGCGATGGCGGAGGTGAGTTGGTGGGCGAAGTAGGGTTTCGGCAGGTAGTTCACCCCCTCGCGCAGGTCCAGATCGTCGGCGAAAAGCTCCACGCTGTAACCGCTGCTGTAGAGGATTTTTCCCTCGGGCCGCTCGGCGCGGAAGCGTTCGGCCACATCGCAGCCGGAGAGGCCGCCGGGCATGACCATGTCGGTGAGCAGGATGTCGATGCGGTCCTCGAACGTCCTCCACAGGGCGACGGCCTGGATGCCGTCAGCCGCCTCGAGAACGCGGTGGCCGGCGGCCTCGAGCACGCAGCGCGCGAGTGAGCGGACGTTCGGATCGTCCTCGACGACGAGAATGATCTCCCGGCCCTCGCTGACGGCATCGGTGCGGACGGCCTGGGGGCGGGGCTCGACCTGCTGCTCCGTCACCGGCAGGAAAACCTCGAAGGTGGTGCCGCGACCGACTGCGCTGCGGACTTCGATCCAGCCTTGGTGCTGATTGACGATGCCGACGACGGTGGCCAGCCCCATGCCGGTACCCTTTCCCACTTCCTTGGTGGTGAAGAATGGTTCGAAGACCTTTGCCATTGTCTCTTCATCCATACCGGTGCCCGTGTCGGTGACGATGAGGCGTACGAAGTGGCCGGGCCGGGCATCGGGATGGCGCGCGGCGGCGGAGGCGTCGAGTTGCACCTCGCCGGTGCGGACGGCGATCACGCCGCCGTCCGGCATGGCATCGCGCGCATTGACCACGAGATTGACCAGGACCTGCTCCAGATTGCACACGTCGGCGTGCACGGGCGGGAGCAGGGGAGGGGATTGGATGCTCAAATCAATGTTTTCGGGGATGAGGCGGCGCAGCATCGCCTGCACGTTCGAAATCACGCTGGAGAGAACCACCGCGCGCTTGCACATCACCTGCTTGCGGCTGAACGCGAGCAACTGGCGGATGAGCGCGGCGGCGCGCTCGCCCGCGCCCTTTACTTCACCGAGCGCGGCCTGCGTTCCGCCATCAAGGCCCGGGCGCTCCATCTGCAGGCTCGTGTGCCCGAGAATCACGGTGAGCAGATTGTTCAAGTCGTGCGCCACACCCGCGGCGAGATGGCCCACGGCCTCCACTTTCTGTGCCTGACGGAGTTGAGACTCGAGGCGGTGCTGCTCGGAGACGTCCTGCACGATGGCCAGCAGGTGCGGCCCGGTGGCGAGATCGAAGGGCTCGAGCCAGAGGAGTGCGGCACGGTCGTCTCCCGCCTTGGAGATGATCCTGCATCCCTGCTGATGCACGGAGCGGCCTTCGGCGATGCGGCCCATGGCATCGAGGCGTGATTTTGCATCGAGGCTCAGGCCCGCGTTCCAAGGCGAGCGGTCGATCAGTTCTTCACGCGAGTAACCCGTGGCCTCCACAAAAGCGCGGTTCATCTCCACGCAGGTGTGATCGTGCAGACGCAGGATGGCGATGGGCAGGGGGCAGGCGTCGAAGCCCTTGGTGATGCGCTCCTCGGAAATGCGCAGTGCCTTCTCCGCAAGCTCACGCTCTGCCATCTCGGCGAGGAGCTTCTTGTTGCTGGCGCGGAGCTGTTCGGTCTGCTCGTGCACGAGGCGGTCGAGTTCGTCGAGCTTCTGTCCGGCCTGGCGGGTGACGAGCCACTTCTTCGTCATCGCGTGCGCGAGCTGAAGCACCTCGATGCTGTCGAAGGGCTTCTTGAGAATTACAAGCCGGTCTGAATTGCCGAGCTGCGTGACGATTTCCTGCCACGAGTAATCCGAGTACGCCGTGCAGATGACGATCTGGATGGACGCGTCCTTCTCCCAGATGCGCGTGATGGTCTCCACGCCATCCCAGCCCGGAGGCATGCGCATGTCAACGAACGCCATCGCGTACGGCCGGCCTTCCTCGATGGACTGCACCACGCGCCCGAGCGCCTCCTCGCCCTGATGCGCGGAATCGATCTCGAAGTCCGCGTGCCTGGAGGCGGCCCGCGGCCGCTCGCCGAAAACGGACGCCATCACATCGTCGAGGGCGGAGTCCTCGGGCGGCGCAGCCTGCAGGATCTTGCGGAAGTCCTCGTGAATCGCCGGATTGTCATCCACGAGGAGAATCCGGTGGCTGGAGTGCGAGTCGGTGGCGGTGTGCATGGCGTCGTCGGTTGGAAAATCACGCGGCAAGTGCCGGCTCGGAGACGGTGTCGCCGGCATTGCGGAGTCCGGTGACCGGCGGCGGAAGTGTGACCGGTATCTCCAGGGTGAAGACGGCGCCTTTGCCGGGTCCCGGACTGTCAGCCCGAAGGGTGCCTCCCATCTCCTGTGCGGCGAGCGCGCCGCTGTGCAGGCCAAAACCGTGACCGTTTTTCTTCGTGGTAAAGCCCTGGGAGAAGATGTGCTTGAGATTGCCCGGCTCGATGCCCATGCCCGTGTCCTTGACCTGAATGACGATGATTTTGTCCCCTTTCCTCGCGATGCGCAGCACGATGCGCCTCGCCTCGGGATCGGTCGATTCGAGCGCCTGCTTGGCGTTGCGTATGAGATTGACGAGAATTTGCAGCACCTTGTGAGTGTCGATGAGCACGTCCGGCACCGGCTCGTACTCCTTGACGATCTTGATGTGATGGCGGGTGAGAGAGGCGGAATTGATCTGCACGGCGTCTTCGATGAGCGATTCGACGGATTTCATCTCCACATGGCCGCCCATCCGCGCGAAGCTCTGCTGCATGGAGACGATTTCCTTGATGTGACCGATGTTCTTCGTCACACACTCCACCTCGGAGACGAGCGCGTCGCGCTCGGCGAGGAGTGCGGCGCTCACCCTGGACACCAGCTCCGGGATCATGACGCCGCGCGGATCGCGCGTGACGAACCCGGCGAAGTCCGCGCGGTGCTCGTCGATGAAACGGGCGACGCGGGCGAGGTCCGCCACCTTCGAGGCGCGGAGCCGCTCGTTGATGAGATTGCCGGAGACGTTCACGCTGTTGAGCACGTTGCCCACATTGTGGAGCACGCCGGTGGCCACCTCGGCCATGCCGGCCTGACGCGAGGTCAGCAGCAGCTTCTCATGCAGCTCGCGCAACTCGGCATCAGCATGTAAACGCGCGCTGATGTCGGCGGCGATGGCGATGAAGCCGAGCAGCACGCCCTCTGGATCGCGCATGGCTGTGACTGTGACGGTGACGGGCACCCGGCTGCCGTCCTTGCGCACATAGGTCCACTCGCGGGTCTCGGCCTCGCCTTCCCGGGCGGCGGCGACCAGCACATCGAAGCCCGGCGCCATCCCGAGAACGGCCGCCCGCGCCGCGATCTCCACCGGGTCGTGAAAGGCGTCCGGCTTGAACACTTCGAGCACTTCCTCGCCTTCGTAGCCGAGGAGCAGTTGGGCGCCGCGGTTGAACACGCTGATGAAACCGTCGGGATCGGTGCCGATGATGGAGTACTCGGTGGCGGCGCGCAGCACGGCGGAGAGCAGCTCGGCGATGGCGTGCTCCTCGGCGCGCACGCGCTCAAAGTCTTCCTTCAGGCGCGCCTCGGAGGCGCGGAGCGTATCAACCTTCGAGCGGCTCTGCACCATCACAACGGACACGCCCGCTATCACCGCCAGCGTCCCGAGCAGGAATGCCATGCGCAACAGCGCGTGCTGGAAGCTGCCCGCGCGCTCGAGCAGCTCGCCGGCATTTTGCTTGAGCAGACTCTTCATCATCTCGAGATCCATGCGCACTGCGTTGAAGGCAGGCACGCCCTCCTTTTGATCGCGCGCCACGGCGGTGCGTGCATCACCCTCCAGCATGGTGGTGATGAGTTCGTCCCGCAGGATGAGGAACCGCGCCCAGTCCTGCGAGAGTTTCTCCACCGCCGCACCCTCGCGCACGCCGGCCATGAGTCCCTCGTATTGGTCGAGCAGCCCGGCCACCTCGGCATCCGCCGCGCGCGACTGGTCTGCGTGCATGACCTGCAGGTTGCTGTCATCGGTGGCCAGGGCGTAGAGCAGCGTGCGGCGCGCCTCCTGCGTCTGGTATTGCATGTCGCCGATGATGTCCAGGCCGTGCGCGGCTTCGGTGTAGTTCAACCGCGAGTTCTCGAGCGAATCGTAGATGTCGAGAAACTGGATCACCGCCACGCAGACCGCGAACACATTGATCGCGATCATGCCGATGGTGAAAAGCGGCAGGCGTGCAGACGGCTTCATCGGGCGGCGAGCTTCAGCGGATAGTCCGCATCTCCGGGTGAGCATCCGTTCACCCGCACGGTTTTCACGCTCGAGGCCACCTCCGACACCCGCACGAAGCCGATGGCACCTGGCACGTTGAAAATGAAACGCTGCACGCCTCCCGCCGTGGAGAGCTTCTTCGGCGCGAATTGCATCCTCTTGGAGGATTCGCCCTGGGGAAAATGCCGAGCCAGCTCGTCCTCGCTCATACCGTACACCTGGCGCAGTACGGCGGCGCGCTCCTCCTGGCCGGGATCACGCAGGACCACGGTCACCCGCTTGCCTCCATCCCAGCGGTTCGATTCACCAAGGCAGAGTTTGCGGAGTTCGGGCAGCGTCAGATTCTCCACGCCATTGGCCTTGTTGACCACCACAGCCAATGCTTCCTCCGCACGCGTAAGTGGTGAGCCTGCCGCCCACATGGACGCAAAAGCGAAGATGATGAACAGTCGGTCCATGGAGGCTGGGATTTGTTGGATGGGTCGGAGGATTGATGCTGTCGGTGACTTGCGGAGGGTGTAGGCACCGGGTGGGTCAATTGTAAATCGAGTGAATTTATTATAATAACCATAATATCAAGGCCCAGCAAGCCCGATTTTGTTCTGTCCCGCTACCGCGCACCGCTCCGGATGGGTCCTCCGTCTGCTGGCAGCCGCAGGGTTAAGTTTTCCCAGACTACCCGGAACCTGCCGCCTATTTCACCTCGCCGGCCGTGACGGCGACTTCCACCAGCAGTCGCTGGATGTTGCAGCCGTTCGCGGCGAAGTCGCGCTGGAGATTGTCGAGCGTGGGGACCCCGTAAGCCATTGGCTCCTGTTTGACGAAATGGTGAAACAGATGGCGGATGAATGCGCGGTGGCCGCTTGGATTGTCCGCCACATAGTTCACGATGTCGCGCGGACCCGTGAGGTGGACGGTCTTGCCCTCGTCGGTGGCAAAGTCGGTCACTGCGTTGACAGGCTTGTTGTTGTCCTTCATGCGCCAGCGGCCGACGGCGTCGAAGTTCTCCAGGCTGAAGCCGAGCGGATTGATCATCCGATGACATGCCATGCAGCCTCCGCTCCGCGTCAGTTCCGTGATCTTCTCGCGCATGGTCAGCGCAGGGTTGAAATGACTGTCCTCGAAGATCACGGCCTTCATCGGCGGCTTGAGCGACATGCCGACGATGTTCCGCGTGAGGAAGACACCGCGGTGTATGGGTGACGATTGCTTCGTGTAGGCGAGCGAAGCCAGGAGATAGGGATGCGTCACGACGCCGGCACGCTGCTTCGGGTCGAAGCTCACGCGCTGGAATTCATCGCCCTTCACCGGCTTGCCGTAGAATTTGCCGAGGCGCTCATTGAGCAGGAGGTAATCGGCCTGCAACAGCTCCCGGTAGTCGGACTTTCCGCTCCACACCACCTGGTCGATGAACTGCATCAATGACCCGCGCAGATCGGCCAGCATCTCGGGCGTGAAATCGGGGAACACCTTCGGATCCTTCGACGTGCCCTCCGCGCGCTCGAACTCGAGCCACTTGTAAAAAAAGCCGTGCATCTTCGCCTTCGCCCGGGAGTCGGTGATCATGCGCTGCGCTTCCGCCCTTGCCTGGTCGCGCGTGCCCAGCTTTCCATCTGCGGCGGCTTGCGCGAGCCGCTTGTCAGGCACGGAGTCCCACAACGTGAGCGCGAGACGCGAGGCCACGTCGAACCCGTCGGACTTCACGCCCTCCTTCTCGCGCAGGTTTGGGTAGAGGAATTCGGGCGCCTTGAGCGCCAGCATCACCACGCGCTTGACCGCAGTTTCAGTTGTCTTTGCCGCCCTGAATTGCGACTCGACGAACGCGTCCTGCATTTCGTCACTCAGCGGACGACGAAACGCGGTGGCGACAAACTCCCGCGCAAACTTGCGCAGCTTCTCCGCACGATCCGGCGCGCCGGCCTTCGTCTGCGCGAGTTCGTCGAGATTGTCCGCCACATGTTCGGCGGTCGAGATGGCTGCATCGGTCACGGCCTGATCCCAAGCCTTGGAAATCGTGGTGCCGCGCGCGTAGCCGCCGCTGCTGTCATCGGGCGGGAACTCGGTCTTTACGATCATCAGCTCCCGCGGCCGCTCCGTGCGCAGCGCGTGCGCCGGGATCAGCTCCTTCACGCCATGCGGCGGCTTCCACCACAGCTCGATGGACGAGGACTGCTCCTTGAATTTGAAATGCTCCAACACCAGCCGGAAGGCGCGGCCGCCGATGAGGAAGATGCTCTTTCTCTCCTCGCGCACCTGGGGGCCGGCGCTCACCCAGCCGTCGAGCAGGGCGTGACCCTCGTCCGTGTCATTGATCCACAGGCGGAAGCCGTTCTCGCTCTTCACCGCGAATTCATACATGCCCGTCTCTTCCGCGATCACGCAGCCCTCGAAGCGATTTTGAAACTGCTCCGCCTCCAGCACGTCCTTCACCGGACTGTCCGCACCCCAGTGAAACGCGACCACGGGCTCTGTGCGCTCGATCGTCTTGTTCGGTCGCTTCGCCTTGATGCCTTTCTTCGGCGTCGTGTCCTCGGGCTTGTCGCCGGGCTTTGGCAGCGCCACGCCCCGAAACGTCGCCTTCAGCCCCGGCTCGCCGCCAACGGGCCGGTCGAACCCCGGTCCCATGCGAAAGCGCGCCATCACGTCCATCACGCTGTTGCGGAACTGATCTGTCGTCAGCCTGCCCAGGTCTTTTTGCGGCGGATGCAGCCGCGCCTGCGCCTCGGGCGAGTAAAACGCATCGTAAATGTAGGCCGCCACCTGTCGGGCGTCCTCGCCCACGCACTTCTTCGGATCATCGTCCGGCATCGTGCGCTCGATGTAGCGCGCGAGAGCATCGAGGGATTTTTCGCCGGCGAGCGGATCGTCGTATTCGTCTTCCACGCCCTGTCCGCGATCGCCGTGGCATTCGGCGCAGAGTTTCTTGTAAATGACCGCGCCGGGGTGGGCGGACGCTGCGCGCGATGCCGGGCACGCGAGCGCGACGGCACACGCCGTGAGCGCCATAAGGCGGCGCACCGGCGGGTCAGGGACAAGACAAATGGAGCTTTTCAAGATTCGAGGCGGGTTTGTTTTCCACCGAGGGAAACAAGCCGGGGCACGGTCGTCTTGCACGCTTTCACATCCACCGCCGCCGGCTTTCACGATGCACGCGACAAATTCCACCGATTCATTTTGCACCGCGCGATTCCCTCCTACTCTCCGCGCCCCATGTCGCTCCACATCCGTTTCAATACTGCCTCCGTCACCAGTCTCGTGCTCGCCAAAGTCGGCAATCCGCAGCGCGACGAAGGCATGCAGACTTCCAAGGCGGCGTACAAGGTCGGGGACGACGACCGCGAGACGCTCACCGCGCTTTTCCTCAAACCCTTCAAGAATCTCGCCCCGCACCGCTTCTTCCACCACTCATCGCTCGATCATCACGAGATGAACCAGCTCTGCGGCGACATCTTTTCCGCTCCCGGCAAACTCCACAAGAAGGGGTGCGAGATCGCAAAGCGGCTGCACGCCAAGTCGAACCACCCGAACATCAAGTCGGGCGACCTCTGCATCGCGCTCGTCGATGACATCGAGATTGAAGGCGAGGTGACGCAGGCCATCTGCATCTTGAAATCCGAGAGCGTCGTCCCTTTCCTCAGCATCTCAGCCGAGGACGGCGACCTGAAGCTGCACACCGAGCACGGCATCAATCCCGAGAAGATCGACAAAGGCGCGCTCATCCTGAACCACTGGCCCCAGCGCGGCTACTGCGTGCTCACCTTCGACCGCGCCGGCGCCGATGCACGCTTCTGGGTGCGCGAGTTCCTCGGCGTGCAGGCCGTGACCGACTCCGCCTTCCTCACCCGCACCTTTGCCGACATGGCTGTGTCCGCCGTGAAGCACGATCTCGACGAGACGATCCCGCCCGAGGATCAGAGCCACGCCGCCCGTGACGTCATCGCCTACTTCGATGAGCATGAGCACTTCGACCTCGATGACTTCGAGAAGAAGGTGCTCAAGACGCCCGACGCGCAGGCCCGCTTCGCCGACCAGCGCACAAAGTTGGAGGAAGACCACGGCCAGCCGCTGGAGACGACATTTGAGATCTCGCCAAAGGACATCAAGAAGGTCATGCGCCGTGCCGGTGCCGTCATCAAGCTGGACACCGGAGTCGAGATCCACATCAAGCCTGCCGCACCTGACCAGCCCGCCCCCGCGCTCGAGCGCGGCTACGACGACAAGAGGGACATGAAGTTCATCAAGGTCTTCTTTAACGAAGATCTGTCGGCATCGTGAACAACGGATGCGGAGGAACAACAGCAGGTGCGGCCACCCGGCCTCCGCGTAAATTCGGACAGGCGGGGCCTGTTCGGCCTGTTCACCACGCGGTGACGGCCGCTGCCAGCATAAGCGCGCCGTAGATCACACCGCCGAGCGTGGCCGCCTTCCACCGGGCGGGGGTGGCCGTCACCCAGTTCACCCAGTCCCGCATGACGAATGGCATGCCGACGAAGAACATGCCCGCGATGATCCAGACGTAGGCGAGCACGGGCACCAGCAGGCGGCTGGCCGGCGGCTGGAGAAAGGCGGCGGTGAGCACAGGACCCGAAACCAGCAGCAGCAATGCGCCGAACGCGCGTACGGCGAGGAACTCCTTCACGAAAATCAGCACCAGCACAAATGCCACCGGCATGAGGAACATGAACTTCGACCGGAGATTGAAGAACTCGCCCATGTCCATGTAGCTCATGATGAGCATCGCCCAGAGGAAGTCGATGCTCAGCAGCGCCACGCCCCAGGCGTAATTGCGGGGAAATTTTTTCAGGAAACCCTGGGTCGCATCCGTGTGCAGGAACGCGGCGAGATGGGAGGCCACGAGCAACAGGCCGAGCACGATGCCCGTGCCCTTGAGCGGGATGCCGCCCTGATCGGCCTGATGATAGAGGTAGTCGTACAAGTCCTGGAACATGAAAGGCGCGCAGAGTGCCCCATGCCCGTTGGTTGTGCAAATCCTTCGCGCACCGGGACTTGTCGCGCGTGGCTGTGCGCATTATTTGCTGCCGCCTTGCAACCGTTGCTTGCGGGATTTTGCTCCATTCGGTAGCGTACCCGCATTCATGGTCATCTGTCTCGAATCCTCCGTGCTCGGAGGTCATCTCTCGAACGAAGTGCCGGGCATGGTGTCCGGCGCGATTCACCTTGCCGGGCAGAGGAAGCCCTTGGTGGTGGAATTGGCCGGCAATTTTCTGCGGGACATCGCCGGCTGCCGCGTGGACTTCCTAAATCCGCTGCCTGACACGGATCCCGACCTGATCCAAACCCTGGCGCTGGATCAGCGTGGACACGCCGGTGTGATGACTGCCTCCCACCGGGCGGGCCGCCTGCCGCGCCGGCGGAACTCTTCCTTTGCCGGCTACGCGCTGCCCGATCCGGCCGGGCTGAAGAATCTGGTGTTTTTCGAGTGGTTCAATGAACAGAACCAGCGTGTGCTCATCCAGTCATGGCATCTGCAGTTGCGTGTCACGGTGCCGCAGTGGCGGCTCTCGAAGGATGCGGAGACGGCGCAGCTCAGGCAGAACCGCGCGCGGCGGAAGCACTTCCTTCTCAAGCGTGCCGAGGAGCCGCCCTCGGCGCGTGGACTCACGCCCCCCACGCTGGAGGATCCCTTTGCGCCGCACGAGGCGCTGCGGGATCCGTTCGCGTCCGCCGGCGGGCCGGCAGGTGGCATGACCACGCCGCCGGTGGACCCGCCCCATCCCGCACAACGTTCGGCCAGCCTCGCGGACGACTTGCGCCGCTTTGAAGGCCTCCTCAACACCAGCGCGGATGCGCGCTCGCAGCCCGCCGTGATGCGCCTGCTCGCCACCGTGGGTGATCTGGCGGCGCATCTCGGCCATGCGCTGCGCCAGTTCTCGAGCGGCAGCCGCACACAGTGGCAGTTCCTCGTCGTCGATCTCGAGCAGTCGCTGCCCATCTTCGGCGCGGGGGTGAACGCTTGCGACCGGCTGCTGCGCGATGCGCGCCCGGGGACGGACACCGAGTGGCTCACGCTCATGCACCGCTGCCTGCTCAGCGTGGAGCTGCGGATGCGCGAGCTGCTCATTCTGCTGCGGGACCACTGATGCCCTGGCGCGCGATGAAGAACGTGCTCCTCATCTTCATCGGCGGCGGCATCGGCTCCGTGTTGCGCTACGGCACAGTGCTGGCCTTGGCGCGGGTGACGGCCACGAGTGTCTTTCCCTGGAGCATTTTCGTGGCGAATCTGCTCGGCAGTTTCATCCTCGGTTTCTTGTTCGGGCTTCCGGCGATGAAGACGCGTGACTCGGCGGCGTGGTTCTTCTGTGCCACCGGCGTGCTCGGCGGCTACACGACCTTCTCCACGCTCAGCAATGACTCCTTCATCCTCTGGCAGAATCACCATGGCTGGCTGGCGCTGCTGAACTCGGCGGGCAGCAGTCTCCTCGGCATCGCTGCAGCGGCCATTGGCTGGCGCATTGCCGGCAGTCTGTGAGTTTTCGCGCCTTCATGAATGTGGACAATCCCTGGTTTCTCTTCGCCCTGCTGGGCAGCTTGGGCCTCTTTCACCTGGAGCTGGCGGCCGACTTTTTGAATCTGTCGCGACTGCCTGGGGCGGACTCGGCGGGCACGCAGGACCAGAAGCAGGAGATCGAGCGGCTGGTGGGATACAACACCGCGGTCACAAAGGCCGGGATCGTCCGGAGCAGCATCTCGCTGGGCCTGCTGCTGGCGTTCTGGTTTTGCGGCGGCTTCGGCTGGCTCGATGCGTGGACGCGGTCCAGCGGATGGGATGCCGCGGGCACCGGCGTGCTCCTCGTCGCGGTGCTCGGTGCTGTGCAATCGGTCTTGGCGCTGCCATTCGATGTCTGGGACACCTTTGGCATCGAAGCGCGCTTTGGTTTCAACCGCAGCACTCCGGCCACGTTCATCGCGGACCACGTCAAGGGGCTGGTCTTGTCCGCCGTCATCGGCCTGCCGGTGGTGTGGCTGGTGGTGTGGTTCTTCGCCACGCAGCCGCTTGCCGCGCTGTATGCGTGGCTGAGCGTCGTCGCGGCCGGCGTGCTGATGTCATGGCTCGCCCCCCGCCTGATCATGCCGTGGTTTCTGAAGTTCGAGCCGTTGCGGGAGGGACCGCTGCGCGACGCCATCCTCGCAATGGCGCGCCGGCTCGAGTTTCCCGTGAGCGAGGTGAGTGTGGTGGATGGCTCGCGCCGCTCGAGCAAGGCCAACGCCTTCTTTGCGGGCTTCGGGCGGAACAAGCGCATCGCCATTTTCGACACGCTGGTCTCGGCGCACCCGGCGGACGAGATCGTCGCCGTGCTCGCGCACGAGATCGGGCATTTCAAGAGGCGGCATGTCGTGTGGCTGATGCTCGCGGGCTTCGCGCAGATGGCCGTGATCTTTGTGCTGCTGCACGTCGCCCTGCGCTCGCCGTCGCTGTTCGTGGCTTTTGGCGTGCGGGAAATGTCGCCGGGAATGGGGCTGGTGCTTTGCATGATCATCTTCCGTCCGCTCTCCACTTTGTTGGACGTGGGCCAGCTCGCCCTGAGCCGTCGCTTTGAATTCGAGGCGGACGCCTTTGCGGCGGATGCCACAGGCACGGCGTCATCACTGGCTGGAGCTCTCAAGAAACTCTCGCATGACCAGCTCTCCCATCCGTCGCCGCATCCGTTTTATGTGCGGCTGCATTTGTCGCATCCGCCCGTGGCGGAGCGGCTGCGCGCGCTGGAATCACGCGGTGCGCCGGATGAGACGCGCGCGTGAAGAAAAAATCGGCTCGCCCTGCGGTGGGGTCCGTTCGATAGTCGCTGGATGCTGAGCGGACCCGCCAACTTGCAATGCCCCGTGTGCGGACATGTGTTCATGTCCACGCGGCCGCAGTCTGGCGCGTCCGAGACCTGCGCACACTGCGCCTTCGTGGCGCCGCGTACACAATTCCGTGCCGCGACGCAATCCCTCAGCGCCCAGCCCGTGCGCTTTCAGAAACGCATGCCACGCCTGAACGACCCGGTGCCGCAGCAACAGCAGCAGCTGCCGGTGAATCCGCAGCACCTCGTGATGCCGCAACAAACGGAGATGCCGCAGCAGCCGGTTGCGCCACAACAACAAATGGTGATGCCGCAGTCAGGCTGGCAGCAGCCGCCACCGCCCGCCGCGCCATCGGGGCCGAGCGGGGGTGCAACAGGCACGCCGTCGCACCCTTTTCCTTCCGCATGGACCCAGCTTCCGGTTCCTGCCACCGCCGCACCGGCTTCTTCAGCCGGCAGGCCGCGGGGTGGGTCTGGCATGGCCGCCGAGGCCGAAGCTGCGGTTGCGGTGCGTGGGAGTGAGACTGTCATCACACCGCAGAAGACCAGCAGGCTCGGCTTCTGGTGCACGATGTCCGCCGTGATCATCGCCGTGTGTTGTGTCACCGGGTTGCTTGCCCGTGAGAAGATACGCGAGCGCATCCGGCTGCTGCGTGCCGGGCAGTCCGCGCGACACGCCGACACCGCAGCCCGCACGGGACCGGTGCTCATGGCCGGCGGCCGCCCGGATCCGATGGAGGAGCTGAACCACCGCCTCATCACCGACGCCGCCATGAGCGATGCCGAGCGCCTCACGCAAACGCTGTTCAAGAGCCCCACGCTTGAAGACCGCCTGCGCGCCATCGCTGCCGCGGACAAGCACCGCACCGCGGTAAGTGCTTTGTTCGATGAGAACCCCGCGCCGCCGCGGCTTCTGGCGCTCACACCCATTACCAACCCCCCGCTCTCGCTCGCGAACGGCCAGCGCCTGCCGATGTTCCGCGTCGTCACCACGACGTGTGCCGCCGGCGCCCTTCTGCAAATGACCGACAGTGATGACGGCGCCCGCTTCATCTACTGGCCGCTGTTTTACGAGACGCATGAGGGCCTGCTCGCGCGCTACATCGCGAGCCGGAGCCGCGAGCCGAAGTGGTTCTCCGTCGGCCTTCGCCGCTGCCACTCCTTCGAGCTGCCCGAGACCGTACGCGCGGATTTTGACGCCATCGACATCGACGGCTCCACGGACGGCACCGGTCGTGTGATCACATTCGTTGCAAAGGAATCACCGCTTGGCCGCCACTTTGCCAGCCATGTGAATTGGGAGACGTTCTACTTCGGCCGCGTGCTCCTGAGCTGGATGGACATCGCCGGCGAGATCCGCCCAGCCCTGCTCGATTGCGAAGGCACGAGCATCCCGGAGACGAAGTGACAGGGGTGCCGGCGTCTTGTTCGCCCTCGCTCGTTCCTTGGATGTTGTTCATGGCGCTTCTGCGATCTTGATGGTTCCACCGTTCTCAGCCACTGACCTCCCGGCGGTCTCGAGGATGACACCTGCCACCCCTGCTGGTAGGCGGGCATCTGCGATCTGAGATGTGAAACGAAACTCAAACGGCGGGCCGGTCGGACAGATGCCCCCGGTCACCCAACTGTCGTACAAAGCATCGAGGTTCGCACCATGCCAGGCAGGGGCCTCCATCTGACGAAAAACTCTCCGGTAGAAGTCGTCCAAGCTCGAAATCTCCATCCAATCAATGTGAATGTGGCCTGCTCTCCAGCCACAGTTGGCGCAGAATGATGCTTTTGGTGTGCGAAACAGGTGCCCACATGCAGGGCACTCTGGGCCGTAAATGTCCAAGTGGTGATGCCAAAGTGCATTGGGGTTTGTCTCGGCAAAACCTGTGATCTGTGCATAGCGCTCGCACGCACCATGTCGAAGCGCAGCGATGGCTGATGAAAGTGTCTCCCCATCTTTCAGCCGATGGCTCTTGATGCGCTCGAAGTCAGTCACCAACAATGGATGAACCTGCTCCCATTCATCCCGAGTTAGAAACGGAATCGGCATCTTGCAGCGCCAACAATAGTAGGTCTTGGGCATGGCATTTGGTTCTTGGGCACCCTGGCGTAGGCTCCGCTGCGGCGGCGAGATCAAGTCCACCGGTCTGTGGTTTCAAGTGTCATACTCTCCGCTGTCCCACGGCTCAAAAAACGCCATGTAGTTTCCGGGGTGCAACTCGACAGCCCATACATCATCGTCGTCCTCTGGTGGGCGCGGCAAAAGGCCAAACTTCGTGCCGAAGCGCTCGACCTCAAACGGCTGCACCTCGATCCGACCAAACTCGACGTCGCCAAGCTCTGCGAGTCGTCGCTCGTAAATGCTGGCGGCTCTCTGTGCGTCCATCTCGGCTCGGGTGCCCAAGTCGTCGATGAGTGCTTCGAGAAACCGACCGCACTCGTCGAAGAAGAACAACGCCACAAACTCTCTGCCAGCACTCCCGCCGATGGCCGGAACAAACGGTGACGTGAGGAAGAACTGGCGGCCATCGGGCAAGCAACCGATGTGCCTGGCGTGATAGTCGTCGTGCTCAATGGCGATCAGGTCTGGCTTGCTCATGCGTATGCGAGGTGGCCCCGACAAGGACCGGCCAGCTAGAGCGGATCCGGAGCGTTGCAGGGCTGTTTGAAAAGGGAGTGATGTGCCGGCCGCATGGGAATCGCGGGCCGTCTCTGGCGGGGCCTATGCGCATGTTCTGGGCAGGAGCAGAAGCTTTGGCCGGACGAACAGAACAAACAGCAACCGACACAACACATAAACGAGAACGAAGATGAGCCGAGAAGTGTTGTATCCGGGATTCGATGTCCATTCCGACAACATTGCCAAGGCGGGACGTGACCGGGAGGCGTGCACTCATGGCATCATCTTCAGCAGCGTGTGCTCGGTCGAGGTGCTGCCGCGCTCACCGCGTACCGTTGAACCCGTCGGCGTAGCCGCGCTCGAACGAGGCGCGGAGCTGCGGATCGTAGTCGCCCACATAGGCGTCTGGGTCGGCTGCCTTGCGCCGTGCGCGGTCGCGGGTGCCGCGGTCGTAACCGCTTTCGTAGCCTTCATCGCGTGGCGCGGCGGTGCTGGCATTCGGTGCCGCCGCGGTCGTGTCACCGGCATGGTAGCCTTCGCGGTAGCCGTCGGCGAAGGCGCGCTCGGTGTGCGGCGTGTAGAGCGGGCTGTGGCGGCGGTAGCTGTCGGGGCCGCCTGATGCCTTGTCGGCCTGGCCGGCTTCCTTGCCGTCCTTGAAGACCAGTTGCTCCATGGTGGTTTCGGCCTCGCGTGCTTCCACTCGTCTGGCTTCTTGTTTTGACGAATATGGCTTCACGGAGTGAGAGCACTGCGAGAGGAGCAGGGCGGCGGTGGTGATTGTGAAGATGCACAGTTTCATGGTGGGCGGGTTGTGGTGGTGGGACGCAGCTTGTGGATGACGCATGGAGGCGGCGCGCGGGTCTCGCCATTTACTTCTTTTCAATGAGCGCCAGCACTTCCTGAGCTGGCACCGCATTGTGCATGACCATCAGCGTGCCGCGGTCTTCGTGCTGCGAAGCCGGCTCGTCCGGGCCGGCGGTTTTCTTTTTCTTCCGCGGCTCTTCCTCGACCGGCAGGATGCGCGCCACATGGCCGATGGCATTGCCGCATTCGTCGATGACCGCCGCGCCGCTGGAGCCTGGCGCCCAATCGGTGGAGACATTGAGGCTGAGCGGCTGGTTTTCGACGGATGAACCGTTCTTCGCATCCCGGCGGCGCGGCAGCTCGCGGTAATAGCGGTTCACGATGCCCTGGCTGAAGTAGCCGCGGAAGCCCATCGGATCACTGAAGCAGTACACGATGTCGCCGGGCCGCGCGGCGTCAGAGAGAGGCAGGGGCACGAGCGGCGCGTCCGCCTTCAGGCGCACGATGCATACGTCTGACTTTGCGTTTGCTGCGAGAATGGCGGTGACAGGCAGGACGCTGCCATCATCAGTAGCGGCGATGAAGTGGCCCTTGATGAATTTCTCGGGGGTCTCTGCCACATGATGGCAGGTGACGGCGACGCCGTCCGCGGTGATGACGTAGCCGCCGGCCAGATCGAGATGCCAGTGGCTGCATTTGCTGCACAAATAGAACCAGCCGACGCGCAGGTAGCTCTGCCGCGCGGCGGCCCACAGGTCGCGACCGGCGAGCTTCTGCGTGTGGGTCACCGGGAGGATAAGCGCGCACTTTTTGTTGTTGAGCTGCGGCAACAGGACATCGGAGGCGGGCAGGCTGCCGGCATCGCGCAGCTCGCCGGCGCGTTTCATCACGGTGGCGTCAGTGCGGCGGTCGGAGTAAACCAGCGGCGGTGTTTCCGCCGCCGCACGCACCGCATCGCCGGCCACAAACCCAAGCGCGAGAGCGATGGACAGAGCGTCCGCGAACCCGCGAGAAAAAATGTGCGTCATCGACATGCGGCGACTCTGTCACGGAATCAGCGCGTGGCGAGGCGGGAAATGGAGGCGGGCAGGAGCTGGAAACGGTCGAGGAAAACGAAGTTGACCCTCTGGCAAAGTCCGTTAGGTTCGCGGCCCTCACGCCCCGGCGGATGAAATCCCCCGCCGGCTTACGTGCGGCCCAACCCCCCCCATGAAAGAGAACTTCCATCCTGAAACGCACGAGACCACGATCACCTGCACCTGCGGTGCCGTGTATCATACCGTGTCCACCGTCAAGAACCTCCGCGTCGGCATCTGCGCGGGCTGCCACCCGTTCTTCACCGGTGAGCAGCGCTTCGTCGATACAGCGGGCCGCGTGGACAAGTTCGCCCAGCGTTACGGTTCCATCCGCGCCGGCCGTCGTGCGCCGAAGCCCGCCGCCACGGCCTAGCTTTTCATCTTTTGTCATCAGCGAACGGTGCTGTCACCTGCGGGTGCGGCGCCGTTTTTCTTTGTCCGGATGACGCATCCTTCGCGCGCCCATGGATTACACCACGATCATCGAAGCCAAACGCAACCGCCTCACGACGCTCGAAGCCGTGATGGGCGACCAGCACTTCTTTGACGACGCGAAGCGGGCCGGCGAGCTGTTGCGCGAGCACCGCACGCTGCAGAAGCTGCTCGCGGACTGGGATGCTTATCAGAAGGCGCAGCGCGAACTGGCCGCAAGCCGTGAAATGGCCAAGGGTGGCGATGCGGAGCTGGCCGAGATGGCGGAGGCGGAAATTCCCGTGCTGGAGCGGAGCGTGGCGGCGCTGGAGGAACAGGTCCAGTTCGCCATTCTGCCGCCCGACCCGCTGGAAGGCCGCGATGCCATCGTCGAAATACGGGCCGGCACTGGGGGCGACGAAGCGGCGCTTTTTGCCTCTGATCTGCTGCGCATGTACACGCGCTACGCCGAGGGGCGTGGCTGGAAGGTCGAGTCCATCGAGGGCAGCGCGTCGGATGCCGGAGGGCTGAAGGAGGTGATTGTGAAAATCAGCGGGCAGGATGTCTTCCGGACCATGCGCTACGAGAGCGGCGTCCATCGTGTGCAGCGCGTGCCCGTGACGGAGGCGCAGGGCCGCATTCACACCTCGACGGCCACCGTGGCCGTGCTGCCGGAAGCCGAAGATGTGGACGTGCAGATCAAGCCGGACGAGGTGCGCATCGAAGTGTGCCGCTCGTCTGGCGCGGGCGGGCAGGGCGTGAACACCACCGACTCTGCCGTGCAGGTGATGCATCTGCCCACGGGCCTCATCGTGCGCTGCCAGGATGGCCGCAGCCAGATCAAGAACAAGGAAAAGGCCCTGAGCATTCTGCGCTCCCGCCTGCTGGAAAAAAAGCAGCAGGACGAGGCGGCTAAGTATTCATCTCACAGGCGCAGCCTCATCGGCAGCGGCGGCCGAGAGGAGAAAATCCGCACCTACAACTACCCGCAGAACCGCGTGACCGACCACCGCATCGAGACCACGATCTACAATCTCCAAGGTTTCATGGAAGGCAGGATTGAGGACATCGTGGACAAGCTTCTAGCCAGCGACCTGCACGAGCGTCTGGTGGAGGCCGGATTGAACTGATCGCGCCCGTCACCTGCGAACCACGGATGAAGACGCTCCTGGAAACGCTCAAAGCCGGCGCAGGCTACCTTGACAAGCGGGGCATCGAAGAGGCGCGGCTGAACATGGAACACCTCCTGGCCCATGTGTTGGAGTGCCGGCGGCTCGAGCTTTATCTGCGGTTCAGCCAGTCGATGCGCGAGGATGACCTAGAAACCCTGCGCGGTCTGGTGAAGCGCCGGGGCGAAGGCGAGCCGCTTCAGCATCTGCTCGGCTCCGTCGAATTCTGTGGCCACGAGCTGGTGTGCGACCACCGCGCGCTCGTGCCGCGTCCGGAGACGGAGCGGCTGGTGGAGCTGCTGCTGGAGCGTTTTGCCGTCCGAGCACCGGCGTCAGTCCTCGATGTCGGCACTGGCTCCGGTTGCATTGGTCTGTCGCTCGCCAAAGCGTGGACCGGGAAGGGCACGAACTTCACGCTGGCGGACGTCTCGGAGGATGCGCTGGAACTCGCGCGGCTCAATGCCTCCCGCCTCGCGCTCGACGGCACCGCAGTCCGCATCCTGCGCAGCGATTTGTTCGAAAAGACTGCGGGCCAGTTCGACCTTGTCGTAGCAAACCTGCCATACATTCCGGCTGCCGAAATACCGGTGCTCAGCGCCGAAGTACGCCGCGATCCCATCCGTGCGCTCGTCGGTGGACCGTCCGGCACTGAGATCATCGCGCGCCTCATCGCCGGTTGCCTGGCGCACCTTACTCCGGGCGGCACCGTCGCGCTCGAGGTCGGGCACGATCAAGCCGCTGCCGTGGCGGCCCTGTGTGCAGATGCCGGACTCGCCGACGTTGAAACCGCGCGCGACCTGCAAGGCGTGGAGCGATTTGTATGGGCGATGCGCCCTCGCGACGCTGTCGTGCAGCACATCCGGCCACAACAAAACAGCCCGCGGTAAACCAGCGGGCTGCTTTGAAAACTGAGTGGGCCGGAGTGGCGGCGGAACCGCCTCTTTGGGGATCAACGCTTCGAGAACTGGAAGCGCTTGCGTGCACCCGGCCGACCCGGCTTCTTGCGTTCCTTGGCGCGTGGGTCACGGGTGAGCATGCCGCCTTTTTTCAGCACAGGGCGCAATGAAGGGTCCTGGACGATTAGGGCGCGTGCGATGCCGAGACGGATGGCACCGACCTGGCCGCCGATGCCGCCGCCGTTTGTATTGGCGAAGACGTCCACCGTCTGGCGTGTGTTTGTAAGGGTGAGAGGCACGGTGAGCTGGTTCTGCAGCGTCACGGTGGTGAAGTAGTCTTCGAAGGCGCGACCATTGACGAGGATCTGGCCGGAACCTTCGGCGATACGGACGCGGGCGACGGCGGTCTTGCGGCGGCCGGTGGCGGACTTGACGGGGGTGCTCATGCGGGGAAACGGAATGTGAAACTGGCTGAGTGACGCTTAGGCGATGGCGACGGTCTTCGGCGAGTGCGCCTCATGCGGGTGCTCGGCACCAGGATACACGCGCAGCTTGGTGAAGACCTGACGGCCCAGCGAATTGTGCGGGATCATGCCGCGAATGGCGCGCTCGACCAGAACCTGCGGACGGCGCGCGCGGACGCGCTCGACGGACTCGCGCTTCTCGCGGCCCACATAGCCGCTGACGGTCATGTACTGCTTCTGGGTCTCCTTTTTGCCGGTGAGGCGCACCTCGGCGGCGTTCACCACAACCACGAAGTCACCGGTGTCCACATGAGGTGTGAAGGCCGGCTTGTTCTTGCCGCGCAGAATGTTGGCGGCGGTCACGGCCACATCTCCAAGAATCTGGTTCTTGGCATCGATGAGGAACCACTGGCGCTGCTGGTCTTCGGTTTTGGCTGAGAAGGTCTTCATGAAAATGGCGTGAACGGGGTGAAAAATCCGGCCGGAAAAATGGGAGGTGGCTCCGGGGAAAAGAGCCGGGAGAATAGGTTTCTGATTTCGGGTGTCAATTGAAAACTCGATGACTTTGCGAACGTGGCGTGAGGCCCCGGCCCGGAGGACTGATGTGATACAAGATCGTGGTTGTGCTGCCATGCCGTTTCCGACAAAACCGCGCTGTTGCGGATGGTTTTCCCAACAAAACGGGATATCCATGACGCTGACTCCACACAACTCGCGAACCATGAGCGCTCCACCAGCAGCTACAAATCGAGCGGTGGCATGAACTGAACGCTCGCATCGAGCAAGAGCGTGGTGGCGGGGGCCGCCGCCGTCAGCGGCAGCACGACCACGCTGCACGCCACGCGACCACGGAATAGGCAGTCGATGGCCTCGTTGCAGGCCGCAAGACGAGTCATTGCTCGTTTGCCCTCGGTTTCGCCGCCTGCGGTAACAATGCACATGCATGAGTAGATGAAGTGTGACGGTCCCGGTGACGACAATGCGCTCACGACCTGGGTCAACAACCACGGCGGTGCCGTGGCCACTGCTCCCAGCGGCCCGCTCACCTGGACGGACAACTACAACCCCGCGAGTTTCGTTTCGACGAGACGAACGGGGACTGCGCCGAAGGTCATGTGACGGTGGTCTGCACTGCGACGGTCAACGGTTGCAGCGTGGACACCGCTGCCACGTTTCATGTCGTGGAATGCTGACGGTCATGACGTTGATGAAGCGAACACCTACGATGTCAGTTCCAAGGACCTGCCCTTCAATGTAACGCTGGTTCCGGCTGACCTTTGCGGAGGTCCCTACTTCTCGAAGCATGTGGCGCTGACGATTGCCGGCGTTCACCACTTTCACATGCAATTCGTTCACGGTCGTCTCCGGCAGCCTCAACACCAGCAGCAAGCTGATCGCGAAGGCCACCGATGACTGCGGCGATGCCAGCGGCGACGAGTGGGTGATCGTGAAGATCGTAGCTCCGGGCAAGGCGGACTGGTCGGTCAAAGGCAACGAAGGCCTCGGCAAGGGTGAAGATCCCAACACGCCCGGCCACATCCACAACGGCGGAAACGACGATCCGTCCTACACCCTTGGCAATCCCGGCGCACGCAACAAGGTTTGCTGAGATTGACGGCGTGTGACCGACGGTTTTTCCCGCCGGTCGCCACCATGACTTGCGCGAGTTTGCAAAACTCGCGCTCAACCAAAGCCCGGAGGCAACCCCTCCGGGTTTTCTTTTTTGCGGGACGGGGCGGGTGTGCCTCAATCATGTGAAAATGACCAAAAAAAAGATTGTGAGGTTTTTGGCTTCCAGATAAAACCACAGCGAAAGCATCAGGGTTTTTTTGACAAAGAACCGCTGTTGCCTCTCACCGACCTCCAATCCACACACCCCATGAGCACACAACGTTTCTCTCCGATACCCGTTCCGCCGGCCGGTTTTCTGGCCGTTTTGTTGTCCTTGTGCATGACGTTCAGTCTTCGCGCCAATGTTCCTCCAGTCGCGAATGCCGGCCCTGACCAGACCGTAACCGCCGATCTTACAGGCTACGGCACCGTCACGTTCGACGGCAGCGAGACGTTTGATTTGGATCCGAACGACGAACTGGACTACGTGTGGACGAACAGCATAACAGCCTACGGCGTGAACCCGACCGTGCAGATGTCCGTCGGCACCCACATCGTAACGCTGACGGTCGCCGATCTGTTCGGAAACGTCAGCACGGACACCCTGATCGTCACGGTGCAGCCGAGTCCGGACGCGGCGCCGACAATCGTCACTCAGGCGCAGGGGCAGACCGTCGAGTGTGACGGCCTCGGTGACAATGCCGCGCTACAGGCATGGCTGGGTGCTCACGGCGGAGCCGTGGCAACCAGTCCGAACGGCCAGATCACATGGAGCAATGACTATGCCCCGGGCAGCTTCGTGTATGACAGCCCGGGGTGCGCGGCCGGTCATGTGACTGTGACATTCACTGCCACCGATCCGCAAAGCAAGACCGCGACCACGACGGCGACCTTTACCGTGGTGGACACGACGCCTCCGGTCCTCGTGTGGTACGTCGATGATGCCGTCGCGGACGATGCCGCCATTTACACGCTGACGAAAAAAGACCTCCCCATCACGGTGCGTGTGGCGGCGGTCGATCTTTGCGGCGGAGCGACGCTCTCGAAGTTCTCCAGTGCCTCCCTGGCGGGCAGCTCGAAGGTGAAGTTCAGTGGAGCCACCTACACCATAACCCAGGCGAGCGTCGGCACGTCGGTAAGATTCACCGCTTCCTCGGTCGATGACTGCGGCAATGCCGGTGCTGAGGAGTGGCTCACGATCAATATCGTGCAGGAGGGGAAAGGGACGCCGGGCAGGAAGCAATGCGAGGGATTGAACGGCTCTGGGTCGCTTGGCTGCGACCGGCAGGCGGACGCGCCATGCTACCAGCCCGGCAATCCCGCAGCCCGCAATAAGCAGCGCTGATCGTGAGAAGCAGGCTGTGCCCGCCGCATCGTTTCTTTGAACGGGCCGGCAAAGGCGCTTAATGTATCGCGTGTTCAGATACTGAGGGTCCGGCGGGATTCCGCCGGACCCTCTTCACTTTTTCCAGCCTTTCCTCTCATGGCCCGTTTGCCTGCATTCAAGATTCTGTCCGCGTTCGCTGTCGTCCTGCTCGCGGCTGCGGCTCTATTCTTGAGAAAAAGCCATGAGCCGGAGCAAGCAGTGCAGTCCCAGAAGCCCAAGCCGGCACCTTCTTTTCATTCAAAGGCGGGAGCGAACGATGACGTCGGCGGTTCATCGCAGTCGTCGGTGGTGTCTGGTGACGCTGAAAAAGAAGTGCTGCCATACCAAACTCTGGAGGAGTTCAACAAGGCGCTGGCTCGAGCGATCAACGACCGGGCGGCACCGCAGGTGATCGCGAAACTTTTGAACACCAGCCGCAGCCGCCTTAAGCCTGCGGAACATTCGCAGTTGCTGGGCAGCGCCATCGATCAGTTGGCCGCATCGGATCCAGCCGGCGGTGCGCAGGTCCTGCGCCAGCTCACGGATTTGCACGACCAGCAGGTGATGGCCGTCGGCATAGCCGGCAGGCTCGCCGCCACCGATCCGAAGGCAGCCGCTGCGTGGGCAGACGGCCTTGGCGGGCACGACATGTCCCGCAATGCGCACGAGGTCGTCGGCCGCGAGTGGGCGCGCACAGACCGCCAGGCGGTGGCGGAGTGGATCAACTCCACAGCCAATCCATTGCACAAGGCTTCCATCGCGCAGGGCCTTGCCCAGACCTGGGCTGCGGAGGACATGGACGGGCTGATCCAGTGGGCCGCCTCGATTCCGGATTCCTATGTGCAGACCGGTGTGTTGGTGAAAGCCGTGAAGGTTCTTGCCGCCACCGATCCCGAGGCAGCTGCGGAGTCAGCTTTGAAGTTTCCCGCCGGGATGGCCCGGCGACAGGCCCTTACATTTGCTTCGGGCCAGTGGGGCAGGGAAGCACCCGAGGCCGCCGCCCGATGGTCTCAGCAACTGACGGACCCAACTGCGCGCGTGGAGGCCATTTCGGGTGTCATGCGTTCCTGGCTGAATTCCAATCCTCGTGCGGCCGGTGCCTGGCTGACTCAGCTGCCACTGAGTGACCAGAAGGCTGTGAACGCCATCGTACAGCCCAAAGCGGAAAAGTGATCTGAGCTTCGCGGGTTTGGCCGGGTGCGGCTTTGTTTGCCGAGCCCCCGGGCTGTGATGGACACGGCTGTCCCGCTCCTTGCCTGGCGTTTGGATTGACCGGGTATTGTTGCTCCCCACCGATCCCTTTCCCGCCTCGATTGGCCAGATTCTGATCGGGAAGATGCCGATTTCAGGTGATCCAAAGTCGTCTCAATAGCCCTTCATTATTTATGGAAGATATAAAACAGTTGTAATTCAGGCCGAACAATCTAAAATAAATACCAAATTTATGGTATTTGTGTCATTGTGTCGAACTGTGTCCATCGCTTCCGGGCGACTTGGTCAGCGCGTGCCGGCTTGTGGCCACCGTGGACACCCATCCCCGGCCAAAAGTCTGAAGGGCGGGATAACACCAAACCGGACCGCAAAATGATCGTGGAATCCGCTCCATCCCGCAGAATCGCCGGCACAACGAAGACGATCCGGCCCCCGGTATCGTGGCGCAGGATGCTTGGTGTCTTCGTATTTGCCTGTGCCTGCTGGTGGGCGGGAGACTCGGGAGCACAGACGACAAACGTTATCCAGTGGAACTACGGTTCTGCGGCGTTCTCAAAAAATGCGTCTTCGCAGAGCGCCTTGATCAGCACGGCGACGCCGGCGATCACCGACATGACGATCACCACCACGTCGAAGTTCAACACCAGTGGCAACACCGGCTATTTTGCGCAGGTGGGAAGCTGGACGAATGCGATCACGAACAGCACGGCGGCACGTACGACCCTGACGCCCCGCACCTCGACGAAGTCGGTTTATGCCACTTTCACGATGCGTCCCCAGACGACAGGTGACTTCAGCAATCTGACGCTGAAGTTCAACTATCAGCGTTCGGCTACTGCATCCCCTACTTATGTCCAGGCATTCTTGACCTGGCAGGTGGGAGCCAGCTACTACACGCGTTACACGACGGGAACGAATCTGCCCGCAGCGGTTTCCACCACCGCATGGACCGCTGCTCCCACTCTCACGTTTTCAAACGGCACCACGGCGTTTCCGACAGGCACTGCCCTGGCGAGCGTTCCGTTCCTGCTGGAAATCGAGTTCTACACCGTCTCCAACACGACCAACAACATCTACGTGGACGACATCCAGTTGGTAACCGCCAGCCTGAACTCGAGCATCGCCATCTCCACCACCAGTCCGTTGCCAAACGGGACGGTCAACGCCTCGCCTGCCTATAGCCAGACACTGGCCACCACCAATGCGGTGGGAACGGTCACATGGGCTCTCGCCAGTGGCAGCACGCTTCCGCCGGGCCTTTCTCTCACTACGGGCGGCGTGCTGTCGGGGACACCCACGACGGCGGGAACCTATACCTTCACCATCAATGCCACCGACACCGTGCCAACGACGGCGTCGAAGGCATTCACGATGACCGTGCTCGGACAGCCAGACTACGGCGACTGGAACGGGGCCAGTGCGGCCACGACCACGACCTTCAGCACCTCCAATAGCAGCCTCCGCCTCGGTGCCACGGTGGATGGAGAAAACAGCGTCGTTCCCGACGCGGGTGCGACCGCAGACGGCGCGGATGAAGATGGTGTGACGATGCCCTCGGGCATCACGCAGGGGTGCAGCAGCTCCATCCCAGTCACGGTTTACAACAACACCGGTGCCAATGCCTACCTGAGCGCGTGGATCGACTTCAACAATGACGGCACCTTCAATGACACACTGCTCACCTCAGGCGGCGAGAAGCTCATCGTGCAGACCATACCGAGCAGCGCTTCGGTGCAGACGGTCAACATCGGCTTCATCACACCGGCCGCGGCCTCGGCGGGCACCCAGCGCGGAGTGCGCTTCCGCCTGACCGACCAAGTCACCACGGCTCCGACCGGGGCCGTCGGCAAGGGCGAGGTGGAGGACTATGTCGTCACCGTCAACTCATTCACGGCTGGGAGCGTGGTGGCTGGCGGCTTGCTTTGGAAAGATGTAAATGGTGATGGCATGTATGACGCTGACGGCGTGGATAACGTCGCGGGCAATGCCGATGACGAACTGCCGATTGCCGGGGTGCCGGTCCAGATCCAGAATGCATCCACCAGCGCAGTAGTGATGACCGTGACCACCAATTCGCTGGGCCAGTGGGTGGCCGGTCCTCTCACCAGCGGCACGGCTTACAAGGGGTTTATTGCGGCCAGTTACTTCCAGTCGGGCGGCGTGCTCAATGGACTGGCACCTTTTGGCAGCAACACCACAACCAATGCATACGGTTGGTCCGTCGCGGGCAAAGACAACACCCTGCCAAGCATCACGCCATCCACGACCGGCTCCTACACTCAGAATTTCACCGTCACGGCCGGTTCAGGGCCGACCAACACGGCGACATCGGGATCCGCCGTCGGTGAGTACGGCACGGGCAACACGCTTGATGACACGGTGCCCGGCGATACCAACGGTGATCTTACGATAGATCTCGCCTTTGCCCCGGCCACCTGCACCATTGGCAATCTGGTATGGAACGATGCCAACAACAACGGCACCAAGGATGCTGCTGAAACGGGTTACAGCGGCGTGACGATGGAACTGCTCAACACCAACTACGCCACCACGGTCCTGGCCACGACCACCACTGACTCCAGCGGGCGGTATCTCTTCTCAAAACTCCCTGCGGGTCCTTACCGGGTGCGCGTCGCGGCAAGCAATTTTTACATGGGCACCGGCGTGCTGGCGAAGGCCGTATCATCCACCGGTGCCGAAACCGCAAACACCACTGATGACAACGCCGCATCCTCCGACAACGGAACCGACTCGTTTGCGATTACCGCCCGGCAGAGCGGCGTGGTGTCGCTCGGCTACGGCACCCAGCCCGTGAATGGAGGAACGGAGACAGGTTTCAGCAACACCGATGACGATGCCGATGGAGACTCGAATGGAAACCTGACCATCGATTTTGCCTTCCACACCGAGACCGCAGGTGGATGTGTCGCGGGCAACACTTCGCCAAACCCCGGATTTGAAACCAGCAATCTGACATACGTCGTGACGGGTGCAACCAACACGTCACCTATCACGATCACAACCAGCATTGCTCACCGGCTCGCGGCCGGCCAGACGGTCGTAATTTCCGGCGTCGGCGGCAATACAGCGGCGAATGGCACTTTCGTTGTCGCGTCTGCTCCGACCTCCACCACGATCACCCTTTCAAGCAGCACGGGGAACGGAACTTACACGAGTGGCGGGACCATGGTTCTTCCATCTTACGGAAACTGGCCGGGTACCGGCGGCACTGCCTCTGTAGATCTGCCGAAAGGTCAGGGACCCGTGCTCGGATGGACCTATCCATCGACCAGCACGGGAACCAGCACGTTTCCGAAGCTGGTGAGCACCACGGCTTTCAATGTTCCGGGAGGCACGTCCAGCGGAAGTTATCTCGTATGGGTCCCATCGGGACCGGATACCACCGGCCTGTGTTCGTCGGCTGTCACCATGAACACGGCCAACACGTATCAGTACGCGGCATGGGTGGCCGCGTTTGACCCCAGTGCACCGGCGAATTCCACATGCGAAGTCCGTCTGGAACTCGACTCGATCGTCGAGAGTGACTCGGTCACTGCTCCCGCCACTATCACGGGCTACTCCGCCGGCGGCACTGTGGTCACGCGCAATCATGCGGGCGGGACGGGCGATGCCATTCGCGGAGTGAAGTGGAGCCTTAGAAGCTGCAACCCTCTGGCCACTGACGGCACGGCGTGGACGACGGGCAAGGCGCTCGACTACACCTCGCTCAACTGGCAGCTCGTGTGGGTGCAGTTCCAGCCAAACTACCAGGGGATGCTTCTGCTTCTCGGCCAGACTGCCGCGCCCACGGCCGGCGGCGTGTTCTTTGACCAGGTGAACCTCGAGTGCTCGACGTTCACCAAGTACGGCAGCATTGGAAATCTCGTGTTCAACGACGCCGACAGCAACGGAGCCTACACTTCGGGTGAAGGCGTCGCCGACGTGCGCCTGAGCCTGTACAACAGCAGCAATGCGCTGTTGGGCCGCACCTGCACGGACTCCAGCGGTCGTTACATGTTCAGCGGCCTCCCTGCAGGCACGTATTATCTGAGGATACCTTCCGCGGAGTTTGGTGCCGGGCGTCCGTTGAACGGCAAGTTGTCCATTTCTCCGGCCAACCCCACCGACACCAGCGGGCAGGATGACGGCAGCACCACGGGTGACAACGGCATCGACAGCGCCACGCCCGCCACCAGCGGCATTCAGTCCAACAACTTCACGGTCACGGCCGATGCCGCGCCTGATGCCGCCGGCGGCGAGACCGGCTTCGACAAGGACGCCGACGGCAGCAGTGTGGATGCCGACAAAAACACCAACCTCACCATCGACTTCGGTTTCTCCGCCCCACCCACCGTTGCCGTCGGCAACCTGGTTTACATCGACGCCAATGAGAATGGTCGCTTTGACTCTGGCGAAGGCGTCAATGGTGTGACCGTGAAGCTCTTCCCGCAGGGTACCGCCACCACTGGCACGCCCACGGCCACGACGACCACCGCCGCGGTCAATGGCATCAACGGCTGCTACAGCTTCACAGGTCTTTCAGCGGGAAACTACTATGTGCACATACCTGCATCGAACTTCGCCAGCGGTCAGGCCCTGTACGGCAAGTATTCCCTGGTCGGCAATGGCGGTGACAATGGTCTGGATGATGATTTCGATGAGAACGGCATCGACAATGCCGCGCCCGCCACCAACGGCATCAGTTCGAGCACGTTCACGCTGGCTTCGGCCGTTGAACCCACAACGCGCGAGACAGGGGCAAATGGCACATGGGATGACGGCACCAGTGGCAAACCTGCGGACAACAATTGCGATCTCACCATCGACTTCGGTTTCTCTTCCTGCTACCGCACCAATCTGGCGGTGAACGGTTCGTTTGAAAACGCCAGCACCACCGCTCCGATGTGGACGGGCACCGACACATTCGTCGATCCGGCCAATTCGACGGACCGTCGGTCCTATCCGGGCAATGGCAACATTGACGGTTGGGGATATGACAACGGTGCCTGGATTCAAAGCCCGACCAGGGCTACGGATGGCAATCGCTTTCTGTTCCTCACCAATGGGGCGTGTGCTTGGAAGGAGTTCAGCATCGATGCCCTGACCAGCTGGCTGCCCCAACTCCCCAGCGGAAAATACTACACCGTCTCGTTTGACTGGTGTGCCTTCGATCCGAACAATCCAACGACGCCACCCGCCACTCCCGTGGGCGAGCCTGTCCTTGAGGTAGAGACGGGCGACATGACCACTGGCACCACCTGGAACACGACGGGCCGCTATGTGGCATCCTATTATGACATGCTCGATACGGCGACCGGATCAACCATCAGCGTCAGCTATCAGGCGTCTCCGTGGAGCAATCTGAACTGGCGGCGCAAAAAGGTGCAGTTCTTCCTGCCCTCTCCGATCAGCAATGACAAGGTCTGCCAGTTCATTTTCAGCGCCAGCTCGCAGGGCACTCTGATCGACAATGTGGTCGTGCAGGAAAGCTGCTCGCCGAATCTGCTCATGGCTGGCAATGTGGTCTTCAAGGACCTCAACAACAATGGCAAGTATGACTCCGGTGAGGGCGTGGATAATGTGGAGGTCCGCTTGTTCCGCTCCACGCAGACCAAGAACGACTACCCCTGGGTGGTCGATACGAAGACCAACAATGACGGTCGCTTCCTGTTCTCCGGTTTGCAGCCAGGCAGCTACTTCATGCACATTCCCGCCAGCGAGTTTGGCGCCGGCAAGCCGCTCAATGGATTGGTCTCGATCGCCGGCACTTCGGCGGATGATGCGTTCGATGACAATTCACCTTCGGGAGACAACGGCATCGAGAACTCGACGCCGACGACTGGCGGTGTCGTCTCAAATGTGTTTACTCTCTCCACGGGCGGTGAGCCTACCGCCGCCACGGGAGAAACAGGCTACCTGAGCACGGTGGACGATGCGTTTGATGCGAACAGCAATCTCACCCTCGATCTTGGATTCGCCTCGCCCACGTTTAGCCTGGGCGATCGCGTCTTCGTTGACGTGGATGCCAATAATCAGCAATCGACCGCTGACACGAACATCCAGAATGTACACGTCAGACTATATTCTTCGACCAATGCTACGCGTGGCGACGCGGACGATGTGCTCATCGGCCAGATGCTGACCGATGGCAATGGCATATACAATTTCGGTGGCGGCGCGGCGCTGAACATGCTGGGTTCCGTGGCGGGCAGCACCATCACCGCTGGTCCCGGAGCGGAGTCGGATGACGCCGAGGAAGGCTTGATCGCAGGTCAGAGTTCGGCTGGCAGTGTCAGCTATAGCAGCAGCGATCTTGAACTTGGTGACGACACCACCATCTCCCAGCTCGTCGGCATTCGCTTCCCCTCGCTGGCCATTCCAGTGGGCGCGACGATCACCAGCGCCACCGTTCAATTCACTGCTGACGCAACGGAATCCGGCACCGTGACCATCGGCATTCAGGCGGAGAGTGCGGACAACGCCGCCACTTTCACCTCGACGAATTCTTCTTTGTCCGCCCGCGCAAAGGGCGCCGGCATGATCAATTGGAGCCCCGCTGCATGGACCAGCGGCAACCGCACGGCAGCACAGCTCACACCCAATCTGGCGCCGTTGATCCAAGCTGTGGTCAGCCGCGGCGGTTGGGCCAGCGGCAATGCCATTGCTCTCTACTTCAAACGTGTCGCGGGCACCGCGAACCGCACCGCGAAGACCTTCGCTGCCACATCGACGAACTGGCCCACGCTCAGCATCACCTACACGACCGGAGCCAAATACACCATCCAGGCATCGAAGCAGTATTACCTGACCATCAGTTCCACTGACCCGGCTCTCAACGGCGCCGCTCCCATCACCGCTTACATCACGGGCACGGCACCAGGTGATCCGCACACCGCCACAGGCAACAACCTCATCGACTCCAACGGTGTGCTAAGCGGCAGTGAAATCGTTGCGTCCGTCGTCACTCCAGCTTCGGCCGTGGCCAATCCCTCGTATGACTTCGGCTTCAGTGCCGCCACCAAGGACTTTGGCGACTTCAGTCTCTTTGCCTCCGCCAGCAGCACGGTGAACAGCAACCTCAAACTGGGCACCCAGGTTGACGCGGAGTTTGCGGAGACGCTCAACAGCGTTGCGACGGGCGACGATGCGCAGGGCATCGATGACGAGGACGGCGTGACGATGTGGCCGCCCATCACCACGGGCAGCACGGTGACCGTGCCGGTGCTCGTCACGAACACGACGGGCAGCGCGGCCTACTTGAACATGTGGATCGACCTGAACAATAACGGCCTCTTCGATGCCAACGAGAAGGCCACGGAAGTCTCCACGTCCACGAGCGGGTCGGTCAATATTTCGCTCGCTATTCCGAGTTCCGGCGTCACCACCGGTGTGGGTCTCGGCGCGCGCCTGCGCTTGACCAGCGTCAGCAATCCCGGACCCACCGGCCTTAGCGGCGGCACTGGCGAGGTGGAGGATTACCTCGTGGTGATCAACACGCCTGTTGGCTGCGCCAATCCGTATGTTTGGGTGGTCGATGAAGACAACTCCCGCCTCCGCCTGTGGTCGATGGACTACAGCAATCCTGCCGCCACGGCGATCAACTATGGCCGCATGAAGTATTACGATCCCGCCGATGGCGTGACGGTGCGCAATTTTCCTGCCGATGGCACCGAGACCGATGACATGGAGGCCATGGCCATCAACAGCGCCACCGGCCAGGCCTATTTCATGTCACGCAGCAAACTTGCCGCCGCCGCGTCAAGCACGCAGGCTCTTTGGACCTACAATCTTGGAAACGCCGCAGCCAACCAGGGCAACATCATCCTGACGCTCCTCGGTCACATCACCAAGCCCAGCGGACACACGGGCGAATCTCTCGCCTACGACCCGACCACCAACCGCCTCTACCTCTGCGACAAGCGTCCTGATGGCGTGGCCTCATCCGATAATCTGGATACCCTGGCGGACGGTTTGGCGTACGTCGATCTTGGAGCGCTGAATGCGAACAAGCTCGCCGCCACCGCACCCACCGTCGTGGGCACCATGACCGGCGTGGTCAGCGGCACGACCTACAACGTGCGCTACACCGACGGCATGGAGATGACACCGGATGGCCGCCTCTTCGTGATTGATGGCAATGGCGACGATCTCTATGAAGTGAACAAGGCCAACGGCGCCATCATCGCCACGCAGGACTTGAACGTGATCGGCGGCCCCAGCGGCAGTGTGGACGTGGAGACCATCTTCTGGGATCCGCTGAACCAGAAGCTCGTGGCCGTGGACAACAGCGGACACCGATTCATCCAAGTCACCCTTGGCAGCGACGGTCTGAACACGGCCATCGCCAGCTTCTACCCGCATCCGCTGGCTGGCACCGAAATTCAGGATTTCGAAGGCAGCGCCTACTGGAGCACCTGCACGAATGTCGGCATCGGCAACCTCGTCTTCATCGACGCAAACAAGAACGGCAAGTATGACGCCGGCGAAGGCGTGAACGGCGTCACCGTGAAGCTCTTCCCCAACGGCACCGCCACCAGCGGCACGCCGACGGCGACGACCACCACTGCGACCGTCAACGGCGTGGCGGGCATTTACAATTTCACCAACCTCTCGCCCGGCAGCTACTATGTCCACATTCCTGCCACCAACTTTGCCACCGGCCAGCCACTCGCTGGCACACTCTCCGTCACCGGCAATGAGGGCGACACCGGCAACGACGACGACGTGGCATCCGGGAGCGAAAATGGCATCGACGATGCCGCGCCACAGACCAACGGCATCAGCAGCGCGGTGATCGCTCTGTCCAATGACGGTGAAGTCATGGACACTGGCACCGAGAAGGGCGTGCTGGCCTCGTGGGACAACGCGGATGACAACAACACCAATCTCACCGTGGATTTTGGTTTCACACCTCAGAGCAATCTCGCCGTGGGCAATCTCGTGTGGAACGACACGAACAACAACGGCATCAAGGACACGGGCGAGTCTGGCATCAGCGGCGTGACGGTGCAGCTCTGGAGCACTGGCACGGACAATGCCATCGGCGGCTCAGGCGGTGCGGCGGACACGCAGGTCGGCAGCAATGCCACCACCGATGCCTCAGGCCTCTACAGCTTCACCAGTCTCGCGCCGGGCACTTACTTTGTGAAGATTCCTACACCGCCTGCGAGCTATCCGATGAGCAGCTTGTTCACCGACATCAGAGACGATGGCATCGACAACAACGACAATGGCAGCCAGGCGGGCTCCGGTGCGGCGGTGTTCTCCGGTGTGTTCACGTTGGCCGCGAACACCGAGCCTGGCTCCAGCGGTGCGACGAACACGGACAACACGATTGACTTCGGCTTCTACAATCCGCCTGCGGTGGGCTGCGCGATCCTCACGAGCTTCTACAGCAACTACATCGGCAGCTACGACCTGACCGGTGCCAAGATCGGCGGCTACGATACCGGCGCGGCTGGGCTGGACGGGCCGTATGGCATCGGCATCAGTCCTCTGGACGGCAAACTGTATGTGAGCAGCAGCGGCGAGAATGGCGGTGGTGTCAATCGGCGCTCCAACGCCGTCCTGCGCTTCGATTTGCTCACCGGTGCCTACCTTGATGCCTTCGTGCCACCGGGTGCCAATGGTCTGTATCGCCCGCGCGGTATCACCTTCTCCTTGGATGGCTCCGTCTTGAACGTGACCGCAGGTGACGTGATCCAGCGCTACAGCTCGGCGGGCACCTATTTGGGCAGCGATTCCTTCACCACACCTGGCTATGGTTACTCACGTCAGACCAGTTGTGTGGGGCCGGATGGCCTTCTTTACTTCCCTGACTCTTACACCGGACGCATCCTTCGTTTCAATGCGACCACGGGCGCGTATGTCGATGTGTTCACCTCCGGCATCGTCATGAACGGCGTCAACATGCGCGGCATCACCTTCGGTCCCGATGGCCATCTTTATGTCTCCTTCGAAGACTCGCGAGTTTTGAAGTTCAACGGTATCACTGGTGCCTACATCAGCGACTTCATTCCCACGGGCGCAGGCTATCAAATGTCAGGGATCCGCTTCGGCCACGATGGCAATCTCTACGTCTGCGACGTGGGTGGTGCCGTCCGCAAATTCAACGGCCTCACCGGTGCCTACATCAACGACTTCGTGCCGTATAGCAACTCCGTCTATGGGGCCAAAGACATCGTGTTCACGAGCCCCACGCTGCCTTGCCCATCTGGCTTGACCATCGGCAATCTCCTTTGGCTGGATGCCAACAATAATGGCCTCAAGGATACGGGCGAATCCGGCGTGGATAATGTGATCGTCGAACTGTGGTCCCCTGGTCCCGATCTCGTCATCGGTGGCGGCGATGACTGGCTCGTCAGCTCGACGACCACCGCAGGCGGCGGCTTGTATTCGTTCACCAATGCCGCCACCGGTCGCTACTTCATCAAGATTCCTGCCCCACCGCCTGCCGCGACAGCCGTCAGCAGCGTCGCCTTCACAGCGGACAACGGTGTGGACAACGACAACAACGGCGTGCAGCCACTCGGGTCCGGATCGGCCATCTACAGCAACGTCTTCAACATGGTCCCCGGCACCGAGCCTGGTTCCGCAGGCAGCACCAGCACGGACAACACCATCGACATCGGCGTGCGCACCTGCGCCACGGTCACGATGGCACCGTCCATCCTGCCGAATGTCACGGTGAACACTCTGTTCGCATCCACGACGATGATCGCTAGCGGTGGCACCTCGCCCTACACCTGGAGTGTGAGCAGCGGTGCGTTGCCCACGGGCATCACGATGACCAGCGCGGGTGTGATCAGCGGCACGCCGACCTCGCAGGGCACCTACATCTTTGCTGTGACCGTGGTGGATGCCAATGGTTGCGGCAGCACGCAGCAGCTCAGCATCACCGTGCAGCCGGTGGTTTGTATTCCAGGCACAGCGGGCAAAGACGGTGCCAAGACCATCACGGCGGCGAGCACCGTGGTGAACACGTATTATCCCGGCACCGCCTCAGTCGCAAAGGGCGCGACCTCCATTCCGGTGGGAACAGCCTATGCCGCTGGCGCGACGACCGCGATTGCGGCGGGGGATTTGCTCCTCGTCATTCAGATGCAAGGTGCGGATGTGCTGTCGTCGAGCGCCTCGAACTACGGCCAGCCCGTTGCCGGATCAGTCATCGCGGGCCGCTATGAATACGTGCTCGCGTCCGGTCCGATCGCGAGCGGCGCGGTGCCGTTGAGCACGGGCTTGGTGAATCCGTATGTCGTTCGCCGCTCGTCTGGCTGGGTGAACAAGGCCGACCAAGGCATGGAGACCTTTCAGGTCATCCGTGTGCCGTTGTATTCAACCCTCACGTTGAACGCGAGCACGTCCATCGTCGCGGCTCGCTGGAACACTGGCCCCGCTGCTGCAGGCTGGTGGCCGAACTCCACCAACGATGATCCCGCCATCCTCGGCGTCGGTGGCGTGGTTGCGATCCAGGTGCAGGGCGCGATCACCTTTGGCGCGAGTTCGTTCATCGACGTGACCGGACGCGGCTTCCGTGGCGGCCTGGGCGTGGCGTATGCAGGCGGCAATACCAGCGTCGTGGACACGAATTACTACACCGATATCAACGGCGGCCTCGCAGGCATCAAAGGTGAAGGCTTTGGGGGGGCACCCTGCGTGATGCTGGATGAGGCGCTCAACTACTACAACCATTACAACTCGATGCAGCAGGGCTATCCGAATGGCTCACGCTCGCGTGGTGCCGCGGGAAGTGGTGGTGGTGGTGGCAACAACTACCAGGCCGGTGGCGGCGGTGGTGCCAACGTCGGCACGGGCGGCAATGGCGGCGATAGCGCCAGTTGGATCGGTCTCGCACGCACAGCCATCGGTGGCGTCGGCGGCTATATCATGGCCGCATCACCGAACATCCTGCGCATGGGTGGTGGCGGCGGTTCCGGCCACGGCACATCCATGACACAGCCCTCCGGTAGTGGTGGCGCGGGCGGTGGTCTGGTGATGATCAATGCAGGCAGTGTCTCCGGCACCGGCAGCGTCACAGCCGATGGTGCGCCAGGTCGTGCTGGACGCACGGGCGGCAGCAATGGCGGCGCAGCCGATGGCGCTCTCAGCGGCATTGCCGATGCAGGCGGCGGCGGTGGCGCAGGCGGCACGATCTTGTTCACCGCAGGCAGCGGCACACTCAGCACCGTGACCTTCAGCGCGAAGGGCGGCAACGGCGGCAACGCACCCAACGACGGCACCAACTCCGGCGCGCGCGGCCCCGGCGGTGGCGGCGGCGGCGGTCTCGTTTTGACCAGCATCACCCCAGGCACCATCACCCTCACTGGCGGCACACGCGGCACGCAGCCCGTGGTCACTGGCGATCCGCCGTATGGTGCGACGAGCGGTGGCGCGGGCACGAGCATGATCGTGAATCCCTGCGGTGTGTTGCTCGACTACGGCGACCACATCTATGGCACGCTTGCTGCAAGCACGGCATCACAAGTTCCGAGCGCGGACATCCGCATCGGCACGAATCAAACGGACGGCGAAGCCAGCGATCCCTCCGACACGAATGCGAACAAGGACGACACCACCGGCACGAACGACGAAGACCTGACGATGCCGAGCTTCACCGTCGGTGTGAACACCAACGTCGTGGTCCCCATCATGGCGACGTTGGCCAATCTCTCCGGCACAGCTGCGCAGGTGAGGATGTTCGTGGACTGGAATGGCAACAACACCATCGACGCAGGCGAGACCATCACGCCCACGCCCGCGACCATTGCCACCGGCACCAACAACTACACCTTCGCGCTCACGCCACCTGCAGGCACCACCACAGGCACGAAGTATCTGCGCATCCGTATCACCGAAGGCAGCACCGCGCCGGTCTTCAGCGGCGCGTCCGCATTGAAGGGCGAGGTCGAAGACTATGCGGTGAACGTCACCGTGGCGTCCGACTACGGTGACTGGAGCGGTTCAGGTGCGCAAACGGGAACAACCTACAGCATGATGAACTCCAACCTGCGCATCGGTGCGACGGTGGACTCGGAAAACGGGGTGACTCCGAATGTCGGCGCGACGGCGGACGGCGCTGACGAAGATGGTGTGTGGTTTGCGCCTTCGGTGCCGGTAGGCTCCTACGCGCAGCTTTCCGTGAAGGCCACGAATCTCACTGGCGCGGCTGCCTACTTGAATGCGTGGGTGGACTTCGACAACAACGGCACCTTCGATGTGTCCGAGCAGGTCGCGACCAACGTGAACGTGCCGACCGGGACCACGGACTACGATCCAGCTGCCTACAATTCCGGTAGCTCGCTCTATCAGTATTACCGCCTCCAGTTTGCCGTTCCGGCCACGGCGAGTGTCGGCACCCAACGTGGCGTGCGCGTGCGTTTGTCCAATGTGTTGAACACAGCTGCCACCGGCGCTTCCGGCACGGGTGAAATCGAAGACTACGTGATGGCTTTCACCGCGCAGACGAACTGCAATCACTTCCATCTCTCGGATACTAATGCCGACGTGATCTTTACTCCGGCCACCGAAATCACGCCTGCGCAGACCAACTCGCCGATCTACTGGGACAATGCCGGTGACATTGGCACCTACAAGGACGTGGACGTGACCTACAACAACGCCACGAAGCTCTTCAACTTCGACTGCACCGTGCTGCAAAAGACCGCGACCGGTGTCCGTGCGGATGGTGTCTGGTTCATGATCAACACTGGTCCGCTGCCGTTGCAGACTCCGGTGCAGCGCTACGCGATGGTCTATATCGATGGCTTTAATCGCGCGTCTCCGAAGGCTCTCGTCTATGTCGAGAACAGCCTCCAGCACGGCAATAGCTGGTCTTCGCCAGCCTACCTCATGGTGTCCACTGCGCCTGGAGGTCAGAATGCGAGCGATGTGAAAGCGCTGTCCGTGACGGAAGATACAGTGGCCAAGACGGTGCGCTTCCGCCTCACGCTCGACTGCACGCGCATCAATGATCGCTCGCAATGGCCCGTGGCATGGAGCCTCGACACTGACTGGCGCGGTCTTCAGTTCTGGGGCAATGCAGGCATGTGGTGCACCGCCACCGACATGACCGCAGCTCCGACGTATGATGCCTCTGGCAAGGCCACGGCGATGAACTTTTCTGCTACCAGCTATCTCGGCATCGACGTGCATCCGATGGGCTTCACGCCGATCATCACCGAGCAATGCAACTACGACTTCGGGGATCACTTCTTCGCCATCGGCAGCTCTGCAGCTCAGGTTCCAAGTGCCGACATCAAAATCGGCACCAATGCCACGGATGCTGAAGGCGACTTCTCCGACTCGGGGGCGTCTTTGGACGATACCACCGGCACGGATGACGAAGACCTGACGATGCCACCGCTGTATGTGGACAAATACTCCAATCTCACCCTGCCCATCACCTTGACCCCGGCCTCGCTGAGCGGTGGCACCGCCAGGGCTAACATCTGGGTGGACTGGAATGGTGATGGAGACGTGCTGGATACCGAGGAGGCGCTCACAGCGCAGAGCATCAGCGCCACAGGATCGCTGTATTTCACACTGCATCCGCCTGCGGGCACCACTCCCGGCACCAAGTATTTGCGCATGAGAATTACCGAGGGAACCACGGCCCCCGCTTTCTCCGGAGCCAGTGCATTGAAGGGCGAGGTCGAAGACTATGCGGTCACCGTGGCCAGCGTGCCGAATCCGACGCCGCTGCTCGAGTATCGCTTTGAAACCACCAGCCCGGTGATGCCCGCGAATCCCGATGTGAAGAGCGCTTGCATCACCACGACATCGCAGCTCCAGCCGGTGGCCAACACCAATGGTCTGCTCGATGTGATCTCAGAGGTGGAGAATGGTTTTCTCCGGACAGGCTCATCAGTGGTGTCCGTCTGGGGTGCGGCGACGACTTACAACTCCGCTCTCGAGTCAGCCCGCGCGAATCTCACGCCGACCACCAAGACGGTTTACACCACGTTCACTTTCGGGGCCGGATCGAACGGTAACATCACCGGCGTGCTGGCCGACCTGTGCCCGTCCACTTCCGCAGCGTTGAGTGTCCGGTTCTTCCTCACCTGGCATGACGGCACCGCCTATCGCACGGCCTGGACGAACACGACCACGCTGGTGCCCGGTGCGTGGAATATCGCGGATCAGACCTTCGTCAACGGCACGGCCCTGCCCACCGGCACCGCGCTGGCAGGCAAGACTTTCCTGCTCGAAATCGCCATGTGGGGCGGCCTGGGCCGTTCGATGGCCACCTCCTACAATGACGGCGTTTCTATCGACAACGTGATCCTCTCCGGCACCTGCGCTGCCACCGACTTCGGCGACCATGTCTTCGGCAGTCTGGCCGCCAGCACCGCATCGCAGACAGCGACCACCGACATCAGGATCGGCACCAACGCGACGGATGGCGAAGCGACTGATCCTTCCGACGCGAATGCGAACAAAGACGACACCACCGGCACGAATGATGAAGACCTCATCATGCCGACCTGCTATGTGGGCACGGCTTCCAATCTGGTGGTGCCGGTTACCATCCCCGTGCTGGCGAACCTCAGCGGCAGCACCTCGCGCATCAATGTGTTTGTCGATTGGAACGGTGACGGCGACGTCATCGACACGAACGAAACCCTCACCGCGCAAACGGTGGCCACAGCAGGGACCAGCTATGTGACCTTCTCCCTCACACCGCCCGCAGGCACCACGGTGGGAACGAAGTATCTGCGCATCCGCATCACGGAAGGTGCAACGGCCCCCGTATTCAACGGCGCTTCCGCTCTGAAGGGCGAGGTGGAGGATTACGCGGTCACGGTCAGTGCGGACACGCGTGACTGCTTCAAGGTGTGGGTGTCGAGCTTCAGCAACGGAACCCTGCAGTCCTACGACTCCACCGGTGCCTACCTCGGCCAGGTGAACAGCGTGAACTCTGTCACCTATCTGAGCAAGATGACGATGGCTCCGAATGGTGATCTGCTCATTGCCAACAGCGATGCCTCCGGCGGCGTGTATCGTGTCAACGCACAGACGGGGGCCTACATCAGCACCCTGATCACCGCCACCGCATCGCTGGCGTATGTCAGCGGCATCGTGGTGGGACCGGACGGCTATCTCTACGTGGCAGACTACGGCGGCCAGACGGTGAAGCGCTACAACGTGAGCACCGGCGCTCTGGTGAGCACCTTCATCACCGGAGTGACTCCGACGGGCATCACGTTCGACACCTCGGGCAATTGCTATGTGACGGACGAAGTCACCTCCAGCATCCGGAAGTATAACAGCGCGGGCACCTTCCAGTCCACAGTGGCGACGATCACCGGCTACAACTATGTGCTGGAAGTCGGGGCCGATGGCAGCCTCTACACTTGCAACGAGAATGCCGGTGTCATCACGATCAAAAAGATCACCCTTCCTGGCGGTGTCGTTTCCACCTTCACCACGCTGACGGGCGCGAGCGGCTCCGACCTGCCCTTCACCTGGGCGCCCGATGGCACGCTCTGGGCCACGGACTACACCCAGAACCGCGTCGTCATCTACTCGTCCGCCGGCACCTTGCTCCGCACCATCACGACGAACACATCCAACTTCCCGTGCGGCATCCAGGTCGTGCCGTGCGCGGCCAGCGATTTCGGCGATCTGCCGCTGCGCTACCCCACCGTCATCGAGCACAACGGCCCGCGGCACGTCGCTGGCACCTTGAAGCTGGGCACCGTGGCCCCGGACGTGGATGGCAATGGCCAGCCTTCTCTGAATGCCGATGGCGATGATCTTGAAGGCGATGATGAAGACGGCGTGACCATCCCGACGCTGACTGCTGGCGCGACTGCCACCGTCGTGGTCAATGCCAGCGCCGCCGCGAAAGTGAACGCCTTCTTTGACTGGAACAACGACGGTGACTTCCTCGACGCTGGTGAAGCCATCGCCGAGTTGAGCGTCGTCGCCGGCAACAACAACCTCAGCGTGCCTGTGCCAGCCGGTGCCACCACGGGCACGTCTTTGGGCGCGCGCTTCCGCATCAGCACGGCGGGCGGACTCACAGCCACAGGCGGGGCGCTTGATGGCGAGGTGGAGGACTACCTGGTCACCGTCAACACCAACAGCCGTGACTACGGCGACTGGGCGCATGCCACCAACACCACCGGCGCGGCGACCACGACCACTTTCAGCACGGCGAACTCCAATCTCCGCCTCGGCGCGCTGGTGGATGCCGAAGCCTCTGTCAGCCCAACCTCCGCCGCGACTGTTGACGATACCACCGGCAGCGATGACGAAGACGGCGTGACGCTGCCGACGGCTCCGTGGTCGGTGGGCCAGGCGCAGAACTTTACCATCGTGGCCACCAACACCACCGGCTCGCCTGCTTATCTCAGGGCATGGATTGATTACAACAACGACGGTGACTTCTCCGACTCCGGGGAGATGGTCATTCGCGACACGATCGCGACCGGCACGTCCGGTGCCACACTCTACTATGCCGTCACGCCATTGACTGCGGGCACGAATCTAGGCGTGCGCGTCCGCCTCTCCAGCGATGCGAATGTGACGGCCACGAGTTCCACCGGCTCGGGAGAGATCGAGGACTACGTAACCACGATCAGCGCCATCGGTGCCACGCAGTGCTATTCCTTCGTCGCCGACAATGCCAATGAGAATTGGGACCTCGACAATACCGAACTGGAACCAGATGCGGTGAGCTGGACACCGCTGATCAATGGCGAGTCGTTTGGACCCGTCCGCTACATGCGCATGGGCTACAATCCGACGACGAAGCTGCTCGACGTCTTCGTGCGCATCAAGTGCTACTCGGCATCGAGGCCGCTCCAGGGCATGTGGCTGTCCCTGAGCGAAGGGCCGCTGCCCCGTGGCGACAACCGAGCCATCATCTACTACGATGGCTACACGCCGAACCAGCCGAAGATGTCCGTGTATGTGTACGACCCTGCGCAGAGCGACAACAGTTGGTCGAATCCGGGCAAGCTGCTGGCATCGAGCGCCAACGACACGCGCATCCGTCCCGGACCGCTCGTCAATGAGGGCAGCAACTATTTCAGTCTCAGTTTCAGCATCGACGCCAGCCTGATCAACAACCGCGACAATTATCCCACTTACAGCCTCCCGCAGGACTGGGCGGGCATCCGCTTCGGCAGCGAGGTGGGCGTGTGGATGCACTGGTTCATGTTCAGCGGCCAGCCCACCTACAATGGCAGCGGCGGCCTCACGGCCTTCCCGGTGGACCAGACCACGCTCGACACGGCGGGTACGTATAAGAACTTCATCGCCTGGTTTGACACGGGAACCTGGCCCGCGCTGCTCAAGGCCGCACTCACAACCAAGACGGAGGACTTCGGTGACTACATCGGCTTCCCGTTTGCCAGCCAGGTGGCCAGCACGGCCATCAAGATCGGCACCAATGCCACCGACGCGGACTCAGGCTACAGCGGTGATGCCACCGCGACGGCGGATGACACCACTGGCACCGATGACGAGGACCTCACGATTTCGAGCTTCACAGTAGGCTCCCCGACGAGCATCACTGTTCCGGTCAACATCCCGGTGATCGGCAGTCTGAGCGGCAGCACCGCCAAAGTGGGCGTGTGGGTGGACTGGAATGGCGACGGCTCCTTTGGCGGCACCAACGAAACGCTCCCTGTTCAGACCATCCTCGCGTCGGGCACGACCAATCTCAGCTTCTCCCTCACTCCGCCAGCCGGCACGACGGGGGGCACGAAGTTCCTGCGCATCCGTGCCACAGAGGGCATCACGGCACCAGCTTCAGCCGGTCTGTCCGCGCTCAAGGGCGAGGTCGAGGATTACGCCATCACGGTGACTGCACCCACAACGGACTTTGGCGACTGGAGCGGTAGCGGCGCGGCGACTACCACCGCATCGACCATCGCGAACTCCAACCTCCGCCTCGGTGCCACCGTCGATGCTGAGGCAAGTGTTGTTCCCGATGTCGCCGCCACTGCTGACGGCGCGGATGAAGACGGTGTCACGATGCCTGGCAGCATCGCGCAGAATGCCATCGTGACCATTCCGGTCAGCGTCTTCAACAACAACACGGCGGGCAAATACCTGCATGCGTGGATCGATTTCAACAACGACGGCACTTTCAACGACTCACCTGTCGCCTCGGGCGGTGAGCGCATCTACGGCGCGGTGACCACGGCGAACGCAGCAGCCCAAACGGTCAACGTGATCTTCGCCGTGCCCGCCACTGCGAGCGCCGGCACTCAACGCGGCGCACGGTTCCGTCTCACCGACAACAGCGCCACCACGCCGACGAGCAGCGGTGCCACGGGTGAAACGGAGGATTACGTGGTGACGATCACCGCCACGTTCTCCATCGGCAATCGCGTGTGGTTTGACGCCAATGGCAATGGCACCTTCGACTTCGCCAGCGGCGAGCTGCCACTCGATGGCGTGAAGATGAATGTCTATCAGGACAACGGCGCGACGGCGGGATCACTCGATGCCACGGACACCTTGGTCGCCACCCAGACCACGAGCAACGGCGGCTACTATCGCTTCAACGGACTCGCAGCCGGTGACTACATCGTGGAAGTGGCTGCGTCCAACTTCGCGGCAGGCGGCATGTTGGAAGGCTTCACCACGACCACTGGCAGCACCGATCCGGACAACAACATTGACAACGATGACAACGGCGTTGCCGTCGCCGGATTCGGAGTCGCATCATCGGCCATCACGTTGAGCGCTGGCGCGGAACCGGCGACGGATGGCGACACGGACACGAACTCGAATCTCACCGTGGACTTCGGCTTCACCTGTCCGGGCACGATGACTTGGGAATCGTATGTGTCGAACAACCAGCGCGATACCGTCACCCGCCACACCTACAGCGGCGGCGTTTACATAGCGGATCTCTTCGCGACGAACGCCGGAGGTTTGAATCGTCCGTATGACATCGCCTTCGGACCTGCGGGCGACTTGTTTGTCACCTCATCGTTCGATCACAAGATCGTGCGTTACAACTCGCGTACGGGAGCCGTGGTCGGCACTTTCATCGCCAGCGGCAACAGCTTGAACACACCCAGCGGCATCACCTGGGGACCCGATGGCAACTGCTACATCGCCAGCCGCAACAGCAACGAAATCAAACGCTACAACGGCAGCACCGGAGCCTTCATCGACAACTTCGTGCCGAGCACGGCGGGCTTGAATCAACCGTTCCAGGGCCTGCTCTGGAGCACCGACAACAAGCTCTATGTGGGCAACTACGGCAGCGGCTTGATCATGCGCTTCGATCTCAGTGGCGCGTTCATCGACAGCATCGCACTGCCCGGCGGCGTGCTCACCGTGCGTGGCTTTGTCTTTGGACCCGATGGCAACCTTTACGTCTGCGCCCACAACAACCTCGTCTATAAGGTCACGACGGGAGCGACCATGGCGATCAGCACCTTCTCGACATCGAGCGGAGCCTTTGGCGGCATCAGCTTCGGGCCGGATGGCAACATCTACGTGTCCGACATCATGAACAACAACATCCGCAAGATCAACGGAAGCACCGGTGCGGACATCGGCGTTTGGAGCAGCGGCGGCACTCTGGGCGAGCCGAAGGAGGCCTTGTTCTATCCTCGATGCCTTACCTTGGACTTCGGCGACTGGAACGGCACCGGCGCGGCGACCAGTACCACGAGCAGTTCGATCAACAGCACCCTCCGTCTCGGCGCCACTGTCGATGCAGAAGCCAGCGTCACGCCAGATGCCGGTGCGACCGCTGACGGCGCGGATGAAGACGGCGTGACCATGCCTCCGACGATCACGCAGGGGGCGAACGTCACCATTCCGGTGAGCGTCTTCAACAACAACACCGCCGGTAAATACCTCCAGGGCTGGATCGACTTCAACAACGACGGCACCTTCAACAACGTCGATTGGACCACCGCTGGCGGCGAGCGCATCTACAACGCCGTCACCACGGCCAATGCCAGCGCGCAGACGGTGAACGTCACCTTTACCGTGCCTGCCACGGCGAGCGCGGGCACGCAGCGCGGCGTGCGCTTCCGCCTGAGCGACAACAGCGCCACCACGCCGACGAGCAGCGGCGCGACGGGTGAGATCGAAGACTACGTCGTGCAGATCGTGTCGGATCCGTGCTTGCAGGGCTGGGTGCTCAACAAGCTCAATGTCGTGGCGAAGAACAATCTCACCGCCACCTCCGCCGGCATCTTCGGGCGCGTGATGGCGAAGAATGTGTCGCTCACCACCAGCGCGCTCTCGGTCGGCACGGATGCCGCCACGACAGCGCAGCAATACAGCTTCGCGGTGCAGACGGCGCTCACGCAAAGCGGCGGCTCGTCGATGTCCGTGGTGTCGGGCAGTGCCTACGGCCCGAGCAGCACGATCTTCTCGACCGCCGGACTGACCGTTTCCTACCCAGGCGGCGGCAGCCTGCTGACTACTCCAGTGCCTGACTTCACGGGCGTCTTCGCGGCAGTCGGTGCGGAATCGGCCGCTTACGCAGGGATGCTTGCCAACGGTACCGTGAGCAATGTCGGCAATGTGTACACGCTCACCGTCGGAGCGGGGGTGGGCACCGGCACTGCGGTGTTCACGCTCACCAGCGCTCAATTCCTGGGCGCTGCCAGCGGCCTGATCCAGTTTGCCCTCAACGGCCAGAATCCGTCCGCGATCATCGTGAACGTCCAGGGTGTCTCGAGCATGAGCCTGACGGCGACTCTTGGCTCCTCCGCGCAGGGACCGATCACCGTTTGGAACTTCTACGAAAACACAGGCACCGTGTCGCTGGGCGGGTCGTCGCTGTGGGGTTCGTTCCTCTCGCCCTCGGGCACCATCGATCTCGGCACCGCTTCGCTCAAGGGTTCGGTGGCGGCCAACAACGTCACGATCTCCGGCGGCTCCATCAACAATCCGCCATGGGGCGGCCTCGTCTGCCCGCGTCCCGTCGGCGTCGGCAATCTGATCTTCGTCGATGCCAACAACAACGGCGTCTATGACGCCGGTGAAGGCGTCAATGGTGTGACGGTGAAGCTCTTCCCGGCCGGCGCGGCGGTCACGGGCACTGCCACGGCGACGGCCACCACCGCTGGCGGTGGATTGTACAACATGACCAACCTCCTGCCGGGCCAGTATTTCATCCACATCCCTGCATCGAACTTCGCTTCGGGCGGCCCGCTGTTCGGATCGCTTTCCGTCACGGGTGCAAGCCTGATCGATGATCGCGACCACGGTGTGGACAATGCCGCACCCGCTACGAACGGCATCAGCACCGGCAACTTCGTTCTCGCCCCGGACGCCATGCCGACGGATACGACGGGTGAGACGGGAGTCAGCAGCACGGGCGACAACGGTGACGATGACAACACCAACCTTACGGTGGACCTTGGCTTCACTCCTCCTCTCGACTTCGGCGACTGGAACGGCAGCGGCGCTGCCACCACGACCGCCAGCACGTTCATGAGCGCCAATGTCCGCCTCGGAGCCACCGTCGATGCCGAATACAGCGTCACGCCAGACGTGGGTGCCACTGCTGACGGCGCGGATGAAGACGGCGTCACGATGCCGGCCAGCATCACGCAGGCGAACAGCGTCACCATTCCGGTGAGCGTGTTCAACAACAACACCGCCGGCAAATACCTGCAGGCGTGGATCGACTTCAACAACGACGGCACCTTCAACAACGTCGATTGGACCACCGCCGGCGGCGAGCGCATCTACAACGCCGTCACCACGGCCAATGCCAGCGCGCAGACGGTGAGCGTGACCTTCACCGTGCCAGCCACGGCGAGCGCGGGCGCGCAGCGCGGCGTGCGCTTCCGTTTGACCGACAATGCGGCGACGACACCGACGAGCAGCGGCGCGACGGGCGAGACCGAAGACTATGTGGTGACGATCAATCCCTCGCTCTCAATCGGCAACGTCGTCTGGAACGACCTCAACAACAACGGCGTGAAGGACGGCGCGGAAGTGGGCATCAGCGGCCTGACCGTGCAGCTCTACACGCCTGGCGTGGACGGCAATGTGAACACGGCCGATGACGTGCTCGTGTCGAGCGCCACGACCAGCGCCACCGGCGGCTACAGCTTCTCGGGCTTGGTGGCCGGTGATTACTTTGTGAAGGTCACGCCGAACGCGACCTATCCTCTGACCTCCGGTACGCCGGTCACGACGGACAACAACGTCGATAACAACAACGACGGCACGCAGCCCGGCGGCCTGAACACGGCGCTCTTCAGCCCGAAGATCAATCTCGCCTACAACAGCGAGTCAACCACCGACGGTGACACGGATGCGAACACGAACTACACGGTGGACTTCGGTCTCTTCCAGGGCTTCCAGGTCGGCAACCTCGTCTGGAACGACGTGAACAACAACGGCACCTACGAAAGCGGCACCGAGAGCGGCATCAGCGGCCTCACGGTGGAACTTCTCAATGGCAGCACCAACGCGGTGATCACCAGCACGACGACGAATGCGAGCGGTGTGTATGGCTTCACGGTTTACACCGCCGGCAGCTACAAGGTGCGCGTGACGCCGAACGGCACCTACCCGCTGGCCTCCTCCACCGCCGGCACCGACATTGCGACGGACAGCAACAACGATGGCGTGCAGTCGCCGTCCTACGTGGGCACCGCGAGCGTGTCGTATGCCTTCACGCTCACCGCCGGTGGCGAGCCAGGGACGGCGGGCACGACGAACACGGAGAACACCATCGACTTTGGCTTCCGCGCCTGCCCGACGATAATCGTCGCGCTTCCGTCCACTGCGGCCACGGTGAACACGCTCTACTCGCAGACGGCCACGGCCTCCGCCGGCTCCGGCTCCTACACCTTCGCGCTGAATACGGGAACGCTGCCCGCCTGGGCCACGTTGACCAGCGGCGGCCTGCTCAGCGGCACGCCGAACAGCACCACCAGCTACACCTTCACGCTGAAGGCGACGGATGCGCTCGGCTGCGTGGGTGTCTCACCGAGCTACACGATCACGCCGCTGGGCATCGACTTCGGCGACTGGAACGGCTCTGGCGCGGCGACGACCACGACGTTCAGTACGATGAACTCCACGCTCCGCCTCGGTGCCACGGTGGATGCCGAAGTCAGCGTGACGCCTGATCCCGGAGCCAGTGCCGACGGCGCCGATGAAGACGGCATCACCTTCGACGCGCTGCGCGCAGGCACCACGAGCTACGCCGTGGCGAAGGTGACCAACACCTTCAACGCGACCTCGTATCTCAATGGCTGGATCGACTTCAACAACAACGGCACCTTCGACGCCGCCGAGCAGATCGCCACGAACGTGGCCGTCAACAACGGCGCGGCCAATGCCGACGTGCTGGTGCCCATCACGGTGCCGTCCGCCGCCGTGACCGGCGTGAATCTCGGCGCGCGCTTCCGTCTCACCAATACCACGACGCCTGGAGCCACCGGCTCGACTTCGACGACGGGCGAGATCGAAGACTACGTCGTGCAGGTGCTGCCCGCCTGCACCGGAGGCAATGTCTATGTCGGCGATGTCGAGACGACCTCGAACAACGGTCACGTCTATCGTTTCAACATCAGCACCGGCGCCGAGCTGACGCCGTCGCCCTTCATCAATCCGAATCCGGCCATGACGCTCGACGGCATGACGGGCATCAACAACACCATCATCGTCGCCACTGCGCCGAACTACGCGAACACGGGTGCAAAGCTGAACTTCTTCGACCGCACCACCGGTGTGCTGCAGCGCAGCGTCGTGACGAACTGCTACTGCCTCGACATCGCCGTCTCGCCCGACGGCCAGTATGTCTATGCCGCCGGTCAGCGCACGAATGGAAACTGGTGCATCATGCGCATCCGCCTCTCGGACGGCGTGCTCGTCAATTACTATGACACCCTGCAGGCGAACTGGGGCGTGTGCGTGCAGCCGGTCACCGGCGATGTCTTCCTCTCGCGCGGCTGGAACGGCGGCACGGTGCAGGTCGAGCGCTTCTCGGCAGATCTCAGCGTGCGCACCGTCATCAGCGGCACCGTAGCCGCCGTCGGCTCCGGCTACACGGGCATCACCTTCATCAATCCGATGGAGTTTGTGATCGTCGAGCGCGCCGGCACCACCAACACGGTGAACACCGACTCCATCCTGCGCCGCTTCAAGCTCAACACCCTCGTCGGCTCCACGAGCGCCGCTTTGCAGAGCAGCTTCGCTGCGACGTCGGGCGCGCTGGTCGATGGCTATGACCTCTGGTTCCTCCCGAACACGAACGAACTGCTCGCCTCGTCGAACACCGGCGGCTGCGTGGTCCGCTTCAACATGAACACCAACTTCTACATTGGCACGCTCGTCAGCGCGGCCACGACGCCGACGTATGCCAAGACGATCTGGGCGGACTGCCCGCCGGCCGTCAGCTCGCCCTTCGCGAGCATCGGCAATCAGGTCTTCCTCGACGTGAACAACAACGGCATCAAGGACGCGGGCGAGAACGGCATCGACGGCGTGGCGGTGGCTCTCGCTTACGACTCGAACGCGGACGGTGATTTCCTCGACGTTGGCGAGGCGAACTACCTGACCACGACGACGGCCAACGGCGGCTACTACAGCTTCGGCGCGCTCACTGCGGGCCGCTATCAGGTCAGCATCCCCACGCCGCCGTCGAACGCGCAGCTCTCGTCCACGACGACGGTGAACCTCGACAACAACGTGGACAATGATGACAACGGCACGCAGAGCACGGTCGGCGGAGCCATCACCGGTCCCGCCATCATCCTCAGCGCCGCCGAAGATGATGCGACTGTGGACTTCGGCCTCGTGCCGACGATGTCCATCGGCAACCTTGTCTGGAACGACCTCAACAACAACGGCACCAAAGACGGCACTGAAGTCGGCATCAGCGGCCTCACTGTCCAGCTCTACACGCCGGGCGTCGATGGCATCGTGAACAACGCCGATGACGTGCTCGTCGGCACGACCACGACCAGCGCCAGCGGCGGCTATAGCTTCACCGGTCAGGTGGCCGGAGACTACTATGTGAAAGTTACGCCGAACGCGACTTATCCGATGACTTCCGGCACGCCTGCCGCGACGGACAACAACGTCGATAACAACAACGACGGCGCACAGCCCGGCGGCTTGAACACAGCGCTCATCAGTCCGAAGATCAACCTCGCAAACGGTGCCGAGTCGATCACCGATGGTGACACCGATGCGAACACGAACTACACCGTGGACTTCGGCCTCTTTACCGGCATGACGGTGGGGAATCTGGTGTTCAACGACGTGAACAACAACGGCACCTATGAAAGCGGCACCGAGAGCGGCATCAGCGGCCTGACCGTCGAACTGCTCAATGGTGGCACGAACGCTGTCATCTCCAGCACGACGACGAATGCCAGCGGGAACTACAGCTTCACGGTCTATGCCGCCGGCAGCTACAAGGTGCGCGTGACGCCGAACGGCACGTATCCGCTGGCTTCATCGTCGGCAGGCACCGACATTGCGACGGACAGCAACAACGACGGCGTGCAGTCGCCGTCCTACGTGGGCACCGCGAGCACGTCGTATGCCTTCACGCTCACTGCCGGCGGCGAGCCAGGGACGGCGGGCACGACAAACACGGAGAACACCATCGACTTCGGCTTCCGCGCCTGCCCGACGATCTCGGTCACTCCGGCTTCGGTCGGGCCGGCCACCGTTGGCACTGCATACAGTACCGGCACGATCACTGCCACCGGTGGCACAGGCACGATCGTCTGGTCCGTGGCTTCGGGATCGATCCCGGCTTGGGCCACTTTGAACACCGGCACGGGCGCGGTGAGCGGCACTCCGAACAACACGACTTCCTATACCTACACGCTGCGCGCCACGGATGCGCTGGGCTGCACGGGCACCTCGCCTAGCTACACCATCGCACCGACGTGTCCGACGGTCACGGTGTCACCATCCACCGCGTCGCCGCTGTCATTGGTCCAGGATACGACGATGAGCACGATGACGCTCACCGCCGCGGGAGGCACCGCGCCTTACACCTGGAGCTACACGGGAACGATGCCGACCGGCCTCACCTGGAATCCGGCGGTGACAACGACGACAGCCACCATCACCGGCACGCCGACCGTGGTGCAGAGCAGCACGCTGAACATCACCGCCACGGATGCCTACAACTGCTCGAAGACCATCAGCTACACCATCACCGTCGGCTGCCCTGTCATCACCATCACGCCATCAGCCATCGGGCCGTATGTCAAAGGCGTGGCCATCACTTCCTTCAACATGACGGCCACCGGCGGCCGCGCGAGCTACACTTGGAGCGCCACAGGACTGCCAACTGGATTGTCTCTCACCTCCGCGGGCCTCTTCAGCGGAACGCCGACCGCCGCGCCCGGCAGCTACAGCGCGACGATCAGCCTCGTCGATGGCAGCGGCTGCCCTGGCAGCGCGGGCTACACGATTGTCATCCTGCCGAACACCGATCTCGGCGACTGGAACGGCGGCGGTGCGGCGACGACCACGACGAGCAGCATCTTCAACAGCAACCTGCGTCTAGGCGCGACGGTCGATGCTGAAGTGAGCGTGGTGCCTGACGCCGGCGCGACAGCGGACGGCGCGGATGAAGACGGCGTGACCATGCCCGCGAGCATCACGCAGGCAAACCCCGTGACCATCCCGGTGAGCGTCTTCAACAACAGCGGTGCAAACGCCTATCTCAACGCCTGGATCGACTTCAACAACGACGGCATCTTCAACGACACCGTCTTCAACCAGTCCACCGCGCCTACCGGCGAGCGCCTCGAAGCCGTGCGCACCATCGCCACGGGCGCGAGCGCGACCACGCAGAACATCACCTTCACCGTGCCGGTGGCGGCGAGCGCGGGCGCGCAGCGCGGCGTGCGTTTCCGCCTCACCGATCAGGCCGTCACCGCTCCGACGGGCGCGGTCGGCACGGGTGAGATCGAAGACTATGTGGTGACGATCAATCCGAGCCTGAGCATCGGCAATCTTGTCTGGAACGACGTGAACAACAACGGCGTGAAGGACGGCACCGAAGTCGGCATCAGCGGCATCACTGTGCAGCTCTACAGGCCCGGAGTCGATGGACTCGTGAACACGGCTGACGATGTGCTCGTGAGCACGACGACCACGAGCGCGAGCGGTGGCTACAGCTTCACCAGTCTTGTGGCGGGTGATTACTTCGTGAAAGTCACGCCGAACGCCACTTACCCGCTGACGTCGGGCACGCCGGTCACGACGGACAACAACGTGGACAACAACAACGACGGCTCGCAGCCCGGCGGCCTGAACACCGCGCTGTTCAGCCCGAAGATCAACCTCGCCTACAACGGTGAATCGATCACCGACGGGGACACGGATGCGAACACAAACTTCTCGGTGGACTTCGGTCTGTTCACCGGCTTCACGGTGGGCAATCTCGTGTTCAACGACCTGAACAACAACGGAACGTATGACAGCGGGACGGAGAGCGGCATCAGCGGCGTGGCCGTGGATCTGCTCAATGGCGGCACAAACGCCGTGATCACCAGCACGACGACCAATGCCAGCGGCAATTACGCCTTCACGGTTTACACCGCCGGCAGCTACAAGGTGCGCGTGACGCCTCCGACAGGGTATCCGATGGCGAGCACGATCGTTGGCACGGACAACGGCACGGACAACAACAGCGATGGCACGCAGGCCGTGCAGGGCCAGACGTCCACGTCGTTCGCCTTCAATCTCACGGCGGGCGGCGAGCCGGGCACCACGGGCGCGACGAACACGGAGAACACCATCGACTTCGGCCTCTTCATGCCGACCACGGACTTCGGCGACCTTTCCACCTTCGTCGATGCTTCGAGCACGATGGTCGGCACCATCAAGCTCGGCGCGACGACGGACACCGAATACACCGCGAAGAAGGATGCCACCGCCACGGGCGACGACAGCTTCGGCATCGACGACGAAGACGCGGTGACCTTCCCGACGCTGCGCCAGGCGCAGCCGGCGGCGATCACGGTGAATGTGACCAATACGACCGGCGCGGCGGCCTACCTCAACGCGTGGATCGACTGGAACAACAACGGTGTGCTCACCGACGCTGGCGAGCAGATCGCCGCGAACGTGGCCATCGCTGCGGGCACGACGAACAGCAACCAGACCATCAACATCACGGTGCCGGCGACGGCGACGGTGGCGACGGTGGGCGCGCGCTTCCGCCTTACCGACGTGAACACGACCACATCGACCGGTGCCAGCGGCAATGGCGAGGTGGAAGACTATGCGGTTCCCGTGCTGGCGGCGATCACCGACTTCGGGGACTTCAACGGCTTTGCGGCGGCGACGAGCAATGTGAGCACGACCATTTATCTCGGTGCGACGGCACCGGATGCCGAGGCGGCGCTGACTCCGAATGTGACGGCGCAGGCGGATGACACGAGCGGCACCGATGACGAAGACGGCGTGACCTTCCCGACGGTCACGGCGGGTCAGACGGTGACGCTGCCGGTGACGGTGACGAACACGAGCGGCGCGGTGGCTTATCTGAACGCTTGGATCGACTTCAACAACAACGGCGTGCTGACCGATTCTGGCGAGCAGATAGCCGCGAGCATCGCCATCTCTAATGGCACGAGCGCGGGGACGCAGAACGTGATCTTCACCGTGCCCACCAACGCGGTGACCACGTCGAATGTGGGCGCGCGCTTCCGGATCACCGACGTGCTGGCACCCGGTGCCACCGGCCCAAGCGGAGTGGGCGAGGTGGAGGACTACGCCGTCGGCATCCTCTCGCCGAGCACGGATTTCGGCGACTTCAACGGCTTTGCCGACGCGTCGAACACGACGAGCACTTCACTCCGCATGGGCGCGCTGGTCGATGCCGAGTATGCGGCCACAAAGGACGCGACGGCCAGCGGTGACGACAACACGAGCACCGATGACGAGGACGGCGTGACGCTGCCGTCGATGACGGCGGGCGCGCCTGCGACCATCCCGGTGGTGGTGACAAACACGAGCGGCGCGGTGGCTTATCTGAACGCATGGATCGACTTCAACAACAACGGCGTGCTGACCGACTCGGGCGAGCAGATCGCCACGAACGTGAACATTGCGAATACCACCAGCGGTGCGACCCAGAACATCAACATCACCGTGCCGGCCACGGCAGTCACCGGCACGAACGTCGGCGTGCGCTTCCGTTTCACGGCCAACGCAACACCAGGGGCGACGGGGAACAGCGCCAGCATCGGTGAGGTCGAGGACTACGTGGTGAACATTGCCGCGCCGACCACGGACTTCGGCGACTTCTCGACCTTCGCCAGCGCCAGCAGCACGGCGAACTCGAACCTCAAGCTGGGTGCGCTCGTCGATACCGAATACGCGCAGACGGCCAACACCTCGGCGAACGGCGACGACAACACCGGCAGCGATGACGAAGATGCGGTGACGATGCCATCCCTGACCGCCGGTGCACCCGCGACCATTCCGGTCGTGGTCACCAACAACACGGGAGCGGGGGCTTACCTGAATGCGTGGATCGATTGGAACAACAACGGTTCGCTGGCTGATGCGGGCGAGCAGATCGCGAGCAATGTGGCCGTCGCCAACGGCACCACGAGCGCGACGCAGAACATCAGCATCACCGTGCCTGCCAGCGCGGTGACCGGACTGAACATCGGCGCCCGCTTCCGTCTCACGAGCGTGAACACGACCGGCCCGACCGGCGCGAGCGGCAACGGCGAGGTGGAGGACTACGTGGTGAACATCGCCGCGCCGACCACGGACTTCGGCGACTTCAGCGGCTTTGCCGACGCATCGAACGGCATCAGCGCGAACATCAAGCTGGGCGCGACGACGGACGGCGAGTACAGCGCGACGAAGGACGCGACGGCCACGGGTGATGACAACACCGGCAGCGATGATGAAGACGGCGTGACCATGCCGTCGATGACGGCGGGCGGTCCGGCGACGATCCCGGTGGTGGTGACGAACAACACCGGCGCCACGGCTTATCTGAACGCGTGGATCGACTACAACAACAACGGCGCGTTCGACACCGGCGAGCAGATCGCGGCGAACATCAACATCGCCAACACCACGAGCGGGGCGACGCAGAACATCAACATCACGGTGCCGGCCACGGTCACGACGGGCACGAACCTGGGCGCACGCTTCCGCCTGACCTCGACGGCCACGCCCGGTGCGACGGGCACGCTCGGCGGCAGCGGCGAGGTGGAGGACTACGTGGTGAACATCGCCGCGCCGACCACGGACTTCGGCGACTTCTCCGGCTTTGCCAGCGCCAGCAGCACGCGCAACAGCACACTGAAGCTCGGCGCGCTGACCGACACCGAGTACGCGCAGACGGTGAACACCTCGGCGAACGGGGACGACAACACCGGCAGCGATGACGAAGACGCCGTGACGATGCCTTCGCTCACTGCGGGTGCGCCGGCCACCATCCCGGTGATCGTGACGAACAACAGTGGCGCGGCTGCGTATCTCAACGCGTGGGTCGATTACAACAACAACGGCTCCCTGGCCGATGCGGGTGAGCAGATCGCGAGCAATGTGGCCGTCGCCAACGGCACCACGAGCGCGACGCAGAACATCAGCATCACCGTGCCTGCCAACGCGGTCACCGGCCTGAACATCGGCGCCCGCTTCCGTCTCACGAGCGTGAACACGACCGGCCCGACCGGCGCGAGCGGCAACGGCGAGGTGGAGGACTACGTGGTGAACATCGCCGCGCCGACCACGGACTTCGGCGACTTCAGCGGCTTTGCCGACGCATCGAACGGCATCAGCGCGAACATCAAGCTGGGCGCGACGACGGACGGCGAGTACAGCGCGACGAAGGACGCGACGGCCACGGGTGATGACAACACCGGCAGCGATGATGAAGACGGCGTGACCATGCCGTCGATGACGGCGGGCGGTCCGGCGACGATCCCGGTGGTGGTGACGAACAACACCGGCGCCACGGCTTATCTGAACGCGTGGATCGACTACAACAACAACGGCGCGTTCGACACCGGCGAGCAGATCGCGGCGAACGTCAACATCGCCAACACCACGAGCGGGGCGACGCAGAACATCAACATCACGGTGCCGGCCACGGCCACGACGGGCACGAACCTGGGCGCACGCTTCCGCCTGACCTCGACGGCCACGCCCGGTGCGACGGGCACGCTCGGCGGCAGCGGCGAGGTGGAAGATTACGTGGTGAACATCAGTCCGCCGACGACGGACTTCGGGGACTTCTCCAGCTTTGCAAGTGCGAGCAGCACGGTGGTGGCCGGCTTGAAGATCGGCACGCTGGTCGATACCGAATACGCGCAGACCGTGAACACCTCGGCCAATGGTGACGATACTACGGGCAGCGATGACGAGGATGGCGTGACGCTGCCCTCGATGACGGCAGGCGCGCCGGCTACGATTCCGGTGGTGGTGACGAATACCACCGGTGCACCGGCCTATCTGAACGTATGGATCGATTACAACCGCAACGGGTCGCTGGCCGATGCGGGCGAGCAGGTGGCGACGAATGTGCTCATCGCCGATGGCACGGCAGGCGCGACGCAGAATCTGAGCATCACCGTTTCACCCGCGGCGGTGACGGGTCAGAGCCTCGGCGTGCGCGTGCGCCTCACGAGCGTAAACACCACCGGCCCGACCGGCGCGAGCGGCAATGGCGAAGTCGAAGACTATGTGACGACGATCACCGCGCCGCCGTCGGATTTCGGTGACTTCATCGGCTTCGCCGACGCTTGGTCCACTGCGGATGCCACGCTGCTAATGGGCGCCCTGGTTGACACGGAATACGTTTCCACGCGGAATGGAACGGCCAGCGGCGACGACAACACTGGCGGCGATGACGAAGACGGCGTGACGCTGCCGTCGATGACCGCCGGAGCACCAGCCACCATCCCGGTCGTAGTGACGAACACCACGGGTGCGGCGGCCTACCTCAACGCCTGGATCGACTACAACAACAACGGCGCCTTCGACGCGGGCGAGCAAGTCGCCACGAATGTCTCCATCGCCACCGGCACCACGGGCGCGACGCAGAACCTCAGCTTCACGGTGCCGGCGACGGCGGTGACGAACACGCCGCTCGGCCTGCGCTTCCGCCTCACGAACACCATCTCGCCCGGCGCGACCGGATCGAGCGGCGGCATCGGGGAAGTGGAAGACTATGCGACGACCATCGCGGTGCCGACCACCGACTTCGGCGATTGGAACGGCGCGGCCGATGCGTGGAGCACGGCCAGCTCGAACCTGCGCATCGGCGCGCTCTCGGATACTGAATACGTCTCCACGCTGAACACCGGAGCGACGGGCGATGACACCACCGGCAGCGATGACGAAGACGGAGTGACCGTGCCCGCCACCCTCACGCAGGGCGCGCCCGGCAGCATCACTGTGAACTGCACGAACCTCAGCGGAGTGGCCGGCTACCTGAACATGTGGATCGACTTCAACCGCAACGGCTCCTTTGCCGACGCGGGCGAGCAGATCGCGGCGAACCAGGCCATCGCCAACGGCACCAACGCGCTCAACTCGGTGATCAACTTCACCGTGCCCGTGGGTGCGAGCCTCGGCTCCACCGGCGTGCGCGTGCGCCTCACCGACGTGAACACCACCACCGCCACCGGAGCCAGCGGCAACGGCGAAGTGGAGGACTATATCACTACGATCGTTCTGCCGACCACCGACTTCGGCGACTTTGCCACCTTTGCTGACGCAAGCAGCACAATGATCTCCACTGTCAAGATCGGCGCGACGACGGACACCGAGTATGCCGCGACCAAGAACACCGCCGCCTCGGGCGACGACACGACCGGCAGCGACGACGAAGACGGCGTGACGATGCCCGCCTCGATCAACACGAGCGCGAGCGTGACGATCCCGGTGGTGGTGACGAACACGAGCGGCTCGCCCGCCTATCTCAATGCGTGGATCGACTACAACAACAACGGCTCCCTCGCCGACGCTGGCGAGCAGATCGCCAGCGATGTGGTGATCGCCACCGGCACGAGCGGCGCGACGCAGAACGTGGCCTTCACCGTGCCCGCCGGCGCGAGCATCGGCTCAGGCCGCGGCGTGCGCTTCCGTCTTACGAGCACCATTACGCCCGGCCCGACCGGTGCCAGCGGCAACGGCGAAGTGGAAGACTACACGGTGACCATCGCGCAGGGCCTCACGATCGGAAACCTCGTGTGGACGGACACGAACAACAACGGCACCAAGGATGCCGGCGAGTCCGGCCTCGACGGCGTGACCGTGCAGCTCTACACGCCGGGTGCGGACGGCATCGTGAACAACGGTGACGATGTGCTCGTGGGCACGAAGACCACCAGCGGCGGCGGTCTCTACAGCTTTGGGGGACTCAGCCCGGCGGACTACTTCATCAAGGCGACGCCGCTCTCCAGCGCTACGATCCCCGGCGGCACGCCCGCCACGACGGACAACAACGTGGACAACAACAATGACGGCTCACAGCCCGGAGCGATCGGCACGGCCTTGATCAGTCCGAAGATCAATCTCGCCATCGGCGCCGAGTCCACCACCGACGGCGACACGGACGCGAACACGAACATGACCGTGGACTTCGGCCTCTTCACCGGAATCAACGTGGGCAACCTCGTGTGGGCGGATACGAATTTGAACGGCACCTACGACAGTGCGACGGAAAGCGGCATCAGCGGCCTGCTCGTCGAACTGCTCAACGGCACGACGAACGCGGTGATCACCAGCACGACGACCAACGCGAGCGGCATCTACGGCTTCACGGTTTACACCGCAGGCAGCTACAAGGTGCGCGTCACACCGAGCGGCACCTATCCGCTCGCCACGACGGTGGTGAACTCCGACAATGGCGTGGACAACGACAGCAACGGCATTCAGGCCACACAGGGCACTGCCGCGACGAGTCCGGCGTTCACCTTGACCGCGGGCGGCGAGCCGGGCGCCGGTGGCACGGGCAATGCGGAGAACACCATCGACTTCGGCTTCCGCGCGTGCCCGACCATCACTGTGAGTCCGACATCGCTTGCGGACGGCTTCGTAAACACTCCTTACAGCCAGACGATCACCACAACGGGCAACATCGGCACCGTGACCTACGCGGTGAGCGTGGGCAGTCTGCCGGCGTGGGCCGCGCTGGACTCGAACACCGGCGTCATTTCCGGCACGCCGAATGCGACGGGCACCACGAGCTTCACGCTTCGTGCGACGGATTCCGTGGGCTGCCAGGGCACGCGCGCCGTGTCCATCAATGTCCGCAGCCTGAGGGTAGGAAACCTTGTGTGGTCGGACGCGAACAACAACGGCGTGAAGGACACGGGTGAAAGCGGCCTTGCGGGCGTGACCGTCGAGCTGTGGTCCGCCGGCGTGAATGGCAATGAAGAAAACGGCGGTGGAGACGACACGAAGATCGCCACTGACGTGGTCACGAACGCGAGCGGCATCTATAGCTTCACCAATGTGCCCGTCGGCTCGAACTACTACGTGCGCATTCCCACGCCGCCGTTCACGAACTACCGCACGGGCGGCACGCCGGTCACGCTGGACAACGGCATCGACAACGACAACAACGGCCAGCAGACCGCGATGGGCGCGCCGGTGCGCAGTCCGAAGTTTGCTCTTGCTGGCGGCACGGAGCCTGCCGTGGGCGTGGACGGGGACGATGCGGACGGCGAACTGACCATCGACATCGGTCTCACACCGACCGTGGGCATTGGCAACCTGGTGTTCAAGGACGTGAACAACAACGGCTTCTACGATGCGGCGAATGACACCGTCGTCGATGGCGTGACGCTGCAGCTCTTCGCCTCGGGTGCGGATCCGCTGGTGGCCGCTCCGGTTGCAACGACTGCCACTGCGGGCGGCGGCCTCTACATGTTCTACGCGCTGCCGGGAAGTTACTTCGTCTTCGTGCCGCCGTCGCAGTTCGGCACGGGCGCTGCCTTGGAAAATACGAGGCCGACGCTGGAGACCACGGCAACGTCCCCGACAGATGACAATGCCGACCAGAACTGCCTCGAGACGCCGAAGCCGGTGGTGACAGGTGTGAGCACGAATGTCTTTACGCTGACAGTCGGTGCCGCGCCCACCACGGGCAGTGGTGAGACGGGTTACAACTCCACAAGTGACAACGCATACGATGCCAATGCCGATCTGACGATCGACCTCGGCTTCTATCCGACCGGCACGGTGGGCTTCCCGCTGGCCGGCTACGTCAAGCGCTCGCTTTCGCCGACGGCTACGCCTTCGACGAACGACCAGCCGCTCACCGGCGTGACTGTGTCGCTCTACTCGGATGCGAACGCCGACGGCACGCTCCAGACGGAGGAGATGAACGCGGTGGCCGTCGCCGACACAGGTGCGAGCGGCAGCTACGAATTCAAAAACGTCCCGCCGGGTGACTACCTCGTCGTGCAGTCGGTGCTGCCGGGTGCCGTGGCCGCTTACGACACCGATGGCGGCGACAAAGAGTGCACTTCCATCACCATTACGGACACGAAGGTCGACGGCATCGACTTCCTGCAGTGCATCACCCCTGACACATTCGCGGGCTGGCAGTCGCAGAACACGCTAGGCGGTGCGAACGGGGCAGGGGACAATCCGGACGGCGACCTCTATGACAACCTCCTCGAATATGCGCTCGGCATGAAGCCTGGCAGCGGCATGGCCGCACGCCGCTTCTGGATCGAGGAAAACACGCAGACGGGCCACGTCGATGCGGTGATGGTTCGCCCGACCGCCGGACATCATGACGTGACCTACACGCTCGAAGGTGCGGCTGCAGCGGGATCATGGAGCACGCTGTCGATCACACCGGCGGTCACCTCGAACAATGACGGCACCGAAAGCGTCCGCTTTGCCGATCTCGAAGGCGCATCCGTCTTTGCAGACGCGGCAACCGGCTGGGTGAGGCTGAAGGTGGCGCTCGATGCCGACCAAAACGGCACCGCCGAGGCCGCCAGCAGGACGCCCACATTCGCATGGAGTCGCCGGGAGCTGGCTGCGGGATCGCAGACATTCTCCATGCCGCTGCTCAAGGAGGAAATCTTCGCCGGCAAGGTCGATGGAGTGAGTGGGAACATTCTCGACATCGCCACAGCGGTCGGTGCTGGCAGCTTCAAGGCGGCCCTTGCCGCGGGGCGCGAGTTCTTCGTCGAAGTCATCAGCGGCACGAATGAAGGTCATCGCTTTGAAATCGACGAGGCTGCAAGCTCCGCCGCCGGTATCGCGCTCGATGCCGAGGCGGCCGCGAACACGCTGCCGTCCGTGCCGGCGACGCTGGCCGGTGCACGGATCGTGGTGAGGGAGCACTGGACCATCGGCACGATCTTCCCGACCTCGATCTTCCAGGCTGCGGGTGTATCCAGCAGCGCTGATCGTGTGATGTTCTTCGACGGAGCGACCGGCTCCTTCCAGGTCAACTGGCTCTACAGCGCCAACAGCGGCGCGCGCTGGGTGAAGAGCGGCGATGCCACGCTCACCGACACCGGCGCGAGAGTCATCGGCCCGGCGGAAGGTGTGATGGTGCATCCGCGCACGCAGGCAGTGAACCTGCTGCTCATCGGAGAAGTGCGTGGCACGAAGTTCGCCCTGCCGCTGAAGGAGGGTGCCCAGCTTGTGGGATCTGGCTGGCCCGTCGATCAGAGTCCGGCTGACCGCGCTATGACCGTCGGGAACGGATTCGCCGCTTCCCCAGCCTCGAGCAGCGCTGACCGCATCCGCATCTGGCTCGGCGACGACACGCCGGGAGTCAGCGGCTACCAGAACCGATTCCTGCTCGACTCGGGGATCTCCGGCAGCTTCTGGACATCCGAAGGGGATGCTGGCCTGCCCGATTTGGGCCAGGAGGACGTGTTCCGTGCCTTCCGGGCTGCGTTTGTGCTCACTACTGACGGGGCATCCGGGTGGGTGCAGCCCGCACCTTGAGAACAAAGAGGGGAGCGGACGACGGATCACAAATCACGACCATGAAGGTGGCAGCCCCAGCCAGAAAGGCACTCTTCGGTCCCGTTTATTCTTGTAATTATGGTAAATCTCACTAAAATGGGATGGTCCAGCAATATTCAGTCTCAATGCACTCTCAGGGCCACTAGGCTTACTATGCGTTTCCCTCGTTCAGCCAATTCCTTGGCCGCGCGAAGTGGCACGGTTTCATCCGTGGCCTCTCGCTTCGGTGGCGGCCGGCCTCTAGCCTTGGAGGCTTTCTGCTGTCGGTCACGCACCCGGCTGCAACTTGGAATCCTGGCCGCTCTAGTGGCAGTCCTTCTCTCGGCGGGCACCGCGATTGCCCAGGTTTCCGTGGGGAATCTGGTGTGGGTGGACACAAATGGAAACGGGGTCAAGGACGCTGTAGAAAGCGGTCTGCCCGGGCTGACCGTGCAATTGTGGACCACGGGGTCGAACGGCACCGAGGAAAATGGTGGTGGTGATGACGTGAAGGTCGGCTCCGATCTGGTAACTGACGTCAATGGCAACTATGTCTTCGCCGGGGTGGCAGCAGGGAACGGGTACTATGTCCGCATCCCGACACCGTCACCGTATTACCCCACGGCTTCTGGAAGCGTGGTCAATCTCGACAACGGCGTGGACAATGACAACAACGCCCGGCAGATCGGCGCGGGAGGCACGGCGGTTCGAAGTCCGGTCTTTGCCCTTCAAGTAGGCACGGAACCAGGTGCGGCTGTCGATGGCGATGGGACCAGCGGCGACATGACCATTGACTTTGGGTTCGCCAATCCCGACTTGTGCTATGCGAACAACCTGATCGCGAATGCGAGTTTCGAGTTCGATGGCGCGGCAAACACCACGGGTGTGGCAGCCGCGGTGTTGAGCTACAACGGATCGGGCACGGCATTCGGATCGAGTGTCAATGCCCTGCGCTGGGTGGCGGGAACGAACGGCACCAGCCCTTGGAACACGCCGATCAACTCGATGCAGGTGCTGGCCTCAGGGAGCGGAGCCAAGGTGTCGTGGACCGAGAGTTCGAAGGCCCACCACGGCAGGCGCTATCTCCTGCTCGAAAACACCAACTCCTGCGTTTTCGTAAAGGCTGCTGGAGGTGGGGCGTGGACTTCGGTGCTCCAGGCTGGCAAGTCGTATGAGATCGGCGTCTATGCGGACACGGCGAGTTCGGCACAGTCGGCCTTCAACCTCGACTTCTCCGCGAACAACAAGGTTTTTGAGATTACCAGCGGCCCGGCCCAGGGAACTTACCAGTATTACTCGGCGTATCAAAACCGCTGGACGGGTCCCAAGACGAGCTTTGCCTCGGCGGATTACAACGGATGGAACGAAGCCACCGCGACGACCACGAAGCCGAACTGGAGAAAGTTTACCATGCGGTTCAACATTGCGGCCACGGCCACCGCTGCGCAGATCAACTCCATCGGCCTCGCACTCACAGCCGCGCCGACGAGCGGTCCGGTGGTGGTCGATGACGTCTATCTGTGCGAAACCCGCCTCTCGCTGGGCAACCTCGTGTGGGCCGACTCCAACAACAACGGGGTGAAGGACACGGGTGAAAGCGGCCTGAGCGGGATCACCGTGCAGCTCTATACTTCCACGGACAACGTGGCCGGAAACGCTGATGACGTGCTCTACGGCAGCACGACCACTTCTGCCGGGGGCGCCTACAGCTTTACCTCGCTGCCTGCGAACCGCTATGTCGTGAAGGTAGCTCCGCCCACCACGCATCCCCTGACCTCCGGCACGCCTGACCCTGCCGACAATGGAGAGGACAACGACAACAACGGCGCCCAGCCCGGCGGCCTGAACACGCCGCTCTACAGCCCCGTGATCAATTTGCAGCCGGGTCAGGAGCCTGTCACCGATGGCGATACGAGCGCCGACACGGACCTTTCGGTGGACTTTGGCCTCTTCACCGGCATCACCGTGGGCGACTTGGTTTTCAATGATGCCAACAACAACGGTCTCAAGGACACGGGTGAGACGGGCATCAGCGGCCTCGGCGTCGATCTCCTCGATGCGGGCACCAACGCGGTGATTGCGAGCACGACAACGAATGCGAGCGGCTTGTACCAGTTCGTCGTCTTTTCGGCCGGGAACTACAAGGTGCGCGTCACCCCCGGGGGAGCGCAGCCCGTCGCCAGCGCCACCGCGGGCACAGACAACGGTACGGACAACAACAACGACGGCAGCCAGCCCGGACTGCAGGGCACGCCGTCCACTTCATTTTCGTTCACGCTCACGGCAGGCGGGGAGCCCGGCTCGACCGGCACGACAAACACCGAAAACACCATCGACTTCGGCTTCCGCGCGTGTCCTTCGATCAGCATAACACCCACGACATTGACGGCTATCACGCAGTACGCCGCGATGACGAGTGTAAGTTTCTCCGCCACAGGCGGGGCCTCGCCCTACACCTGGAGCTTGAATACGGGCAGCGTGCTGCCTGCCGGTCTTTCGCTTAACAGCGGCGGAGTGCTGAGCGGCACACCGACTGCGGCTCCCGGAACCTATTCGTTCACGGTAAAGGCGACGGATGCTTATGGCTGCGTCGGCACGCAGGCGGAGAGCATCACCATCAACTGTCCTACCCTCTCCTTCCTGCCTGCTTCGCTGCCTGCCGCAACTCAGTATGCGGCGTATTCCACTTCTGTCACCGCGTCTGGCGGCACGGCACCATACACCTATGCCATCACTGCCGGCACGTTGCCTGCCGGCATCAGCTTCAGCAGTTCGGGGGTGCTGAGCGGCACGTCGAACGTCGCGCCAGCCAGTTTTCCGATTACCATCCGCGCCACGGATGCGAACAATTGCACGAATACGAAGACGTACACCTTGGTGCTCGGGTGTCCCACGATCAGCCTCACGCCGGCTTCGCTGGCGAATGCGACGCAGTACGCCGCTTATACCGCGGTCAGCTTTTCCTCGTCCGGCGGCACCGCGCCTTACACCTACGCTGCGGTGTCAGGCACGGTCCCGACTGGGATGACTCTGACTTCCGCCGGGGTGTTGAGCGGCACGCCCACCAGCTCTCCTGGAAACTACAGCTTCACGGTGCGCTCGACGGATGCAAATTCCTGCACGGCAAACGTGGCTTACACCATTGCAATCGTATGCCCGACCTTGTCGCTCGCACCCACCTCGCTTTCCAACGGGACGGTCGGTGTCGGCTACAGCCAGACTGTAAGTGCGGGCGGAGGTACGACCCCCTACACTTACACGATCAGCGCCGGATCGCTGCCGACGGGCATGGCACTGGATTCCGCCACGGGTGCCATCTCGGGCACCACGCTCTCCGCAGGCACCAGCAGCTTTACCGTACGGGCGACGGACACCAATGCCTGTACGACCACCCGTGCCTACACCATCACCTTGAACTGCCCTGCCGTCAGCGTGACGACGGCGTCTCTGACCGATGGTACTGCCACGACAGCTTATAGCGCCACACTTGGGGCTGCGGGCGGCGCATCGCCTTACTCATGGTCTCTCGTGTCAGGCAGCCTTCCCGCCGGTTTGTCCTTGAGTTCGGGAGGTGTCATCAGCGGCACGCCGACCACGGCGGGCACGTCAACTTTCACCGTTCAGGCCACCGACAACAATTCCTGCGCCGGAACGCGATCGCTAACCTTGAAGATATGCCCGGTGATCACTCTCTCACCGGTTACGCTTCCGGCGGCCACCGTCGGCACATCCTACACGCCGACGATCACGGCCAGCGGTGGTACTTCGCCTTACTCTTTTGCGGTGACTTCTGGCAATCTGCCTGCGGGCCTGTCGCTGGCCTCTACGGGTGCCATCACCGGGACACCCACGTCCACGGCTTCCGCGACCTTCACCGTGACGGCCACGGACTCCACGAACTGCTTGGGGACGCGGACTTACACCGTTGCGCCCGTGTGTCCAGCAGTCTCCATTTCGCCGACCACCCTCTCGGATGGCCTGGTCGGCAGCGGGTATTCAGCCGTGTTTGCTGGCGCGAACGGCACCGCGCCCTATTCCTGGACGGTTTCCGCCGGCAGTCCGCCGGCAGGTCTGACTCTTGCCTCGGGCGGGACATTGTCCGGCACGCCGACCGCACCGGGGACAAGCACCTTCACGGTGCGGACGGTGGATACCTACGGCTGCGCGGCCACGCAGCCGCTCACATTGAAAGTCTGCCCGGTCATCACCATCAGTCCGGCCACCATTCCGACGGCCACTCAGTATGCCTCCTACAGTCAGACTCTCACGGCTGCCGGTGGCACAGGGCCTTATGCTTGGAATGTGTCGGCGGGTGCGTTGCCGTCCGGGGTCACACTTTCGAGCGGCGGCGTCTTAAGCGGCACGCCGACGGCCGCTCCCGGAGCCTACAGTTTCACCGCCCGTGCGCTTGATGCCAACTCCTGCGCCGGAACGGTCAACTACGTGCTGACGGTGAACTGCCCCTCGCTCGCCATCACGCCGGCGTCGCTTCCTCCTGGCACGCAATCGACGGCCTACAGCCAGACGCTCTCCGTCACGGGCGGTACCGCTCCCTACACATGGACCATCGCGAGCGGTACGCTGCCTTCCGGTATCACGCTGAGCAGCGGCGGCGTCATCAGCGGCACTTCGAACTCCGCTCCGGGTGGCTACAACGTAACGGTGCGCGCGACGGATGCCAACAATTGCACTGCCACCATCGGTTACACCCTCACCCTTAGCTGTCCGGCGATCTCCCTCAGCCCGGCGTCGTTGCCCGGTGCCACGCAGTATGCAGCTTACGCTTCCCAGACCCTGACTTCCACCGGAGGGACGGCACCTTATTCCTACACCGTCACTGCGGGAGGGCTGCCCGCGGGCCTGACACTCTCCACCGCCGGCGTGGTGAGCGGCACGCCCACGGCCTTCGGCAGCTTCAGTTTCACGGTTACCTCTTCGGATGCAAACACCTGCACCGGCACGAAGGTTTACACCGTCGCGGTGAACTGCCCGCCAATCACCATTCTGCCGGCATCGCTACCGGCCGCGACTCAATTTTCCGCCTATGCGGCGCAGACGCTCACCGCTTCCGGCGGCACGTCTCCCTACACCTGGAGTGTAAGTGCGGGTGCGCTGCCGACTGGAATGTCGCTTTCTTCCGGCGGGGTATTGAGCGGCACGCCCACAAGCGCTCCCGGTGCCTACAGCTTCACCGCCCAGACGTTGGATGCGAACAACTGTCCCGGCACCTTCGGTTACACGCTCACGGTGAATTGTCCGTCGGTGGCCATTACTCCGACCACGCTCTCGAATGGCACTGTCGGCACCGCCTACAGCCAGACGATGAGCGCCACCGGCGGTGTGGCTCCCTACACATGGACGGTGTCGGTGGGTTCGTTGCCAGCCGGGCTCACACTGTCTTCCGGTGGCGTCATCAGCGGCACGCCGACGAGTGCCACGACGGCTGCCTTCACTGTCCGCGCCGTCGATGCGAACAATTGCGTCGGCACGCAGAGCGAGACACTGACCATCGCCTGCCCGCCGATCGCGGTGAATCCGGCCACGCCCGCCACAGGCTATCAGAACGCTGCTTACAGCCAGACGATGACGGCTTCCGGCGGCACGGCACCGTACTCCTTCGCGATTACCAGCGGCACGCTGCCGGCCGGCTTGAGCATCAGCACGGGCGGCGTGATCAGCGGCACGCCCACCACGATTGGCAGTTCCACTTTCACCGTCACAGCCACGGACAACTACAATTGCTCCGGCTCGCGCTCGGTGACCATCACCACGAAGGGGCTCGCCGTCGGCAATCTCGTCTGGGTGGACACGAATGGGGACGGCTTGCGCCAGAGCTCCGAGAGCGGGATCCCCGGCTTGAAATTGGAAGTCTGGAGCGTGGGGCCGAACGGCACGAAGGACAACGGGGCGGGGGATGACACCAAAAGCGCCGCCGACGTGACCACCGACATCAACGGAAACTACAAGTTCTCCAATCTCCCCGCCGGCAGTTACTATGTGCGGATCCCGACGATGCCGCCCTACTTCCCGAAGACCAGCGGCACGCCTGTGTCACTGGACAACGGCATCGACAACGACAACAACGGTCTCCAGCCAGGAGGCACCGGCACGGTGATCTCCAGCCCGGTCATCGTGCTCGCGGGTGGTGCCGAGCCTGCCTCAGCCGTCGATGGTGACGACGCAGACGCGGACTCGACGGTGGACTTCGGTTTTGCGATCACGGATCCCTGCTACGCAATCAACCTGATCGACAATCCCAGCACCGAATACAATTTGCTGCCAAACGCCACCGGCGTGGCCGTGGCGGTGATGGGCTACGACGGCGCGAGCACCAGCTTCGGCAGCGCCAAAAATGCGTTGCAATGGGTGGGCGGCACCAACGGCAGCAGCGCGCTAAGCACGCCGATCCAGAGGGTGCAGGTGGGTGTGACGGGCACGGGATCGAAGCTATCGTGGGTCGAGAGCATGAAGGCCCGGCACGGCAGGCGCTACACGCTTCTTGAGGGATCGAACGCCGCTTACAGCGTGCGCGCGGGCGGTGGCGGCGCGTGGAGTTCGGTGCTGGTGGCCGGACAGGAATACGAACTGGCGATCTGGGCAGACACGGCCAGCACCACGGCCTCCGCCTTCCTCGTCGATTTCGCCGCGAGCGCGGCCATTTTCCAGATCGTGGACGGGCCTTCACCGGGCAACTACCAGAATTACACCGCGCGTCAGAGCGAGTGGACCGGGCCTCTTACTTCGTTTGGCAGCGCGGATTACAACGGCTGGACCGAGGCCGGCGCAAACACCACGCTGCCGAACTGGAGAAAATTCACCTACCACTTCCGCATCGTGTCCACGGCCACGACCGCGCAGATCGACGCTGCTGTGATCAACATCGGCTCCGACACGTCCAGCGGACCCATCGCGCTCGACTACGTTTACATGTGCAATGTGACTCCTTCGGCCACGCTGAAGATCGGGAATCTGGTGTGGAATGACATCAACAACAATGGCGTGAAGGATGCCACGGAATTGGGACTCTCCGGCGCGAGTGTCCAGCTTTTCAGCCCGGGCGCTGACAATGCCATCGGCGGTACGGGCGCGAATGCTGACACGCAGGTCGGAGCGACAGTGGTCACCGGAGCCACGGGCGCTTATGTGTTCAGCGGACTGACGGCAGGAAAGTACTTTGTCAAAGTGACGCCGCCCGCTGGTTATCCCCTCACCGCCGGTACGCCGGTTAATGCCGACAACCAGGTGAACAATGACAACAACGGCACCCAGCCGGGCGGCCCCGGCACCCCGCTCTACGGCCCCGTCATCGATCTGGCCATCGGCACCGAGCCGATCACCGACGGCGATACAAATCCAGATTCTGACTTCTCCGTGGACTTCGGTCTCTTCACCGGCATCCAGCTTGGTGATCTGGTGTGGAATGACGTGAATCTCGACGGTGCCAGAAACGCCGGCGAACCTGGCATCAGCGGCGTCACCGTGGAGCTGATCAGTCCCGGCGCGGACAATGCCATTGGCGGCACGGGTCTGAACGCCGACAGCCTGGTGGCAACCACGACGACGAACGCTTCGGGCAGCTATGGCTTCCTCGTTTACACGCCGGGCAGCTATTTCATCCGTGTTGGCGCTCCGGGGAGCTACCCGCTGGTCAGTCCGGTGACCGACACGCTGGACAACGGCGAGAACGATGACAACAACGGTTCCCAGCCGGGCGGAGTCGGCACCTACACTTACAGTCCGGTGTTCGCGCTCACCGCCGGCGCTGAGCCCGGATCGACGGGAACCACGAATACGGAAACCACCATCGACTTTGGTTTCCGCACCTGCCCGAGCATCACGGTCAGTCCGGCCACGCTCTCCGCAGCCACGCAGTATGCAGCCTATACGATCAATCTGTCTTCCACCGGTGGTTCGTCGCCTTATGCGTATTCGATCAGCGCGGGGGCGCTGCCGACCGGCCTCTCGCTCAGTTCGGCCGGTGTGTTGAGCGGCACGCCGACTGCGGCGCCCGGAAGCTACAGCTTCACCGTCACGGCGACTGACTCGGCGGGCTGCGCGGGCACCCGTGCCTACACGCTTTCGGTTTACTGCCCGCCCATCGCCCTCAGCCCGGCAACTCTGCCGGCTGCCTACCAATATTCAGCTTACTCGCAGAATGTGTCTGCCTCCGGCGGCACGTCGCCTTACACTTACACGATTGGAGGCACCATTCCCTCCGGAGCGGCAGGCTGGTGGACGGCGGAGGACACGACGCAGGATCTGATCTCGGGCGCCCAGGGGTCCAGCGTGGGCGGCATGACGTATGCCGCTGGCAAGGTAGGCCGCGCGTTCAGCTTTGACGGGGTGAACGATGCCGTGCGCGTGCCGAGTACTTCGGCTTTGAAGCCGGCGGCCGTGTCGATGGAGGCGTGGGTGAATCCTGCGTCATCCACCGGATTCGGGAGCATCGTGCTCAAGAGCACCGATGACTCCTGGAACACCGGCGGCTGGGGACTCTATGTGAGCGGGACATCGGCCTATGTCTGGATCAACAGTTACTCGACGAACGTGATCGGCACGGTGATTCCGGCCAATGCGTGGACTCATCTGGTCGGCACCTACGATGGCGCCACGATCCGCATTTATCGCAACGGTGCGCAGGTCAACACCATGGCCTACTCGGGTGCCATCGTGCAGAACGACAACGATGTGATCATCGGTGCGTGCAACACAACGACGAACCATCCTTTCAACGGCCTGATCGATGAAACCGTCGTTTACAACCGTGCGCTGACCGCCGCCGAAGTGGCCGCCCGCTACAACGCCGGTGCGAGTGGCGTGGTGCCCGCCGGCATGACCTTCAATGGCGCGACCGGCGTGCTTTCCGGCGCGCCAACCGCAGTGCCGGCAAATTACGACTTCGCCATCCGGGCGTCTGATGCCAACAAGTGCCTCGGTTACCGGGCGTACACGCTGACGATCAACTGCCCGACGCTCACGCTCGCTCCCAGCTCGCTTCCCGGCGGCACGCAGTACAGCGCCTACACAGCCCAGACGTTCACCACCACGGGCGGCACTGCGCCATACGCCTACAACATCAACTCCGGAGCGCTGCCTGCCGGCATGAGCCTTGACTCGTCCGGGAACTTGTCAGGCACGCCGACCGGCGCTCCGGGGACTTACAATTTTACGGTCCGCTCACTTGATGCGAACAACTGCGCGGGATCCTGGAGTTATGCGCTGGTCATCGCCTGTCCGACGACCAGCATCACGCAGAGTTCCGTGCCTGGAGCGGTGCAATACAGCCCCTACTCCTCGCAGACGCTCACCGCCACGGGCGGCACCGCCCCTTACACCTGGAGCGTGTCCGCCGGGGCGCTGCCGACGGGGATGACGCTCAGCTCCGGCGGTGTGCTCAGCGGCACGCCCACTGCCGCGCCAGGCACCTACAATTTCACGGCACGCGCCGCAGATGCGAATTCCTGCGTCGCCACGAAGGCATTGTCCGTCATCGTCTCATGCCCGACGCTGACTTTCACTCCGGCCACCTTGACCAATGCGACGCAGTATGCCGCCTACAGCGCCACGATCACAGCGTCCGGCGGCACCTCGCCTTACACCTACAGCATCACTGCGGGCGCTCTCCCGACCGGCATCACCATGACCAGTGGCGGCGTCATCAGCGGCACATCTTCCGTCGCGCCGGCCACGTTCAATTTCACGGTGCGCGCGACGGATGCGAACAGTTGCTCGACGACGCAGGCATACTCCCTGGTGCTGGCGTGCCCCGCCATCACGGTGAGTCCCACCTCGCTGCCCGCCGCATTGGTGGGCACGGCCTATCCGGCGACGATCACCGCGGCTGGTGGCACTGCATCCTACACTTACACTGTCTCGCTCGGCTCGCTGCCGCCGGGCCTGACGCTTTCCAGCGCGGGCGCGATCAGCGGCACTCCGACGAGCGCGGGCACCTACAACTTCACCATTCAGGCCAGTGACGCGAATTCGTGCGTGGGCACGCGCGCCTACAGCGTGGTGGCCACATGTCCGCCGATTGCGATCATCCCGACCACTCTGCAGTCGGGCCTGGTTGGCTCGGCTTACTCCGCCACGCTCACCGCCGGCGAGGCGGGCTTCAACATTCAGCAGGCGAACAGCTCGACAGGCATCTCCACGCTCGCTCAGGCTGACGCGGTGCTCGCAGGCACAAACCGCATCTCCAACACCGTGACCACATCCGCGACCGTAAATTTCATCGGCAGCGGCGCGGGCGATGGAAACTTCAGCGGCGGCGTGGCCTTCCCGGGCGGCAACACCAACGAGTTTGCCATCAAGGCCACGGCTTACATCGACGTCCCGACCGCCGGCGCATGGACCTTTGGCACGAACTCCGACGACGGTGTGCGCGTGCGCATCGACGGCACTGCGGTCATCACCGATGATACCGTGCACTCCAATGCCGACCGCTTCGGGACGGCCACGCTCACCGCGGGCATCCACACCATCGAACTGGTGTTCTTCGAACACACCGGCGGCGAGGCAGTTGAGTTGTTTGCTGCGCCTGGCACGCTCAGCACCTTCGGCGCGACGTTCAAGCTGGTGGGGGGCACGGGCGGACTCGTCGTTTACCGCAACGCAGGCACCTACACCTGGAGCGTGATCACCGGCACGCTGCCCACCGGTTTGAGCCTCAATACTGGCACCGGCGTGATCAGCGGCACGCCCACGGTTGCCGGCACGACGAACTTCACCATCCGCGCCACCGACGGCTACGGCTGCACGGCCAGCACGGCCTATGCCTTGACCATCACCTGCCCGGCCATTGCCATCACTCCGACGTCGGTGCCGGATGCCACGGTGGGCGCGGCTTACTCGCAGTCCTTCGCCGCCTCGGGCGGCACTGCGCCTTATACTTGGACCATCACTTCCGGCACGCTGCCGGCGGGCCTCACGCTCGCCACGGACGGCACCATCAGCGGCACGCCGACGGCCGCCACGACTGCCACGGTGACCGTCCGTGCGCGTGACACCTATCTTTGCGCAGGCACGCAGTCGATTACGATCAACACAGTCTGCCCTGCCATCACCATCTCGCCGGCCACGATCACCGATCCGGTTTTCAATTCGCCCTACAGTCAGACGCTCACGGCATCGGGCGGCACTGCCCCGTACTCGTGGCTGGTAACCAGCGGCACGCTGCCGCCGGGCCTGTCATTGTCCACCGCCGGCGTGCTAAGCGGCACCCCGACGACGACGGGAACCTACTCCTTCACCGTCCGTGCCCGTGATACTTATCTTTGCCAGACGACGCTCGTTTACAATGTGACCGTGCGCTCCCTCGGCATCGGAAACCTGGTGTGGAATGACACCAACCAAGACGGCATCAAGGACGCGGGTGAAAGCGGCATCGATGGCGTGACGGTGCAGTTGTACTCCACCTCCGATACGGTGATCGGCAACGGCGACGACACATTGCGCGGCACCACGACGACCGCAGGCGGCGGCTTGTACGCCTTCAGCGGCCTCGATGTCGGGAAGTACTTCGTGAAGATCTCGACGCCGCCCACCGGCAAGACGTTCTCCTCCGGACCGCAGGTGAACGCCGACGACGGCGTGGACAATGACAACAACGGCATCCAGAGCGGCGGCAACAACACGGCGGTTTACAGCCCCGTCATCACGCTCTCTGGCGGCACCGAGCCGGGGTCGTCCGGCACGGGCGACATCGACAACACGATTGACTTTGCCTTCCGGGCGGTGCCGGCACCGGGGCCGAATATTCTCGAGTACGACATGAACACCGCCAGCGGCGGTCTGCCCGTGCCGCCGAGCCTGCGGGATCCATGCATCGTGTCAGCCGCAAAGATCCAGGTCGAAGATGACCTGAACGGTCTGGCCGATATCACCGAACCGGCCGGCAACGGCCCCATGCGTTCCGGCACGATGAGCCGCATGATGCGCGACTGGGATGCGACTTACGACTCGACTTATGAAAGCGTGCGCAGCAGTCTGGTGCAGCGGCCAGACAGCCTGTGGATTCGCTTTGACTTGAATCCGACCACGAGCGGCACCATCGGCAACATCAACTTCGACGTGATGCGCAATGAGACGACGGCGCCGGTGCAGGGCAGGGCGTTCATCACCTGGAAGGAGGGCACCGCCTACAAGACGGCGTGGACGGACACCTTCACGCTCGCCTCGGCGAACGCCTGGTACTCCGAGAACCTGGCATGGACGAGCTTCAACAACGGTGCGGTGGCCCTGCCCAGTGGATCGGGTCTCGCAGGCAAGTCGTTCCTCGTCGAGTTCTACTTCTGGGGCGGTGATGCAAACGGGCACCTGAGCATCGACAACGTGTTTCTCAACGGCAGCATGAGCTGCACGACGCCGTCCTTGTCCATCGGTGATTTCGTCTTCGCCGACGCTAACAACAACGGAGTGAAGAATCCGCGCGAGCCCGGTCTGGGCGGGCTGACAGTGCAATTGTGCTCGCCGGGCGCCGACAACACTGCCAACACAGGTGACGACTCAGTGCTGCAGACAACGGTGACAGACGCGAACGGCTACTACCTCTTCTTTGGGCTGAATGCCGGAAAGTATTTCGTCAAGATTCCTTCCGTCGATGCGAACTGGAACAGGAGCAGCGGCACGCCGGTGACGCTGGACAACGGAGTGGACAATGACAACAACGGCATCCAGCCCGGCGGAGCGGGCACGATGGTGCACAGCCCGGTGATCAACCTCGCCTTCAACACCGAGCCGGGCAGCGCGGGGACATCGAACAATGAGATGTCCATCGACTTCGGCTTCGGTCCGTCGCTCACGGTGGGGAACCTGGTGTTCAGCGACGACAACAACAACGGCGTGCTCGACTCCGGAGAGGCAGGAGTGGCAGGGGCTTCGCTCCAGCTTTACTCGACGACGAATCTGGTCATTGGCGACGGAGACGATGCGACGGTGGGATCCCCGGTCACGACGGCGGCGAGCGGTGCCTACAGCTTCACGGGCCTGGGCAATGGGAAGTACTACATCAAGGTGACACCGCCCCTGACCCATCCGCTCGTCAGCAGCATCTCGACGAACAGCGACAACGGCGTGGATGCCGACAACAACGGTGTGACGCAGGCATCGGCGGGCGCACCTGTGTACACCGTGATCTTCACGCTCTCGGGGCTCACGGAGCCGGGAACGCTGCTGATGCCATTCGGCACGAACACGGACAACACCATCGACATCGGCCTGCGCCCTGTGTACGTCTCCGTCGGCAGCGTGGTCTTCAATGACCTGAACGACAACGGCAAGTACAATCCCGGTGAAGGCGTGGGCGGCGTGCGCGTGGAGCTGTTGAGTTCGAGCGGTGTGTATCTCCAGAGCACCACGACATCGAGCCTGTTCAAGGGCATGTATTCGTTCACGGGACTAACCCCGGGCAGCTACTATGTGCGCATTCCTTCGTCCGAGTTCGGTCCTGGCAAGCCGCTGTATAATACGGAGTCGATCAGTCCGGCCGCGCCGGTCGATGATGCGCTCGATGACGATGTGACAGGCGGCGACAGCGGTGTGGACAATGCTTCGCCGGCGACCAATGGCATCTCCAGCCCGCTCATCACCCTGACCAACGACTCCGAGCCCACGGGTGAGGTGGGCATCTATGAGTGGATAGACGATGCGGACGACAACAACGGCAACATGACGGTGGACTTCGGCGTGAAGACCGCGCCGTTGCCTGCCGTGGGCAGCGTGATCGTGTCCTGCTTCAATGACAACACCGTGCGCACCTTCACGCTCACCGGCACCGAGATGGGTCCGATGGACACCACCACTGCGGGGATGAACGGTCCGTATGGCATGATCATCGGCAGTGACAACAAACTGTATGTCACCAGCAGCGGTACCAACGGCAGCACCGGTTCGCTCAATTCCGTGCTGCGATTCGATCCCACGACCGGTGCGTTCGTGAACACGTTTGTCAGTTCGGGCCTGGGTGGACTCAGCCAGCCAAATGGCGTGGCCTGGAGTCCCGATTCCACAACACTCAACGTCGTGGCCTTCGACAAGGTCCGCCGCTATGACACCTCGGGAGCCTATGTTGGCGAGAACTCGTGGCCGCCGCCGACAGGCAACAACTGGTGGGCGACCGGACAAGCCGTCACGATCGGGCCGGACGGACTGCTTTATGTGGGGGACACGAGCAACCAGCGCATCCTGCGCCTGAATCCGACGACGGGCGCGATCATTGACGAATTTACCACCGGCATGGACCGCACGGGTACGCACAGTGGCATCCGGTCGCTGGTGTTCGGACCGAGCGGTGACTTGTATGTGTCTTTCGACGTGGCGAATGTGGTGGATCGCTACGATGGCGGCACGGGTGCGTTTGTCAGCGAGTTCGTGGCGCCTTACGCCGGGGCGGGAATGTTCACGGGCATGAAGTTCGGACCCGATGGGAACTTGTATGTGTGCGGCCTCGGCAGCGGCAAGGTGCTGAAATTCAACGGTGCCACCGGCGCCTACATTAGCGACTTCATCACGGGGCTGCAGGGGCCGAAGGAAATCATCTTCGCCAGTTTTGACGCGCCGTCAGTGAGCATCGGGAACCTGGTGTGGAACGACACGAACAACAACGGAGTCAAAGATACCTCGGAAGCCGGCATCTCTGGTGCGACGGTGCAGATCTACACACCCGGTGCAGACAATGCCATCGGCGGCAGCGGGGCGGACGCCGACACACAGGTGGGCGTGAGTGTGGTCACATCGGTCACGGGCAGTTATGCATTCACCAAGCTGGCACCCGGCAAGTACTACGTGAAAGTGACCCCGCCGCCGAGCTATCCCGTGACGAGCGGCGTGCCCGTCACACTGGACAATGGTGTGAACAATGACAACAACGGCGCCCAGCCAGGCGGCATCGGCACGCCGCTTTACAGCCCTGTCGTCGATCTGCGTCCGACCGCCGAGTCCATCACGGATGGCGACACGGATGCCAGCACGGACTACACGGTGGACTTCGGTCTCTTCACCGGCATCACGGCCGGCAATCTTGTTTGGAATGACGTGAACAACAACGGCCTGAAAGATGGCGGCGAGTCTGGCATCAGCGGCATCTCTGTGAATCTGCTTTCTCCCGGCGCCGACAATGCCATCGGCGGTACGGGCGCGGATGCGGACACCATCGTGGACACCACCTCGACGAATGCGTCGGGCATCTACAGCTTCCAAGTGTACACGCCGGGCAAGTACTACGTCCGCTTCAATGCGCCCGCGCCGACGCCTCTGGTCAGCGCCGTGGCGGTGAACTCCGACAACGGCGTGGACAACGACAGCAACGGCATCCAGCCGGGCGGCGTGGGCAATGTGGTCACCAGCCCGATCATCACGCTCACGGCGGGCGGCGAGCCTGGTTCCTCAGGCACGGGCAATTCAGAGAACACCATCGACTTCGGCCTGCGCGCGTGCCCGACGATCGCCATCGCGCCTACGACGCTGTCCAATGCCACGCAGTACGCGAGCTACAATCAGGCGATGTCTGCCACGGGGGGCGCGGCGCCTTACGTGTGGTTTGTCACCGCAGGCAGTCTGCCCACGGGCATGAGCCTGTCCTCGGCGGGTCAGCTTTCGGGGACGCCGACCTCCGCGCCCGGCACGTTCAACTTTACCGTGCAGGCGCGCGACAGCCTGGGCTGTACGAGCACGCAGGCTCTCTCACTCGTGGTGGTCTGCCCGGCCATCACGATCACGCCGACGACAGTGCCTGCGGCGACGCAATACACGGCTTACAACCAGGCGATGTCAGCGGCGGGTGGCACGGCGCCTTATTCCTGGTCGGTAAGCAGCGGCGCGCTGCCCTCAGGGCTGACGATCTCTGCGGCGGGCGTGATCTCAGGCACGCCGGGTGCGGCCGCGGTGCCCGGAAACTACACCTTCACGCTGCGCGCGGCCGATGTGAACAGTTGCGTGGGCACGCTGAATGTGACGCTCAATGTGCAATGCCCGACGGTCTCGATCACCACGGCGTCGCCGCTCACGGCCGCCACTCAGTACACGGCTTACACGCGCACGCTTGCGGTGAGCGGCGGCACTTCGCCATACACATGGTCGCTTCTCAGCGGCACCTTGCCGACGGGAATCACCCTCTCGTCCGGCGGCGTGGTCTCCGGTACGCCGACGGGAGCACCCGGCACGTACAACTTTACGGTGCAGGCAACGGACGCGAACAATTGCTCCGGCTCGAAGGCCTACTCCCTCACCGTGGGCTGCCCGGTCGTCGCGGTGAATCCCACGACACTGCCTGCGGCCACGCAATATGCAGCGTATGCGGCGCAGTCGGTGACCGCTTCCGGCGGCACGGCGCCTTACACCTACGCCATCAGTGCGGGAGCGCTGCCAGTGGGCATGACCATGTCTTCCGCCGGTGTGATCAGCGGCACGCCGACCGGAGCGCCTTCCGCGGCGTATTCGTTCACCGTGCGTGCCGTGGATGCCTTCAATTGCGCTGGCACCCGCGCCTACACCTTTACGGTGAACTGCCCCACCATCGACGTGGCGCCCGCGTCGCTGCCGGACTCGGTGCAGTATGTGGCCTACAATCAGACGGTCACTGCCAGCGGCGGCACTGCGCCGTACACATGGGCCGTGTCGGCGGGCGCGTTGCCCACGGGCCTCACGCTCTCCGCCGGTGGTGTGCTCAGCGGCAATGCCACGGTGGTGGGCAGCTTCAATTTCACCCTGCGTGCCAGCGATGCGAACTCCTGCCAAGGCACGCGCAGCTACACGATGAACATCCTGTGCCCGGGCCTGAGCATGTCACCGGCTGCGCTCTCGAATGCCACGCAGTTTGCGGCTTACAGTCAGAGCTTTACGGCAGCGGGGGGCACCTCTCCTTACACTTGGAGCATTTCGGGCGGATCGCTGCCGGCCGGCATGTCGCTCTCGACCGCAGGCGTGCTCAGCGGCGCGCCGACCGGTGCACCCGGTCCCTACAACATCACCGTGCGCGCTCTCGATGCAGCGGGCTGTCTTGTGAGCACCGGTTACACGCTGACGGTCGTGTGCCCGACGATTACTTTCTCGCCCGCATCGTTGCCAAATGGCACGGTGGGCACCGCTTACTCCCAGACCATCTCCGCTGGCGGTGGCACGGCGCCTTACACGCTCTCACTCATCAGCGGCACGCTGCCCGCGGGTCTCACCTTCGACACGGCCACCGGCGTGCTCAGCGGCACGCCCACTGCGGCGGCAAGTGCGTCCATCACCATCCGTGCCACGGATGCAAACAGTTGCACGAACACCCGGAACTACTCCTTCAGCATGGTCTGCCCGACGGTGACCGTCACACCGGCCACCATGCCGAACGCCTATGTGAACGTGGCCTTCTCGCAGACGCTCTCGGCATCGGGAGGCAATGCACCTTACACCTGGGCCGTCACCACGGGCAGTCTGCCGGCGGGTTTGACACTTACCGCGGGCGGCGTCATCTCCGGCACGCCCACCACGGCAGGCACGAACACCTTCACCGCCAGCGCGACGGACATCTACGGCTGCGCAACGCCGAAGACCTACACCATGACGGTGAAGTCGCTCAAGCTGGGCGACCTGGTGTTCAATGACGCGAATTACAACGGCGTGAAGGACACGGCGGAGTCCGGGGTCAGCGGGGCGGTGATCCAGCTCTTCAATCCAGGATCTGACAATGCCATCGGCGGCAGCGGCCCGGCCACGGACGTGCAGGTCGGCGCGAACTTCACCACCACCAGCACCGGCGCGTATCAGTTCATCAACCTGCCGCCCGGCAAGTACTACGTGAAAGTTACCCCGCCTGCCGGTTACCCGCTCACTGGCGCGAACGTCGATGTGAACGACGACCAGGTGAACAACGACAACAACGGCGCGCAGCCCGGCGGTGCTGACACGGCCATTTACAGCCCCGTCATCGACCTCGCGCAGGGTGCCGAGCCGACGACCGACGGTGACACCGATCCCGACACGGACATGACCATCGACTTCGGCCTCTTCGTCGGCATGAACATCGGGAACCTTGTGTGGAACGACGCGAACGACAACGGCTTGAAGGATGCGGCGGAGACCGGCGTCAGCGGCGTGTCGCTCGAGCTTTGGAACGTCGGCGCGGATGGAAAACTCGGCGGCACCGACGACGCCCGCATCACGACGACTACGACCTCCGGCACCGGTGCCTACGCATTCACGAAGCTGATCCCGGGCAGCTACTGCGTGCGCATCCCGACGCCGCCGACGGCCTATCCGCTCTCCAGTTCGAGCACCGTTTTCAGCGACAACGGCGTGGACGATGATGACAACGGCCAGCAGGTCGATGCTGGCGCGATTTACTGCCCGGTCATCACTCTCTCGCCAGCGACAGAACCTGGCAGCGGCGGCAGCACGTACACCGACAACACCGTCGATTTCGGCCTCCTGAACGTCGTGCCCAAGGCCTTCATTTCCGCATCACATGACGACGGCGTGCAGGTCTTCGATCCTTCGGACGGGCATTTCGGGTCCTCGCTGATCCATCCGTTCGGCACCAGCCACAGCCAGGGCAATGGCGACTGGGGTGACGTGCCTTACAGCATCGAACTCGGCCCCGACGGCAACTGGTACGTGGCACACTACGGCGCGAGCAATATACGCAAGATCAGCCCGGCAGGCGCCGATCTGGGCACCGCATTGACCAACACGCCTGGCGTCTCGCTGCTGCCGGTCTTCACATTCGGTCCGGACGGCAACTTCTACGTGGTCGATGGCAACGGAAACCGCATCGTGCGTTTCTATGGTCCGGCAAGTGCCACCGCGGGCCAGCCCATCGGCAGTGCGCCCTACACTTTCATCAGCCAGGGCGGCGTGGAAGACATCAATTTCGGCCCCGATGGCAACATTTACCTCGTCGTGCAATACGGCACGCTGCGCGAAGTGCGCCGCTACAACGCGGTGACGGGCGCATTCATGAACACCATCGTGAATGACACGCAGCTGGTGAATCTCGCGCCGGGTGGACAGCCCATCGCGCTGGTCAGCGGCATCGCCATCCGCGGCAGCACGCTCTACGGCATCAACCGCACCGACGGCGAGGTCTTCAGCATCAATCTCTCCAATCCAGCCGCGCCCGGCGCGCCGCAGCTCGTGGCGGACATCGACAGCGCCGGCAAGGGCGGAGTGGACACCCGTGACATCGTGGTAAGTCCGTATGATGGGAAGCTTTACATCGCCGGTTACTCATGGGCGCGCCCGGTGATAGGCGGCACCTACTCCAGCGCGTGCATGCTCAAAGTGGACCCCGTCGGCGCGCCGAACGGTACGGTGAACTTCTACGAAGTGCCCATCCCGACGCCGCCGGGTCCGAACAATGAAATCTGGCCCGGGGCGCGCGACATCACCTTTGGCAAGTTCACGATGCCGGCCGCGCGCACCTGCGCCATCGGCAGCCTGGTATGGAGCGACCTGAATGCGAACGGCATCGCCGACGCCGGCGAGCCGGGTATTCCAGGCGTGCGTGTCGAGCTGTGGAAGGACACGGACGGGAACACGGCCAACGGCGCGGAACTCCTGCTCGGCTGGACATTCACCGACACGAACGGCCACTACTACTTCTCCGGCGAAGTGGGCGGTGACTACCAGCTCCGCATTTCCGCATCGAACTTTGCCTCGGGCATGCCGCTGCAGGGGTCCGGATTCAGCAGTCCGGTGACTGTGGCCACGGACAGCAACATCGACGATGACGACAACGGCATCCAGCCAGGCGGCGCTGGCTCAGTGACCTATAGTCCGATGATCCACCTCGCACCGGGCACGGAGCCCACGGGCAATGCCATTACCGGCACCGAGAAGGGCCGTGGCGGTGACATCGACGACTACGTCAACGATTCCGACGGTGACATGACGGTGGACTTCGGCTTCGTGGAGCCGGGCGAGCTGGGCATCGGCAACCTTGTCTTTGAGGATCTCAACGGCAACGGCTTCGCCGATCCGAGCGAAGGCAGGGACGGCATCACTGTCGAACTCTATCACGAGGGCCAGATTCCGGGAGTCGATTCACCGCTCCTCACCACGGTGACGGCGGGCGGCGGCAAGTACCTCTTCCCCTACATTTGGGAAGGACACTACTTCGTGCACATCCCGGCTTCCGAGTTCGGCACGAGCGGACTGCTGCGCGGCACGTCAAGCTCCCCAGGAGTGCAGGGAGGAGACGATGATGTCGGCGAGGACAGCATCGATGCGCCGCAGCCGTCGATCACCGGCCTGAGCACCGGCACAGTGGTGATGACGAAACACAGCGCGCCGACAAACTCGGGCATCGAGACTGGAACGGACAAGACTTCCGACGATGCGACCGATGACCAGTACAACCTGACGGTGGACATCGGCGTGTACCGACCGGTCGGCATCGGGAACCTGGTCTTCAATGACTCCAACACCAATGGTCGCGCTGATGCCGGCGAGGGCATCGACGGCGTGACAGTCGAACTGTACCGGACCACGCAGACCATCGGCGTGGATGCGCCGGTCGAGACCACGGTCACGGCGAGCGGGGGCAAGTACCTGTTCTACAACATGCGTCCGGGCTCCTATGTGGTGCATATCCCGGAGGCGATGTTCCAGGGCGGCGGACCGCTCCATGGCAAGGTGAGCGTGCCCGAGGGTCTCAGCGGGGACGACGACGTGGGCGAGAACGGCATCGACGTGCCCGACATGACCGCCACGGGCATTTCGTCGAATGTGGTGAACCTCTATGCCGGACAGGCGCCCACCGATCAGAACGGCGAGACGGGCATCGATGCAGCGAGCGACAATCTGACGGATGCTGCCACGGACCTTACCATTGACTTCGGCTTCCAGAGCCCCGTGGGCGTGGGCAATCTGGTCTTCATGGATGCCAACGGAAACGGCCACTTCGATGTCGGCGAGGGTGTCGATGATGTGACCGTGGAGCTTTACCGCCAGGGCCAGACGCCCGGTTTGAGCGTGCCGATCTTCACCACCACCACGTCGAATGGCGGCCACTATATCTTCGGTTATCTGCCTTCTGGAACATACTTCGTGAACATTCCTGCCAGCGAGTTCGGGCCGGACAAGCCGCTGCTCGGTGCTGTGTCGCTCATCGGCTCACAGACCTCGGGAGATGACGATGCTGGCGAGGACGGGATCGACGAGGCCACGCCTTCGGTCAATGGCGTCCACTCGGCCACGTTCGTGCTCTCGGACAACACGGCGCCGACTGACGCCACGGGGGAAACCGGCTCCGACCACACTTCTGACAACCTCGATGACAACAACGTCAACCTCACCATCGACTTCGGCTTCATGGCGGCCGATCCGAACTCGGTGATGATCGGGAATCTCGTGTTCTGCGACCAGAACGGCAACGGCGTCTATGACGAGGGCGAGGGCAAGAACGGTGTGAAGGTCAAGCTCTTTGCCGCAGGCGTGAATCCGCTCTCAGGAACTCCGGTGAGCACCACCACCACGTTCGGGGACGGCTTCTATCTCTTCGCCAATCTCCAACCTGGCAGCTACTTCGTGCACATCCCCGCCAGTGAGTTTGGCACGGGCAAGCCGCTGGCCGGCTGGGAGTCCATCCCCGGCAACGGTGGAGACGACCAGGTCGATGACAACATCGTCGGCGGCGAAAACGGCATCGACTCCGCCACGCCTGCCACCACCGGCATCAGTTCTGCCACCATCGTGCTCGCCACCGACGGGGAGGCCACGGACATCGACAGCGAGCTCGGTGCCGGCGCCTTCCTCGATGCGGCGGATGATGACAATGGCGACATGACTGTTGACTTCGGCTTCTACAGCCCGGTCGGAGTTGGCAATCTGGTTTTCATCGACACGAACAACAACGGCCACGCCGACTCCGGCGAAGGGGTGGCAGGAGTCACGGTGGAAATCTACCTGAACGGCACCACGCCAGGCTTCGACGCGCCGGTGGCGGTCACGACGACGAACTCTCAAGGCCGCTATCTCTTCAGCAATCTGCAGCCAGCCTATTACTACGTGCACATTCCGCAGACTGAGTTTGCCTCTGGCAAGCCGCTCTACCGTCAGGCGAGCATCCCGGGCGCGCAGACATTCGGTGACGACAACACGGGCGAGGACGGCATCGACGAGATCCAGCCGCAGATTTACGGCGTCTTCTCCGCGCCGTTCAATCTTGCCGCAGGCGGCCAGCCGACGGGCACCGCCGAAGCCGGCCTCGGCGGCGGCGATGACGACGCCAAGGATCAGCACACGAACATGACCATCGACTTCGGCTTTGTCCCGCAGATCTGCATCGGCAACCTTGTCTTCAAGGACACGAACGACAACGGCCGCTTCGATTCCTCCACCGAGACGGGCATCGACGGCGTTGTCGTGCAGCTCTGGTCCACGGCGGACAACACCAAACCCGTGGGTGACTGGACCACGAGCAACGGCGGCCTCTACAAGTTCTGCGTCGCCCCGGGCACCTACTATGTGCGCGTGGCCGAGACGCAGTTCGTGACTGGTGCGGCCCTCGCAAACCTGCGCTCCTCCACCGATGTGGCGGGTGCAAATGCGGCGGGTGACGATGACGTGAATGAAAACGGCCTGGACAACACCAATCCCACCACCGCCGGCGTGCAGACCGCGCAGTTCACCGTGGCCGCCGGTCAGGCGCCGACCGGCACCGGGACGGGAACCGAACACGGCTACGATTCGACGAGCGACGATGCGGACGATGCCAACAGCGACCTGACCATCGACCTCGGATTCACGCCGACGCCGCTCTATGTCGGAAATCTGGTCTTCAAGGATCTCAACGGTGACAAGAAGTTCAGCGCCACGTCCGACGTGGGCGTGGTGGGCGTGACCGTGCAGCTCTTCAAGCAGGGGGACAACTACGCCACCGCCACGCCGGTGGACGAGATGGTCACCAACCAGCAGGGCACATTCATGCTCGAGACTTACGCCGAGGGTTACTACTACCTGCACATTCCGGCCTCGGCATTCCAGACGGGCGGACCGCTGGCGGGGGCCGCTTCGCTGCCCGGCTTCGGCATCGACGACGGCGCGGATGATGACATGGGCGAGGACGGCATCGACAGCACCACGCTCACCAGCACGGGCATCAACTCCATACCCTTCCAGCTCACCTATGGCGCGGAGCGTCTCAACATATTCAGCGAGAGCGGCGCGGCCCGTTATGATGATGATGCGGACGATGCCAATGGTGATCTCACCATCGACTTCGGCTTCAGTGGCGGCACACAGCCGGTGGGCAGTCTCAGCGTCGGAAATGTCGTCTTCATGGACGCCAACAACAACGGCCACTACGACTCCGGCGAAGGGGTGGACGGCGTGTGGATGCTGCTTCTTACCAGCACCGGAAACACGGCCACGCCCGTGGCGCAGACCTTCACGGCCAACGGCGGCAAGTATGTCTTCGGCGGCCTGATGCCCGGCAATTACATTGTCCACGTCGCCGCGGACAACTTCAAAGACAACATAAGCCTCAACGGTGGTCCGCCGGGACCGGGGCCGCTCTTCCACAAGCTCTCGGTGCCGGGCAATCAGACCGCGGCGAATCTCGATGACAATCTCGGCGAGGATGGTGTCGATGCATACAACCCTGAGCAGGTGGGCATCAGCAGCGGCGTCATCGCCCTCTCTGTGGGCGGCGCGCCCACCGGCGCGGCCGAAGGTGGTGTCGATGGAGCCTCGGATGATGCGAACGATGCCAACGGCAATCTCACCATCGACTTCGGATTCGTGAATCGCATGGGAGTGGGCAATCTCGTCTTCCGCGACGTGAACTCCGACGGCAGATACACGGCCGGTACGGACTCGTGCATCGACGGTGTCGTCGTCGAAGCCCTCGATTCCACGGGAACCACCGTTGTCACGAGCGCCACGACGGCCAATGGAGGTCGCTACCTGATGTATCTCCCGCCAGGGCAGTTCAAGTTCCGCATCCCGGCCTCCTTCTTCGCCGCCGGCGCGGTCTTTGCCAATCATCAGGCATCCGCCGTGACGAATGCGGTGGACGACGATCTCGGCCAGGATGCCGTGCCCGCCGCGAACATCACGAGCACGGGCGTGCTTACCGCGACCATCGACCTGACGGCGGCACAGCCGACAGATGCTGCCGGCGAGACTGGCACTGACAAGACATCCGACAACGCCGAGGATGCGAACGTGAACCTTGCCGTCGATTTCGGTTTGCGTCCGGTTTCGCTCGGCATCGGGAACATGGTCTTTGTCGATGCGAACGGCGACGGGAAGTACAATTCCGGCGAGGGTGCCTCCGGTGTGAGCGTGAAACTGTTCAGCGCCGGCGCAAATCCGGCCAATACCGCTCCGGTCCAGACGCAGGCCACCGGTGCTGACGGGAAGTATCTCTTCACCAGCGTCACGCCGGGCAGTTACTTCGTGCACATCCCGGCGTCGAACTTCCAGTCCGGCGGCGTGCTCCACCGGAAGATTTCCCTGATGGGGAACCAGTCCGCCGCATCGCCGAACGATGACAATGCGGGCGAGGACGGCATCGACGACCAGGCACCGGAAGTCAACGGCATCAGTTGCCCGACATTCACCGTGGCGGTTGGCGGCGCGCCTGCTGGCACACAGGAGGGCGGGTTCGAAGGCACGACGGACGACGCGACCGACAGCGATGTGAATCTGACCGTGGACTTTGGCTTCGCCACGCGCCTCGGCATGGGGAACCTCGTCTTCAAGGACCTGGATGCGAACGGTTCCTACACCGCTGGCGTTGATCAGGTGCTGCCGGGCATCACGGTGGATGCCGTTTATGTGCCGGTCACCGGATCGGAAGTGGTGGTCGGTTCCACGGTCACGAGCGCGAGCGGCACCTTCCTGCTCTGGGTGCCGCCGGGCGGTCCTTACAAGCTGCGCATTCCTCCTGCCGCATTCGGCAGCGGTGCTGCGCTCGCGCCTTACAACGCCACCATCATCACCGGCACGGGATTTGACGACAACCTGAACCAGGATGCGCTGGTGAGTGCCAGTCCGTCAACGATCGGCGTGTCCACCGGCACCTTCACAATGACCGTCGGCACGCAGCCCACCGACGCCAGCGGCAAGGAAGCCGGCACCGACGTCACCAGCGACAATGCAGAGGACGCCAACGTGAACCTCACCATCGACCTCGGGCTGAAACCTTCCGCCGTCATCAACATCACACCGGCCAGCCTGTCATCCGGTCCTGTGGGTGCGGCCTACACGGCCACGCTGACCGCGAGCGGCGGCACCTCGCCCTATACCTGGGCTGTCACGTCGGGCGCGCTGCCGAGCGGCCTCTCGCTCTCCGGCTCCGGCATCATCAGCGGCACTCCTGCCTCGACCGCCAGCTCGACCTTTGCGGTGAGAGCGACGGATGCGAACGGCGCGTTTGCCTCGGTGAACTACACGCTCTCGTTCACTGCGGCCACGATCAACATCGGCCCGCTGAGCCTTCCCGACGGCTCGCGCTATGCTTCGTATAACACGAGCTTCAATGCAGCCGGCGGCACGGCACCATACACCTGGCAAAAGGTGTCCGGCACGCTGCCACCGGGCCTCAATTTGTCTTCGTCCACAGGCGCGCTGACCGGACAGCCTACGACGGCGGGCACCTTCACATTCACCGTGCTGGCGACCGACAGCTACGGCTCGACCGGCTCGGCAAACTACTCCGTGAACATCAATCCGCCGACGCTCACCATCTCCCCGGCCAATCCGCCTGCGCTCACCGTCGGCCTGACCACGGGACTCACCTTCAGCTCCACGGGCACCGGTCCGTTTGTGTGGTCGGTCGTGTCAGGCCAGTTCCCGCCAGGGCTGAACCTCGGCTCGACTTCGGGCAATGTCACCGGCACGCCGACGACGCCGGGCACTTACAACTTCATCCTGCGCGCCAATGGCTCGGGATCCTCCTATGGCCTGCAGAGCTACTCGCTCACCGTCGTGCCGCCGCAGATCAACATCACGCCGTTGACGCTGCCGATCGGCATGTTCACCGCGGCCTACAGCAATCAGTTCGTCGGCAGCGGCGGCACCGCGCCATACACATGGGCCATTGTCGCCGGCTCGCTGCCTCCGGGCCTGACGATGACCACCGGCGGAGCCATCAGCGGCGTGCCGACAGTGGCCGGCAACTTCTTCTTCGGCTTGCGTGCCACGGACATGAACGGACTCACGGGACTCGCGACGTACACACTGTCCGTCACGCCGCCCTCGCTCACGTTCACGCCTGACACCATGGCAGCGGGCGGGCAAGGCATCGCCTACAGCCATCAGTTCGTCCCGTCGGGCGGCACCGCGCCTTACACCTTCACCTTGGTTTCCGGCAATCTGCCGACGGGCTTGACGATGAGCGCTGCTGGTCAGATCTCCGGCACGCCCAGCGTGAACGGTGATTTCCCCATCACCGTGCGCGGTGTGGATGCGGGCGGTGTGTATGGCCTGTTCAGCGGCACCATCAAGATCGCTCCGCCGCCGATCACCATCACGCCGGCCACGCTGGCGAACTACACCGTCGGCACGACTTACACCGCCGCCTTCAGTGCGTCAGGCGGCACCGCGCCGTATGTCTGGACCCTGTTCTCCGGCTCCCTGCCGACCGGCATGACGCTCTCCGCGAGCACGGGCACCATCTCCGGCAACAGCACCGTCACCGGCACCTTCAATTTCATCGTGAAGGTGACGGACGCGACCTCGAGGTCCTCCATGTCCAACTACACGCTCACCTCGAATGGAGGATCGCTCGCAATCTCGCCGATGGTGCTGCCCTCTACGTCGGTGTCCAGTTCCTACTACGCAGGTTTGAGCGTGACTGGAGGCACCTCGCCTTATGTATGGTCGGTCTCCTCCGGCACACTACCCGGAGGCCTCACCCTCAGCGCCAGCAACGGTGCTCTCAGCGGCGTGCCGACCGCTTCCGGCACCTTTGCCTTCACTGTCAAGGCTACGGACTCGCTCTCGCGCGTCGCCTCTGTCGGCTATGCGCTCGTGGTGTCTCCGGCGACGATCAACCTCACGCCGACTGCGCTCTCCCCGGCGTCGCTTGGCATCTCTTACAGCGCCCCGATCACAGCTATCGGCGGCACCGGGCCTTATACTTGGTCCATCGGATCTGGCTCGCTGCCGCCAGGGTTGACCTTGACTCCCGGCTCCATCGCGGGCGTGCCCACGGCTTCCGGCATCTACCCAGTGACGGTCGTTGTTAGCGACAGCAATGGCGCCAGCCGCGCGCAGAATTATCTGCTCAACGTGGATGCGCCGTCCCTTGTGATCACGCCGACGGGCCTCACGGGCGGCACCACCGGCGTGGCCTACAGCACCACGCTCACCGCCTCCGGCGGTACCACGCCATATGCTTGGAACATCGTATCAGGCGAGCTGCCGACCGGTCTCTCCCTCTCCACCGGCGGCATCATCAGCGGCACGACCACCGTCGCCGGTGTCTTCCCCGTCATGGTGCGCGTCGTCGATGCCAATGGCGCGTTCGGTTTGATCAACTACTACCTCAACATGGGCAACCCGTCCGCGCCCGCCGCCGGCTATGTCCGCCGCGATCTGGCCGCGCTCGGTGATCCGGCCGGCAGCACCTCGCCGCTCTCGGGCGTGTCGGTGAGCATCTACACTGATGCAAACCGGGACGGCTATCTGTCTTCGCAGGAGAAGTCGGCGGGACCCGTCGCCACCGCCGTTACGGATTTCACCGGTCACTTTGTGTTCGACTCAGTCCCCGAAGGCACCTACCTCGTCATTCAGTCGCTGCTGCCAGGTGCCATCGCCACCTACGACACGGACGGCGGGGACAAGTCCTGCACCTCCATCCACGTCGTGCCGGGCAGGGCGCTGAGCAGCATCGACTTCCTCCAGTGCTACATCCCGACCGGTACATTCTACGACTCTGCCACCGGCCAGATCATCCCGGGCGGCTCCATATCCGTGTCGGGTCCGGGTGAGGTCACTCTCACGCATGACGGCTCGGACGGTGACTTCAGCTTCTCCGCGGATGCGGACGGCGTCTATGTCATCACCGCCACGCCGCCGGCCGGTTACCTGATCGATGCCACCCGGCCTGCACAAACTACAGCCTTCGAGCCTTCCGGCACGGCCGCCACGGATGCCATCGGCTCAGAGCAGGACCTCGCAAATCCGGGCCATCTCATCGACAAGTCTGCCGCCGCCAATCCGTGGCATACGAGCATCCGTCTCACCGCAGGCGCGCCCCTGCCGGTGTGTGACAACATCCCGCTCGTCCCGGTCAATGCCAGCACCTTCGCCGCATGGCAGACGCAGAACATCCTGGGCGGCCTCAATGGTCCAAACGACGATCCCGACGGCGATGCGTATGACAATCTGCTGGAGTATGCCCTCGGCATGAAGGCTGGATCGGGCGTGGTCACCAAGCCGCACTTCACTCTCCGTGCCGCTCCCGCCACCGGTGTGATCGAAGCCGTCGTCATCCGACCCGCATCCGGTCACGAAGACATCACTTATGTGCTCGAAGGTTCTGGCGACATGACCTCGTGGAGCAGCCTCGCGCTTGCCTTCTCGAAGCAGGTGAACAACGACGGCACCGAGACATTGACCTACGCGTATGTGGATTCCGCGCCTCTTTACGCCGGCGCGTCCACCGGCTTTGTGCGCTTGCGCGTCACCAGTGACGCGGATCACAACGGCACGCCGGATGCATCTGCTGCCTCGCCCGTCTTTGGCTGGAGCCGTCGTGATTTTGCCACCGGCCAGCAGACCTTCTCCATGCCGCTGCTCAGGGACGCGGTCTTCGCCGGTTCGATTGCCTCGATCAATGGCGGAGCGCTCGAATTCAACGTCGGCGACGACAGCATCAAGGCACAGCTCGTGAATGACGCGCCCTACTTCCTTGAGATCGTGGACGGATCGCTCGCGGGCCACCGCTTCGAGATCGACGAAGCGCACACGACCGCCGGCTCAGTCGCCATCGCGGATGGCGATGCCCTCAACACGCTCGCATCGTTGCCCGGCGCGCTCGCCGGTGCGCAGGTCGTCATCCGACCGCACTGGACCATCGGCGACTTGTTCGATGCGCGCGCCTTCCGGGCTGCCACCGCCGCCGCGCGCAGCGACCGGCTCATGTTCCTCGAAGCCGGTGCCTTCAAGGTGATGTGGCTCTACGGAACGCCCGGTGCCGCTGCCCGTTGGGTGTGGAGCGACGATGCCTCGCTCGCGGATGCATCGAGGCGCGTGCTGAGTCCCGCGGATGGACTGCTCGTGCAGGTGCGTGGCTCAGCATTGAGCGTGCCCGTCGTCGGTCAGGTGCGTTCCACCGCCTTTGCGCTGCCGCTCAAGGCGGGTTCGCAGATGATAGGCGGCGGCTATCCGGTCGCGCAGTCCCCCGCAGCCCGCGCGTTCACGGGCGCGAGCGATACCGCGGGTGCTGATGCCTCAAGCGCGGACCGCATCCGCTTCTGGCTCGGTGACGCCACCGTCGGCGGCACCGGTTACGACAGCCACTTCTATCAGCTCACCGCCGGAGCGGCCGTATGGACCCACGAAGGTGATGCGGTGCAGACCAGCGAGAATGATGCCGCGATCTTCCAGCCCTTCCGCGCAGCCTTCTTCATCAGCGTGGGCGATCAGCCCGGTCACATCGAGCTTCCACCGCAGTAAGCAGTCGGCGAGGCGAGGAAGCACGCCGGAGTCCCTTGTCTCGCTGGTCACGCGGTTCAGTGTCCGCGAGGAACGTCGGGCAGGCCGGCGAGAATCTCCTGGAATGATCTGCCGTCGAGCTTCAAATCCACCAGCACCGCCCTGCCGTCGAGCACGCGCACCTCGGCGGTGACGGACTTCGTGCCGCCGATGTTCCTGCGATACCACTCGTCGGCCTTCGGTGCGATTTTCTCGTTCACGTAAAAGCGGTCGAAGGGCCAGCGGATGTGCGTGGTCTTGCCGTACGAGTATTCGCAGGTGACCTTCATAAACGCGCCGGACGACGGACGCTCGCGTGTGAGATTCTTGATGACGGCGAGGCCGTCCGGTGCTGTTTCAAGCAGCGCGTAGATTTGTTCGCCACCGCCGAAGTCCATGTCAGCGGCGGATTCGAACGAATCGGGATCGGCCCGCACGGCGAGGAAGCGACCGCGCAGCATGTCAAACGGATCGGGCGCCCGGCACCGGAAGGACAGTGCCGCGCCCTCGGCCTTCACCTTTTCGTAGGTGTGGACTTGCAACAGCGGCGCGGCCCACTGCACCACACATCCGGTCGCGAAGACGACCCACATGATTTTCGCGTTCACGGTGCGGCCTCCTTCCGCTTTGCGCCGATCTTTCGAGACCAGACGAGATTGAACCCGATGAACGCGAGGCCTGTGACGATGAAGACCACGGACTTCGTGATGAAGGACAGTTCGCTGTCCCCCATGCGTACGACGATGAGCACCGCGATGAGCAGCGCGCCAAACCGCGGAGACCCCTTCGCGCCGAAGAACTCGGCCAGAATCATCACCAAGCCGATGGCGAACAACTGGATGGTGAAGGCCCACGCTAGGTCCGGCCTCGCATGCAAGTGCATCGACGCCAGCGAGAGCAACGGCGTGAGAGCGAGTGAACCGACCGCAGCCACGGCCCAGCGGCGCTGAATGAGCGCCGAAACCGCGAAGACGACGAACAGCCCCATCAGCACCCAGCACCACGGCAGATACACGGACGTCTCCAGCGAGCTGACCAGCTCGCGCGCACCCCATGCCGTGGAGCAAAAGAACGCGGCGAAGAACAGGACCAGCGCGCCGAGCACCACCTGCGGTTTGCGCGACAGGCGCTCGTCGATTCCGATCTTGCACAGCGGCACCATCGCGATGACCGCCGCCGTCAGCATCCACAGCCAGCCAGCCTCGCCTCCCCCGGTACGCTCGACGATCCATGTGGCCAGGGAGTCGAATCCGATCATGGCGGAGGCTGCCGCCGTCCAGCGCACCGCATTCGGCAGCGCGGGTCTTGGTTTCCCGATGCCGGGCCAGTACACCAGCGCCGCCGCGAGCAGCAGCGGATAGAGGCAGGGACTCTCCTGCCAAGGGTGATGATGCCGCCATGTGTCGATGTGGCTGAGCGACCAAATGGTGATGCACACGAGATGAAACAATGCGCAAGCATGCGCCCGCGTGGCCCACATCACCGGCACGACGAGCAGCGTCCACGCGAAAAGAAAGTCCGGCCAGTCGCCGCCCAGATTGTAAATCTGCGCGACGAGCGCGAGGCACCCGCCGGCAGCAAGCACGAGAAACAACGCACCCGCCTCCCGCACCCAACGCTGCACCGCATCACCGCGCCGCAAAATCCACGCCACCAGCCCCTGGGCCGACGCCATCAACACAAAGCTGCCGGCGATGCGCAAGCTTCGCGGCACCTGATCCCAATTGTGCGCGATGAGCGCCAGCACGCCCGCCCCTACGAGCAGCGCGCCGAGCCCGCCCAGCACGATCTGCGCCACGCGCGATTCCCCTCTGCCCGACGCCTCCGCCCGCTCGCCCTCCTCCGCGAGCGTCCGCAACCTCTCCGCCACATCCGCCGGCACAATGCCGCACTTCTCCCACTCCGGGAGCCGGTCAATGAGCCAGCGATGGTGTGACTGCGACATTCGAGCGCACGGATGCTATCAAGCGAGCGCACCCGCACCAAGTTTTTTTCGCACCCATCACGGCTCGCTCCTCAACTGCCTCTGCGCACTAGCGTACTTTCGCTGGCGGATGGAAGGCCCCGGCGGCGGCGCGGCGTGCTCGGCGAATTAGAGGATGGCCAGCGCATGGAGGATGAGCGGGTGGTTGTTCCGGCGGAGAGGTCAATGGTCTGAGGACCAGGCAGCGCGAAGTGATGATGGTGAATGGAGGCTTTTGCTGGTCAAGTTTTTGGCCGAGTCCCAGACTCGGGGCAAGAGCGCGAAGACGATCGAACAAAAGTTTGCCGAGCTGGGCCACCGGCTTGCGACTGTCAAGGCGAACGCGGCGCAGCCAAAATCATCCGTCTGGCCCAAGCATACGAACTGGGCTGCGAACGAGCCCGCCTGCGACGCGGCCATACGCCAGGGAGCGGTGGACTGGCGCGCGCGGGAAAACCGGAAAGGCCGCCACCATGCTGGTCGTCGTTGAACACCGATCACTTCACCGTGATCCAGAGCGATGTGGGATTCGCACGGTGCTTCGAAGCCCGGCGAGTTAGTCACGGATATGAGATGTTCATCGGCGAGGTTAGCGTGCAGGAGACGGTCGGGGGTGGTTGGCGCTGCTGAATCGCGCACGGAACCCCGGCAGGGAGTGGAATGCTACACACGATTCCAGCGCGACATGGAGACGCTGCATGACTGGGACATGCTGTCCTTCGATGTCGATGCGGCGAATCGTTTCGCCTCGCTCCGACGGAAGTTCAACCAAGCGGCAACATGGACATAAAATTGCATCCATCTGACTGGCGCACGAAGCCATGCTGCACATGCACAATGAACGGCACTTCGACTTCACCCGTGGCATGCGTGTGGAGAACTGGCTGAATTTAGCCGATGGGCGAAAAGCAGGCGACAGGGAGACTGTCGTCGTCACATGCTCAGTTTCACACTCACGGCGTGACTTTCCTGCGTGTGCGGCCCGCCCATTCTCCACCCATCAACCAACGATCCCTCACCATCCGCCATCATCTCGAAGCGGGCCGTTGGGCCGTTGAAGAAGTGACGGTGAGGCCCGGCTTGCTTTGAGAATCGGACACCGCGTTGGGAATTGACTCGCGGCTTTTTTACGTAAGCCAAGCCTGTTTCTGGCGGGTGATTAACTCACCATCCCAATCAGATGGAGCCGGCTACGGAGCCGAAACCTTTAGGCGAACAAACAAGCCTGTATTGCTTCCCACCGGAACGCTGAATAGGTGCTGTGGCGGGGTGCCAGTATCCGGGATCGCCGTCCAAGTGCCAGTGAGCGCACTGTTCCATTCCGCCCCGTAGGTCACGCCTGTAATGCCGGAGGGTTGGGTGAAACTGATGACGAAATTGCCGCCCACCTTGCCACCCTGTGGAAGTTGCCCGGCGCTGTTGTCCTTTGGATTCAGACCGAAAGCGTACTCGACGATGTTTGGGAGGCCGTCCTTGTCGTAGTCGTTGAGGTCCGCGCCATCGCCACTGTTGGCGGTGCTGCCGAAGAATTGCTGCCGCCACGATGCCTGGGTGACCACGATGGCGTCCGGCGCGACGAAGTTGAGCGTGACGGTTCCGGTGTTCACAAACGCGCTTTGAGGCGGTGGAGCCTGGTAGCCTTTGGCTTGGAGGTCGTCACCCGACATGCTGACGCTCCATGTCTGCGAAAAAACGGGGATCGAAAAGCCTCCGCCGGCATCCGTCGTGGTGTAAGTGAAGTAGTCGATCCCCGCCGCCGTGGCGTTGGCAAAAACTTGAACGCCTGCGATGGCGATGTTGTGCGTATCCTTGAGCGTGCCGTTGATCGTGGCTGTCGTGTGGATGACGTGGAAGACGAGGTTGTTGAGATCTGCGTTGTCCGCCACCGTGGTTGAGAATTGCTGCTGGATGATTCCCAGTCCCTGGATGTTGCTGAGGCCGAGAGTCCACGTCCCGCCGAAGACCGGGATGTCGAAGTGACCGGTTCCATCCACGTCGGTGCCGTTGAATACCTTCAAGCTCTGGTTGTAGGCTACGATGGCAATGTTCGCGATTGGAAGGCTGTTCTCATCCACCACCTGGCCGCGCAGGTGTGAGGTGACGACGTAAACGCGGTAGTCGATGCCGTTGACGTCCACGCCGTCATGGACGTCGAAAGAAACGTCGGTCGATACGAAGGAGAAATTCGGTTCCGAAAGCTGCAATTGCCACGTCTTTGCCACCCCGGGAGACTCTCCGCCATATACTCCAAGGTCGAAATACCCGCCGGCATCGGTGGTGCCGCCCGAGTTGGTGTTCACGAAACTGAAATCGTGCGCGACAATGTCGAGATTGGGGACCGGGTTATTGTGGTTGTCGCGCACCTGTCCTCGCAGATGCGCTGTGATGGGATGTACTACAAGGTCTTGCAGCACGTTGGAACCAGCCGTGTTCACAATCACGTTGTACCTTTGGGCAATTGAACCGGTCAAAATATCAGCGCCCACATCCCAACTGCCGACGGTCACGCCCAAGAAATAATTGCCATTCGCATCCGTCGTCGTGCTCGCCTGGGAATGAAGTCCGCCGAATTCACGGGCCGTCACCTGGACAAACGGCATCGGCGTGTTGGATGGCGTTTTCACCGTGCCGTGAATCGTAGCAGTCGCGTGAGGCGCGAGGAAATTCAAAGTCACGGTGCCCTCGCCGACGATCGTTTGTTGCTGCGACGGAGACAAATAGCCCTGCAGTTGAAGATCGCCGCTCGAAACCCACACATCCCATGATCCGGCCGATACGGGCAGCGAATAGTGCCCGGTGGCATCGGTGGTGTCCGAGCTGAAATAATCGACGCCGGCCAAAGTGACGCCGCCGGTCACCTGCACGCCGACGATGGGTGCATTCGTCTGCGCATCCCGTACAAACCCGTTGATCGTCGTCGTGGCTTTCGGCGCGATGAAATTGACCGTCACATCGCCGGTGGTCACGATTGCGGTCTGACCAGCGGGCGCGATGTACTGCTGAGCACTGAGATCATCGCTGGACACATCCACGCTCCAGCTAGCTGCACAGACGGGAATGGAATAGTGCCCGCTCGCATCCGTGACGGCGGAGTTGTAGTAGCCGGTCCCGGCGATGATTGCATCGCCGGACACCTGCACGCCGACGACAGGTTGATTGTTCTGGTCTTTGACGTAGCCGCTGATCTGCCCCGTCGTGGCGCGCAAAACAAAGTTCGCCTGAACGGCCTGTGCCGCGGCAAGAGTCAGTGACTGTTCGGACGGCAGCACAAAACCTGAGACGCCCGGACTGTTGTTCGTGACATAAGCCGTCCACGGGCCGGCATTCACGCCCAAGACGTAATGTCCGTTCACATCTGTTGCGGAGTCGACATCGTAAATCGAGGTCGTGGAGTCGTCGTGGGCCCCCATCCGGATGCCAGACACGGGGACGCCATTCGAGTCCGTGACAGTGCCATGGATCACGGCAGTCACCTTGGCGAAATTCAGGTTCTTTCCAGATTGCGTGCCGCCCGTGGTGTCGGCGTTTGCGTCTGACACACCGCTGATTTTCAAGTAACCCAGCGTGCGAATTGAAATATCCGAGGCTTGAATCTGCCATTGATCCGCAGTCACGGGTGCCGAGTAGGTGCCATCCGCGCTGGAACTGACCACCGCAGCCAACCCGCCTGGAGCTCCGACGAAAAGCTGCACGCCGCCGAGTCCGACGTTGGAGATGTTGTCGGCGACCTTGCCGGAGATTGAGGTGGTAGCTGCCGTGAGCTGAATGTTCTGAACCACACTCCCTCCAGTTCCAAGCACGACCAAGGGAGCCGTATTGAAGTTTGTAAGGAACCCGGACTTGAATGCCGCCACGTTGTACGAGCCGGGAGCAGCATTGACGGTAAATTGCCCCAGCGCATTGGCGACCACGCCGCGTGCGAGTTCACCATTCGGGCTGGTCGCATCCAGCAAAACCACGCTCGCAAACGGAACTGGATTTCCACCCGAGGTCACGCTGCCTGAGATGGACTGTGCCTCAACAGGCTGAGTGATCGTCAGCGCACGGATAAAGGCCGCGAATGCTGACGTCGGACTCGACACCCGGATGAGTTGCGCACCCGCCAGCCTTCCGAGTTCTGGCCCCAGCAATGGAGTAACGCTCACGCTGATCTGGCCATTGGCGACCCCGTCTTCATCACCGGGAATCACGGGGTAAGCTACGCCGCCGAAGGTGGATACCACGCCGTCCGTAATGGTGTGCATTTCGGCGAGAAACTCGCCGGCATTGATCACACCGTCCCCGTTTGCATCAACGAAACGCTCGATGATCACGACTTGTCCGGTTGTGAGTCCCGTAACGTTCACAATCACTGGCGAGGTCGCAATGCTGCTGGTGGATGCGGGTGTGACAGTGGCATTCACGGCTCCTGAGGCCACGCTGGAAATCAACGAGAAAAGAACCAAGGCGCACACGATGCGAGTTGCACGTCGAGCCCCTCCGCAAGCCAGTGGCTTGATCAACATGCCAGGTGGAATAACAGACCGGCAGGGGGGCAGAACTCCAACGGTGGGCGTTTTCATATCGGCGACTCCTTGGGTGATGTCGATGGCGAGTCGGTCTTCAATTCAGCCCGGCAGCACACCATGGTGAAATCGCGCGGAACGGAAATCCGGAACGTCAAGGAACTGACGGTCGCAGGATTAATCGGGTTTTGCAAGAAAGTCGAGGGTTATCACCTGCGCGCTACTGCCACAGCACATTTCACCCGCTCTTCACGGCTCGTTCGTCACCTGCCGGCGCACGGTTTTGCCGGGATTCATCAGGTCATCGCGCTCCAGGCCGGTGAGCTTTTGCACCGCGCGGAGGAACCAGACGAGCACCACGAACATCATCGCGAACATCGGCACGCCGATGATGATGAAGCCGGCCCAGTTCAGCGTGCCGATGCCTTTGACGAAGGCCTCGCCGCCGGGTTCCTTGCCGCCGAGGAGGTGCAGCGCGAGGAAGAAGTTCGCCACGGCGGAGACGAGCATGCCCGCGCCCATGCCCCACGATGCGCGGAGCAGGAGCGCGGCAAACGTGCGCTGCTGCTCCGGCGTGACGAGCGCGCGCTGCAGGGCGGCGCGGTTGACGACGTGCGGCGTCAGCAGGATCGATTCGATCAAGGGCCTGGCGAAGCGATGACTGGCGGGAAAGGCGAGGCCGAGGATCACGGGAACGGACACTTCCTTGATGGCAAACCAGAACGCGTCGAGCTTGAGCAGGCCAAGGCCGCCGGTGATGACGACGGCCGCGAGGCCGAAGACGGAGAGGAAGTTCAGGCCATTGTGCGCGTAGTGGCAGTAGATGCCGAAGCCAAGCGGCAGCAGCGAGGCCACCACGAGCGCCCAGAAGGGGCCGAGCCGCTGCGGCTCGCTGAGCCATTCGAGGACGACCGAGGGCAGCACCACGGTGAGCAGCAGGTCGGCGAGCGCGTTGGGTGGCTTCGGTGCGGGCATGGGTGCGGCGATGCTAGCAGCCCGCGCGCGACTATCCAGCGCGCAGATCGTGCCACGATGTGCCGGCGCGCACCGAATGCGGCTTGCGGCCCGGCGCTCACGAGATTGATTGCGCGCCATGACCAGCCACCTCATCCAGCGCATCGACCGCCGCGACGACGCCATCGTTGCCCTCCAGGACCTGCCCGCGGGAGGTGTGGTCACTGTGGACGGTGCATCCTGGACTTTGATCGAGCGCATCCCGGCGAAGCAAAAATTCGCCGCGCGGGATTTCGCATCGGGAGATCGTGTCACGATGTACGGCGTGACGGTCGGCCGGACGAAGATGGCGATCCGTGCGGGGGCGCTGCTCAGCACGGCGAATCTCGCGCATGAGACCGACGCCTTCGGCGGGAAACAGGGCGACTACATCTGGGCGGCACCGGACGTGTCCCGCTGGGCAGGCAGGACCTTCGATGGATTCCGGCGGCCCGACGGCCCGGCGGGCACGGCGAATTACTGGATCGTGATCCCGCTGGTGTTTTGCGAGAACCGAAACCTCGCCTTCATGCGCGAGGCCCTCACGCGCGCGCTCGGCTACGCGAAGACGTCGCCTTACGAGGCATTTGCCGCGCGCCTCGTCCAGTTGCAGCGGCGTGGGGCGTCGGCTGACGAGATGGAGGCTGCAATGCCTGATGCGGAGAGCACGCCGGCCACGCTGCGGCCATATGCGAACGTCGATGGAGTGAAGTTTCTCGAGCACGGACTCGGCTGCGGCGGCACGCGCCAGGACGCGGAGGCGCTCTGCGGCCTGCTCGCCGGTTGCATCAACAGCCCGAATGTGGCCGGCGCCACGGTGCTCAGCCTCGGCTGCCAGCACGCGCAGGTCAGCATGCTGGAGAGCGAGCTGGCGAAGCGGAACGCGCACTTCGGGAAGCCGCTGTACATTTTCGAGCAACAGAAGAGCGCGTCCGAGCGCGAAATGATGCAGCGCGCCATCAAGGCCACGCTGCTCGGCGTGGCGAAGGCGGACGAGCAAACCCGTGAGCCAGTGCCATTGAGCGATCTCATCGTCGGCGTGGAGTGCGGCGGCTCCGACGGCTTCTCCGGCATCTCGGCCAATCCCGTCATCGGCCATGCGGCGGATCTGCTGGTGGCACTCGGCGGCGCGCCGGTGCTCTCGGAGTTTCCCGAGTTGTGTGGCATCGAGCAGAGCCTGTGCGACCGCTGCGTCACCGGCGCAATGGCCGACAAGTTCGTGCGCCTCATGCGCGCCTACGAGGGCGCGGCAAAGGCTTGCGGCTCCGGCTTCGATGCGAATCCCTCGCCCGGCAACATCCGCGACGGACTCATCACCGATGCCATCAAGTCCGCCGGCGCAGCGAAGAAGGGCGGCACCGCACCCGTCGTCGATGTGCTCGACTATCCCGAGGCCATCACTCGGCGCGGCGGTCTTTCGCTGTATTGCACGCCCGGCAATGACGTGGAATCCACCACGGCGCTCGCCGCTGGCGGCTGCAACATGATTCTTTTCTCCACCGGCCTCGGCACGCCGACGGGAAACCCCTTCTGCCCCACGTTGAAAATTTCCACGAACACCAGCCTCGCCACGCGCATGGCCGACATCATTGACTACGACACAGGCCCCGTCATCACCGGTGGGAAAACCGTCGTGGAACAGGGCGCGGAACTGCTCGATCTGACCATCGCCACCGCGAGCGGCCGCTACGTGCCGAAAGCCGTGGCGCTCGGGCAGGACGACTTCCTCCCGTGGAAGCGCGGCGTTTCTCTGTGACGGAGATCTCGCGGTCGCGCGGCTATTCCTTTGTCTTCGATGCCTTTGCCGCGTCGCGCAGCAGATCGTCGTATTGCTTGATCGTGCCGTAACCCGTGCGCGCCGCAAGCTGGGTGCCGTCAGGCGCCACCACGACCACGAATGGCAGTGTGCTGCCTCTGACTTTGAACTTCTCGTTGAAGAGCCGGCTGGTTGCCGGGTCATCGCAGTTCACGTCGGCATACACGAATTTGGCCTCCGGCAGCTTCAGCCGGCGGCTTTTGATGTAGCCCTTCAGCTCCTGGCAGTTCCCGCAGTCTTCACGGCCATACTGCACGAAAAGCGTCTTGTTCTGCGACTGTGCCTTCGACAGTGCTTCGGCGAGATCGGTGATTTTCTCCGGCCCGGCTGCAATCGCCGGGATGAGCGTGAACAAGGCGAGAACGCTGGTGAGTGCGGCGAGTGTTTTCATGTTGGCGCAGTGTGTCACGGCACGTCGCACATGGTCAAGTGCGATGTCCGGCGCGCGCTCACGCGCAAAGGGAAGGTGGGCACGGCCGGTCCATCCGCCGGAATCATCAAGCGCGGCGGGCGTTCATGCGCGGACAGCAGACGGGTGCTGGTGATCGCCTGCTCAATGCGCCTCCAGCCAGTTGTTTCCGGTGCCGGTTTCCACTTCGACGGGCACCGGCAGATGCAGAGCGTTCTTCATGCCTTCTTCGATGAGGAGCTTCGCTTCCTCGACTTCTTCGGGCGGGAGTTCGAAGACGAGTTCGTCATGCACCTGGAGCAGCATCCGCGCGCGGAGATCCGCTTGACGGAGCGCGTGATCGATCTTGATCATCGCCAGCTTGATCATGTCGGCGGCGGTGCCCTGGATCGGCGCGTTCATGGCCACGCGTTCGGCGGCGGCGCGGATGGTGGCGTTGGCGGAGTTGATGTCGCGCAGGTAGCGGCGGCGGCCGGTGAGCGTCTCGACGTAGCCGAGCTTCTTCGCATCCGCGACGATGTGATCGATGTAGCGCTTTACGCCGGGGAACTGCTTGAAGTAGTTCTCGATGATCTGCGCCGACTCCGCACGCGGAATGCCGAGACGCTGGCTCAGGCCGAAGGCGGAGATGCCGTAGATGATGCCGAAGTTTACCATCTTCGCGGTGCGGCGCATCTCGGGCAGCACGCCGTCGAGCGGCACGCCATAGACGCGGGCAGCGGTGGCGGCGTGAATGTCGTGTCCGTGCTCGAAGGCTTCGAGCATCGCCTTGTCGCCGCTGAGCGCCGCCATCACGCGCAGTTCGATCTGCGAGTAGTCGGCGGACATGATGAGCCAGCCGTCTTCGCCCGGCACGAAGGCTTTGCGAATCTCACGGCCCTGCTCGGTGCGGATGGGGATGTTTTGCAGATTCGGATTCGTCGAGGCCATGCGGCCGGTGCCGGCGAGCACCTGCATGAAGCTGGTGTGCACGCGGCCCGTCGCGCGCGACACGGCGGCGGGCAGCGCATCGACATAGGTGCTTTTCAGCTTCGTGACCTCGCGGTAGTCGAGGACGTCCTGCACGATCGGATGCGTGCCGATGAGCGACTGGAGCACCTGCTCGTTCGTCTGATACTGGCCGGTGGCCGTCCTCTTTGGTTTGTCCATCAGGCGGAGCCGCTCGAAAAGCACTTCGCCGAGCTGCTTCGGTGAATTCAGATTGAAGGCGACGCCGGCGTCATCGTGAATCTTGCGCTGCAAATCATGCCCCTTGCGGTCCAGTTCGACGCCGAACTCACGCAACGCCTGCACGTCGATCTTCACGCCATTCGTCTCCATGCGCACGAGCACGGGCAGCAACGGCGCTTCGATCTCGCGAAATACGCGCGCCTGACCGCTGGGATCGAGCATTGGCCGAAAAACCTGGCCGAGCTGCCACGTCACGTCGGCATCTTCGGCGGCGTAGTCTTTGACTTTTTCCGGTTCTTTCGCCGCGACTTCCGCCATGCTGGCCTCGCCAAACAAATCCTTCTGCTCGCCGATGAGCGACGTGATCGGCACGGGCGTGTAGCCGAGATACGTCTCGGAGCAGTAGTCCATGCCGTGGCGCTGATCAGGCTCGATCAATGAGTGCGCGAGCATCGTGTCGAAGAACGGACCGGCGACCTCGACGCCGTGCGCGAGGAGCACGGAGAGGTCGAACTTCAGATTGTGGCCGATCTTCTCGATGTCCGGCCGCGTGAAGGCTTCGCGGAACTCTTGAAGCACGGCCTCCGCATCCGACTTCGCACGCGGGAACAACACAAACGCGCCCTCTCCCTTTTTCCAACTGAACGCGAGGCCGACGATCTCCGTGTCGCGTGGGTCGAGTGACGAGGTCTCGAGATCGAAGCAGAACGACGGCTCCTGCAGCAGCTCGGCGATGAATTTCTTCCGCTCCGTCGTTGTGCGGATGAGGCGGTATTCGTGTGGTGTGTCGGCGATGGTGCGGGGTTTCGCCGGATGTTGCGGTTGGTCGGCACTGGCGAAGAGGTCGGCGGGTTCTGCGGTGGTTTCGGGCAAGCCGGCGGCTTGCCCCACTTTCAGGCGTCCTCGTCCGGCGATGAAATCGTCGCCAAAGAGGCGCTTGCCCATCGCGTTGAACTCGAACTCGGTGAAGAAGGCCTTGAGCTTCTCGTCGTCGAAAGGATGCAGCCTCAAGTCGTCGAGCGATGCATCGACGGGCGCATCGGTGATGATGGTGGCGAGTTTTTTCGAGAGCACGGCCATCTCGGCGCCGGTCTTCACTTTTTCCTGCAGCTTGCCCTTGAGCTTGTCCGCCGATGCGATGATTGCTTCGACGGAGCCGTGCGTCTTGATCAGCTCGGTGGCCGTTTTTTCTCCGACGCCTTTGATGCCGGGGATGTTGTCGGACGCGTCGCCCATCAGGCCGAGGATGTCGATCACCTGCTCCGGCCGCTCGATGCCCCAGCGCGCGCACACTTCCGCCGGACCGAGAATCTCCGTGTCCGAGCCGCTGCGCCCCGGTTTGTAAATGCGCACATGTTCGGTGACGAGCTGGCCGAAATCCTTGTCAGGCGTGACCATGAAGGTCTCCCAGCCGCGCTCGTCCGCGTGCTGCGCGAGCGTGCCGATGATGTCGTCCGCCTCGTAGCCATCCTTCGTCAGCACAGGGATGCGCATCGCTTCGAGCAGGCGCTTGATCTGCGGGATGGCGATGCCGATGTCCTCCGGCATCTCGTCGCGCTGCGCCTTGTAGGCGGGAAACATTTCGTGCCTCGGCGTCGGCGCGTGCGTGTCGAGCGCGACGGCGATGTGGGTGGGCTTTTGATTCGTGATGATGTCGAGCAGCGTGTTCGTGAAGCCGTAAAGCGCCGAGGTGTTCACCTTGTCACTGGTGAAAATGGGACTGCGGATGAAGGCGAAGTGCGCACGGTAGAGCAGCGCCATGCCATCGAGAAGAAAGAGACGGTTCGACATTGCCGCGAGCGTAGAACGACCGCCCCGGACGTCAAGGTGCACCGACCGTCCCGGCCGGCACGGCATTTCGTCCGAATGAGCAGCGGATGAATCCTCAGTTTGCTCCCCCGCGCGGAACGGTTAGCGTGCGCGCCCATGTCGTCCCCACCCCCTCACCATCACGAGCCGCGCACGGTGAGGCGGAACTTTGTCTGCCACTGTTTCGAAGGCGGCCTCTACATGGGTGGCATGGCGTTTCTGTCGCCAGATGCGGTGCTGCCGAAGATGGTGGACACGCTCGGCGGCCAGTTCGCCGTCGTGGCGATGATGCCCGTGCTGATGACTGCTGCGTTTGCGATCAGCCAGCTTTTCAGCGTCCCGGTCGTCGAACGGCTGCCGCGCCTGAAGCCGTGGGTGCTTACGTTTGGCTCACTGCAGCGGCTGCCATATCTCGTCACAGGCCTGCTGCTGCTGTTCGGTCAAAGCCTGGGCGACAAGCTGCTGACCATCGTGGTGCTCACGCCGGTGGTCTCCGGGCTGATAGGCGGCATTGGCGTGGTGGCGTGGATGGAGATGGTGACGCGGATGATTCCGGAGCGGCGGCGCGCGTCCGGCTGGGCGGCGCGCTACATCATTCAGGCGCTCATCGGCATCGCGGCGGGTCCGGTGATCCACTGGATACTTACGAGCCGTGGCGGAACCGACGGCTACGCCATGCTGCATCTGATAGCGTTCGTGTTTCTCGCGCTGTCGTTTTGTTCTCAGATGCCGATGCGCGAGCATCTCGCCCCACCCCACGTTCTGCCCGTGCCGCCGCAGCCGTACTTCGCTTACCTGGCAAGTCTGCCGCGCCTGCTTTTGACCACTCCGCATCTCGGCAAGCTTGTGTGCGCGCGATTCACGGGCATGGGCTATCTGATGCTGCTCGGCTTCCTCACGAAGCACGCGCTGGACGTGACGCAAAGGCCCGAGGCCGACGAAGGCTTCTTCGTCACCTTCGGGCAGATCGGCACCATTCTCGGAAGCGTGCTGGCCGGCTGGTGGGGGAACCGCAGCGGCGGCAAAGTGCTGCTCATCACCTCACGCGTCATCTGCATCGCCGTGTGCTGCTGGGCCAGCGTGGTGTCTTCGTATGCGGCTTTCCTGGCCGCGTTCTTTGCCGTGGGCTTTGGTCTCTTTGTCGATCGCGTCGGTGATCTGACCCTGGCGGCCGAGTTGTGCCCGATTGGGCGGCGGCTCACGCTCCAGGCCATCCTCGGTCTGGCCACCGGCATCGCACTGCTCACGGCGGGATGGCTGGGCGGACAGATATTTTCGCACACGCTTTCCATCAGTGCAGTGGCGGCCGCTGGCGCTGCGATGGCGGTGATATCCATCGTCATCCTGCGCCGCATCCCCGAGCCGCGTCATGCATCGATGAGCGAGTCAGTGTATTCCGCGCCCTCGGTGGGCGAATCGTGATGCGGCGCGGCCGCGATTTGCAACCACACGCTCAGGCATCGAGTGGAGAACCGCTGTCTCCGATGAGGGAACCCAGGAAACAAAAAGGCTCCCGGCGGACCGGGAGCCTCTCGAGCCTGCGCTGTCGCAGGAAGGTCGGATAGTCAGCAGGATCAGGCGCTGATGTGCTTCGAGACGAGCTTCGTCATCTCAAACATCGACACCGTCTTCTTGCCGCCGAATACAGCCCCGAGGGCGGCGTCGGCGTTGATGTTGCGCTTGTTCTTCTTGTCCTGGAGGCCGTTTTTCTTGATGTAGTCCCAGAGCTTCTTCGTGATCTGGCCGCGCGGGGCGGGCTTCGATCCGACGATCACTCCGAGCACGGCATCAGGCTGAACGGGCTTCATCAGCGCCGGATTCGGCTTGCGCTTCGCCTTGGGCTTGGCGGCTTTTTTCGCTGCTTTCTTTGCTGGTGCTTTCTTCTTGGCCATGTTGTTGTTGGTGTTTGTTGTTGGAGTCTGCTGGAGACGGCGCGAGATTAATTGGATTTCCCTTCGTGCGTCAATTGTTTTCACGGTGTTTTTTCAGGCGTTGCGAGGGCGGTTTTCCTTCTTGCAATGCGGTGCGTCCCCCGTTCGATGGACGGCCCATTCATTCAGTCGCCCGTGATTTGGCTGGCATCCCCGACAGGAATCGAACCTGTATTTAGAGTTTAGGAAACCCTCGTTCTATCCATTGAACTACGGGGAC
>JAIBCL010000038.1 GCA_019694165.1 Verrucomicrobiaceae bacterium | reverse complement strand
GAAATTTCAAAGCTTACATCTGGCTGCTCTCCCGGGTGGCGGACGAGCGCGGAATGATCGTGATCGCCCCGAGCTACGGGATGGGAGACTGGGATGCAAAGCACGCATCGAGCATCGTCGAACGGGCGCTTGATGATGCGGCTCAAGTTGTGCCGGTCGACACGGGACATATCCATCTCGCGGGCTTGTCGAACGGCGGTCTTGGTGTCAGCCGTGTAGCCGCATCGAGCGTTGGATCCAAGTTTCGATCCCTGATTTTTATTTCCCCTGTCTGCGACGGCGTGGTGCTCGCTTCGCACTTGTTTGCAGCGAATTGGCGGAACAAACCGGTTCTGGTCATTTCTGGCGAAGCCGATGATCGCCTTCCGCTGGAATATGTGAAACGGTCGGCCGGCACAATGCGACAATCGGGTGCCAGTGTGGAATTGACGGCGTACGAACAAGCGGACCACTTTTTGTTCTTCAGTGATCGCGACCGCTGTTTGAACGAAATCTCGAACTGGCTGGGACGGGAGTTGGCATTACCACCCAAGGAACAAAAGTGATCGAGGTTGGTTTTCGAAGCCCAACCCACCTGAAAGCAACGCCGCGCGGGAAAAGCAGCTTCCGTTTCGTTTCCTCCGCACCTCAGTCGCCATGAAAACCATCCTGCCACTCCTGCTCGCATCCATCCTCACCGCCCGTGCGGCGGACGAGGGTTTCGTTTCTCTGTTCAACGGTAAAGATCTCACGCACTGGACCGTGCCCGAAGGTGACGGCGGACATTGGAAGGTGTTGGACGGCGTGATCGACTACGACGCATGCAGCGAGGCGCCGGGGAAGGACAAGAACCTCTGGACCGCGAAGGAGTACGGCGACTTCACTCTGAAGATCGACTGGCGGCTGAAGCAGACCACGGGGCTCTATCCGATGCCCGTCGTGCTGCCTGACGGAACGCACAAGCTGGATGACCAGGGCCACGAGATCAAGATCCCCACGCCCAATGCAGACTCCGGCATCTACCTGCGCGGCCAGGGAAAGTCACAGATCAACATCTGGTGCTGGCCCATCGGCTCGGGCGAGGTCTATGGCTACCGCATGGACAAAACCATGCCGCCGGAAGTGCGCGCCGGCGTGACGCCGAAAGTCAAAGCAGACAAACCGGTGGGCGAGTGGAACACCTTTGAAATCACCATGAAGGGAGACCGCCTGACCGTCGTGCTCAACGGCCAGACCGTGATCGACAAGGCACAGCTCCCCGGCGTGCCCGCAAAGGGAAAACTCGGGCTCCAGCACCACGGCGGCAAGAATCCGAAAACCGGCGAGCTGTCACCCGCCTCCAGCCTCATCCAGTTCCGCAACATCTCCATCAAGGAGCTTTGATCACGCATTGGCGCACTGCCCTCCGCACGCGCGCATGAGCACGGCCCGCTTCGTCGCCGCCATTCTCGCCATGACCGGGACCGCTGTGTTCACGTTGTTCATGTCGGTCTTCAGCGCGGCGGCGGTGGCCAATGCGAACGCGGAGTCGATTCAACGGGTGAAAAACTGGGTGCCGGGTTTTTCGCCGGCATCCTTGCCCGGCATCATCGCGGGCGTGTGGCTTCTGCGGGCGCATCGTGCGGGCTGGGCTGCCATCGTGAGCGCGCTCCCGGCGACGGCGATGGGCGGCGTCTTTGTTTACAGAATCGCTTTTTCGTAACACCGCTCTTTTCATCTCACTCCGCCGCCAGACGATGTCCGCAATCGCGAGCTTTCTCCACCGTCCTCCATGCCAACGACAGATTGCTCGTGGCACTGACCCGTATGCCGGCGATGATCCGCGATGCGAAGTGTGAGCTGGTTTCATATCCAGCCATGGTGACCGCCGCTTCTCACATATCAGCAGCAATCTGAAGACGCGGCTCGACAGCCCCCCGTTGGGCAGCAGTGTTTCAATCGGTTTCTCGGAAGACACGGCGCGCAGCCACGGCCTGTGCTACAAGTCCGCCATGCGCAGGAGAATCGTTGTTCTTATCGTGTGTGTGATCGCCGCTCTCGTGGGTGCGCTCGTGCTCATCCAGCGTGTCGGTCTGCGGCGACTGCGCGGTGTGGCGCAGAATGCCGTTGCGACCGTGAGGCCGCAGCCAGTAATTCCACGGCCGATGGTTCGGACGGATTCGGCGGCCAGCAAACCACAAGACTTGCCGCCAGCGGTGACGAAACCCATGGCGACCATTCCTGACCAGCCTCCGCCGAAACCCGTGAATCCACCAGCAATCAACCAGCTCCCCTATCCGCCGCCGCCTTCTCCGGACGAGTGGGCGAAGCTCGGTGCGGAGCGGCGTCTCGCCGATGCGCGGCGTCGATTGCAGCCACAGCTCGACGCTGAACTCTCCACCCGCGGATTCAGGCTCGGCGACGCGGCGTTTGTCCGCATCTTCAAGGAGAGCAACGAACTCGAGCTGTGGCTGCGGCCGGAGCCGGGCAAGCCGTTTCGCCTCTACTGCAACTACCTGATCGCCTTCTACTCCGGAACGCTCGGGCCGAAGACCAAGGAGGGCGACATGCAGGCGCCGGAGGGCTTCTATTCGGTGGGCAAGGCGCAGCTCAATCCCACGAGCCGATACCACCTCGCCTTCAATGTCGGCTACCCGAACGAGTACGATCGCGCGCGAAGACATACCGGCAGCCTCATCATGGTACATGGCAGCAACGTAAGCATCGGCTGCTTCGCCATGACCGATCCGTTGATCGAGGAAATCTACCTGATCATCGAGGCCGCGCTCGATGCCGGACAGAGCGCCGTGCCGGTGCATGTGTTCCCTTTTCGCATGACGGAGCAGAGAATGACGAATGCTCGAACGACGAACGACGAATGGCTCGCATTCTGGACGAATTTGAAGGAGGGCTACGATGCCTTCGAGGCGGAGAAGCAGCCGCCGAGAGTTTCCGTCCGCGATGGGTGCTACGAGTTCATCCCGTAGCTGGCGGATCCTCGCGGTCGCTTCGCTTGAGCGCCATCCCGTCCGCTGCTACGACTTGCCGGCATGAAAGCCCTCCGCCTCGCAGCCGCGCAGCAGTTTGAATGGATCGACCTCGCCGAACCGCGAGCGCCCGGACGCGGTGAAACGCTCGTCGCCATCAAAGCCATCGGCATCTGCGGCACGGATGTGAGCGGCTACCTCGGCAAAATGCCGTTCATCGAGTTCCCGCGTGTCCTCGGCCACGAGTTGGGCGTCGAGGTCATCGCCGTGGGCGATGGCGTGACAAACGCGAAGCCGGGCGACCGCTGCTCGGTGGAGCCGTATCTGAACTGCGGACATTGTCATGCCTGCAAACGCGGCAGCACGAACTGCTGCGAGACATTGCAGGTGCTCGGCGTGCACTGTGATGGCGGCATGTGTGAGCGTTTGATTTTGCCCGCGAACAAACTGCACCGCAGCGAAAAACTCGCATTCGACCAGCTCGCTCTCGTGGAGACGCTCGCCATCGGCTGCCATGCGGTGAATCGCAGCGCCGTGACGGACAAAGATGACGTGCTCGTGATCGGCGCCGGGCCGATCGGCCTGTCCGTGCTTGAGTTCGCCCGCCTCGCGTCGAAACGCGTGGCCGTGCTCGAACTCAATGACAACCGCCGCTCGTTTGTGCGACGTCATTACCCGAACGCCATCATGCTGAGCCACACGCCGCCCGAATGTTTTGCGCAGGTGGTCTTCGATGCCACGGGGAATCCCGGTTCGATGGCAACCACACTGCGCTACGCCAAGTTCACCGGCCGCATCGTCTTCGTCGGCATCACGAAGGAGCCGGTCCTCATCGACGATCCCCTGCTCCACCGCCGCGAGCTGACTCTCTTCGCGAGCCGTAATGCTGTCGCCTCCGACTTCCCGCGCATCATCGACCTCATCGAGACCGGCCGCATCGACACGCGCCCGTGGATTTCGCACCGCGCGAAGTTCGATGAAACTCCCGCTGCCTTCCCCGGCTGGGTGCAGCCCGGCAGCGGTGTGATCAAGGCGATGGTGGAAATGTGACGCAACCCGCATGCGATCTTCCTGCGGCCGGTGACGAACCTGAAATCTTGCCGCCGGGATTGGAAAGATCGTCTTGTCATCCGCCGAAGTTTTTGCTGTAACAAACAGCAGCCTTCCGGGTGACCGCGTGGTGTCCTCCCATGAGTCCCGATGAACCCACACTCCCTGCGTCTCAAGACCCACCTGCCAATCGCGGTGAGATGAGCGACACTGCCGTCGAGCGCATGCTCGCGGCGGCTGGAGATGCGCCGTCGAAGGCTCCCGATTGGACGCCGCCAGCGCCGGAGAATATCCAGTCCTTGCTCCCGGACTACGCGGTGCAATCGCTCGTCGGACGCGGTGGCATGGGTGCGGTGTATCGTGGCATGCAGCGCAGTCTCGACCGGCCCGTGGCGATCAAGGTGCTGCCGCCCGAGGTGGCGGGACGTGATCCGCAGTTCGCTGCACGCTTCCAGCAGGAGGCCAGGGCGATGGCACGGCTCAGTCATCCGCACATCGTGCCTGTGCATGACTTCGGTGAGACGCCGGACGGGATGCTCTACTTCGTGATGGAGTTCATCGACGGCACCGACCTCCAGCGAATCATCAAGAGCGAAGGTCATCTCTCGCCGCGCAAGGCCGCCGCCATCATCGCGCAGGTATGTGATGCACTCGAGTTCGCGCATGAGAACGGCATCGTTCATCGCGACATCAAGCCCTCCAACGTCATGGTCGATCAGCGCGGCCAGGTGAAGGTGGCGGACTTCGGTCTCGCGAAGTCCTTGGAGGCCAAAGACATCCTCACCACCGCTGCCACGATGACCGGCACCATCATGGGCACGCTGGCCTACATGGCCCCGGAGCAAGCGCAGGGGAAGAAGGTGGACCATCGCGCGGACATCTACAGCGTCGGCGCGATGTTCTACGAGATGCTCACTGGCGAGGTGCCGCACGGAGCCATCGAGCCACCGAGCCATCAGTGCGTCGAAGTCGATGTGCGCCTGGACAAAGTCGTGCTCAAAGCCCTCGCCCGCGATCCCGACCGCCGCTACCAGCACGCCAGTGAGGTGAAGACGGATGTCACGCGGATTACCGATCCGCCTGTGGTGCCGAAGAAGAGTGGGACCGGCAGACGGATCGCGGTAGTGACCCTTGTCTCCGCCTGTCTTGCTGTCGGCGCATTCTTCGCACTGCGCCAGCAGCATGAAGGCAGGGCGGCGGCTCCATCAGCCGCCGCGAACGACCCCATGTCATCGAATCCTGAAGAAGCATCCGCAAGACCAAACGCGGTGCTTGCAGGAGCAAGCGCCCTGCCCAGCACTGCGACACCCGCCACCGTCACCAAGGGCCCATCCTCTCCCTTCCCCGCCGACGACACCCCGCCCCAAATCACCGAATGGCACGATGTCATGGACGTGGCAAAGGTCGCTCTGCGCACGGTCGGCAAGGTGGAGATCGAGGAGCAGGACGGCTGGGTGGTGGCGAAGACGCGATCCGTGGGTGGTTGCACATTGGGTTCGACGGAGTTCGCTGATGTCGCGTTGAAGGGACGCCTGCGTGGCGCGGTCGGCGTCACCTTGCGTTCCATGAGCCAGCCCAATGGGTATTACTCGGTCATGTTTGATCCCGAAAAATGGAATCACGTCGAACGCATCGAATACAAGGAGGGTTGGAAAAATGTGCAGACACCGCTCGCCGACCTGGACGTGAAGGACGCCGCCGAGCACGAGTTCCTCATCGTCATGGTGGGAGATCAGATGCGGGTCTGGGTGGAAGGCACTCTGGCGGCGACGGCTCGGGACAGCCTGCTCACCATGGGTCGAGTCGGTCTGCACATCCCGACGCCCGGCTCGGCCATTCGCGATCTCGCCATCGCCGAGATTCATGGCGAAGAATCCCGCGCCCGTGACCGCGCTGCAGCGCTGCGTGTGCTGGAGCGCGGCGGCACCGTGATCATCCGCACGCCGAAAGGCACGCAGACCATCGCCAGTGCAGCGGATTTGCCCGCGAGCCCGTTCGCCCTGGAAATGGCGGACATGCAGACCAACAGGCCGAATGCGTTTAGCGACGACGACATGGCGTTGTTCGCCGGTTTGACGGCTTTGCAAACCGTGAACCTGCGCCACACCAAGGTCACCGGCACCGGCTTCGCGGTGCTCAAGACGCTGCCGAAGCTGAATAGCATCCGCCTGGAGGACAACCGCTTCCTGCACGACGCAGACCTGGCGGTGATCCGGGAGTGCCGGGCATTGGCAATGGTAGGCTTGGGTCATCCCGACCAGTTTACATCGGCAGTGCTGGCTCATATGGCGGAAGCTCCGCTGTCCAATCTCGACATCAGCAACCTTCGATTGAGAGCAGACGACGTGCCCACGCTCCTGCGTATGAGGAAGCTGACAAAACTCTTCATCGGCAACAGCGGCCTGACCGCAGCGGACGTGGAGAAACTCGCTGCCCTGCCAGCCCTCGAGAACTTCCAGCCATCGTGGGAGAGCATCGGCAGGCCGATCGACTTCACCGGCTTTGCTAGGCTGAAGCGAATGCTTGTGGGCGCTCTCAACGACCAGACGCTCCAAAGCCTCTTCACCGCCACCAGGCTGGAATTCCTGCAATGCGTCGACGATCAAGTCATCTGGGACGAGCCTCTGGTGAAGAAGCTCGCCAGCGCGCTGAAAGAACTGAAGCAGTTGGACTTCGGCCTCAACCGCCCGCTCGCTTCCGGCCAGCACTTCAGCGCATTTCCGAAACTGGAATCCGTGACGGTGCAGTCCACCAACAATCCCGAATTCGACAACGCCATCCTGCTCAGTCTCGCCGACATCGCCAAACTCAAGCGGGTGACGGTTTACTCAGCCTCGCCAAAGCTCACCAAGGAAGGCATCGCCCAATTCCGCAAACTGCGCCCCGACGTGCCCCTCGAGGGCCCCGCGCTGCCATAGCTGCCTCTCGTCCCAGGATTTCCATCCGTTCGAAAAAAGTTTTGTAACAAACGTCTGCGCCACGGGTGTCTGCACGCAAAACCCCGATGTTCCCAATTTCCTGACTCGACCGAATCCACACTCCTACCGCCATGAAAACGAACCCATCGCTTCCACCCCTGTTCATTGCTGACCGTCCTGCGCATACGATGCGGCTCATTCCTTTGTTTTTCCTCGTTGCATTCGCGCTGGCTCCCGCATACGCAGCTAATACTTTCATCTTTACCGGCTCGCTTGCGACTGAGCGCGGCGGGCATACCGCCACGTTGTTGCCCAGCGGCAAGGTACTTGTTCTGGGGGGTGGCAATTTCAGCGGCAGCAGCTTCACCAGCGCTGAGTTATATGATCCGACTACTGGAGCTTGGACTGCTGCCAGCCCTCCAGCTTCCGCCTTTGGATACTCCTATCACACCGCCACTTCGCTTCCCAATGGCAAGGTGTTGTTTGCAGGTCGTTGGGATGCAGAGCTTTATGATCCGAATGCCGGTACATGGGCGACGACGGGTTTCCTCATAACCGGACGTGAGAAACACACTGCTACGCTGCTGCCCAATGGCAAGGTTCTGGTGGTTGGCGGCAGAACCTCCCCTTCGGACTTCGAGGCCAGCGCAGAGATCTACGACCCTGCCACCGGTACTTGGAGTGCCACGGGATCCCTCTCCACTCCGCGCTTCACCCATACCGCTACTCTTCTGCCAAATGGCAAAGTTCTCGTTGCGGGAGGCAAGAGCAATGATTTTACGCAACTCTCAACGTGTGAACTCTACGATCCGGCGACTGGCCTGTGGAGTTCTACTGGTGCAGTCACTGGTGCCCGTGGTGGCCACACCGCTACTCTCTTGACCAACGGCAAAGTACTCGTTGCCGGGGGTGGGGGCGATGGTGGATTTGATTCGCTAACAAGCGCTCAGCTTTACGACCCTGCCACGGGCACATGGAGTGCCACCGGTTCCTTCACGACGGCGCGCGGTTTTCATACCGCCACGTTGCTGCCCAACGGGAAGGTGCTGGTTACCGGGGGACTATACGATCCCACAGGACCATTCAGTGTCACAGTCCTCGACAGTGCTGAACTCTACGATCCGGCGGCCGGAACTTGGACCGTCACCGACGCCATGGGTATCCCTCCCCCGTCTCTCCCTTCCAATCGCTACTACCATACCGCCACGCTACTGCCCAGCGGCAAAGCTCTCGTCATTGGGGGATTTGGTAATGGCAGTGTCGTCCAGACCAGTACGGAGCTTTTTGATTCGGCCAACGGCGCTTGGAGCAGCACGGGATCCATGTCGGCGGCACGCAGTTCCCATTCGGCTACGCTGTTGCCAAACGGCAGGGTTCTGGTGGCGGGCGGGAGTTCGCTGGCCTCTGCCCAAGTTTTCAATCCGACCGCTGGCACTTGGGCGAATACCGGAGCAATGGCCGCCGGTCGTGGAGGCCACACAGCCACCCTTTTGACGAATGGCAAAGTACTGGTGACAGGAGGTTCGGGGTCATCGGGCCAACTAAGTAGCAGCGAGATTTACGATTACGTCGCGGGAACATGGGTTTCAGGGGGAGCTATGACAACGCCGCGGGACGGTCACGCCGCGTCACTCCTGCCAGACGGTCGCGTGTTGATTGTCGGTGGAGGCACGGGTGCGGAGGTTTTTGACTCGACGACGACCTCGTGGGCGGCCACCGCCGCGCCGAGCGTGACGAGATCACTTCATACCGCGACTCTACTGCCAAATGGCAAAGTACTGGTGGTCGGCGGTGACGGGGCGGGCGGGCCATTCTCAAGCTGCGAGTTGTTTGATCCGTCCACGGGCACCTGGAGCACCACCGGAAGCCTCGCTGCTGCGCGCTATCTGCACTCGGCCACTCTTCTTCCCAATGGAAAGGTCTTGATCGCCGGAGGGCGCAATTCCACCACTCACTTGGCGAGCGCGGAACTGTACGATTCTGCGACGGGTGTTTGGACCTCGGCAGGTTCGATGACCACGGCCCGCAACGTGCCCGCCACTGTACTTTTGCGAGACGGCCGGGTGTTGGTTGCCGGAGGGAATAACAGCGGCTCACTGAGCAGCACCGAGGTGTACGACACTGCAACAGGCACCTGGACGGCGACGGCGTCTCTCGGCACCGCCCGGGCAGGGCCAACCTGCACCCTGCTGCCCAATGGCAAAATCCTGGCTGCCGGAGGCTCAACGTCCATTCCAAGTTCCCTCGCCAGTGCTGAACTGTTCGATCCCGGCCTGGGATACACGGTTGCTGTTCAGCCGGTGATTAGCAGCGCTTCGTTCGCGGCTGGAAAGCTCACGCTCACGGGAACGGGTTTCCGTGGCGTCAGCAGTGCGTCGGGAGGCAACGGATCACAAGACTCCCCCACGAATTACCCTGTGGTCCAACTGCGCCGGCTCGACAATGGGCAGTGCGTCTTCCTTCAATCCGATCCGACCACAAGCGTATCCGCCACTGCCTTTACCTCTGTGCTCGTCACCACCCTGCCACAGGGTTATGCCTTGGCGACGGTCCATGCCAATGGGATTCCCAGCGCCTCGACGATCGTCTTGATGCCTGGGCCACAGCCCGACATCACCCTGGAACAGCCTGCCGGATCGGTGCTCGTCGATGGGACCAGCACCGTCAATTTCGGCAGCAGTCTCGCGACGTGGGGCTATGTCTCGCGGACGTTCACTCTTCGGAATGATGGGCCGGGTTCGTTGACGGGATTGTCGGCCTCAATCGACGGGGTAGGGAGCCTGGCATTTTCGATCTCCGGCTTCACCGCGACGAGCCTCGCGCCGGGTGCGAGCACCACGTTCACGGTGAATTTCGGCTTTGGGGGTGCGACCGCCGGAGCCAAGACGGCCCAGCTTCACATCGCGAGCAATGATCCCGATGAAGCACCCTTCGACGTCAACCTCACCGGCACCATCCTCGCGTCCGCGACCATGTCCGTCGAGCAGCCTGCGGGCACACCACTTGGATCTGGCGGTTCGGTTTCCTTCGGCGGTGTGCTCACGGGCAGCCCGGTGCAGAAGACGATCACGATAAAGAACGCCAACTTCTTCCCTCTCACCTCGCCACTGACCATCACCAGCATCACGCGGAGCGGTGGCAATGTTTCCGATTTCGCCATCGGAACACCCGGCAGCACCACAGTGATGCCAGGCGGGAGCACCACATTCACCGTGACCTTCACGCCTTCGGCATCGGGTGCGCGGACCACCACGCTGTCCATCGCCTCGAATGACGGCCAGTTCTACTACACGCCTTTCACGCTGACGCTCACGGGCACGGGACTGACCGTCCAGGAAAGCTGGCGGCAGACGTGGTTTGGTTCAGCAGGCAACACCGGCAACGCTGCCGACGATGCCGATCCCGATCATGACGGCATGGTCAACATTCTGGAGTTCTACACCGGTGCGAATCCCACGACGTCGTCGCCGGTCACCGGAGCGCTATCGCCCAATGGCAGCGTGATCGAGTTTGTCTATACGCGGGCCACGGCGGCCTTGGGTCTGTCCGGCGATTACCAGTTCTTCCACAACGCCACCTTCTCGGACGGATTGATCTGGGTGGAGTGGAGCGACGATCTCTCGTCAAGTTCGTGGGTGCCCTCGTGGAGCACGGCAGGATTTACGGACACCATCTTGAGCGACAACGGAACCGTCCAGACCGTCAAGGCCACCCTGCCCGCCGGCACGGCAGGCCACAGGTTTGTGCGTCTGAGGCAATATCCGTTGGACACTGCTCCATGAGCGCGGCCACGCGCACTCGATTCCGGTCCACTCTTTCTCACTCCATCGCCTTGCCAGATTCGAGTCCGCCGAATGCCCGGCGAACCGCTTGCCAACGGATCGAAGTTTTGCTTCGATCCGGTCATGCCTGCCCCCGATGAAAGGTTTCCGGCCACACGGTGGTCTTTGATTCCCCGCATTCGCGGCGCTGACGAGGCGGATGCGCGCCGTGCGCTGAACGACCTGTTCTCGCAGTATCACTACCCGCTCTACTGCTTCATCCGGCGGCGCGGGCTGGAGCATCACGATGCGCAGGATGCGCTGCACGATTTCTTCTGCAAGCTGCTGCGCAATGAGTCGCTGAATGACCTGGAAGCAGGCGACGGGCGGCTGCGTGGCTATCTATGCACAGCGCTGCAACGCTTTCTGGCGAACTGGCATCGGGACCACGCGCGGGAGCGCTTGCACGACAGCATTGAGGCGGCGCGCGAAGCATCGGAGGCCGAGGACCGCTTCCAGCGCGAGAAGCTCACGGACGCCGACACGCCCGAGCGCATCTTCGAACGCAAGTGGGCGCATGAGCTGCTGCGCGCAGTCCAGGACAAGCTGCGCGCGCGCTTTTGCGAACGCGGCAAGGAGCAGCTCTACGATGCTCTGCTGCCTGGGTTGATGAACGGCGGTTCGCTGCGCGGCGAGGACACGCCGCGCATTGCGGCGGCACTGGGTATGAGCGAGGGATCGCTGCGCGTGGCGATGACGCGGCTGCTGGATGAATACCGTACAGTTCTGCGCGCCGAAGTGCGCCAGACGGTGGAGCGCGACGAGGATGTGGAGGCGGAACTGGCCCATCTGCTCGCTGCGTTTCGACGGCAATGATTCTGGACAGGATTACAGGATTGGCAGGATCAACAGGATGGAATTCAAGAAAACACGTCTGAGTCACATCATGTGAATCCTGGAAATCCTGCAATCCTGTCAAAGAAGCTGATTGAGCGACTCGAGCGCGGAGGGAAGCGGTGGAAATGTGATCGGTCGCATATAGGATGGCCGCACTCGATTTGAACACCGACGCCTTCAACGCACCTGACTCGCCATTCGATCTCGCCCTGCGGCCGGGAGATTTTTCGGAGTTTCATGGGCAGACGAAGGTGAAGGAGCAGCTCCTCGTGATGATCGAGGCGGCAAAGCAACGCGGTGAGCCGCTCGACCATGTGTTGCTGTGCGGACCGCCGGGACTGGGGAAGACGACTCTGGCGAACCTCATCGCAACAGCGATCGGTTCGCGATTGCAGACGACGAGCGGGCCGCAGATCGAGCGCGCGGGCGATCTCGCGGGAATTTTGACGAACCTGCAGGATCGCGATGTACTTTTCATCGACGAGATCCACCGACTGCATCCGAGCATCGAGGAGTATCTGTATCCGGCCATCGAGGACTTCCGCCTGGACATCATCATCGACCAGGGGCCGAAGGCGCGCACGATCCGCATCGACCTGCCGCCGTTCACGCTCGTCGGCGCGACGACGCGCGCGGGGATGCTCACGGCACCGATGCGTTCGCGCTTCGGCATTCCGAACCGGCTGGACTACTACACGACGGAGGAGCTGCAGCACATTTTGCTGCGCTCGGCGCGTCTGCTCGGCGTGGAGATGCAGCCGGGCGGCGCGCTGGAGATCGCGCGGCGGTCGCGCGGCACGCCGCGCATCGCGAATCATCTGCTGCGCTGGGTGCGCGACTTCGCGCAGGTGAAGGCGCAGAATGTCGTGACGGAGGAAGTGGCGGGCCAGGCGCTGACGATGCGCGACATCGACGAGACCGGCCTCGACGAGATGGACAAGCGCATCCTCGAAGCCATCGTCGGCAAATTTGACGGCGGCCCGGTCGGCCTGAACAGCGTCGCTGTGGCCGTCGGTGAAGACGCCTCGACACTCGAAGACGTGCATGAGCCGTATCTGGTGATGCAGGGTTATTTGAAGCGCACGCCGCGCGGTCGAGTGGCGATGGCGGCCGCCTACAAAAAGCTGGGCCTCATGCCGCCGGTGAGCGCGCAGACGGAGCTGTTCTAGTCGCAGGCCATGTGGCGTGAAGCGCTCAATCTCTGGCAGACCGTGCGCGATCCGGAGTACGCGCACCTGCTCCTCGAGTCTCTGCCGCTCTTCGGCATCGCGGCGGGGCTGGTTTTTCTTTGCGGATCACTGCTGTTCCGCGAGAACAAATCGCGCCTGCTCGCGCTGCTGCTCGTCTGCGTGTCATCGGGCAGCGTGTGGCCGTACGTGGAGCTGCGCGAGAAAGCGCAGGCACGCGTGATCGCCATGCACGATCCGTCGTTCGCACCGCTGATCCGCGAGCAGACTTCGCGCCGCAAGGACACCGCGTGGGCGTTTTACGCCATGTCCGTCATCAGCGGTCTGGCGCTGTTGTTCGGCCTGGCGGGCAAAGGCCGCGGCCTGCTCATCCTCACCATCGTGGCCGCCACGGCAGCCTTCTGGCTGAGCCTGTGGCTGCACAAAAAGGAGGCTGAGATCTACCACCGGAACATCCTGAAACATGCGCGCTGAAAAGCGGTGGCCGGCCGCCTCAAAGCATGATCCCGCGGCTTACTTCCGCCACCTTCGCCTGATCGAACAACGCGAGGATCAAGCGGAGTCCGAACTCCACCGATGTGCCTGCTCCCATGGAGGTGATGACGCCCCGATCCTCCACCACATGCTCGTCCGCGATGCGCGCGGGCAGTTCTTCAGCGACGCCGACGTGCGAGGTATGGCGGCGTCCCTCAAGCAAGCCCGCATCCTTGAGCACCGTGGGCGCGGCACAGATCGCAGCCACGGGCCTGCCGGCGGCAGCGTACGACTTTGCAAGGGCGGCGGCGCGTCCGTCGGCACGCAAGGCGGCGACATGCGGCCCGCCTGGAATGAGCAGCATGTCGAAGTGCTGATCCTTCACATCATCGAGCCGCGCATCCGCGTGCATGGTGATGTGGCAGCGGCCCGTGACGTGGATGCCGTCGCCGATCGCCGCCACCACGACTTCGGCGCCCGCTCGGCGGAGGAGATCGACGGGGGCCACGGTCTCGATCTCCTCGAAGCCGTCGGTGATGATGCAAAGAACGCGTTTGGTCATGGCGGAACAAGACGATGCAAGTCTATCACTTTGTATCCATCGGCTTCTCTCCCGCCGCGACGAGCAGCGCCTTGTGCACCTGGATCTGGCTGTCCGCCGTGAGATTGGCGATGGGGTAGGGCGCCAGAGCGCCGCCAGGCATGCGAAACACCACCTTGTCGCCGTCTATCTTCACGAAGCTGGCCTCGATCTCCTTGTTCTCCTTGTTCCGCCATTTGCGCGGCGGCTGGCCCAGCCCCTGCACTTTCGCGCTGGCCGGATTCACCAGAAAGGCGCCGCTTTTGATCCAGGTTTCGACCTTCTTGATGTCGCCGTTGCTGAGCTGCGCCTTGCTGCTCGGCGGCATATGATTCTTTGCACCCGTGTCGTTGGTGATCACCTCATACAGATGGCTGTCTTCGAGGTTCCCCGGCACCACCTGGCCGTTTGGCCCGATGTCGTTGGCCAGGGTGTGCAGGTCGTCGAACACAAGGCCCGCCTTCCGTTTGTTGCGCTCCTCGCTGTGGCACTCGTAGCAGTGCTTCTTGAAAATCGGCTGGATGTCCTTCTTGTAGTCGGACGCGAAAGCCGGCAGGGCGAAGACGGGCAGGAGAATTGAAAGTGCGCGATGTTGCATGACAGGCGCGAGCATCAACGGTGCGACCCGGTGCGATCTTAGGGTGCCGATGAGGGATGCGCAGCAGATGTGGCGGGTGATTCATGGACGGCTGGCCGGGGATGGTCGAGGTGTGATCGGGCCTGCCCGTTCTTATCCATTCAAATCCCTGCGCCACCTCACCATCTGCCGCCCCTGTCTTCCAGTCATCATCCACCAGCGCAGAATCCCGTATCCCGCATTCCGATGGACCTCACCTCCGCTCCGATCCCGCATCTCATCCGCCGCATCGCGGTGCCGGCGAGCGTTGGCTTCTTCTTCAACACGATGTTCAACTTCGTGGACACGTACTTCGGCGGAAAAATTTCCACGGACGCGCTGGCGGCACTGTCGCTGTCGTTTCCGGTGTTTTTCATCTTGCTGTCCGTGGGCAACGGCACCGGCCAGGGCACGACGGCCTTGATCGCCAACGCCATGGGCGCGGGCGACAAGGACAAGGCGCGCACGGTCTTCGTGCAGGCGCTGGTCTTCTCGTTGATTGCCGGTGTGGTGCTCACCGTCGCCGGCCTCGCCGCGGCTCCCGCGCTGTTTGCGCTGCTCGGTGCCAGCGGTGCGTATCTCGACATCGCCCTCCAATACATGAACTGGATCATGGCGGGCAGCGTGTTTTTCATTCTCCAGACGACCATGAACTCTGTGCTCAATGCGCGTGGCGAGACCCGCGTGTTTCGGAACACGCTCGTCGGCGGTTTTGTGATGAACTGCGTGCTCGACCCGTGGTTCCTCTACGGTGGCGCGGGCGTGCCGGCGCTGGGCATGGCGGGCATCGCCATCGCCACGGTGGTGGTGCAGCTCGCGGGCTGCATCTACATCTTCGCGCATGTGCGGAGGACGGAACTGTGGCACGGAGTCAGCGCATCTAGCTTCAAGCCGGACGCGCGCGTGCAGCGCGAGATCATCGGCCAGGCGCTCCCGGCAAGCCTGAACATGCTCACGGTCGCTCTCGGCATTTTCGTCATCACCTGGTTCGTCAGCCGCTTCAGCAAGGAAGGCGTGGCCGCCTACGGCATCGCCACGCGCGTGGAGCAGATGATCCTCCTGCCCACCATCGGCCTGAACTTCGCCACGCTCACGCTCGTGGGCCAGAACAACGGCGCGGGCAGGCTCGACAGGGTGCGACAGGCGTGGCGGACGGCGGTGACGTACGGCCTCGCCATGATGCTGGCCGGCGGCGCGGCTCTGTTCTTCCTTCGCGCGTGGCTCATGCGCGCGTTTACGGATGACGCGGAAGTCATCGATCGTGGCGTCGATTACCTCGGCATCGCCTGCTTCACGATGTGCGCCTACGTGATTCTCTTTCAGACCGTCTTCATGTTGCAGGGACTGAAAAGGCCCCTGTTCGGCCTCTGGATCGGCCTCTACCGGCAGGTCGTCGCGCCGGTGCTGGTATTCCATTTTCTCGCCTTCAACCTCGCGTGGGGTCTGTGGGGCGTGTGGTGGGGCATCTTCGGCGTGACATGGAGCGCGGCCTTGTGCACCTGGTGCTATGGTCGCGCGGCGCTGCACAGGCTGGAGGCATCCGCACGGATGCACCCTCCCGCGTGATGCGCGAAACCACGGCGGTGGTGCCCGGGCGCGGCTCAACAACCCGCCAGCCAGATTGCCGGCACGCTACTCCCCAGCCCCGACCATCCGCCATTCACCGGGCTGCAATCCATCAAGTGTGAACCCGCCGCAGCGCGTGCGGTGCAGCCTCTCGACATGCAAGCCCTGACTGGCAAACATCCGCCGCACCTGATGATACCGGCCTTCCGTTATTGTGAGCCGGGCCGTGCGCGGCCCGGTGATCTCCAGCCTCGCCGGCAGGCACGGCTTCTCCTCGCCTCGGAGCATGATCCGGCCTGATGCGAAAATTTCGACGAGCGGCGGGCGCAGATCACCGTCGAGTTCCACTTCATAAACTTTCTCCACAGCCGCCCTCGGCGAGGTGTGCTCATGAACGATGGAACCGATGTCGGTGATGAGCAGCAGGCCGCTCGTCTCCTTGTCCAGCCGGCCCACGCTCGTCACGGGCGGATTCCGGTTCAACCAGCGCGGCGGCAGCAATGCGTAAATCGTCGGCCCCTCGCCCTCGCTGTGGGTGCAAACGCAGCCGGCAGGCTTGTGCAGCACGGCCAGCAATCCATCCGGCGCTTCGAGCACCTCGCCATCGAGCGTTACGAGACGGGGATCGACCTTCTCGTCGGGGCGCTTGGCGACCACGGCACCGATGCGCACGCGGCCTGCTTTGACAGCAGCCGCCGCCTCACGCCGGCTGCAATAGCCAAGCGAAGAAAGGAGTTGGTCGAGACGGCGCATGAGATCGGAATCGCTGAAAGCGATGGCAAAGAAACGCTGAAAACGCCTCCGTCGAATCTGAAATTCACCGATACACCGCACCAACAGCTTGTCGGAGCCAGCTCACGCATCGCCCGCCCTGCCAGCGGTCCCACCCTCCGCCACCGGATCACCGAACAGCGTAAAGTTCTCCGCGTGAGTCACCTTCACCCCGAAAATCTCGCCTGTGTGCCTCTCAGGATTCCCGTCGAAGACCACGATGCGGTTCGTGCGGGTGCGCCCGGTGAGCCGTGATTCATTCGTCTTGCTCGTCCCTTCACAGAGAATCTCCACTTCGCTTCCGACCAGCGCCTGATAGCGCGGAAGCGCCAGCCGGTTCACCACCGAGAGCAGGTCTTGATTGCGTTGCTCTTTGACGCGCTCGGGCACCTGCAATGATTCATCCATTTCCGCGGCCGGCGTGCCGCGGCGCTTCGAGTAGCGGAACACGAATGCATTGTCGAAGGCCAGCCGCTCGAACATCTCGCGTGTCCGGAGGTAGTCATCCTCCGTCTCCCCGGGAAAACCGACGATGACATCCGTCGTCACCGCCATGCCGGGCCGTGCGGCGCGTATGCGTTCGACCAGTTCGACGAACTTCTCCCTCGAGTATGGCCGGTGCATTCGCCTCAGCACCGCGTCGCTGCCGCTTTGCACGGGCAGATGCACATGCTCCGCCAGCTTTGGGAGGTAAGAGAATGCCTCGATGAGATCACGCTTGTAGCCGATAGGATGCGGGCTGGTAAAACGAATGCGCCGGATGCCATTGATCTCATGCACGGCTTCGAGCAACTGCACGAACGGACTCTTTCCATCGACGACCGGAAACTCGTGGCGGCCGTATAGATTGACGATCTGACCGAGCAACGTCACCTCCTTCACTCCCTTGTCCGCCAGACGCCGCACCTCTTCCACGATGTCGTAGATCGGCCGCCCTCGCTCAGCACCGCGCGTGTAGGGCACGATGCAGAAGGTGCACTTCATGTTGCAGCCCTGCATGATGCTTACGAAGGCGGCGCCCTGCCGATTCTTCAGCGTGTGATCGCGGATCGCATTCTGCGAATCGCTTTCCTCGCCGACATCGACGACCGGCAAGCGCTCATCGTCCATTTGTCGCTCGGCCTTCGCACGGATGATCTCGTCCACGTACTCGACCACACGGTGGTACTTCTGCGTTCCGACGACGAGATCGACCTTCGACTTCTCCACCAACTCCGAGCCACGGCTCTGCGCCATGCAGCCCATGAAGCCGGTAACCAACGGCACGCGCAGCCGCCGCACCATGCCCATCTTCCCGATCGCCTTTTGTTCGGCCTGGTCACGCACCGAGCATGTATTGATCAGCACCACATCGGCCTCAGCCTCGGCCCGTGTCATTGTATAGCCGCGCTCGACGAACATTTGCGACACCTGCTCGGTGTCGCGCTCGTTCATCTGGCAACCATATGTTTTGATATAGACCTTCGGCATCGCGCGGGCGGGGATCATACGTCCGCATGACACACACGCAAGCCACGCACCACTCGCCAGCACGCCACCCCACCATCAACGGCAAAATTTGGTGGCAGCGGCAAGGGAACGAATCGGAAGGCATGCGCCCCCTGGTTCCGAATCATGCGATGATCCCCTTCACGATCGACCCATGAATGTCGGTCAGTCGATAGCGACGGCCCGCGAACTTGTAAGTCAGGCGCTCGTGATCAATGCCGAGCAGGTGCATCAGCGTCGCGTTGAAGTCATGCACATGCACGCCGTCGCGGACGATGTTGTAGCCGAACTCATCCGTCTCGCCATGCACCGTGCCTTTCGCCACGCCGCCGCCAGCGATCCAGCGCGTGAAGCAGCGCGGGTGATGATCGCGACCGAAGTTCGGCTGGATCTTGCCCTGACAGTAATTGGTGCGGCCAAACTCACCGCCCCACACGACGAGCGTGTCATCGAGCAAGCCACGCTGACGCAGGTCCTTGATGAGTCCCGCCGCAGGTTGATCAGTCTCTTTGCAAAGCTTCGGCAATGCACCCGGCAGGCCGCCGTGATGATCCCAGTCCTGGTGATACAACTGGATGAAGCGCACCCCGCGCTCGGCCAGGCGACGCGCTTGCAGGCAGTTCGCCGCGAAGGTGCCCGGCGTCTTCACATCGGGTCCGTAGAGATCGAGCACCTGCTGCGGCTCGCTCGCGAAGTCCGTCGCCTCCGGGATGCTCCTCTGCATACGAAACGCCATCTCGTAGTGATCGATGCGATTGCTGATCTCCACATCCGGCGTGCCTTCAAACTGATGCTCATGCAGCTCGCGCCAGCGATCGAGCATCAGGCGACGGCTCTCCGCGCTGATGCCGTCGGGATTGCCGAGATACAGCACCGGGTCCTTCGCCGCGCGGAACTGCACACCGCCATGCTTCGTCGGCAAGAAGCCACTGCCCCACAGATGCGCACCGAGCGGCTGACCGCCCTTGCCCTTCGTGATCATCACCACAAACGACGGCAGGTTCGAGTTCTCCTGTCCGAGTCCATAGCTCAGCCACGATCCAAAACTCGGCCTGCCCGGCACCTGTGAGCCCGTCTGGAAAAACGTCACGCCCGGCCCATGATTGATGCTCTCGGTGAACATCGACTTCACAAAGCAAAGTTCCTCCGCCACCGACGCCGTGTGCGGCAGCAGCTCGCTGATCGTCGCGCCCCCCGGACCATACTGCGCGAACTTGAACGGCGATCCCACCATCGGAATCGACGACTGATTCCCCGACATCCCCGTCAACCGCTGCCCGCCCCGAACCGAGTCCGGCAACTGCTCGCCATGCCGCTTGTTCAGCAGCGGCTTGTGATCAAACAGATCAATCTGCGACGGCCCGCCCGACATGAACAAGTAAATGATCCGCTTCGCCTTCGGCGCGAAATGCGTGCCACCGAGTATGCCCTGGTCAGCCGCGGATGCGGCGTTGGCAAGCATCTCGGACAAGGCGATGCCTCCGAGTCCGGTGGCGAAGGAGTTGAGGAAGTGACGGCGGTTAAAAGTATCTGATGTCATGGACTTCAAAGATTCGTTTTAGCGACTCCAAATGAGGATCGGACTTGCTGGTGGCTTATATTGCCAAATGGCCATTACCTTTTCAGCGCCAATCATGTCGGAAAATTGAATCTCGTCGTAGAACTGAAGCATCCAAAGGTCGCTCGAAATCGGGACGACCTTGAGTCCGAGATGATGAAACCCTCCGCCATATTCAACCAAAACACCGTCTTCGAACGGCATCATGTAAGAGAATTGTTCGTGCTCAAACGCCGCCTTCAATCCCTCAGGAAGGGACTCACGGGTGAAATGATCCTTCTGAACAGCTGAGCGTTCAGCCAGAAGCGCCGCCCCCAATTTCAATGACACTTTTCGATCGATGAGATGTCGGCCACGCTCAATCACTGAGCCAAATAGCAGCCATTCGAGCAGGCAGCCGGCACCAACGGCGACCCAAGCCACCAAACTGGACCATAGAACCCCATTGACTATGATTCGGGCCACACAGCGAGTAGATGAATTTGATACTGTCATTAGTTTACACCCGATCTTGCTTAACGTTTCACCACGCATTCATCATGATTCAGCAAGGCCTGCCCGAGCACCGTCGCAGCCGCAGCTTCAGGCAGAGGCACCTTCGCCTCCCGCTTCGCGCCGCCGATCTTCAACATCGCCTCGGCCTCCTTCGGCGCCTTCTTGAAATGCGCCAACTGCTCCTGATAAAGTCGCGTACAAATCGTGATTTCCTTCGCGTCCGGCTTGCGGCTCAAGCAGCGGACAAAACCTTGCTCGATCATCTTCGCCACATCGCCGCCTGCATCGGTGTGCAGCTTCTCGCCGAGCACACGCGCGGCTTCGACGTATTGCACGCCATTCAGCAAGATGAGCGCCTGGAGCGGTGAGTCGGTGCGTTCGCGCTTCGCGATGCACACGCCTCGGCGCGGCGCGTCAAAGGTCACCATCGCGGGCGGCGGACTCGTGCGGCGCCAGGTCGTGTAGAGGCTGCGGCGGTTCGTGTCGGTGGCGTTGAAAGGCTTGAACGCCTCGGACATCTCGTACGGATTCACCGGCGCGCCGCCGAGCTGTGGCTTGAGCAGACCGGCGATAACAAGCGCGTTGTCGCGGATCATCTCAGCAGGCAAACGAAAGCGAGGACCGCGCGCAAGCCATTCGTTCTCGGGATCATCGGCCATGGTCTTCGCGTCTGCGATGCTGCGCTGGCGATACGTCTGGCTCATCACGATCTCCTTGATTAGCGCCTTGGTATCCCAGCCGCTCTGCATGAATTTCAACGCGAGGTAATCCACAAGTTCGGGATACAAGGGGCGCGCACCCTGGCTGCCGAAGTCCTCACTCGTCTTCACCAAGCCGCGACCGAACAAGCCCTGCCAGATGCGGTTCACCGTGACGCGCGCGAACAACGGATGTTGCGGACTCGTGAGCCACTGCGCCACGCCGAGCCGGTTGTTCGGCGCACCCGGTGGCATCTTCGCGATCCACTCGGGCACCGCATCGGGCACTTCATCGCGCCGCTGGTCGTATTGCCCACGGAATAAAATGTGCGCCTGCTTCGGCTGGGGCAGCTCCTCCATGACCATCATGTCTTTGAGATCGAGCGTGAATTTTGCCAGCTCGGCGCGCGCGGTATGCAAGGCGTCAGACTGGCTCGACGAGTCTGATAAGTCCGACTCATACACTGCAAACTCATCAATCGTCCCGCCTTTGAACCCACGATCCCTGAACCGCTCCCCGAGCGCGATGTTGTCCCCTCCTCCGCCGACAATGTCGCGCGTGAGATGGTCCTTAATGATCTCCACTTCGGCGAGCTTGCCGTTCACATACAGGTGCAAGCCGCCCGCCCGGCTGCTGCCATCATTCGTCACCACGACCTGCGTCCATTCATTGAGCTTCAGCGGTTCCTTCGTGCGAATCGAGATCGCATTGCCCGGCCAGAAGTGAATGAGCGACCACTGCAACTTGCCTTCGATGATGAGCAACTCGTAGCCCCGGCTCGCCGCATCGGTCCACGCCCGGGAGCGATGGAAAACGACGGCACGATCCTTCACATCTGGCGTATTCACCCACAGGGACACGCTGAACGGATCGTAGCTGTGAAAGTTCCCGAGCGGCAGATCGACAGCGTCGTCACCGGTGAATTTGATCGCCTTGCCGTTGTGGCCTTCGACGAGTTCGTTCTCGCCCTTCAATGTGGCGGGCTTCTTCGCGTCGATGGCGTTGGCGAGTTTGTTGCCTTTGTCGAGAGCATCGAAGGTGAAAAAGGCGGTAGGACGGGCATTCTGCCTGTCACCAGTGGAGCGGGCATTCTGCCCGCTCATGTCGGGTAGGATACCCGACACACTCGCGACAGGTGGGACACCTGTCCTACCTTCCAGCTTCGCCACGTTGGCGCGCAGGTCGTTGAGCTTCGCCTTCTGCGCCTCGTCCGTCATCATCATCGCCGGCGTTGGCGGTGTGGGCGTGAAGAAGGAATACAACCCGGCTTCGTCGATGTTCTGGAACATGCCGAACAAGCCATAGAAGTCCTTCTGCGAGATCGGATCGAACTTGTGATCGTGGCAGCGCGCGCACTCGAAGGTCAGCCCGAGGAACGCGGTCGCGAAGGTCTGCACGCGGTCGCAGACATACTCCACGCGATACTCCTCCTCCACGCTGCCGCCTTCACTTTCCTGCATGTGCAGACGGCTGAACATTGTGGCCAGCCGCTGCTCGTCGGTCGGGTTCGGCAGTAGGTCACCCGCGATTTGCCACGTGACGAACTGATCGAACCGCAGGTTCTCATTGAAAGCCTTCACCACCCAGTCGCGCCACGGCCACACCTCGCGCTCGCGGTCCACCTGAAAGCCGTAGCTGTCGGCGTAGCGTGAGACATCCAGCCAATCCACCGCCATGCGCTCGCCGTAGTGTGGACTCGCGAGCAGCTTATCAACATGGGACTCATAGGTCCTACTCGACGCATCGGTCCCATTGATGAAATCACCCACTTCCTCCGGCGTCGGCGGAAGTCCGGTGAGGTCAAAGCTCAGTCTGCGAATCAGCGTCTCCGCCGAGGCCTCCGGCTGCAATTTCAAACCACGATCCTTCAGCCCCGCGCCAACAATCTCATCAATCGCACCGTGAACTGAGAACTGAGAACCCTGAACGGGCAACGGAATGAACGACCAATGCGCCTCGAACTCCGCGCCTTCGTTGATCCACTGTTTCAGCGTCGCGATCTCCTGTGGCGTCATGCTCGGCAGCTTCGACTTGGCGGGCGGCATGTGATCATCGGCATCGTCGGTCAGGATGCGCTTGATCATCTCGCTCGCCTCCGCATTGCCCGGCACGATGGCCTTCTTCGCGATGGCGGACTCCGCTTCATCCAGCCGCAGCTTCGCCTCGCGTTTCTTCGGATCAGGGCCGTGGCAGAAGAAGCACTTGTCCGAGAGGATCGGGCGGATGTCGCGATTGAACTTCAGCTTGCCTGCGGCGAGGGCTGGCGAGCTGAGCAGGGCGATAAAGAGAAAGAGGCGGATGGTGAGAGTCATGCCAATGGAAAGCGGAGATAGTTACACCGCGAGAGATCATGAAGACGCAAGAGAATGACCCTTGAAACGAATCCTCTGGCGTCTTCTTGATCTCTTGCGGTGCGTCATGGTCAGGTCGCGTTACGCAAACACCTGCTTCACGATCTGCGGATTCTCCACGCCCGTGAGCCGTTGGTTCAGCCCTTGGAACTTGAACGTGAGCTTCTCGTGATTGAGACCGACCGCCGCGAGGATCGTCGCGTGCAGATCATGGACGCTGACGCGATCGACGACGGACTTGAAACCAATCTCATCCGTCTCACCGTGATGATAGCCGCCACGCACACCGCCGCCGGCCATCCACACAGTGAAGGCGTGCGGGTTGTGATCGCGGCCGGGCTTCGCGGCTTTTTGTGAGATGGGCAGACGCCCGAACTCGCCGCCCCAGACGATGAGCGTGTCGTCGAGCAGGCCGCGTTGCTCGAGATCGGTGATCAGTGCGGCCACAGGTTGATCGCTCTCCGCCGCGAAGCCGGTGTGATTGCCGATGATGTCGTTGTGACCGTCCCAGCTCTGCTGGTTCTCCATACCGCCAGAGTAGAGCTGGATGAAACGCACGCCACGCTCGACCATGCGGCGCGCCATCAGGCACTGCGCGGAGAAGTGCGCGCAGTGCGGCTTGTCCAGGCCGTAGAGCCTCTTGATGTGCTCCGGCTCGTTCGCGACATCGAAGGCCTCCGGCGCGGCGGTCTGCATCCGATAGGCGAGTTCAAAACTCTCGATGCGCGCGTTCAACTCGCTCTCGATGGGCGATGCTGCGAGTGCGCTGCGATTGAGTTTGGCCAGCAAATCGAGCTGCGCGCGCTGGCGCTGCGGTGTGAGCGATGACGGCGCATCCAGGTTATCAATCGGCTTGCCGCTCGGCTTCAGCCAGGTGCCTTGATACACGCTGGGCAGGAAGCCCGCGCCCCAGTTCGACGCGCTGCCTTTCGGCAAGCCGCGATTCTTTGGATCGCTCATCACGACGAACGACGGCAGCGAATCGCTCTCGCAACCAAGCCCATACGTCACCCACGAGCCGACGCACGGATAACCCATGCGCGTCGCGCCCGTGTTCATCATGAAGAGCGCGGGCGAGTGATTGTTCGATCCCGTCCAGCACGAGTGGATGAAGCACATCTTGTCCACATGCCGCGAGGTCTGCGGAAACAACTCGCTGCACCACGTGCCGCTCTGCCCATGCTGCGCAAACTTGAACGGCGACTTCATCAAGCCGCCCACCGAGCCGGGGAAAAAGCCCGTCTTCGGATCGAAGCCATCGAGCGCCTTGCCGTCACGCTTCGCCAGTTCCGGCTTGTAGTCCCACGTGTCCACTTGTGACGGGCCGCCATTGGTAAAGATCCAGATCACTGACTTCGCCTTGCCGCCGATGGTCAGAGTCGGCGTCTTCGGCGCGAACGGATTCAATGACGATGCACCATGCGATTCGCGTTCCATCAGAGCCGACAGCGCCAGCGCACCAAAGCCACCGCCTGCGCGTTGGAGAAGATCACGACGAGAGAAAGGATGGTTGTTCATGGCGTGCGATCAGTTGACATAGACAAACTCATTCAGCCCCAGCAGCACCTGGCAGTAGTCGGCCATCGCGAGGGCTTCAGCGTTGGGCTTCTTCTCGGCGGCGTAGCTGGTGCGCTGAGATTCGATGAAGGCTTGGCCGGAGGCGATCTCGTCGGCGCGTGGGGCTCGGTTGAAGCAAATAAGATACGCGTCTTTAATGCGCTGGCCGACATCGCTCACGTCCCTGACGCGCTTCGCCAAAGATTCGGCCCAGCCGCGAGCTTGCGGGCTGTTCATCAAGATGAGCGCTTGAGGCGCAACGGTCGTCGTTGGTCGTGCGCCTTGGCTGACGAGCGGCTCGGGCGCATCGAAGGCGACCATGCTGCCGATGAGCTGGCTGCGCTTGATGTTGAAGTAGATGCTGCGGCGCTTGCTGTTCTCGTCGCGCATGCCGGGGCCGAACATCGTGGCATCAAGCAGGCCGCTGACGGCGAGCATCGAGTCGCGGATGGCTTCACCTTCGAGACGTTGCGGCTTGCGATACATGAAGAGTTCGTTGCCCGGATCGGTGGCTTCTTTCGCGGCATCGCGCTGCGTGCTCTGTTGCCATGCTTGCGAGAGCAGGATCATCTGGTGGATCGGTTTCATCTTCCAACCATTCGCGATGAGCTGCGAAGCGAGCCAGTCGAGCAACTCGGGTTGCGAAGGCGCGTTGCCGGTTTTGCCGAAGTCATTCGGCGTGCTGACGATGCCGGTGCCGAAGTGGTGCTGCCAGAGACGATTGACGATCACGCGTGCAAGCAGCGCACCCGCGCCGTGATTGACATCGGTGATCCAGTTCGACAGCGTGCGGCGACGGCCGGAATACTTCGCGCCCTCGGGTGGCGACCACTGCCAGCGCTTCTCGTCGCCAGTCCGCGCGAAGATTTGCAGGAAGCCTTGCTTCGCTTCGCCGTCTTTGAGGTCGGTGTTGCCGCGTTTCAGGAAGTAGGTCTGATCAAAGAAGGGGCCACCCTGTGTGTGCATCACGATGGGTTCGTAGCCCTCGCCGCAGATCATCATTCGCGTCGCACCTTTCTGCGGCGGTGTGTCTTTGTCCTTCTCTTTCTTGGTCGTGATTGCCGACGTCACTTTGTCCGGCCACACGTCCACATTCATGCGCGTGGTCGTCGTGAAGGTGCTCAGCATCTGGTAGTAATCGCGCGAAGGGATGGGGTCATACTTGTTGTCGTGGCAGCGCGCGCAGCCGACGCTCAGTCCGAGCAATCCCGCGCCCGTGGTGCTGAGCATGTCATCCATAGCATCGTAGCGTGTGCGCTCGACTTCGTTCGCGGTGATCTGTGATGGGAACACACCTGCGCCAAGGAAACCCGTGGCCGCGAGCGCGAGCGGATTGGTGGGCTCCCATTCATCGCCCGCGAGCTGCCATTTCACGAACTGATCGAACGGCATGTCCGAGTTCAACGCTTTGATGACGAAGTCGCGATAGTGGAATGCAAAGGGGCGGTCATAGTCCTGCTCGAATCCTGTGCTCTCGGCGAAACGCGCGACATCGAGCCAGTGGCGAGCCCAGCGTTCGCCGAAGCGAGGGCTGGAAAGGAGGTTGTTGGCTAGAGCTTCACAGGACGAATGGGACTCATGTGACGTATGTGTCCCGTCAGCGACGGCTGATAGCTCTTCTGGCGTCGGCGGGATGCCAGTCAGGTCGAGATACATTCGGCGAACGAGCGTGGCGGAGTCTGCCTTGGGATTGAAGGTGAGGCCCTTCGACTTCGCTTTCGCGAGCAGCATCTCGTCGATCTTCTTCGCGCCTTCGACGGGCGTGAGCGGCTTCGCGGCTGCGTCTTTCAGCGGCAGGAAGGACCACCATTGCCGGTCTTCGTCGGTGACCTTCGTGGGATCGCGCTTCGGCTTGCGGCCAGCGATCAGCGGCTCGGCGTAGGGCGCGCCGTCGTTGATCCAACTGGTGAGCTTTGCAATCGACTCCGAAGACAGCTTCGGTTTGTCCTTCGGCATGTTGGGTTCCTTCGTGTGATTGATCACTTCGACGAGCACGCTCTTCGCGGCATCGAAGGGCACCACGACAGGGCCATTGTGACTGCCACGCAGCAAGTCCTCTCTTGTCGCCATGTCGAGATCACCTTTAGTCGCATCAATGCCGTGACACTTGAGGCAATTCGTCTTCAGCAGCGGCGCGATGTCCTTTTGAAACGTCGTCAGGCCGCGCGTCATCCGTTGCGCATGATCGGCGGGCAGGGTCGCGGCGGCGGATGCCACTCCACACAGAGTGGCGACGTTGACGATCGGCGGAGTCCAACGGAGGCAGAAGAGCAAGTGACGGGCGAATCGCATGGTTTGGGATCATACGCCGCAGCCTCGTGCCCTTTCATGGCGGAGTTATGTCTGATTCTGTCGACCACACACGGCAACTGTTTGCCAAATCCGGTGCCACTGGCACACTGGACTGCATTCCGGCCATGACTGCGCGGCGCAAGTACCTGAACTACACGACGCCCTGGGGCGTGGATCTCGCGCGCGTCGCACGGGCCGGCGCGTCATCCTTCCTCATCCACGAGTGCGGTTACCAGCCCGCGCTCGAAGGCTGGAACCATGACGGCGTGGACAGCCCCTTCTGGCGCTTCTACCACAATCCCAGGCCCGGCTGTCACATCGTGCATCGGGGTTGCGAGATTGCGCTCGAGCCGAAGACGTGCGTGCTCATTCCCGCCGACACCGTTTTCGACTGCCGCGCGCCACGCCGCCGTCGGGCGTGCCATCTGTGGTTGCACTTCACCGTCGCACGGCCAGGCCCTACCGTGCTCGCCGAGCCCGCCGTTGTCCCGCTCAACTCACTGCTTAGAACGCTGGTGGGCACCGTCATCGCCACCCACCGACAGCCCGCAGGCGATGCGCGCGACCACCGCCTGCATCACCAGAGCGCCGCCCTGCTGCACGCCGCCTTTGCCTGCCTCGACGCACCGCCCCTGCCCTGCATGCCCGACGACCTGCTGCAAGTGACCGATCTCATCCACAGAGCACCGCACAGCGACCTCTCCAATCCCTTCCTTGCCGCCAGCGCCGGCATGAGCGTGGAGCGCTTCATCCGCATCTTCCGCACGCACACAGGCACCACACCCGCCGCTTACGTGGCCGCCGCACGCATCCGCCGGGCGGAGGAAATGCTGGCGCTCACGAAAAAATCCATCGACGAGATCGCCGCCAAATGCGGTTTCCCAAATCGTCACTATTTCACCCGCGTTTTCTCCAAACAAGCCGGCTGTGGGCCTGCCGAGTTTCGCGCGCGACAGCACGACAAGAAGGGCACCTGAGACGGCGCGAGTGCCCCGGAACCCCGACACTTGGTCCCGGTGCAAATGGCGCACCGGATGCCGATCATGCGCCGGCCTTCAGAACACCCGCCGTGATGGCATACCGCGTGAGGCCGGCCACATCGTGAATGTCCAGCTTGCTCATGAGATCGGCGCGGTAGTGGTCCACCGTCTTCGGCGACAGGCCGAGCTGGGAGCCGATCTCCTTGCTGCTCAGGCCGCGCGCCAGCAGCGCCAGCACCTCTCGTTCACGCGGCGTGAGGCGATAGCCGTTCTTCCTTCCAGCCCCCGGATCGCTCGGTGCATCCAGCAGGCTCGAAGCGAAATTGGAAAAGAACCGGGTTCCCCGCGCCACGGCGCGCAGAGCCTCATAGAATTCGTTCAGCGGCTCTTCCCGATGCACGAATCCGTGCGGGCGCGCCGCCAGCACTTCGCGCGTGAGCGCTTCATTCCCAGATCCTGAAAAGACCAGTACCCGCACCTCCGGCGCTTCATGCCTCAGGCGACGCGACAGTTCGGCCGCCGACATGTCTGAAAACTTCAAATCCGAGATCACAATGTCGGGCCGCAAGGCCGCGCACTTTTCAAGAATTTCCATACCGCACGTCGGTTCCGCCATGATCTCAAAGTGCCCCTCGGTCCGCAGTGCCATGCCGAGCAAATCCCGGAAACACCTCTGGTTGATGGCGAGGAACAGGCGGGTCTTCATGGATCAAGGCAGAATCAAGTGCGGCCCCCGTGTGGAACGCAGGAAATGGGTGCCCTGCTGCTCTCGTATGCCGGAAGCCAGCCTACCCATAGCGTAACGGCAGGCTTTTCAAGCCAAACCATGCCATCCGCCGGTGCCGGGTTGCCACACGCCGCGGGGAAGCCCCTCACTACCCGGTAGTTTCACCGGGGCCGACCCCGGCAATTGAACCGGGGTGAGACCCCGGGGATGGACCCGTATTGCTCCCTCCTCACGATGGATGCAAATATCACCCCGCTCAGCGCTCTCATGCTCTCCCGTATTTGCAGCGACGAGTGTCGCATCCCCTCCGCGCTCTCCCGAGGCGCGGCGGTGGGTGCCCTAACCTGACCCCCGCAGCCTGAACCATCATGTCCCATGATAACCGATCGAAGCAACGCAACGCGCCGCCGCTTTCTGGGTACGCTCGGTTCGGCAGCGCTCGCGCCTTCGTTTGCCCCGTCAGCACCTGACGAGAAGGCGGTCAATCTTCTCGCATTCGGCGACTGGGGTGCTTCTCCTGACATGGATGATCCAAAGGACAATCCAAGAGTGAAGCTGCTTCAGGAACGCGTCGCTGCCGCCATGACAGACTACGCGACAAAGCTGCAACTTGCGGGAGTCCGTCTCGATGCGGTGCTGGCTCTCGGAGATAATTTTTACGGCCCGCTCAAGAGCGAGGACGACAAGCGGTTTGCCGATCGTTTCGAAAACCTATACCCGAAGCCCGCGCTCGATTCTCCCTTCTATTTCGCCCTGGGCAATCATGACTACGAGGATGACAAGCACGTCAAAGACCCGGCAAAGAAGAACTGGAAGCACGAATTGGCCTATGCCCGCGCACACCCGGATGGGAGATGGAGATTTCCAGCCGTCGGCGACGCGACATGGTACAGGCTCGATTTTCCTTCCGGGCAGCAACCTCTGCTTTCCATCATCTTGCTCGACACGAATACCGATCATGTGAAGGAACGGTGGGAGGGGCAGATCGCCTGGATGAAGCAGGAGCTGGCAGATTGCCAGAAGAGTCGATGGCGCATGGTCGCCGCACACCACCCCATGTTTACCGATGGCTACCATTTCGACGGCAAGAAGGATCCCCATCTCTATCCCAAAATCCGCGAGACCATCTTGCCGGAGCTGGGCAGCGCAACGTTCTACCTCTCGGCCCACGACCACAATCAGCAGCACATCCGACACCCTGGGCACAAGCACCTGGATTTCCTTCTCTCGGGCGCTGGAGGCGGTGATTTCATACAAAAACGGAGGCGCCCGGAAGGTGACGCGCCGTGGACGAACCGTTTCATGGAATCCTACGGTTTCCTGCATCTGCGCTTCTCCGAAGCAGAGGCGACCGCTCAATTCATCGGCGTGACGGACAAAGGCTGGGAACTGCTCGGACAACCCGTGAGACGAACATGACTTCGCCCCGTGAACCTCAAGTCAAAATCAAAACAACGACCCCATGAACACACGATGCCCATTCGATTTGAATACTCTGTCCTTTTCCGGCTCGCCACTCCAGCAGGCACGCTGTCTGCTCCGCGCGGTGGAGCGCGGTGGGAACGTCCAGGATGCTCCGGCAACGCTTCCGCCGGCCCTCGAGACGCTGCTGACCACTCCCGAGACGCTCGGCACGACCGTGGCGCAGGTGCGCGCCTACATGCAGCAGCACGGCATCACCGAAAGCACCTCGGGAGGCTCGTTGGACGATCCTGTCAGCCGGGCCAATGGCAACAGCCCGAACGGACGCAAGGCTCTCTATTTCCTGATTCACGACACCAGCAGCAAACTCAAGCCAGGACAGACCTTTGATCCGAACTTCATCAACACCGATCAGTGGAGCGGCAACAACCTCGCCAACCAGGCAGCCGGACGCACACACATCTACATCAACCGTCTCGGCAAGGCGCGCACGGACAATGACTATCGCACCGCTTTCCGGGCCACTCAGTTTGAACTCAGGCCCCAGGCCACCATCCCGGGCGCTGACCCCAAATCCGTCGTCTTCAAAGGGCTGTGCCTGCATCACGAACTGATCCAGCCGCGCCTCGGACCCGGCAGCAGTGACATTGAGTCTCCCGTGCCTGGTTTCACTCAATCGCAATATGAACGGCTCGCGCTGCAGTACATCATCGCCAGCGTGCGGCGCGGCAGTTGGATGATTCCGGCTTTTCATTGCGTCATCGACCTGAAAGTGGGCGATCACGATGATCCGCAGCACTTTGATCTTGCGGCATGGGACAGTGCCCTCGCGGGCATACTCGCCGCCGTGCGCGGCGTGCAGGGCGGTGGTCCGCCGCCTCCGCCTCCTCCACCGGCGAGACTCAGGTCAGCACTGCTCGCAGCCGATCCCATCCTCGCGGAGGTCGCAACGGGAAACCGCGTTCTGGGGTTCAGCCAGGCGAAGTCCGTCATCGGTGTCGGCACCATGCAGGATGCGCTCAATCTTCTCGCAGATCACGGCCAGCCGAGCCTGGCGATCCCCGGTGCGCAAGGGAACAGCAGTTCCCGGGGATTCTACGGCAACCAGACCGTGGCCGCCGTCCGCAGTTTCCAGACCATCAGCCACCTCGCACCCACCGACGGACAGATGGGAAAGGACACTCTGCTCGCGCTCGATGCCGCCGTACTGGCTTTGGAGGCATCCTCAGGAAGTGACGAGGATTTGGATGGCGCGAAGGGGACTTCGGTCGGCCCGTTCACCACGCCCGCGACATCTTCGAGCACCGCCAACGGCAAAGGCGGCTCCACCACCACCGGCTTGAATGGCGACATCTCACAGGCGGGAGATGGGACCGTCGTCACCGACGCCGTGGAAACGCTGACTGCAAGACGCGAGGGGGCCTCGCTCGGCACACCGCGCACTGTACGCCAGATTCGCACGCAGAAGGGAGACACGACCAGCGTTCACCAACCCGACTACTGCTGGGGCACGCGCGTCCTGCCCGACGCCGAACTGGTGGAGAACCACCCCGGCCTGAGCGGCGCGGGTGTTTTCACCGGGAGGGCCACGTTCTTCGGCAAGAGCGACAATATCGACGAAGGCACCGGCACACCAGCGTACGGCACCACCCAGACGAACAGCAGTGTCTTCGGCATTTCGCTCAAGGAGGCCCGCCTGCTGGCCGAAGGGCTCGCCACAAAGGATTCCAAAGGTCTCCATCCCACCGAGAAGGGCCTGCGCGCCCGTGTGGAGGTATTCTTCCCGGACACGCGGAGGCTCGTCCGCCTGCCTCTCGTGGATGTGGGGCCGAAACCTTCGATCAATGCGATTGCCGACCTGACCGTCGCCGCTTCATGCTTTCTCCAGAAACTGAGCGAAGACGAAGTCGTGAAGCCAGGCAACGGCAAGATCGACAACATTAACGTCAAGGCACGAATCATCTCCTGACCACACTGCATATGAACCCGGCGACACTCATCCGTCACACCCTCATCGCAGCGTGTTTCACCCTGGCAATTGGCTGCCGCACCGCGGCATTCGGGCAAGACCCACCCTTGGTCGAGGTGAAGTGCCTCCTCGTAGGGCCGGAGGAGGTGGAGAAATCGATGAAAATCGTCGGTGGAACGAAGGAAAACGAGAGCATGGATGTAGCGTTCTTTGACACGCCCGCGCTCTCCCTCTTCAGCAAGGAAGACCTCGCGGTGATCCTGCGGCTGCGGATCGAAACCGGAATGAAGGACGGCGTTGCGGAAACGAAGGTGGAAACAACCGTGAAACTGCGCGCCGGGACGAAGCCGCTCGACTCCAACATGATCTCCCAAGACATCATCGATGTGGAGTCCGGCAAGAAGGTCGAAGCCAAGCGCGAGGGTGACATCACTCTCAAGCAGGGAGATGCATCGTCATCAAAGAAGGACTCCTACTCCCTCAATGCCAGAGTGCCAAAAAACGTGGATGCACATGCCGTGCTCAAGACTGGCAAGGACATCGCCTCGCTCTTCATGAAGACGCAGCGAGATGCAGTCATGAAGGCGGTGCCCGGCACCACTTTCGATTCACTCGCCGTCTATGGACCGGTGGTGAAAGTGCTGCGCTGGAAGAAACTGTCTCTCGGTCCTGATCTGCCGGAAAAATCAGGGACGGTGGAGCGGTGGTCGCTGCCCGAACATCACGGCAGGCCAGCTCTCGAGATGGTGGAGTTTTCCGTCCGTGTGCCTGACACAGAGGCGGACACCGCGAAGGCATCCGCAGCACTCAAGAAACTCATGGCAACCATGGACGTCACACTCGCGACGGGTTCCGAGGCCAAGACCAAGATCGTGCTCGAGCACTTCTCGAACTGAGTTCGTGCGATCCAAGCCGCGCATTCAGAGACGTTGGAGTCTCTGAGGCGGCGTGCCGCCCGGCGTGATCACGCCTCTCACTGGACGCCCGCGAGTCCTTTCCGTCGGGGAAAACGCCGCAATCCCGGCTCCTCGCAGTTGAAACCCGCGCCGCCTTCGCCAAATAAGGCCCGAAGATGGCAGATGGAGAATACAGACCGGCGACGCTGGACGAGGTGCGGAGGCTCCGCGCAGAGTTGAATTTGCAGAAGAAGAAGCTCGTTTTCACGAACGGCTGCTTCGACCTGCTGCACGCGGGGCATGTGCGCTACCTCAAGCAGGCGCGCGCGCTCGGCGATGCGCTCGTGGTGGCGGTGAATTCGGACGCCTCCGTGCGCGCGCTCAAGGGGCCGACGCGCCCGATCCAGTCGCAAAACGATCGCGCCGAGATCCTCTCGGCGCTGCGGTCGGTGGACAAGGTGATCGTGTTTGACGACCAGCGGGTGACAAAGCTCATCGAAGACATCCGTCCGCATATATATGCCAAGGGTGGCGACTACACGATCGAGTCGCTGAATGAAGAAGAGCACGAGGCTCTCGAATTTGTGCGTGCCGACATCAAAATCCTGCCGCTCGTGCAAGGACGCTCGACCACGGCGACGGTGAACCGTTTGCTCGGCAACACCGCGCCGGAAAAAGAAATCGTGGTGGCTTCGCCGCCCGGCGGCCTGCGGCTTGGCGTGCTCGGGTCTGGCAAGGGATCGAATTTCGCGGCCATCATCTCGGCCATCAAACGCGGCGAATTGAATGCGGCTGTTGCGGTGACGATCTCCGACGTGCAGAACAGCGGCGTGATGAAGCTCGCCGAGTCGGCCGGCGTGCCGGCGGTTTTCGTCGATCCCGGGCCGGAGCCAAACAAGCTCGCAAAACCGGCGCAGAAGGAGATTTGTGATCACTTGAAGAAGCATCACGTCGATGTCGTCGTGCTGGCCGGTTTCATGCGCGTGCTGAAGAGTCCGGTGCTCTCCACGTTCAAGGACCGCATCGTCAATGTGCATCCGTCGCTGTTGCCAAAGTTCAAAGGTCTCGACGCGCCGCAGCAGGCCATCGACGAAGGCGAGATCGAGAGCGGCTGCACGGTGCATCTCGTGAACGAAGAACTCGACGGCGGCCGCATCCTCGAACAGGCGACGGTACCCATCCACATCCGCGACACGGCGGAGAAGCTGCACGAGCGCATCAAGGAGCAGGAGCACAAGCTGCTGCCTAAAGTTTTGAACGAATGGCGTGAGCGGGGGCTGCCCGTGTGGTCCGAGGGGAAGAAATGAAGCCGTTCTCCTTTGGCCTGCTCAATCCTCCGCAGCGCGAGGCCGTGAAATCGATTCACGGCCCGGTGCTCATCCTCGCCGGTGCCGGCACGGGCAAGACGCGCACGGTCACCGCGCGCATCGCGCACATGGTGAACGAAGGCATCCCGGCGGAGAACATCCTCGCCGTCACCTTCACAAACAAATCCGCCACCGAGATGCGCGAGCGCGTGCAGGACATGGTGCGCGATGGCCTCGGGAAGAAGGTCGTGCTCGGCACCTTCCACGCGTTTTGCTGCCGCCTCCTGCGCGAGCACGCGGAGAGCGTCGGCTACAAAAAGAACTTCGTCATTTACTCCCAGAGCGAGCAGACCAGCCTGCTGAAGCGCGTGATCGCACGATTCTGCGCAAAGGACGAGTCCTACGACCCGTCCGCCGCCCAATCGCGGATCAGTCGCGCGAAGAATTATGGCGAGAGCCCCGGCGATCCGAAGCGATCGCTCGATGCAGCGGTTTACGAAGGCTACTGCAGCGAACTGCGCGCGCTGAACGCGATGGACTTCGATGACTTGCTGCTGCTCGGCGTGCAATTGCTCGAAGAGCACGCCGACGTGCGCGAGCGCGTGCAGCACCGGCATCGCTACGTGATGGTGGATGAGTTTCAGGACACGAACTCGCTCCAGATGCGCCTGCTCAAGGCGCTTGTGCCGCCGCCGTTTCACATCTGTGTGGTGGGCGATGACGATCAGAGCATCTACGGCTGGCGCGGCGCGGAGATCACGAACATCACGCAGTTCGAGGACTTCTTTCCAAACCCGAAGGTCATCAAGCTTGAGGAGAACTACCGCAGCACCACGCCCATCCTCCACACGGCGAACAGCCTCATCAAAAACAATGCCGGACGCCGGCCAAAGACGCTGTGGAGCCGGAATCCGGGCAATGATCTCATCCGCGTGCTCCTTACCGAGGACGACAAGGAGGAGGCCGACATGATCGCGAAGGAGATCGAGACGGCGAAGTTCCGCGACGGCGAGGCGTGGGAGTCCTTCGCCGTGCTCTTCCGCACCAACGACCAGTCACGCATTCTCGAGCAGCACTTCCGCCAGCGGAAGATTCCGTATCGCGTGGTCGGCGCGCGCAGCTTCTTTGACCGCCGCGAGGTGAAGGACATCATCTCGTATCTTGCCGTGCTGTTGAATCCGCACGATGACATCAGCCTGCTGCGCATCTTGAACACGCCCACGCGCGGAATCGGCACCGGCACCGCCGATCTGGCACGCGAGCGCTCGCTGGAGCGCGGACACAGCGTCTTCGTCGCGCTTTGTGATCCCGATTTCCAGCGGATGATCCCGGCCGGCACGCGCACGGCAGTGCGCGGTTTTCTCGATCTGCTCGGCAAGTACACGACCGTCGCGAGCGCGCGCGGCTCGTTGCTCGGCCCGATGACCGAGTCGCTCGTCGGTGAAACCGGGTACCTCGAGTGGCTGCGCAAGCAGGCGAAGACGCCGGACGATTTCACGAACTGGGAGACCGGCATCCGCGAACTGCTCAACTCGCTCAACGCCTACGACCAGCGCAACCGTACCGACGGCCTCTCGGGCTTTCTCGATGAAGTCAGCCTCAACGGCGATCGCGAGGACGACGAGGACGACATCACGAAGAAGAAGGGCGTGTGTCTCATCACGATGCACGCGGCGAAGGGACTCGAGTTCCCCATCGTGTACCTGCCCGGCATGGAACAGGGCATCCTGCCGCACCGCCGCTCGTATGAAGAAGGCCGCGTCGATGAGGAGCGGCGCCTGTTCTACGTCGGCATCACACGGGCAATGAAGAAGCTCACCATCAGCCATGTGCGCTGGCGCGTGAAGTGGGGCCAGAAGCAGGCCAGCCTGCCGAGCCCGTTCTTGAAAGAGCTGGATCGCACCTATCTCGACCAAGTCGATTACGCCCGCCACATGAAGGAGACCGTGAGCACCGAAGAAAGCGCATCCTTCTTCGCCGGGCTGCGGAACATGATGAAGGAGTCGGCGCGTCCGTGACCAACGGTCTTGCTATTCGGTGGCGAGAGGATTCGTTGTGGATCGAGTGCCCGCGTCACTGTCCTGCCGCCTCGCTCACGACCACCCCATCCATTGCTTCAACACGCCGAGATCACGCTGGAATGCCTCGACGCTGGCTTTGACGAACTCCGCCGACGGCGGGCCTTTGGCACCTTTTTCGACCATGTACTCGGTGTGCAGCGACACCGGTCCCGCGTAGCCGCGCTTGTTCAGCATTTTCGCGTAATCCGGGCTGGCCTGACCGGTGCCAAGCGGGACGCCCTCGGCCTTGCCGCGGCTGATCCACTTCACGTCCTTGAAATACGCCGCGCCGATGTGGTCGGCCACGAGCGAGAATTCGAGCGGCCAGCTCAACCCGCCCTCGACCGTGGCGTGATAAATGTCGAACGCGAAGCCGAACTGCTCCGGCTTGTAGTCCTTCATGATGGAGAAGGCGTCCCAGATCGGCGCTGCGAAGTAGTCCTTGCCCGAGTGGTTCTGCACCAGCGGCTGGATGCCGATCTCGGCGCTGAGCTGCACGAGGTCCTTGATGAGCGGCCGCCACTCCTCGATCTGCGGGAGGATGGGCTTCGCCAGATCGTACTTGAAGTAGAGCATGCGGAAGCGCTTCACGCCCAGCTTTGCCGCCGTGCGCAGCACAGCCTCTGTGTTCTGTTCCTTGCTCACCTGGTTGATGCCCGAGGTAAGGATGGTCAGCTCCAGTCCCCGCTGCTTGAGGGCGTCCACGAGCTTCGGCAGGTCCTCCTGCACTCGCTCGGGCTCGACGTGTCCGCCGGGCCGCACCGGTGCCTCGATGCCGTCCAGACCGCACTCCGCCGCGATGTCCGCGATCTGGTCGTAGCCCAGCCCTTGAAGATGCTTCGTGAAGGCACAGAGCTTGTTCCTGCGCCCGGCAGCGGGAGCAGCGGCTGAGTGAGAAAGGAAGGCAGCCCCGGTTGCGGCAGCAGCGGCAGTGGTGAGGAAGGTGCGACGGTCTTGCATGGCGTGTGCTCATTAACAGGTGCCGCGCGTCTGTCTTTCATCGCAAAAAATCACCCCGGCCGGCCGAAGCCTTGGCTGGGGTGACTCAATGGTTGATGTGCAGCGGGTGATCCGGCGGACTGCGTCAGGCGCTGATCGCTTCGTCCTCAGCAGGCTGGTCCGCGGTGCTGAAGGCGGCCTTCTCGGTCTCTTCGATGTCGAAGCTGCGATTGGCGATGAAGCCTGTGCCGGCCGGGATCAGGTGCCCCATGATGACGTTCTCCTTGAAGCCGCGGAGGAAGTCCACCTTCGCCAGTGTGGCGGCTTCGGTGAGGACGCGCGTGGTGTCCTGGAAGCTGGCTGCGGAGATGAACGACTCGGTCTCGAGCGATGCCTTCGTGATGCCAAGGAGCACGGGCTCGGCTTCGGCGGGCTTGCCGCCTTCTTCGCCGACGCGCTCGTTTTCCTTCTCAAAGGCGGTGCGGTCCACCTGGTCGCCCCAGAGGAAGTCGGTGTCGCCGGGCTCGGTGATCTTCACCTTGCGGAGCATCTGGCGGATGATGATCTCGACGTGCTTGTCGTTGATCTCCACACCCTGGGCGCGGTACACTTCCTGCACTTCTGTGACGAGGTGCTCTTGGAGGGCCTGCGGTCCGAGGATCTCAAGGATGTCGTGCGGGACAACGGGTCCATCGGTGAGCTGGTCGCCCTTGCTGATGTGGTCGCCGTTGAAGACGAGGATGTGCTTGCTGCGCGGCACGAGGTGCTCCTCCTGCTGGCCGGTCTTCGGGTCGGTGAGGATGACCTTGCGCTTGCCGCGCACGAGGCCGCCGATTTCGACGACACCGTCGATGCGGGCGATTTCGCACGCGTCCTTTGGCTTGCGGGCTTCGAAGAGTTCGGCCACACGCGGCAGACCGCCGGTGATGTCCTTCGTCTTGCTGGCCTTGCGCGGAGTCTTGGCAAGCGTGGTGCCGGCTTCGACTTTCTCGTTGTTCTTCACGGCAAGGTGGGCGCCGGCAGGCACAGTGTAGCTGGCGAGCACTTCCTTGGTCTTCGGGTCAACGATGACGATCTGCGGATGCAGGTCCTCCTTGTGCTCGATGACGACGGTCTCGTCGTTGCCGGTGGCCTGGTTGGTCTCCTTCGTGATCGTGATGCCCATGATCATGTCGCGGAACTCGAGCTTGCCGGGCTTCTCAGTGATGATCGGCACGTTGTATGGATCCCAAGTGACGAACTTCTCGCCCTTCTTCACGCTGCCGCCGTCGGCGGTGGCAATGACTGAGCCGATGATGATCTTGTGGCTCTCCAGCTCACGGCCATCGTCATCGTGGATGGTGATGGTGCCGTTCTTTGTAAGGGCGATCCAGGCGCCGTCCACGCTCTGCACGGAGCGGAAGTCATTGTAGCGGATGGTGCCGGCGTGCTTCGTGGTGATGAAGGGCTGCTTGAAGGTGGACACGGCAGCGCCGCCGACGTGGAAGGTACGCATCGTGAGCTGCGTGCCAGGCTCGCCGATGGACTGCGCGGCGATGATGCCGACTGCCTCGCCGAGCTTCGCCATGCGGCTGGTGCCGAGGTGGAGGCCGTAGCACTTGGCGCAGCAGCCGCGCTTGCTCTCGCAGGTGAGCACGGAGCGGATCTTGAGGCGCTCGACGCCGATCTTCGAGAGATGCGCGGCTTCCTGCTCGCCGATCAACTGCCCGGCATTGATGATGACGGCCTTGTCCACGGGATCGTGGATCGTCTCGCACGAGACGCGGCCATAGATGCGCGTCTTGAGATCGACGACTTCTTCGTCACCCTGATAAATCGGGGCGAGCGTGAGGCCGTTCACGGTGCCGCAATCTTCCTCGAAGACGATGACGTCCTGCGACACGTCCACGAGCTTGCGCGTCATGTAGCCGGAGTCGGCGGTCTTCAGGGCGGTGTCAGCGAGACCCTTGCGGGCACCGTGGGTGGAGATGAAGTACTCGAGCACGGTAAGGCCCTCGCGGAAGTTCGAGGTGATCGGGCGCTCGATGATCTCGCCGCTCGGCTTGGCCATGAGGCCGCGCATGCCGGCGAGCTGCTTGATCTGCGTGCGGTTGCCGCGCGCGCCGGATGTCACCATCACGTAGAGCGGGTTGTGCTGCTTTTTGCCGTCGTTGTATTCGAGCGTGCGGAACAGTTCGTCGGCCACCTGGTCACCGACCTGCGTCCAGATGTCGATGATCTTCTGGTAGCGCTCGCCGTGGGTGATGATGCCGCGACGGTACTGCTTCTCGACTTCCTCGATGTCCTTGTAGGCTTTGTCGAGGCCGGCAGCCTTCGCCTGCGGGATCACCATGTCGGTGATGCCGATGGAGCAACCTGAGCGCGTGGCTTCGCGGAAGCCGAGATTCTTGAGACGGTCGAGTGCGTTGACCGTTTCCTTGTGGCCGCAGGTCTGGAAGCAACGCCAGATGATATCAGAGAGCTGCTTCTTGCCGACGTTCGTGTTGATGAAGCCGAGGGCGGGCGGCCAGATTTCATTGAAGCGCACGCGGCCGGGCGTGGTCTCGATGACGAAGTTCTGGTTGTCGCCATACGGCTTCTTGTCGTGACGCCAGTCGGGGTTGCGGTAGCGGATCTTCTGGTTCAGCTCGATCGCGCCTTCGCTGAGAGCGAATTCGATTTCGCTCGGCTCGCTGAAGAGCGGCAGGCGCTTCGGCCCCTTCGCCTTCGGATCATCGTGATGCGGCAGTTCGCGGAGATAGGTGAGGAAGAAGCAGCCAAGCGGGATGTCCTGCGACGGCGTGTTCACCGGCTTGCCGGATGCGGGCGAGAACAGATTGTTCGGCGCGAGCATGAGCAGGCGCGCCTCCATCTGCGCTTCGATCGAAAGCGGCACATGAACGGCCATCTGGTCACCGTCGAAGTCGGCGTTGTAAGCCGTACAAACGAGCGGATGGACGCGGATGGCATCGCCTTCGATGAGCTTCGGCTCGAAGCCCTGGATGGAGAGACGGTGAAGCGTCGGCGCGCGATTGAGCAACACCGGGTGGCCCTTCGTGACTTCGTCGAGAATGTCCCACACTTCCGGCGTGCGGCGCTCGATCATCTTCTTCGCGCTGCGCACCGTGTGTACGAGGCCCATCTCTTTGAGACGACGAATGATGAACGGCTCGAAAAGCACGAGTGCCATCTTCTTCGGCAGACCGCACTGGCCCAGATTGAGATCGGGGCCGATCACGATGACGGAGCGGCCGGAGTAATCGACGCGCTTGCCGAGAAGGTTCTGACGGAAGCGGCCCGACTTGCCCTTGAGCATGTCGGACATCGACTTGAGCGGACGATTGCCCGCGCCCGTGACGGCGCGACCGTGACGGCCGTTGTCGAAGAGCGCATCGACAGCCTCCTGCAACATGCGCTTCTCATTGCGGATGATGACGTCCGGCGTGCGGAGCTGCAGCAGGTTCTTGAGGCGGTTGTTGCGGTTGATGACGCGACGATAGAGATCGTTGAGGTCGGAAGTGGCAAAGCGGCCGCCTTCGAGCGGCACGAGCGGACGTAGGTCCGGCGGAATGACCGGCAGCACTTCGAGCACCATCCATTCCGGACGCGAGTGGGACTCGGAGAAGCCCTGCGCGAGCTTGAGCCGCTTCGCGAGCTTCTTGCGCGTCTGCTTCGAGCGCGTCTTGCCCATCAGCTCTTCGAGATGCTTGATCGTCTCGGGCAGGTTGATCTGGCTGAAGATGTCCCGGATCGCCTGCGCGCCCATGCCGACGCGGAAGGCATCGGCACCGTATTGCTCCTCGGCTTCACGCAGTTCCACTTCGGTGAGGAGCTGGCCGCGCTGCAAAGGTGTATTGCCCGGATCGACAACCATGTAGTCCTCGTAATAGATCACGCGCTCGAGCGAGCGGGCCGTCATGTCGAGCATGAGGCCGATGCGTGATGGCATGCACTTGTAGAACCAGATGTGCGTGACCGGCACGGCCAGCTCGATGTGGCCCATGCGCTCGCGGCGTACGCGGCTGAGTGTGACTTCGACGCCGCAGCGGTCGCAGATCACGCCCTTGTGCTTGATGCGCTTGTACTTGCCGCACGCGCACTCCCAGTCGCGGGTGGGACCGAAGATGCGCTCGCAGAACAGGCCGCCCTTTTCAGGCTTGAACGTGCGGTAGTTGATCGTCTCGGGGTTCTTCACCTCACCACTGCTCCAGGAGCGCGTGCGTTCGGCGGAGGCGATGCAGATCGACACGTAGTCGAACTCTTCACCACCCTTGGTTTCTCCAAAGATTTCCTTCAGGCTGACGTCGGCATTCATGATTTGATGCGGGGTTGTCGGGTTTGCTTCAGAGCGAGGGGTTATGCGGTGGCGGCGGTCGAGAAACGCTCGATCACACTGTCGCCGGTGGCTTCCGCGCCGCCGCGCTTGTGGACCTTCACGTCGAGGCCGAGCGACTGCATTTCCTTGATCAAGACGTTGAACGATTCGGGCGTGCCGGCTTCGAGAGCGTGGTCGCCTTTGACGATCTGCTCGTAGATGCGGGTGCGGCCCTGCACGTCGTCGGATTTGACGGTGAGAAGCTCCTGGAGCGTGTAGGCCGCGCCGTAAGCTTCGAGCGCCCACACCTCCATCTCGCCGAAGCGCTGGCCGCCGTATTGCGCCTTGCCGCCGAGCGGCTGCTGCGTCACAAGCGAGTATGGGCCGACGGCACGGGCGTGAATCTTGTCCACGACCAAGTGGCCGAGCTTGAGCATGTAGATGTAGCCCACGACGACTTCCGCACTGAAGCGGTCGCCGGTGCGGCCATCGAAGAGCCACGACTTGCCGGTGAGGCCCATCCATTCGTATCCGGGCACCTTCTTCGCGTCCTTGATGAACTGCATGATCTGCGACTCGGGAATACCGTCGAACACGGGCGTGGCGATGGTCATGCCGAGCGCCTTGGCCGCGATGCCGAGGTGCGTCTCAAGAACCTGACCCACGTTCATGCGCGAAGGCACGCCAAGCGGATTGAGCACGATATCGACCGGTGTGCCGTCTTCGAGGAACGGCAGGTCCTCCTCCGGCACGATGGTGGCGACGACGCCCTTGTTGCCGTGGCGGCCCGCCATCTTGTCACCGACGCTGAGCTTGCGCTTGCTGGCGACAAAGACGCGCACTTCCTTCACGACGCCGCTCTCGCTCTCGTCGCCGGTTTCGATACGGTCGAGGGCGCGCTCGCGCTCCATGTCGGTGTCGGCGAACTTCTGTTCAAAGCTGCCGATGATGTCCATGATCTTGTTGCGGATCGGGCTGGGGTCGATCTCGACGGAGTCGTAGGACTCGGCCAGCTTGCGCAGGAACGTCTTCGTGATCTTCTTGTTCGCGCCGATGATGATCTCGCCGGTCTGGCCGTTCACCACGTCCAGCGGGATCTTCTCGTTGAGCAGGATGTCGGAGAGCTTCTCGGTGAGCTGCTCGGTGAGAGCTTCCTTCTTCGTCTTGTAGTCCTCTTCGATCTGCTTGATCTGCTTCTTGTACTCGACGGGCGAGAGCTTCTCCTTGTTGCTGTCACCGCGCTGTGCGAGGCGGACGTCCATCACGATGCCCGTGCAGCCGGACGGCACACGGAGCGAAGTGTCCTTCACGTCGGCGGCCTTCTCGCCGAAAATGGCGCGCAGGAGGCGCTCTTCGGGAGCGAGTTCCGTCTCGGACTTCGGCGTGATCTTGCCGACGAGGATGTCGCCGGGCTTCACTTCAGCGCCGATGCGCACGACACCGCTGGCGTCGAGATTGCGCAGCGCTTCATCACCGACGTTCGGAATGTCACGCGTGATTTCTTCGGGTCCGAGCTTCGTGTCCCGAGCGATGACCTCGAAATCCTCGATGTGGATGGAGGTGTAAATGTCCTCCTTGGCCACTCGGCGGCTGATGACGATGGCGTCTTCGAAGTTGTAACCGTTCCACGGCATGAACGCGACGAGCATGTTGCGGCCCAGCGCGAGTTCGCCGTTGTGCGTGCACGGGCCGTCGGCGAGCACCTCGCCCTTCTTCACGCGCTGGCCGCGCTTTACCAGCGGCTGCTGATTGATGCATGTGCCGGCGTTGCTGCGGCCAAATTTGCGAAGCGGATACACCCAGATGTCCTTGTCGGGATTGCTCTGGACGGACTTGTAGTCGGCGAGGAATTTCTCGTCCTTCACCGGAAGCTCGCCGTCTTTGGTCACGACGATCACGTCCGCGGTGGCCGCGGCGACGATGCCGTTCATGTCGCAAACGACCACGGCCTTCGAGTCGCGGGCAACCTTGCCCTCCATGCCGGTGCCGACGAACGGCGCTTCCGAAACGAGAAGCGGCACGCCCTGGCGCTGCATGTTTGATCCCATCAAAGCGCGGTTTGCGTCATCGTGTTCGAGGAACGGAATCAGCGCAGCGGCGATAGATACGAGCTGCTTTGGCGACACGTCCATGAGCGTCGGCTGGCCGGGATCCACTTCGATAAACTCGCCGCGGTAGCGCACGGACACACGGTTGCTGGTGAACCTGCCCTTCGCGTCGAAGGGATTGTTCGCCTGCGCGATGTAGTGGTTCTCCTCCTGGTCGGCGGTGAGGTACTCGATCTTGTCGGACACCACGCCATCCTTTACGAGGCGGTAGGGCGACTCGATGAAACCGAACTCGTTGATGCGCGCGAAGGTGCTCATCGAGTTGATGAGGCCGATGTTCGGACCTTCCGGAGTTTCGATGGGGCAGATGCGTCCGTAGTGCGAGGGATGCACGTCACGCACTTCGAAACCCGCGCGGTCGCGATTCAGGCCGCCTGGGCCAAGGGCGGAGAGGCGGCGCTTGTGGGTCAGCTCTGCCAGCGGATTCGTCTGGTCCATGAACTGCGAGAGCTGGCTGCGGCCAAAGAAGTCGCGCACAACGGCGGAAAGCGCCTTCGGATTGATCAGCTTCGCGGGGGTCATGGTGTCCATGTTCACGTCGAACAAGGTCATGCGCTCCTTCACGAGGCGCTCCGTGCGGGCGAGGCCCACGCGGCACTGATTGGCGAGAAGCTCGCCCACCGCGCGGACACGACGGCTGCCAAGGTGGTCGATGTCATCAAGGAGACCTTCGCCCTGGCGCAGCTTGAATAGGTAGCGCATGGCCGAGATGACATCCTCGGCGGTGAGGATGCGCATGTCGGAATCAATCTTCATCGTCAGCTTCTGATTGATCTTGTAGCGGCCGACGCGGGTGAGGTCGTAGCGCTTCGGATCGAAGAAGAGACGCTTCACGAGCGCACGGGCGTTTGGCACCGTGGGCGGATCTCCCGGGCGGAGGCGGCGGTAGATTTCCTTGAGCGCCTCTTCCTCGTCGCGCGCGGTGTCCTTGCGCAGCGAGGTGATGAGAAGATCGTCGGCGGAAGCGGCCACCACTTTGATGCTCTTGTGATTGAGCTGGATGAGCTGACGGATCACGCCGGCAGTCAGCGGCTCGTAAGCGCGGGCCACGATAAGTTCGCCATCAAGGATGTCCTTGAATAGCACCTTCGAGGCGAGTTCCTCTTCGCCAAGGTTCTCCTTCAGCTTGAGGTCCTGGATTTCATAGAAGAGACGGAGGATGTCCTCATCGTTTGGGAAGCCGATCACGCGCAGCAGCGTGGTGGCGAGGAATTTCCGACGACGGCGACGACGGTCGAGATACACGTAGAGCAGGTCGTTCGTGTCGAACTGCACTTCGAGCCAGGTGCCGCGGTCAGGGATGATGCGGAAACCGTACAACCAGCGGCCATTGAGGTGCATTTGCGTCTCGAAGCAAATGCCGGGCGAGCGGTGAAGCTGGCTGACGACCACACGCTCGGCACCATTGATCACGAACGTGCCGCGCACGGACATGAGCGGAATCTCGCCCATGTAAACGCGCTCCTGGCGCGCCTCGTGGCCTTCCTCGCGCAGTTCGAAAGTCACATACAGCGGTGCGCTGTAAGTCTCCGCGTCATGGATGGCTTCGAGCGCGTTGAGCTTCGGATCACCGATCTCATACTGCACGAAGTCGAGCGTCATCTTCTCGTCATAGCTGCCGATGGGGAAGACCTCCTTGAACACGGCCTGCAGGCCCACGTCCTTCCGCTTCTTTGGCTCCACGCTACGTTGGAGAAACTCGTCGTACGACTTGAGCTGGACCTCGATCAGATTCGGCGGATCGACAGGCTCTTGGATTTTGCCAAAGTTGGTACGCTGGGACATAGGCGGGTGGGTCTGGGTGTTGGCAATGATGGGGTTTTGTCACGAGGGCGCGGCACGCGTGCCGCGGAAGCTGGGTCTGGAGCCGGAGGCCGTTTCTCTTTCGCGAAAAAGAAAAAACCCCGGGCATCAACACCCAAGCTTCAAGCAAACCTCACCCCGAAAACCGCGACCGCTGAATGCGGGATCGTGGCGTGCGGCTTGAGGCTTGCTTGAAGCTTGATCATTGAGTCCTGGACGGAATGGGCCGGATGGTGGGGTGGGTTGTCGGTTCGCAATCTGCTGCTGTTGTCTTTTGTCTTGAAGTCTTCTGTCTTCCCGTTCTCTCCGCGTTCCGCCGCCGCCCGCGAGCAGGCGGCGACGAAACAGGGAAAGGTATTCGATGTTACTTGATCTCGACCTTGGCGCCGGCAGCCTCGAGCTTCTTCTTGACCTCTTCGGCTTCCTCCTTCTTGACGCCTTCCTTGAGCTTCGCGCCGCCTTTTTCGACCAGCGCCTTCGCTTCCGCGAGGCCCAGTCCGGCGACCACGTTGCGCACTTCCTTGATGACCGCGATTTTGTTCGCGCCGCCATCAACGAGGATCACGTCAAACTCGGTCTTCTCCTCGGCAGCCGGAGCAGCGGCACCGCCGCCACCACCACCGCCAGCGGCGGCAACAGCCACAGGAGCCGCGGCGCTCACGCCCCACTTCTCCTCGAGGGTTTTCACAAGTTCAGCGACTTCCAGGACGGTAAGGCCGCTGAGTTCATCTACGATTTTAGCAATGTCAGCCATGTTTTTTGTCGGTATCGCCGTTCCCCGGAGCCCCGGGTCTCTTCGAATCAGAAGCCTCTGATCCGGCGAGGAACCATTGGTGTTTTTCGTGTTGTTCAGGCCCCGCAAAGCGAGACCATCTGATCAAATGGGTTTAGATTTCTGGAATGAGGTTTACGCACCTTTGTCCGCCTTGGCTTTGAGCACGCGGGCGAGCGAAGCAGCGGGTTCGTTGAGGAGGCGTGCCAGCTTGCTGGCCGGCGCCTGGAGGACGCCGAGGAGCTGGGCGTAAAGCACTTCCTTCGCGGGAAGCGAGGCCAGCGCCTTGATGGCGGCGGAGTCGAGAAGCTTGCCATCAAGCACGCCAGCTTTGAGCTGCGGCTTCTCGAATTCATCGGCAAAGGTCTTCATCACCTTCGCCGCCGCGCACACATCCTTGTCCCCCGTGACGACGGCGGACTGGCCGGTGAGCGCATTGCCGAGGTCGGCAGGGTAGCCCGCCTTCTCGGCGGCCTTCTTCACGAGCGTGTTCTTGAACACATGAATCTCCGCGCCAATACCCCGCAGGCGCTTGCGAAGCTCGGCGAATTTATCGACGGTCAGGCCCGTGTAATCGACCACGAACATGAAGGGCGACGCATTCACCCGGCGGAGCACGTCCTCGATCAAAAGTGTCTTTTCTGCTTTCATGATTTCAGTCTCCTCCAGAGTTACAGCTTGATGTATTTCGACACATCCACCCGCACGGCGGGCGACATGGTCGCGGCCATTGTAATGGTCTCCACATAGCGGCCCTTCGCCGACGCAGGCCTGGCGCGAACGACAGCATCGACGAATGCGTGCGCGTTTTCAGCGAGCGCGTTCGGTTCAAAACTGGCCTTGCCGATGGCGGCGGCGATATTGCCGTTCTTGTCGAGCTTGAAATCGGCGCGACCGGCCTTCACGGCCTTCACGGCTCCCGCGGTGTCATCGGACACGGTACCCGTCCTCGGATTCGGCATGAGGCCGCGCGGACCAAGTTGCTTACCCAGCTTGCGGACTTCATTCATCGCGGCCGGAGTGGCGATGGCGACGTCGAAATCGGTGAAGCCGTCTTTGACCTTCGCGATGAGATCTTCGTAGCCCACGATCTCAGCACCGGCAGCCTTGGCGGCATCGGCGGAAGCGCCTTGGGCAAAGACAGCCACGCGCACCGACTTGCCGGTACCATGCGGCAGCGGGACGGTGCCGCGGACCATCTGGTCGCTCTTCTTCGGGTCAACGCCCATGCGGAACGACAGCGTCACGCTCTGGTTGAACTTCGTGCCGGGGAACTTGCGGACGAGATCCGCCGCCTCCTCAAGCGAGTACTGTTTGCCGGCCGTGATCATCCCGACGGCCTTCTTGTATCTTTTGCTTCGTGTTTGCATGGTCTGGTGCAGTTCGAGCGAACTTCTGGTGATGTTCTCCTGCTTATGGGTTTGGGTTGGATTGGAAAATGGAGACGGAACGGTCTGGTCGGCGCCGCCTGATTCGGTTAGCCGACGATTTCGATGCCCATCTGGCGCGCGGTGCCCGCCATGATGCGGGAGCCGGCTTCAAGGTCGTTCGCGTTGAGGTCAGCCATCTTCAGTTTGGTGGCTTCGAGAAGCTGCGCCTTGGTGATCTTCGCCACCTTCTTCTTGTTCGGCTCGCCAGAGCCGGAGGCGATGTTCGCCACCTTCTTGAGAAGATTCGAGGCGGGCGGCTGCTTCGTGATGAAGGTGAAGCTCTTGTCCTTGTAAACGGTGATGACGGTCGGCAGCACGTCACCGCCGAGCTTCTGAGTGGCCGCGTTGAACTCCTTGCAGAAGGCCATGATGTTCACGCCGGCCTGGCCGAGCGCGGGACCGATGGGCGGAGCGGGATTGGCCGCGCCGGCTTTGATCTGCAGCTTGATTTGTTTGATGATTTCCTTTGCCATGAGTGAATTGCTTGGGGGCTGGGGGTGGGTTTGTCGAGACGGCCGAGAAGCGCAACCGCCACGGTATGGATGCTAGGCCTTCTCGACCTGCCAGTATTCGAGATCGACAGGAGTTGAACGGCCAAAGATGTTCACCGCCACGCGCAACACGCCGCGCTCGGGATCGATTTCTTCGACGACGCCGGTCTGGCTTTCGAACGGTCCGTCTGCCACGCGCACCGTGTCGCCAAGCGAGAAGGCAATCTTCGGCTTCACCGCGTCCTCGCGCTCGTGAAGCTGGGCCAGCATGCCCTCTACTTCGCGCGGACGCATGGGAATGGGGCGGTCCTTCGCGCCTGCGAAGTTCAGCACTCCGTCGGTTTCCTTTACGAAGTACCAGCTCTTGTCCACAAGCTTGTTGTTCTCGTCGAGAAGGTAGATGTTCGCGATGATGTAGCCGGGGTAAAACTTGCGGCTGCTCTCGTGCCGCTTGCCCTTCTTCACCTCGGAGACACGTTCGGTGGGCACCAGAACATCGAACACATAATCACCCATCTCCTCGGACTGGATGCGACGAAGCATGTTGTCGCGCACACGGTTTTCCATGCCGGAACGCACATGGATGACGTACCATTGATCGCGCTTGTTGGATGTGGCTGGCATCGGATCGGGGATAAAGTAAGTCGCTTGAGCGACGGGTCGGGAGAATGTTAGAGGCTCTTGGACGCTGCCTCGAAGAACATGCGCAAGGCCGTGTCGAAGAATGAGACGAACGCCCCCATCAGAAGCATCGCAATGAACACCACAATGGTCGAGTCATTGAGTTCCTTGTACTTGGCGAAACCCTTTTCCTTGGGATCCCAAGGCCAGGTGGCCTTTTTCATTTCAAGAAGGACCTCATTGAGGTACTGACGTATGCGGCTCATGGATTTGAATGAAGGCTGGCTGAAACGACTGCTCGGGCGGAACTGAAACTGGATGGCAGGCCAGGAGGGACTCGAACCCCCAACCGACGGTTTTGGAGACCGCTACTCTACCAATTGAGCTACTGACCTGTCTTAGAAATCCAGTGGTGTCCCTGTGGCGGCCGGCCCGCCCCTCCGTCATCCGCCTCTTTCGGAGAGACGAAGGCCGCGAGGCCTGTTTGCAGGCCCCGCGGCTGAAACGTCGAGCGGACAACCGCCTTGTTGATTAGTCAAGGATGTCGGCTACGCGGCCGGCACCCACCGTCTTGCCACCCTCGCGGATGGCGAAACGGATCGTCTTTTCCATGGCGATCGGGGTGATCAGCTCGACCTCAATCGAGACGTTGTCACCAGGCATCACCATTTCCACGCCGTCCGGGAGCTTCACGCTGCCGGTCACGTCCGTCGTGCGGAAGTAGAACTGCGGACGGTAGTTGTTGAAGAACGGCGTGTGACGGCCGCCTTCATCCTTCGAAAGCACGTACACCTCGGCCTTGAACTTCTTGTGCGGAGTCACCGAACCGGGTTTTGCGATCACCTGGCCGCGTTCCACTTCGTTCTTCTTGGTGCCGCGGAGCAGGAGGCCCACGTTGTCGCCGGCACGACCTTCATCAAGCAGCTTGCGAAACATTTCGATGTCCGTGACCGTGGTCTTCACCGTCGGGCGGATGCCCACGATTTCCACTTCGGACATCTTCTTGATGATGCCGCGCTCCACACGCCCCGTGCAGACAGTGCCGCGACCTTCAATCGCAAACACGTCTTCCACCGGCATGAGGAAATCCTGGTCGATCGGGCGCTCCGGCAGAGGAATGTAGGCGTCCACCGCGTCCATGAGCTTGTGGATGTTCGCCTCGTGCGCGGCATCGCCTTCGAGAGCCTTCAAAGCGGAACCCTTCACGATCGGAATGTCGTCGCCCGGGAAATCGTACTTGGAAAGCAGATCACGGATTTCCATCTCGACGAGTTCGAGCAACTCCGGATCGTCCACCATGTCCACCTTGTTCATGAACACCACCAGCGCCGGCACGCCGACCTGACGGGCAAGAAGGATGTGCTCGCGAGTCTGCGGCATCGGGCCGTCAGCGGCGGAAACCACGAGGATCGCACCGTCCATCTGGGCGGCACCCGTGATCATGTTCTTCACGTAGTCGGCATGGCCGGGGCAGTCCACATGCGCGTAGTGACGCTTGTCGGTTTCGTACTCGACGTGCGCCGTATTGATCGTGATGCCGCGCTCTTTTTCTTCAGGGGCTGCGTCGATCTGATCATAAGCCTTCGCCTGGGCGAAGCCCTTCTTCGAAAGGACAGTCGTGATCGCAGCGGTAAGCGTGGTTTTGCCGTGGTCAACGTGGCCGATGGTGCCAATGTTGACGTGCGGCTTGTTGCGTTGGAATGCTTCTTTAGCCATGGGTTTGGGTGAGGTTGATGCGCTTTGGGACGTTTCGATTCTTGCTGGATACGGACCCCGTTTCAGCGACCCCTGATCTCATGGAGCTCATGTCGGGACTTGAACCCGAGACCTCGTCCTTACCAAGGACGTGCTCTACCAACTGAGCTACATGAGCGGATCGGAAGCCGACGAAGGAATCCTTCTCTTCCGAAAGCAAAGCCGAGGCACAACAGTCCCGCATAGAGACAATACACCCCGGCTCCTTTTCCGAAAAAGTAGCCCGGAGAGTAGTAGGCGCGAAAACAGTGTCAAAAGATTTTTTGAATTTCTCCGGACAGTGCGGCAACCGCAATTGCACGCATATGCGCCGGAATTCGGGGGCCATCCCCATCCGCAGGCGGGACATGGGGTGCCTTGAGCGGTGGCTCGACGGCTTCGGGAGGCCGCTCTCAGGAATGCCCCGGTTCAAAATCCGGTGGCTTCCCGGGGTGCCTGCGGCAGCGCGCTGGCGTCCTCGTAGCGGGTGACATCCGGAAGGCCGGCCTTGATGAAAGCCTCACGTCGCTCGACGCAGGTGCCGCATTTGCCACAGTGGATGCTGCCGCCTTTGTAGCAGGACCACGTCTTTTCGAAATCGACGCCGAGATCGTGCCCGAGCCGCGCGATGGCGGCTTTGTCGAGGTGGATGAAAGGCCGCAGCAGCTCGATGCGCGCGTATGTGCCCTCGCGCATGGCCTCGGCCATCGCGTGCATAAAGGGCTCGCGGCAGTCGGGATAAACAGCATGGTCGCCCGAGTGCGCGGCGATGACCAGCGCCCCGGCACCGCGGCTCTCTGCGATGCCGCACGCGATGGCGAGCATGATGCCGTTGCGGAAGGGCACGACGGTGCGTTTCATCGACTCTTCCTCGTAGTGGCCTTCGGGGATGTCGCCGCCGGATTTCAGGAGATCGGAGGTGAACAGCTCGTTCACAAAGGGCAGCGCGACGATGTCGTGCCATACATCAAGGTGGCCGCACTGCCATTCGGCAAGGCCGATCTCGCGGTGATTGTGCTTTGCGCCGTAATCGAAGCTGACTGCGCCGACGACTTCGTGCTCGCGCCGCGCCCAGTGCAGGGCCGTGACGGAATCCATGCCACCGCTGAGGAGGACGAGGGTTTTCATGGGAAATTCGTTGGGTAGTGTCGGTGGCTCGCAGCGGTTGGGGTTCCGGGTTCAGCGGACTTCCGAGCGAGGCATTGGGGCTGCGGATGACGGTAAAGGTGAACGCTCACCCCCATTCGAGCCGGCCTTTGCGGTCTGGAAAGCGTGCCTCGCACATGAGCTGGATGCCGCCACGCGGAGCAAACTTGCCCCGCACGATGACCTGCCTCGGGCGGCAGGACTTCACGATGTCGTCGAGGATGCGGTTGACGATCGCTTCGTTGAACGCCGGGTGATTTCGATAGCTGGCGAGATAAAATTTCCACGACTTCGTCTCGATGCAGAGCTTGTCCGGAATGTAGATGACCTCGACGTGCGCCGAGTCGGGCTGGCCGGTGACGGGGCACAGCGAGGAGAAATCCGGCGCGCTCAGATGGATGGTGTAGTTCCGGCCGGGAGTGCGGTTTGGAAATGTCTCCAGCTTTGCGTCGTCAGGCGATGCGGGCAACCGGTGCTCGGAGCGCCCGAGCAACGTGAGTGCGGGAAGATGCTTGGTGGTGCGGGCCTTTGGCATGGCGGAAGGTGTCACAGTTCGGCGCGCGGATTTCAAGAAGGATTCTCGACGCCGGCGCTGCCGGCGCGCCATCGTGCACCGGTGGAATCCAATTCACCCGCGACGGCCTGACGTGCATTCTTGACCGCACGCACGCCCTGCCTACCCTCGCTGCCCACTCACACTCTCACATATGGACACAGTCAGACTCGGCATCGTCGGCCTCGGCAACATGGGCAAGGCCCATCTCGGAAACATCCGCGCGGGAAAAGTCAGCGGCATGCGCGTCACGGCGCTGTGCGAGAGTACGGGCACGCTGCCGCCGCTCCAGGACGGGGAGACCGGCTACAAGGACGTGAGCGAGATGATCAAAAGCGGCAAGATCGACGCCATCCTCATCTGCACGCCGCACTTCTCGCACACCACCATCGGCATCGAAGCGCTGCAGGCCGGCCTGCATGTGCTCGTCGAGAAACCCATCTCCGTCCACAAGGCCGACTGCGAGCGCCTCATCGCCGCTCACACGGACAAGAAGCTCATCTTCGCCGCCATGTTCAACATGCGCACGAATGCCACATTCAAGAAGGTGAAGGACCTCATCGACAGCGGTGAGCTGGGTGCCATCCGCCGCGTCCACTGGGAAGTCACCAACTGGTTCCGCACGAACTACTACTACGCCACCGGCGGCTGGCGCGGCACCTGGAAGGGAGAAGGCGGCGGTGTGCTCATGAACCAGTGCCCGCACAATCTCGACCTCTTCCAGTGGATGTTCGGCATGCCCCAGCGCGTCCGCGGCTTCTGCCAGTTCGGCCGCTTCCATCAGGTCGAAGTGGAAGACGACGTGACCGCCGTGCTGCTCTACGACAGCGGCCTGAGCGCCACGTTTGTCACCAGCACTGGCGAGGCTCCCGGCTGCAACCGCCTCGAAATCACTGGCGAGCAGGGCCGTCTCACCGTCACCGACAACACTAAGATCCACTTCCAGCGCAACCGCCGGCCGATGAGCAAATTCTGCATGGAGGCCGAGGCCGCCTTCGCCATGCCCGAGAGCTGGCACATGGACATCCCCATCGAACCCACCGGCGGCCAGCATGTGGAGATTCTCCAAAACTTCACCGACGCCATCTTGAAAGGCGAGAAGCTCCTCAGCCCCGCCGAAGAAGGCATCCGCAGCGTGGAACTCGCAAATGCCATCCTGCTCTCCACCTGGCAGGACAAAACCATCGAACTCCCGATGAGCAGCGCCGACTACGAACGCATCCTCATCGAAAAGGGCGAGAAGAGCACCTTCCAGAAAACGAAGGTGGTGGCGAAAGCGACCGCGGATGATTTTGCGAAGAGCTTCCGCTGAACGTGTGTCGATCCAGCGTTCGCCACGTCTCGCTCCGGCTACTCAACATCTGCCGCAACAAAGACAAGGCGGCACGGGAGCTGCGTGGTAGCATGGCTTCCATACCATGACACGCCACGACACTCTTCTTCATTGGATCGACCAAATGCGCGCGCTTTGCCAGCCGGACGCCGTCCGCTGGTGCGATGGATCAGACGCTGAATACAACGAACTTTGCGGGCTGCTGGTCACGAACGGCACCTTCCGGAAGCTGAATCCCGAGAAGCGGCCGAACAGTTATCTCGCTTGGTCTGATCCGACGGACGTGGCCCGCGTGGAGGACCGCACCTACATTTGCAGCACTCGCGAAGTCGATGCCGGGCCGACGAACAACTGGATGAACCCGCGCGAGATGAAGGAGACGCTCAATCGTCTCTTCGCCGGCTGCATGAAGGGGCGCACGATGTATGTCGTGCCGTTTTGCATGGGGCCGCTCGGCTCGCCTTTCTCCGTGATCGGCATCGAGGTGACGGACTCGCCGTATGTCGTCGTGAGCATGAAGATCATGGCGCGCATGGGCAAGCCGGTGCTCGATCAGCTCTCCGATGGTGGCGAGTTCGTGCCGTGCCTGCACTCCGTCGGCAAACCGCTCGCACCGGGCGAGAAGGACGTGCCGTGGCCGTGCAGCGAGACGAAGTACATCGTTCACTTCCCCGAAGAGCGCTCCATCTGGAGCTACGGCAGCGGCTACGGTGGCAATGCTTTGCTCGGAAAGAAGTGTCTCGCACTCCGCATCGCCAGTGCGATGGGCCGTGACGAAGGCTGGATGGCCGAGCACATGCTCATCAGCGGTGTGGAGTCGCCCGATGGTCGCAAAACTTACGTCGCCGCCGCATTTCCCAGCGCGTGTGGCAAAACGAACTTCGCCATGCTCGTGCCGCCGAAGACTTATGAAGGCTGGAAGGTGACCACCGTCGGCGATGACATCGCGTGGCTGCGGCCCGGCAAAGACGGCCGCCTTTGGGCCACGAATCCCGAGGCAGGCTACTTCGGTGTCGCTCCCGGCACATCTTGGGACTCGAATCCGAACGCGATGGCGACGTGCAAATCGAACTCCATCTTCACCAACGTCGCGCTCACCGACGACGGCGACGTGTGGTGGGAAGGCATGACCAAAGAGCCGCCTGCGCATCTCATCGATTGGCGCGGACAAGACTGGACGCCTGACTGCGGTCGTCTCTCGTCACATCCGAATTCACGTTTCACCGCGCCCGCGAAGCAATGCCCCACGATTGATCCCGACTGGGAGAAACCCGAGGGCGTGCCGATTGATGCCATCATCTTCGGTGGTCGTCGCGCGACGACGATGCCGCTCGTGTTCCAATCCTTCAACTGGGTCCACGGCGTCTTTCTCGGCGCGAACATGGGCAGCGAGATGACCGCCGCCGCCGCAGGCACGGTCGGCAAAGTGCGCCGCGATCCGATGGCCATGCTGCCCTTCTGCGGCTACAACATGGGCAACTACTTCGCCCACTGGCTGCAGATGCGCAGCCGCATCGACGACCTGCCGCGCATCTTCCATGTGAACTGGTTCCGCAAGAGCGCCGACGGCAAATTCCTCTGGCCCGGCTTCGGCGAAAACATGCGCGTGCTCGAGTGGATCGTGAAGCGCGCGCGAGGCGAGGCGCGCGGCCATGAAGCGCTCCTCGGCTGGATGCCGCGCTACAACGAGATGACCTGGACCGGCCTCGAAAACTTCACAGCCGACGATTTCGCCGCCGTGATGACCGTGGACCGCAAGGAATTCCGCACGGAGATTCTCTCCGCCGAAGAGCTGTACCTAGACCTCTACGATCATCTCCCGAAAGAGATGATCTACCAGCGCGAGCTGCTCGTCGGGCGGTTTGAGCGGTGAACAGAGCGCATGGAGGTCAGGTTTCCAAACCTGACGACGGCTCGGGGCTTTCAGCCTTGAGCCATTGTTGCTGTGCTGACTGCTGAAGAAGCGGCCAAAGACTGAAAGTCTCTGGCCGCTGACAGGTCGGAGACCTGTCCTCCAATGGCTGCCTCACTCAATCCAAACAAAGATGCCAGTCGTGCCTCCGCCCGTGGCTGGATTCAGATCGGAGTGCGAGAGGCCCCATGAGATTGGCGTTCCGGCTGCAAGCACTTCCTTGGCCTTCTTCCCCTCGCCGTATGTTTCGTTGATCAGCAAGGTCCAGCCCTTGCGCTTCTGGCGATAGGCATACACAGAGCCTGTGCTGCCGATGTCATCCACATCCTTCGCCGTGGATGTGATGCCGTCACTGTTGTTTTTGTACAGTTCTCCGAGCCGGTCCAAGAACAAGCCGCCGAACTGCGGAGGAGCGTTGGGATTCGCCGCTGGAACGTAAAGGCTGGGATTTTGCCAGCGCACGATCCCGCGGTGCAGCGCCTTCGGCGTCTCCACCTTCTTCCCGCTCGTGTGCCAGGCCATCACGGCTCCGGTCGCGGTGAGGATCATGAGTTCGTTGTTGTTGCAGACGACAGCCTTGCACTTCGGCAGCGACTCGACTTTGGGCAGCCAGGTGATGTCGGCGGTCGGTATCCACGCAAGGACGACAGTGTCGTCCGCTTTCAATCCAGCGCAGTACTTCTTCGCATCGCCACAGGAAAAATCGACGAGTCCGCTGAACTTGTCCCATGCGCCTGTATCGGGTTTGCCGCTCAAGCCCGGGCACACCACATGCCCGTCTTCGGTAAGTCCCCACACGGCGACATGATAGGCGGAGAGAGTTGTCAGCGGCGGGCTGGTGTGATTGATGATTTGCAGCTTGTCTCCCTTCAGTGCCTCGATGATCGCGCTGCCGTCAGCACGTAGAGCGGCGACGGCGTAATCGGTGGCGATGACCTGGACGAAGTCGTCGAACTTCGCGAACGGCTCGATGTCCGCAGGGATGCCGGCATTGCGGAAGCAGCCGATCATCTTGAGCCGTCCGCCTTTGGATGGACGCACATTGAGCGGCTTCACGATGACTCCCGCGAGACCGGTCAGTGGAGGGAGAAAATCATCCGTGGCCAGCACGGCGCGGGCGGCTTTGATTTTCTCCGCGCGATTGAAGTCGCCCTTCTCGCCCAGCTCCTTTTCGAGGGCGGCGAGTCCTGCGTCATAGGACTTGCGCAACGGCTCGGCAGCAGCGCGGCGCTGGGTGCGCAGCTTGTCGAGTTCCGTGTGCCACGTCTTGCGCAGGCCCGCGAGCACAGCGGGCGCGCCTTTTTCATCGGCGGGCGGGAGCGGTTCCTTTTTAGCGAGCCGGTCGAAGTCCGCGCGCAGCGCCGCCTCAGCCGGCGTGCCGCGCACCGTGGGCGCGCTACGACTGATCGCAGCCGAGAGCTTGGTCGCAAGGTCGGCGACGGCTGCGCTGAACGGCGCGTCCACCTTGCCTGCGAGATCGGCGAGGAAGGTGTTCTGCAGGGCCGTGAATTTCTCGTCGCTAGGATTCAGGAGATCGAGCGACTGCCAGGCGACGTTCTTCACGACGGAGCCGCCGGGCGAGTTGATGGTCAGCAAACCGGGTGCGCCAGCCACAGTCTTCGTCGCCACGACCTGATCATTCTCGGAAACCTGCAGCACGCCGTCCACGCACACGATCTGGAAGTTCACCTCCTCATCGCTGTTGGACGATGGCTTGTGTGGGAAGCGTTCTTTGCTGTCGTCCCGGTCCTTGATTGCTATCGAGCCTTTGTCCCGCTGAACCGTGACGACCTGGTTCGATTCGGTCCAGCCAACACCGAAGATATAGGTGCCGCTCGCGCGGATCGTTGCGCGGATCGCGGCGCTTGCGACCGGCGGATTCGGCAGTTTCACCATGCCGGTGAGACTCACACCACCGTCCACCCACTTCGCCAAGCCGGGCTGGTTGGCGATGCTTTCCGGTGTGTTGAGCACGTTCAACCATTTCGCCGGGTCAGGCATTCGCGCGGGCTTGGGACCATCGGCCTTCGGGACACCCGTATTTTCCGCCGAGGCTGGCGCACTCGTCGCCTTCCCAATAGCGGCGATCACCTGCGGTTCAGGCCAGCCGAGCGTGCTCTTTGCCTCGGTCTCGGTAAGTCCGTCGAGCACGATGAACTCCACGTCCTTCACCCAGGCTTCGGAGCCGGGGACGTTCTGCAACGTGAGCATTCGCGCCTTGGCCCCTTCTTCGTCAGCGATCCATTCTGTCACCGTGTCGTCGATGCGGCCGGCGTAGCGACTGTCGATGACGGCAAAGGTGACCTGCATCTCCGAGCCGGGCGCGAGTGCCGCGGGCAGATTCTTTTGAGCCAGCGTCGTCGCGCGCTGCGCGCCTTCCTTGCTCGGATCGTAGCGGACGACCGCCAGGGCGTTGCGCTCGGCAGTCAGATAATGCATCAGGTCGGTTCCGCTCATGCCGCTTTTCAGTCTGAAGAGAGGCTGCCCTATTTTGGCGCGGTAGCGGACGGCGAGATTCGACACCGCGCGCGCCGGCTCGGGAAACTTGAAGGTGCTCGTCTTGATGTGATACCAGCCGTCCTCGATCTGGATGGTGTCGGCGCTGTTCTGCCTGTTCAATTCCTCCTGCGTCCACTCGACCTTCTGCCATTGCGGTTTGGCGGGTGGCACGGCAGCCGCGCTTGCAGGGGAACTTGCCAGAGTTCCGTCGTTCCTGGTGGAAGGGGCGGGATTTGAAATCGTGGATTTGGAATTTGAAACAGGCGCGACGGCCGCCTTCGGCTCCTCGCGCACTTTGATGGGCGCGGGTTTGGAAGGTGGGGCGCTTGCTCCTGCAAGCGCCGCGTTCGCCGGGGCGGGTGCGTTTCCAGCATTCGGCATCGCGGGGCCACTCGCGGCGGCTGGAGGACCAGCCGCGCTACCGGCGTCCTTCTTCCCGCCCATCATCACAAACGCGCCCACCACGACGGCCGCTGCGGCGCCGATGCCTATGAAGAGAGGCGCCTTGGATTTGGCCGGCGCGCGCTCGGGTCGTAGGCCGGGTGTGGCGCCAGCCCGCCCGGCTGGTGGTGGGTTCGCTCCTGCTTTGGCGTTTCCTTTGGCAGCCTCTTTCTCTGGCCGGGCGGGCTTCGCCACACCCGGCCTACGTTCGGGCACCACGGCCGCCTTCGGTATCGCCGCGCTGCTTTGTCCGCCGGCCTGCACCATCGGCGTGCGCAGGATCACGTCGAGATCGCGCCGCAGCTCGGCGCTGCTCTGGTAGCGCTCGTCGCGGTTCATCTTCATCGCCTTCGTGATGATGGCGTCGAAGCGCGGGTCGGTGCCGAGGCGCTTGCTCGGAAGATCGAATGCGCCTCGCGGCACCTCGCCGGTGAGCATGTGGTAGAGCATCACGCCCACCGCATAGATGTCGGCGCGCGCATCGACCTGCGTGCCCATGACGAGCGCCTCGGGTGCCACGTAGTCGGGCGTGCCCATTGCCACGCCGGCCTTCGTCACGGCGGTGCTGCCGGGTTCATCGACTTTCGCAAGGCCGAAGTCAGCCACCTTCACCTGGCCTTCCATGTTGATGAGCACGTTGCTCGGCTTGATGTCGCGGTGCACAACGCCGTGCTCGTGTGCATACTTCAGCGCGTCACACACATGCGCGGTGATGGCGAGCGCATGCTCCGGTGGCAGGCGGCCCTGCGCCGCGATCATCTGATGCACGTCCGTGCCGTCGATGAACTCCATGATAAAGTACAGCAACGGCGGATCGGCCAGCTCGCCGAAATCATACACCGGCACGATCGCCGGATGACTGAGGCGCGCCATGATCTTCGCCTCGTTCTTGAAGCGCTCGGTGTAGGTAGCGTCCTCGTCATCGACCTCGGGCGGCAGAATCTTGATGGCCACGGGACGGTCGAGCGCCTTTTGCTTTCCTTTGTAAACCGCTCCCATGCCGCCCCGACCGACGAGTGCATCGACCTGATACTGCGGCAGCAGTTTGCCGAGAGCCTCGGAACTCGGGGGCAGCCATTTGAAACCGCCGTCCGAAGCGCGCTGAAAACCAGCGGGCGTCTGGCCTGGACCATGTGCCTCTGGAGCGGGTGCTGAGGGATCGTCTGGCATGGGAAGAACTAAATTCGTAGCGGGTCCGGTTCTTTCCGGCAAGCTGGAATATGATCCCATCGCGCATCGAGGCGAAAAGTCCCTTGTGCCCCCTCAGTCC
>JAIBCL010000003.1 GCA_019694165.1 Verrucomicrobiaceae bacterium | reverse complement strand
AACTCGCCGAGTGGGCGTTCCAACGCAACATCCAACACTACGGCACCAACTGGCGCTTCCGCACCAAAGATGCCCGCGTGAAACTCAAACGCCTCTACCCATCATCTTTGCTGGATTGAACCACTAGGTCCAATCACCTTTGCCTTTGCCTTCGATTTCGTTGCTGATCGGTTGGGGGATGGCGTGGTAGTTCGTGTCGCTGAGTTCGAGCGTGGGGGCGAGTAGAAGCGGCAGGTGACTGAAAGAGGTGATCGGCATGGAGAGCATCAACGCTAATTGAGGGGTGGGTTTGGTCGTGTTTGCACATTCATTGTTGCGTAAAGGGTGCAAACCGCGAATAGCTTCGCCCGATGGTCGCTCATCACCCTCCCGCCAATGCCACTTCACGCTTCTCGAATCGTGTGGCGGACTATGTGCGCTATCGTCCGGGCTATCCGGAAGGCGTGCTGACGATGTTGCGTGACCATCGCTGGTTGAAACGAGGTGCCCGAGCAGCTGACATCGGCTCTGGCACGGGAATCTTTTCCAGCCTCTTGCTCGGTGAAGGCGCGGAGGTCTTTGCTGTGGAGCCAAATGCCGACATGCGCGAGGCGGCGGAAACGATCCTGAGGCATCATGCCTTGTTTCACTCCATCGCCGCTTCCGGCGAGGAAACAACGCTGGCCGGCCAAAGCATGGATCTCATCGTCTCCGCCCAGGCTTTTCACTGGCTCGACCGCACGCGAGCGCGGTGCGAGTTCACGCGTCTTCTCAAGCCCGGTGGCAGGGTCGTACTCATCTGGAACGTCCGCCAGACTGACTGCACGCCTTTTCTCCGCGATTACGAGCAACTGCTGCTCAACTTCGCACCCGACTACGCACAGGTCCGGCATGAAAATGTCGATGCGGAAGCCCTCACAAGCTTTTTCACCGATGGAGTCTTCGAGAAGCACGCCTTCGCCAATCAGCAGAGCTTCGACTTTGCCGGACTTCGTGGGCGCTTGCTGTCCTCGTCGTATGCGCCAGCCGAAGGCCATCCACTGCATGATCCGATGATCCAGGAACTGCGGCGTCTCTTTGAAGCTCACGAGCAAAACGGCACTGTGGACTTCCTCTACGCCACCGAGGTGTTCATCGGCCGATGAGCCGCCGCTTCACTTGGATCAAGAGGTTCCGGTATCCAGCATCCACTCCCATGCGGCACGGATGGTGACGCCTTTAGGAGCCTCGGCTTGGGCGTGACTGAGCCCGGTGGAGGTGGCGGTGAGGATGAGACCGGGGAGTCTTTTGTGCTCGGCCATGGCTTCGGTGAGGGCGCGGAACTCGCGCGCTCGCGTGGTGGGGTCGCTCATGTCAGCGCAAACTTGGATCAAAGTGGGACGGCCGGTGAGCGGAGTAGCGAGGAAGTCCACCTCGGCGCCGCTGGCGGTGCGCACATAGGCACGCTCGCACTTGCGGCGCTCGAGTTCGACGAGCACAGCGGTTTCGAGCGCATGACCGGTGTTGGGCTTGCCGCTGCGGTCGAAGGCCGTGATGAGGCCGGAGTCCACCGGGTAGGCTTTGCGTGGGTTGGACTGCCGCTGGCGCTCGCTGCTGGTGTGCATCGGCACGAGGCGGATGAGAAAGGCATCCTCAAGGTGTCCGAGCATAGCGTGCAGCGCATCTTTGGACACCGCCACGCCTTGCGACTTCTGATCGTTGAAAAAGCGATGCACGCTGAAGAGGCCCGCCGCCGCGCCGAGCAACTGACGCGTGAGATGACGCAGAGCCACAACATTCGCGACGCCGTGGCGCTCGATCACGTCACGAAGGATGACGCTGTCCACGTAGCCTTGCAGCAACGGCAACCGGTCCTCGGTAGCAAGCCCCTGGGCCTCCGGGAAACCGCCTTGGAGCAGGAACTCGCCAAACAGCTTCTCCACGCGCGAGCGTTGTGCCTTCGGCAGGAAGGAGGGATCGCCATCGGGTTCCACTTCTTGATGCCGCAGGAACTCACGGAAGCTGAAGGGATGCACGAGCGTCTCCATGGCACGACCTCGCAGCGCTGTGGCGACTTCACGACTGAGCATTTTGGCCGATGAACCGCTGACGAAGAGATCGATCTTCTCCGTGTCCATCACGCGGCGGACGAAGGACTCCCAGCCGCGCACGACCTGGATCTCATCCAGATAAAACGCGACCGTCCGCTGATCGCGATGCTGGGGAAACCGCAGGAAATACTCCTCCAGCAGCCAATGAAGCTGTGAGGCATCCATGCCGGCGAGCCGTTCATCATCGAAGTTGAAATACACCTGGGTTTCCCGGGGCGCGCCCTTGTCCACGCGATCACGCTGCACCTGATGCAGGAAGCAGGTCTTGCCCGCGCGGCGCATCCCGATGACCGCGTGTGTTTTGCCCGACACGGCGGGCAGACGCACACCCCTCCGCGTCAGCGCGGGAAGCTCCGAACGCACGGCGTCGGCAAGTTTTTGGCGGATAACGTCTCTCATGAAGTGCCTGGCAGCGCAAACAAACTGCCCGAAAGGTATCCTTCTGTAAAGGATGGATTCATAACAATCCGTCCTGATTCTCCGGATGGATCGCCGATGCTTCGTCCGCCTGGAAGGTGTGATGCTGAACCCGATGATGCCTTTCCCGATACCAAACTCCTGGCCCTCACGATCCCCCCCCTCCTTGGTTGATCACTCCCCCATCTCCACGCGCTCCGCCTTGCCGTTCGTAAGTTGATAAATCTCCGTGTGGCGGCCTCGGAGTTCGAGGGTCAGGGTTTGCTGACCGCAGGTGACAGACGTGGTGGAGGTGGCGACGCGGCTAAGGCTGCGGAGGTAGAGCGGGAGTTGATGGTAGGGCTGGCCGTTGGCTTTGGGTTCCCATCCCCAGAGCACCACGCCGCGTGCGCCGCTGAAGTTCAAGCTGGCGCCCGGCGATGATCTCGGACTCGATTTCGTGGATCGCGAACTGAAGACCGTCCACAGCCTTTCTCTCAACAACCTGCCAACACGTCGGACGCTTGGTCTCCGTGCGGCCTGGCTGCCAGTGGTACTGGTCCGTGGGGTTTCGTTTCGGGGCGGACTGATCGTGGCACGATGAGTGTGCTCAGTCGCGCTCGGGTGGCGGGCCGATGCGAAAACCGCCGCGTGAGATCCGCCGCACCTTTCCCAGGAGGAGCCATGTGCCGACGATGGCGATGAAGCCCACGATGAGTGCCAGCGGGTGGAAGCGCCGGTTCCGCGGTGTTTCGGCCTCAGGTGGCGGGGCGGTGGCGGCGGGCTTCTTGTCTTTTGTCTCGGTGAACCCGGTGTCCCAAAGATACTCCGGCTCGCTCCGGCTGAATGAGACATCATTGGATACGCCATCCTGCTCGAAGACGCCGGCCACGACGTGGAGATCACCCGTCTCCTTGAAGATGTCGAAGCCGATCCAGACGCTTTCGATGTCGGAGGACCATTCCCTCACAAAGATGAAGTCCACGAAGCGCTGGCCGTAGTCCGGTGCCGCAACGTCGGCACCGGCGGACTGGTCGGGCCACATGCGCTCCATGCGGCGCGGCTGCCCCAGGTCGGTGTCTTCTTCATTGATTGTGACGAGCACATGCTTGCGCAGGTACGCTTGCAAAGCCTGCTCCGCCGAGTCCAGCTCCTTCCGGGTGACCCTGCCGTCGCTGTTCGCGTCGAGACGGTAAAACTGCTGAAGCGTGTAGAGGTTGAAAGTGAGCCGGATGTCCACGCGCCGCGGCTCGATCTTGAACCGCGCCTGGCTGTTGTCCGCGGGATGCGCGCCGATCTCGCCGCCCGGCGCGAGCGCGACCAGCAGGGCTGGAAGCAGGGAGCGGAAGCTCAGGTTCATGCGCCCGGGAGCACCTCCACCGGCTCGCGCGCGCCGGAGCGCACCGATTTCAAAACGGCATCTGCCATCGCGACGGATACCGAGCCCTGCACGCCGTCGGTCATGTCGGCGGCTTTGCCGTCGATGACGTCGAGCAGAGCCTGAAACTGCGCCCGATACATGTCGTCGCGTTCGTACGGCACGGTCTCCTTTTCGGTGGTGTCCCGGGTGCGGTGGCGGATGATCACTTCCGATGCGCCCAGATCCACACAAGCGGAGGCTTCGTCGCCGATGACCTCGATGATCCCTGCCTGCGGCTTCACGAGGTAATTGATCTGTATTTCGCCAAGCAGCGGTGTGGCGTAATCGAAAAGGGCGGAGAGCACATTGGGATTGGAGGTCAGTTCGGCATTTCCTGCCTGGATGCCGCGGGCATACACGCCGGCGGGCGCGGTCTTCAGCAGCCAGAGGAGGAGGTCCAGGCCGTGCGCGTAGTCCATGATGATGGCGCCAAACAAATCACGCTGATGCCGCGAGCGGGAGCACTCGAGGGTGAAGTAGCTGCCCACCACGTAGCGCGCGAGCGCCGGCGTACCCAGCGTGCCGGCATCCACGCATTGTTTCAGGCGGCGCGCGGCGGGATGAAAATGCATGTTGTAGCCGATGCGCAACACACGCCCCGTCTGTTTTTGCGCCTCGAGCATCGTGGCGGCAGCGGCGGCGCTGTGGCACATGGGCTTCTCGCACAAGACGTGCGCGCCGGCCCGCATCGCGGCGACGGCGACGGACTCATGGTGCTCGTGCGGTGTGGCGACGACCACGATGTCCGGCGCACCGGCCAGCGCCTGCGTGAGATCACTCCAGCAGCGCACGTCGCCCAGCGTCTTCCGTGCTTCCTTGATCCCTGCCTCGCGTGAGTCGCAGCATTCGACGATCAAGTCTCCGCGCTCCTGGCAGAGACGCGCATGGCGCAGGCCGATGGAACCGGTGCCGACTACGAGGACTTTTTTTGTTGCGGTGCTCATGGTGTGAAACAGGAACGGTCAGGAGGGTGCCATTCAAACACGAAGCGTCCGTGGCACGGCCTGCGGGCATGTTGTACAATCGCGGCCGGATGCAAACGGAGTTTCTCATTGTCGGCCAGGGCCTGGCCGGTACCACGCTGGCATGGCGGCTGCTGGAACGCGGGCGGAGCTTCGTCATTGTGGATCGAGATGAAGCCGTCACCTGCTCCCGCGCAGCCGCCGGCCTCGTCACGCCCGTCACCGGGCTGAGACTCACGCTGAACTGGCGCTACGACGCCTTGCATCCCGAAGCCGTGCGCTTCTATCGCGAAAAGGAGGGGCTGCTCGGCGGCAGGTTCTACCACCCGCGTCCGCTCGTGCGCCTGCTCAAGACGGAAGAGGAGGCCGCACACTGGCAGCGCCGCCGTCACGACGAACGCGTGCGCCGCTACATCCATCCCACGCCGCCGGAGCCGCTCGTCGATGAGCACTGCATCGCCAATCCACTTGGCGGTTTTCAGCAGCGACATGCGGGCTTCCTCGACACGGCGGCCTTTCTCGATGCCAGCCGCGGGCACTTCCAGGCGCTCGGCTGCTGGCGGCGTGGAGAAGTGCGCGAAGACGAGATCGAGATCGATGAATCACGCGCCTGCTGGGCCGGGGGAAGCTTCGGCACTGTCGTTTTCTGCCAGGGCTGGGAGGCTGCGCGGTCGCGCTGGTTTTCGTGGCTGCCTTTCGATCCCGCGCGCGGCACCATCCTGACTTTGCGGGGCGATGTGGGCGAGACGCGCCGCATCATCAATCGCGGCTGCTGGCTCGTCCCGCGCGGCGACGGGCTGATCCGCGCCGGCTCCACCTACGAAATGCGCTTTGACCGCCCGCACGAGGCCGATGCGCGCGAAGTCGATGCCCTGCTCGCGAAACTGCACGCCGTGATGAAGACCGGATTTGAGGTCGTCTCCGAGCAGACAGCGGTGCGGCCGGTCATCAAATGGCGCAACGCAATGATCGGCCGCCATCCCGCGCATCCGCAGTTGGCGATCTTCAACGGACTCGGATCGAAAGGCGTGCTGCGGGCACCTTTCATCGCGCGGCGATTGACGGAGCACCTGCTCGATGGCACGGCGCTCGACTCTGAATTCGACGTGCAGGCCAATCTCTGAACCAAACCGAACTCACTCATGAAGGATACGGCGCAGCCTTTGATCAGCAGCCCGGAGGGCGACCTGCCCTCGGCAGTGCGCTGGGCGCACTTGTTGATCCACGGCCGGCTGCGCCCCGGTGACTGGGCCCTTGATGCCACCGCAGGCAACGGCCACGACACGCTCTTCCTCGCGCAATCCGTCTCTCCCGGCGGGCGTGTCTTTGCCTTCGATGTGCAGGCTGCGGCGCTCGCGCAGACCCGGGCGCGGCTCGTGGCCGCCGGCATCGACGAGCACGCGGTGGAACTCCTGAACTGCGGTCATGAAACGCTTGCCGACGTGCTCCCCCCTGATGCACGCGGACGGGTGCAGGTGATCATGTTCAATCTCGGATGGCTGCCTGGCTCGGATAAGAGCGTGATCACCGAGACGTCGCGCACGCTCCCGGCCATCAGGGCTGCGCTCGAATGGCTGGCGCCCGGAGGGCTGATGACGGTGGTGGTGTATCCTGGACACGAAGGCGGGGCCGATGAAGCGCTCGGAGTAGCCGGTCTCGCTGGCGGGCTGTCGCCGCGGGCGTTCGAGGTCCAGCACATCCGCCTCGTCAATCGCCCGGCGTGTCCGCCTGAGTGCTGGGCGTTTTGGAAGCGGCACTGAAAGACCGCTGCCGCGAACCCATCACAGGCGGCGTGGAATGACCTGCATTGAGCACGAGCACGAACACCGTCTCGTCCTTGTCGGAGCTTAGCAGTTCCAGCGCGCCGCCGTGTGCGGTGGCTATTTCCTTGGCGATCGCGAGGCCGAGGCCTGTGCCCTGGCTGCGGGTGCGGGCGGGGTCGGCGCGGTGGAAGCGCTGGAAAATTTTGTCGCGGTCAGCTTCGGGGATACCGGGGCCGGTGTTGGTGACGGTGAGGCGGACGTGCTCTGCTTCACGCGCGAGAACGAAGCGCACATGCCCGCCGGGCTGGTTGTAGCGCAGGGCGTTGGCGGCGAGGTTTTGCACGAGTTGATGCAGCAGCACGGGATCGGCCTGCACGCGGATGTTGGGCGCGATGTCGTGTTCGATGCGGAGGCCGTCGGCGAGGATTTCGGTGTCGGCGATGACTTCGTGCATCATCTCGCTGAGATCGACGCTTTGCAGATCGAGCGGCAGTTTGGCGGCGTCGGCTTGCGAGAGAAGCAGGAGTTTTTCGACGATGGCTTTGAGGTGCTCCACCTCGTCGAGCAGTGGCACGAGGCGGCGTTGCTCGGCGGAGTCGTGAGGAGCCTCCTGCAGCGCCAGCTCCAGCTCGCCCTGCAGGATGGTCAAGGGCGTGCGCAGCTCGTGCGCGGCATCGGCGGTGAAGCGGTTGCTTTGATGAAAGCTCCGTTCCAGACGGGCGAGCATGGCGTTGAAGACCTCGATGAGCCGCTGGAACTCGCCCGCGTGGCCGCGTGAGTCGAGGCGCTGGTCGAGTCCGTGCGCGTGGACGCTTTCGACCGTCTTCGTGAGCTGCTCGATGGGCTTCAAGGCACGCCCGGCGAGCAACCACGCGCCCCCGGCGATGCCGAGCAGGATGACGGGCAGGCCGATGAAGAAGGCGCGCTTCAGCTCGTCCATGCCGGCGTCGATTTCGGCCAGATCGTAGCCGAGGACGAATGTGGTGCGCGAGCTGCCCATCACGGCGATGCGGTAGGTGTGCTCTTCGGCCACGCGGGTGAGGAAAAGGGTCGGCTTGCGCGGCAGCGGCGGTCCATCGCGTCGCGGTGGCTCGCCGACATGTGGAGGCCGTGGGCCGCGCTGCATCTTGGTGAGCGCATCGAGCGGCTCCGGCGGCTCGGTGGCCTCGGCGGCGAGTTTGGGCAGCGAATCTTCGGTGATCGACTTCGGCCAGTTCTCGGAGCGGTGATAGTCATCAAACTGGGGCCCGCTGACCTGCATGATGTAGCGGCCCGGCTGCTGCTCGGCCATGAAGTTCAGGGTTCGCTCCAGCCGCTGCCAATGATCCACCGCAAAGCCGCGGTCAAGATTCGCCGCGCCGATGCTGCGCAGGTCCCGGTCCACGCGATTGAGGCTGATTTGCGTCTGCACGCGGAGAAAAACATAGGCGCAGGCACCGAGCAGCACGCTGGTGAGCAGCGCGGAGAGCAGCGCGATCTGGAGACGCAGCTTCATGTGGCGCGAAAGCGGTAGCCCACGCCGCGCAGCGTTTCGATGAGCGGTGAATCGGGCGTGTCGGCGATCTTCCGCCTCACGCGCTGCACATACACGTCCACGAGGTTGGTGCCGGGATCGTGGTGGTAATTCCACACGCGCTCCTGCAGTTGCGCGCGCGTGAAGACACGGCCCGGAGCGCGCATCAGGCAGGTCAGCAGCGCATACTCGCGCGCGGACAGTTCCACACTCTGCGCGCCGCGCTGCACCTCGCGGGTGAGCAGATTCACGGTGAGATCGCCGGCCCGCAGCAGGCTCAAAGCCTCGCCACCCGAGCGCCGCATCACGGCATGAATGCGGGCGACGAGCTCGTCCATGTAGAAAGGCTTCGGCAGATAGTCATCCGCGCCGAGGTTCAGGCCCTCCACGCGTTCCCGGAGCGATCCGCGTGCGGTGATGAGGATGACCGGCGTGCGGATCTGATGCTCGCGGATCTGGCGCAGGATGCTCAGGCCGTCGCGGCCGGGCACCATAATGTCCAGCAAGATGACATCGTAAGGCCGCTCCAGCGCCGCCTCGCAGCCCTCGTCGCCATTATGCAGCATATCGACGACGAAGCCCTGCGCCTCCAGCCCTTTGCAGACAAAGGTGGCGATCTTCAGGTCATCTTCGACGAGCAGCACTTTCACTCCGTCACCCTGCTCATTCCTCGCCGCCGCACAACCCGCCTGGGCAAGAATGACAATTCTGTCATTGGAACCGGCGCTGTCCTGAAATCACTTCTGGGTTCAATATGCCCACGATGAAATGCTTTTTCCTCGCACTTGCCTGCTGCCTCGCCACGTCATTTGCTCCGGCGGCGAACAACATCCTCCTCATCATTGCCGATGACATGGGGATCGATGCAAGCGCGGTTTACAATCCCACGGGCAATGTCGCGCCGACGCCGAACATCGCCTCGCTGGCATCGAACGGGATCAAGTTCACGAATGCGTATGCCTATCCGCTGTGCTCGCCGACGCGTTCGGCGATTTTGACGGGTCGTCAGGGCTTCCGCACGGGCACGGCGAATGTGGCGGGCGGTGCTTCATCGAACAACGCGCTCAAAAGCACCGAGTTCACGCTTCCGGATGCCTTCACGGCGAATGCGGGCCTGCAATACCAGCTCAAGCATGTGGGCAAATGGCACCTCGGCGCGGCAAACACCTCGCCCACGCTCATCGGTGGCTGGCCGTCGTTTGATGGGGCGATGGTCGGTGAGGTGGCGGACTACTACGCGTGGACCAAGGTCTCCGCGACAGGTGCCTCGGCTTCGAGCACGACTTCGACGACTTACGCGACGACGGACAACGTAAACGACGCGGTGAGCTTCATCAGCACGCAGACGGGCGCGGCGAAGCCGTGGTTCCTGTGGCTCGCGTTCAATGCGCCGCACATCCCGTATCACAAGCCGCCGACCTCCCTGCTGACCACGGCAGGCTCCATCGCGCTCAGCGGAACGACGACGGACATCAACGCGAACCCGAGGAATTACTTCAATGCGATGATCGAGGCCATGGACACGGAGATCGGACGTCTGCTGGCAAGCGTGAACCTCTCGAACACGACCGTCATCTTCGTCGGCGACAACGGCACGGAGCAAAACGTGCTGCAGTCGCCTTATCCGGCGAATCGCGGCAAGGCGACGCTTTACGAGGGCGGCATTCGCGTGCCGTTGATCATTCGCGGGCCGGATGTGGTGTCGCCGGGCCGCACATCGACGCAGCTCGTGCATCTGTGCGACCTCTACTCGACCATCCTCGAACTCGCGGGCATCAACGTGGCCACCACGACGGCGGGCGTCACGCTGGACTCGAAGAGCCTGCTGCCGGTGATCCAAAACAGCACCGGCACGCGCACGCAGGTCTTCGATGAGTATTGGGACCTCGCCTTCCCGACGCTCGCGAACACCGGGCGCTCAATCCGTGATTCGCAATACAAGCTGATCCGCCTCGCAACGGGCACGGACCTCTTCTACGACCTCAACGCAGACCCGTATGAGGCGACGAACCTCGTCGGCTCCATGAACGCCACACAAACGACGGCCTACAACAACCTCGTGGCCCAGCTCGCAAGCTACAACACGGCTCCGACCATTGGCAGCGTCGCGAATCGTGCCGTGGCGCAGGGCACGAGCACGGGTTCGATCAGTTTCACGGTCGGTGATGGCGAGTTGAACCCGACGATCCTGTCCGTGAGCGGCACGTCGTCGAACACGACGCTGGTGCCGAATGCCAACATCGTGCTCGGCGGCAGCGGCACGAGCCGCACGGTCACGGTGACGCCTGCAAGCGGTCAAAATGGCAGCGCGACGATCACGCTGGCCGTGACAGATGGCGTGTTCACCACGAACACGAGTTTTGTGCTCAGCGTCGGCCAACCCGCGAGCGTGAACGGCGTGACGCAATCGCCTTCATCGCCCACCAACACGGATGCAGTGACCGTGACGGCCAATGTGCTGCCTGGAGGGGGCGCTACGCTTTCCAGTGTGAATCTGCAATACAGCACCGGTGCGCAAACAACGAGCACCGTGTGGCGTGAGACGTTCTCGTCCGGATCGACGACAAGCGGGCTCGCTGGTGCCAACAACGCGTGGACTGCCACCGCGGTGCGCAATGCGCAGGACGTGAAGCAGCGCGGCAGCACGGGAAACAACACCGCGCCTATCACGCTGACGAATGTGACGACGAGCGGCACCACGACGGTGACTTGTGCAAGCACCGCGGGCTTGTGGCCGGGCATGTTGATCTCCGGCACGAACATGCCGACGAATGCCACGATCAGTTCGGTGACGAATGCGACGACGTTTGTCGTCAGCAGCGCCGCGACGGGCAGCGGCAGTGGTTTGTCGCTCACTGCGGCGGGCATCACGCTCACGGGATGCTCGCTCGGCACGAGTCCGACGATCAACACTGCCAGCACGACGAGTCTTGCCGTTGGCATGGGCATCTCGGGTGCCGGTTTGACCACGAATCCGCCCAACACCTCCGTGTCGGCCGTGACGAACGCCACGAGCTTCACCGTGAACTCCACCGTCACCGCCGTGCCGACGACGCTCACCGCGAGTGGTTGCGGACTCGACTTCTCCATCGGCACCTCGACCTACACCGACACGATGGCTACGATCACCAATGCGATCAACGCCAGCGCCGCGAGCGCGGGTGGCATTGATTTCTATGTGCGGAATGCGGACATGGTCTCGAACAATGGCTGGACCTTTCAAGTCTCGCCCGATGGCGGCACGACGTGGAATACCCGCCTCAGCGAAAACTTCTCCGCTGCCAGCGCGACGAATTGCACGCTGAATGCCACAACGACGGTGGCGTGCTCCAACACCAGCGGATTGACCGTTGGCAACAGCGTGCAGGGCAACACCGTGACCCTCGCGAACTGCACGACCAATGCGACGACGACGATTGGTTGCTCCAACACCACCGGGCTTGTCGTTGGCATGTTCGTCACCGGCGGCGCAAATGCAGGCATCGCCAACAACACACGCATCACCGCCATCACTGCGAACACGAACATCACGGTCAACACAGCACCGACCTCCACGGGCACGTTCACGTTGCTCGCGAACTACATGACCGCCAACGCGACGATCACGGCGATCAATCCCAACGTGTCTTTCACCGTCAGCAGCGCGCCTTTCGTCAGCGGCAGCGGCATCACACTCGCGTCGATCAATCATGGCTTCCAGTTGAAGCACTATGACTTCACGGCGGGCGAGCTGACCTCGAACTTGAAGTTCCGCTTCCAATGGAGTGGCAGCACGGCCACGCAGCCTGCGCGGAATCCGACCTGCGACATCGACGACATCAGCGTCTCGCTCACCACAGGCGCTCCGCCGCAGACGATCGCGATGTTTGATGATGGATTGCACGGCGACGGTGCCGCAGGTGATGGTGTGTATGGTGCGACGATTCCTCAGCAAGCCGCTGGCACCAACGTGAGCTACACGATCACCGCCACGGACAGCCTCGGTGGCACCGCGACAGGCACGGGCAGCTACACCGTCGCGGCAGCAGCGCCGGTGCTCGCGGTGACACCGGCGACGACGTTTTCATCCTCGGGCGCGGTTGGCAGCGGCAGCTACTCGCCATCTAGTGCGAGCTACACGCTCAGCAACACAGGAACAGGCACGATGAGCTGGACGGCAGCGAAGACAGCCGCGTGGCTCGACTTGTCAGCGACGAGCGGCACACTCGCGGCAGGTGCGACGACGACGGTCACGGCATCCATCAACGCGACGAACGCGAACTCGCTGGCCGCTGCGACTTACAACGACACGATCACCTTCACGAACGCCTACAACGGCACGGGCAACACCACGCGCTCAGCCTCGCTGCTCATCACCAACGGCGTGCCGACCGCGCCTGCGACGCCGACGATCACGACCGTGACGCCTTACAGCGCGGGGAACTCGAAGTGGATTCTCTGGCCCTCACTCGCGACCGCGACGAGTTACACGATCCAGATCGCGACGGACTCGGGCTTCACGCAGAACGTGGTGTCGCAGACGGTGACGACGCCTTACGCGACCTTTGCGAATCTCACGCACGGCGTCACTTACTACTACCGCGTGTTGGCGACGAATAACGTCGGCTCATCGAGTTTCAGCACCGTGGTCTCATCCACTCAGGATGCGGTTGCGCCGACGGTTGCGATCTCTTCGCCAGCCAGTGGCGGCACGCAGACGGCGACCACGATCACCGTCACCGGCACAGCCAGCGATGCGCTCTCCGGCATCAGCGCGGTGAAGGTGAATAACGTGAACGCGACGGTCACGGGCAATACTTGGACCGCGACGATCCCGCTCGGCTTCGGCACGAACGCGATCACCGCGACGGCTTTCGATGGCGCTGGCAACACGAAGACCAGCAGCGCGATCACTGTGCTCATGACGACTGCACAGACTTACAATCCGCTCATGATTCCCGACATAATTACGGGCACGCAGTTTGATCTGGAGCTTCTGCAGACGAGCAAAAAATTCCCCGCACTGCCGGATTCGACGACGACGCTCGGAACGAATGCGACAACGACACTCGGCTACAACGGCGCGCTGATGTGGGGGCCGACGTTGATCATGAACAAGGGCGACTACGTGCAGCTCAATGTGAAGAACAGTCTCGATCAAAGCACATCGCCGCTGCTGCGCACGACCACGACGACCGTGCATTGGCACGGCCTGCACATTCCCGCGATCATGGACGGCGGACCGCGTCAGGTGATCCCCGGCGGCACGACGTGGTCGCCCTCGTGGACGGTGATGAATGATGCGGCCACGTATTGGTATCATCCGCATCTGCACGTCGCCACGCAGGAACAGCTCACACTCGGCGCGGGCGGTTTCCTCATCGTGCGCGATCCGCAGGAGGCATCGCTCGGGCTGCCGCGCACCTATGGCGTCGATGACATTCCGTTGGCGCTCACGAGCCGTCGCTACCTGCGCGCAACGAATCAATTCAGCTTCAATCAATACGCCGAGAACACCGGCACGACCTCGTCGCTCGACAACTACGGCGACACAATTCTCATCAATGGCACGCACTTGCCGCAAGTGAGTCTGCCGAAGCAGTTCGTGCGTCTGCGCATCTTGAACGGAGAGATTCAGCGCGGCTACAACCTCGGCTTCAGCGACAACCGCACGTATTACGTCATCGCGAACGACCAGGGCTTGCTCAATGCACCTGTCGCGGTGACACGCATGTTCTTGATGGTTGGTGAACGCGTCGAGATCCTCGTGGACATGCGCAACGACACGGCGTCGTTTGATTTGAAGGCCTATAACACCGGCCAGGTCTTCGGCTTCCCAAGTCAGGAAGGCCCCGTCGGCGGCACCGCGCCCACCGGCAATGCAGGACCCGAGAACGGCAGCCGCCTCAACAACAGCGACTTCAACCTGCTGCACATCAATCCTGTCGCTGCCACGAGCGGTGCCATCACCACTCTGCCGACGACGCTAGCGAACAACACTTACCTCACCGCCGCGAACGCGACGAACACGCGCACCATCACCGTGAACGGCGGCAACCCGAGCACCGTGAACGGCCTCACCACGAGCACCGGCTTCACGTTCAACAACATCAGCTACTCGCCGAACGTGATGAATCACACCATTCCGCTCAACGCGATCGAACGCTGGAACATCAGCGCGGGCAACATCTTCGGCCACTCGCTGCACATTCACGACATCAAGTTCAAGATCATCGAGCGCTACAGCACCGCGCCCGGCACGGCTGGATCGCAAGTCACCAGCAATGGACTCGCCGCAGGCTACGAGTCGGGTTGGAAGGACACCGTTTACATCCCACGCGCGGAAGGCGTGAGCGTGGTGATGAAGTTCGATGACTTCGCCAGCAACGTGAACCCCTACATGTTCCACTGCCACTTCATGAACCACGAGGACGGCGGCATGATGGGGCAGTTCCTCGTCGTGAACAACGCCGTCGAAGATCTCGCCGTCGCGAGTTTCACCCGCTACGGCAGCAACAACCAGATCGACCTCGACTTCAAAGCCACGCCCGGCACGACCTACACGTTGCAATACAGCACCGATCTCTCGACCTGGACCACCATCGGCAGCGTCACCAGCGATGGCAACAGCGCAGGCTTCACCGAAACTGACGGCACTCGACTCGGTCAATCCAAAGGCTTCTACCGCGTCGTCCTGCCCACCGCTCCCACCGCGCCCGCCATCACGAGTGCGACCACTGCTACCGGCACTGTCGGTGCTGCCTTCAACTATCAAATCACCGCCACGAACAACCCGACGAGTTTCATCGTCGTCGGCCTGCCTGCGGGCTTGAGCTACAACGCCTCGACCGGCTTGATCAGTGGGACACCGACGACTGCTGCGACCTCAAACGTGACCTTTACCGCTACGAATGCCGGTGGCACCGGCGAAGGGCATGTGGTGCTGACGGTGAATTAGACATTCAATGCACCAAGCCCACGGCCATCGGCACGGATCCCTAGGATGCGAAAGCCTGGGGATTCTACGAAGCCTTCGGTTTTCAGGCACTCACAGAACGAGAATGTGAGCGACGATGAAGCGGGCGGTAGTCTGGCTCAATGCTCCTTGTCTGTCTTCCGGTACACGGCCAGCACTTCCTTCATGTGCTGGGTTGGCGGGCGCGGAGGAGCCACAGCAAGGCTTTGGCAAAGAGCAGCGACTCTTGGCGATTCAATCGAATCGTCTCGTGGCGACGAACGACTTCTTCGGCAGCCTCCCGCACCCGCGAAATCACGAACACAGCCGCGGATCAGCCTTCAATGCCTCTGGCACGCTGCAGCAATACCTTGTGGCAGCGGCATTGTCGGCACCTCGGCCAGTCGCTTGGTTCCGGAATCACGGCAAGTCCGGCGAGGGCTGGGGATGGGAGGAGGCTGAGGCCACACGCAAGCGGAGGCAAAAATTTTAGATTTCAGGGTGGTTTTCCGTCGCTTTCCGCGAGTTTGAAAAACTTTTTCTTGAACTTCTTAGGGGATTTCGAGTACAAACACGGCCTACATGAAAATTCGGGCTTTGGTTTACTGGGTGCTGAGCGTGCTGGTCGCGACGTTTGCGGCGCAGCGCGCCTTGGGTGCGTCGAGCGAGGTGGAGGCCGTGGTGGCCTCGCCGGCGGCCAGTTTGGTGAGTCTGGGCGCCGTGCCGGACGCCGCCCGCTCGGTTCTGCTCTTCGTCGGCATCATGGCCGTGGCGTACACTTACCAACGCGCGTGGATCAATTTCCGCGGCGACTCGTCTTCTTGAATTTTTGACGCCTTGACCGCTTCGCTTGCTTCTGCGCATACTCAGCGCATGAAACAAGTTCTCGCACTCATTCTCTGCTGCATCGCCGGATGGTCTCACGCCGAATCGACGGGGCCGCTGACCTTCAGACGCTTCGCCATCGCTGCGGTGAATCCGCTCGCCACGCAAGCCGGGGTGGATGCCTTTAATCGCGGCGGCAATGCGGTGGACGCGGCCATCGCCTGCGCGCTCACGCTCGGTGTCGTGGACGGGCACAATTCGGGCATCGGCGGCGGCTGCTTCATCGTGGTCCGCACTGCCGATGGCACGGTCACGGCCATCGACGGTCGGGAGATGGCACCGGCAAAGGCACACCGCGACATGTATGTGATCAATGGCAGGCTCGACGACGAGGCGAGCAAGACCGGAGCCCTGGCGTCCGGTGTGCCTGGCGCGCTCGCCGCATACGACCGGGCTTTGAAAAAATGTGGAAAGCTGATGCTTGCTGATTTGCTCCGCCCCGCCGCAGCCCTCGCGGACAAGGGTTTCGCCATCGACGAAGTGTATGAGCGCAAGCTCTCCGCAACGGCGGAGAAGTTGAAGAAGTTTCCCGAGTCTGCCGCCACGCTCTTCAAGGCGGACGGCTCGCATTTGAAGAAGGGTGATGCCCTGGTGCAAAAGAATCTTGCGGCCACATACCGGGCCGTCGCCGACCATGGCATCGCGTGGTTTTATCGCGGCCCCTTCGCCGAGAAGACAGCCGCGTGGATGAAGGAAAACGGGGGTATCATGACCGCTGCCGACTTCGCGAGCTACAAGACAGTCGAGCGTGAGCCGATCCACGCGAAGTATCGCGGCTACGACCTCATCACGATGCCGCCGCCCAGCTCCGGCGGCGTGCATGTGGCACAGATACTGAACATCCTTGAGCACTTTCCCATCCGAGACCTGGGCAGCGTCAGCCGCGTGCATGTGATGACGGAGGCGATGAAGCTCGCCTTTGCCGACCGTGCCTTCTGGCTCGGCGATCCCGACTTCGCCAAAGTGCCGCGCGGCCTCGTCGATCCCGGCTACGCGGCCGAGCTGGCGAAGAAGATCAGCCTTGATCGCGCGACTGATGTGCCGAATCACAACAGCCCGCCGAACTGGGAAGGCGACATTTTCGGCAAGCACACCACGCATCTCTCTGCCGCCGACGCCGAGGGCAACTGGGTGGCGCTGACACAAACGATCAACACCGCCTTTGGTTCCAAAGTCATGATCCCCGGAACCGGTGTGCTGCTGAACGATCAAATGGACGACTTCTCCGTGCAGCCGGGCGTGCCAAATGCCTTCAAGCTCATCGGCGGCGAAGCGAACGCCGTGGTGCCCGGCAAACGCCCGCTCTCGTCGATGAGTCCCACGATCATTCTCAAAGACGGCCAGCCCATCCTGGCCATCGGCGCTGCCGGCGGCCCGACCATCATCACGCAAACTCTCCTCGCCATTACGAACATCATCGATCTCGGTCTGCCGCCTCATGAGGCTCTTGCCTCTCCACGTTTCCATCACCAGTGGCGGCCCGAGTCTCTAAAAATCGAAACCAAGATCGGCGACGAAGTGCTCGGCCAGCTTGAAGCGCTCGGCCACAAGATCGACAAGACCACCAGCATGGGTGCCACGCAGTGTGTTTCCTTCGATCCGAAGACCGGATGCTTCACCCCCGTCCACGATCCGCGGGTGCCTGGCGGGTCGCAGGGACTGTGAGGCGCATCAAGATGCCTGCAAAACACAGCCTGCCAGGGCAGGGGAGGGGGTGCCCGGTTGTGGCTGTCCACGAAAACGCTCCGGTATCCGTGATGCTCGTTGCCTGGAGCAACTTCACTGACAAACCCACGCCCGGGAGCACGCGCAGTCTTGCTCTGCTCAAAACTTCACCGTGAATTGAGTTGCGATCATGTGGGAGACGGCGTCGTTCACGCGCGCCTCGTGTTGGAGACTGTACTGCAGCTTCACCTGTGCGTGCGGCGTCAGACGGAACGTCGCGGCGGTGTCGATGCGCCATAGATCGTGGCCCCAGGGCTGCCTGGCGCCCTCGCCATCGGGCACATTGTCGAAGAGCATCTGATTCACGCGGAGTGCACCGAAGAATCGCGGGCTGAATTTGTACTTCGCCTCGACATACCACCCGAGGACGTCGGCATTGCCAACGCGCGGCACTTCGAAGCGGGCTTCGTACATCTCGGCCCAGAGTTGCCAGTGACGCCACGCGAAGCTCACGTCCTGCGCGAGAACCTTTTGTTTGAAGTCGTCGATCCCGGTTCCGTGCGGCAGTTCGTGAGCCGCCGCGCCGGTGAAATACGCGCCCTCGCTGGCGGAGACGCCGAGATTCCACGCGATGTCGGGGCGGTAGCCGATGCGGGTGCTGATCGACGGGTGACGGAAACCGTCGTCCGTCGCATCCCACGATTCGGGGCGCGATGAGAGGGCGGCATTCTTGATCTCGGCCGCGTAGTCGAAGCTTCCGATCTTCCCGGAAACTGCGAGGCCCGTGGCGTAAGACGGCCCCCAGACCACCGGATTGTAGTCATACTTGTCCTCGACGAGGCCTTCGGCGAACTCGCCCGCGCTCGACGGAGCTTCGGCGTCGTAGATGCCGGTGACGCTTTCGTAGATGAGCGGCGCGTTGACGAAGGGGTTCTCCCACGAGAGGTGTCGTGCGACGTAATTGCCCGCCACCGTGCCGAAGCGGCCTGCCTGCAGACTGAAGCGCCCGTCCTGCCACGGAGTCCAGCGCACGGCGTATTCATCGAGGCGGATGCCGAGGTCGCCGTCGCCAGGGTCGAAGCCACGATCGACGCGCCCTTGCGCGAAGACATAAACGTTGGAGCCGAGCTGCGCGTCGAAGAACAGGGTGAACCGCGGACTGAGCAGCGAATGGTCGTCGGTGAAGATCAGCCCTGGTGCCTCGTGAGTGAAATGGTAGAACTCGAAATCAATCAGCCCGCTCAAGCGCGCCCGCACCTGATCGTCGAAGCCCGAAAAGCTGAGCGACTCCGCGGCGCGATCGAGCAGGTCGTCGGCGCGCACGATGAGCGGGGCCATCGCGAAGGTGACCAGGCAAATGAAGCGGGCGGATCTCATGTGCCCGTGATGTTAGCCACGCGGAACGTGACTTCAAATTCGGTCCATCCCTCATCGGAGCGCAGGAGACGAAGGTCACCGCCATGCAGCAGGGCCAGCTCGCGGGCGATATTGAGGCCGAGCCCGTGGCCGGGGACGTCTTCCTGCATCGATCCGCGATGGAAGCGCTCGAAGATGTGCTCCTGCGCCTCGGGCGGAATGCCGGGGCCGGTGTTGCCGACGCGCAGGGCCAGAATGCCGTTTTCTTCGATGGCATTGATCGCAATGGTGCCGCCGCGATGGTTGTACTTCCACGCGTTCTCGATCAGGTTTTGCAGGATCATCGAGATGTAGCGCTTCTCGCCGAGCACATGTATGTCGCGCGGCACGTCGACCTCGACATCGAAGTCCGGCGCGCTTGGCACGGCGCTGAGGTCGTCGGCGAGCGAGTCGATGAGCTGCGTGAGATCCACATCAGTCATGTTGAGTTGCAAGCCGCCCGCATCGAGCCGCGAGAGCAGGAGCAGATCGTGGATCATGCTGGAGATTTTCGCCGTCTGATAAATGAGCGCGGTGACTTCTTCTCGAGCCTCGTCGGTGATCTCGGGTTGCTGGCGCAGTTCCTCCAAACCTGCGCGCAGCACGGTGATGGGCGTCTTCAATTGATGCGACGTGTCGGCCGAGAATCGCTGTGAGCGCTCCAGCTCGACATTCGTCTGCTCGAGCGCGGCCTCGGCCTCTTCGCGACGCACGACATTCCGCGCTGAATCGACGGCCAGCTTCTCCACCGGCTCTGACAAACGACCCGCGATCACGTGACTGGCCGCGCCTGCACCGAGTAGCATGAGCAAACCGGCGCCAAGAATTTGCCAGCGGAGCTGTCGCTGTTGAGCGAGCGAGCTGGCGAGTGAGAAGCAACTCACTTCGTAGGACGGAGGAAAAGCAGAGTCGGGATTCAGCCGCGTGAAAAAGGCACGGTGCCTCTCGCCATCGACGGTGATTTCCGTGCTCGGCTTTTTGCCAACGACGCCGCTCAACTGAGCCGACACGGCTTTGCACTGATCGGCATCGACCTCGTTCGCAAACAATCGCCCACCGAGCCAGACGCCGGTGCGCGCACGACTGGACTCGTGTTCGGGTGGTTTGAAGCCGAGCACGAGCGCTGCGATCACCTCATTCGTCTCCGTCGAGATGATGGGCGAGGCAACCACTTGATCCACGCGATCTACGCGGGCGAGATAGCCGATCTGCTGCTTCGTGGGCAATTCCTTCAGCGTGAGCTGCGCTTCTTCATCGCGCGTGAGTTTGCCCGCTTCGTCATCCGCTGACGAAATCACCCCGCCGTTTGCATCAAGGAATCGATAGAACGTCGCGTGCAGCGTGAAGGTGGACGCATCGGTTTCATCGGCGGGCGACAAAACGTCGAGCAACTCATCGCGCGCGCTCGGATACAGAAGATCGAGCGCATTATCCTCCAGCGCGGCGTGAATGCGCGGCCGACGCACGAGTGAACGGCAGCGCTCCGTCATCGCCGCGAGCCGCAGCTCGTGAACGCGACGCGTCGTGGCGAGTTCGCTCTCGTAAGCCGCGCGATCCGCGCGCTCGGCATCCGCTGCGACTTTACGCTGGGCAAAATAGAGAATCGCGCCCGTGACGACGCACACGACGAGCATCATGCCGACGAGCACGCGCAGTCGAAAACCGGAGATGCCCGACTCGGTCTTCACGGAAGCTGCACTTTCGTCGTGCTGCCTTTGGTGAGCGTCACCGGCTTCTCGAGCGTGGTGCGGCTACTGATCCACGCCTTCAGTTTGTAGCTGCCCGCCGGAAGGTCCTTCAGCTTGAAGTTGCCCTCGGGGTCGCTGATCACGAAGTGCGGCGTGTCGAGCACGAGAATGATGCCGCGCATGTGCTCATGGATGTCGCAGCGCAGCGTGATCATGCCCGGCTTGTCGAGCAATTGCGAGGGCACCGGCTTGTCTTCGGGCCGGTAGCGGCCGAGATCGAAACGCTTCGCCGGCGAGAACGAAAAGACGTTGTGATACGCGTCGTCCTGATTGGGAAACTCCACCTTCGTGCCTGTCTGCACCGCGAGCAGCGACGGATGAAAAAGAAAATCCTTCTGCACCACCTGCTTCACCGGCAGAGAAGCGGGCTTCGCGAAATTCCCCTCGAGATAAACCACCGCCACCGGCGGATTCGTCGAGAGCACGCCGCCCTTCGTCACGATTTCGTAGCGCTTCGTCATCACCGGTGCCGACTTGGTCTTCGGCAGCTCCACATGGCCTTCGATGGCGCATTGGGCGGACGCGAGAATCGGAGCGAGGAGAAGACAGGCGATCAGTTTCATGCGGGGCAAGCTGGCTACGCAGCCTTGATCGTATAACCCACACTGCGGACCGTGTGAATCAAAGCTTGATCGAATCCGGCGTCGATCTTTTTGCGGAGGCGGACGATGAAGATCTCGACGGTGCGGGTGTCGTAGGCGTGATCGCGCTGCCAGACGCGCTCGCTGAGTTCGGTGCGGGAAAAAACGCGGCCGGGCTCCTGCATGAGCACGTGGAGCAGTTCGAGTTCGCGGGGAGAGAGCGCGATGACGGTGTTTCCGCGCCAGACTTTGCGGCGATGCACGTCGAGATGCAGATCGGCCACCTTCAGCACGTCTTCCGCCGCCGAGATGCTGCTGCGGCGGCCAAGCGCCTCGACGCGTGCGAGGAGTTCGTCCATCGCGAACGGCTTCGCGAGATAGTCGTCAGCGCCAGCATTCAGACCTTTGATGCGATTCTCCACATCGCCGCGCGCGGTGAGGATGATGACACGGGCCGGACTCTGCATCTGGCGCAGCTTCTCGAGCACGCCGAAGCCATTGAGCGACGGCAGACCGAGATCGAGCACGATGAGATCCGGCGGATCGTTCAGCGCGGCTTGCAAACCGGCGGCGCCATCATGGATCGCGCTCGGCAGATGGCCGCTGCGTGTGAGAGCCGAGCAGATGTGGCGGGCGAGTTCGCGTTCGTCTTCGATAACCAGGATGCGCATGGGAGTGGGGCGGGAAAAACAGCGGAATTGTCTCCGGCGCGGGCCGCAGTGTCCACCCGGCTTTTGCGCAGTGCCGTAACAGGATTGTTACCGCGCTACCACCGCTCTCGCCTGCTCCTTGGCGAGGCGCTGCTGTGTCGTCGGCGAGAGACTGGCCCACGATTGCGAGAGCCAGGCTTGAGCGGAGGCGTCGTCCGTTTTGCGCCACTGACGGAAATAGCGCGCCACCGCTTCGTCGCGGCCGAGATCGCTGCTGAGGCCGAAGGCGAGATCGATGGACGCCTGGATGTCGCTGGCCGCCATCACATCAGCGAGACTGATGCGCGCCTGATCCATCGAGGCTGACACCGGCTGCGACTGAACGTAATCATTCAGGCCGACGGCATCGACGGCAGCCCATGAATTGTAAGCGCCGATGATGGCGGAGGTCGTCTCGTTCGCTGGCAGTGTGGCGAGCCAGTCGAGCGCTTTGTCAGGCTCGATCGCTCCCCAAGTGGTGCCGATGTGCGTGATCACTTGCCGGCGCATCTCGGCGTCGGTGATGGTCTTTGTCCAGCCGATCGCTCCATTGATGTCGCTCGCGGCCCACACGGTGGCGAGTGTGGCAGCGGCTTCATTGCGACCATCGCCAGCAGGCAGTTTGTAAACCCACTCAGCGGCAGCCGATGGATCGGTGCTGGCCCAGATGTTCGTCAATGCGGTGGCCAGATCGACACCTGCAGGCGTGTTCAGCTCGGGCTCGATCCGCTTCGCAGCGGCAGGCGCATCTTGCAGCGCCCACTCGGAAACGGTGCTCGTCTTCGCCGTGCGGCTCGCTGCCTCATTCGTGAGCGAGCTGGCCCATGTGTAGGCCGCCTGCGGATTCGTCTCGGCCCATGTGCCAGCGGTCGCATTGATGAGCGGCTGCGAGTTGTAGTTCGTGCTCGCGAGCCATTGCGCGGCGACTTCGGGCGTCTTGCGCGTCCAGCCGATCATTAGATCGGTCATTGCCTGCTCCTTGAGCGGCCCGGACAAATTCTGGTCACTCCATTGCCACGCGCCGCGTGGATCGGTCGCGCCCCAGCGATTCACCGCGATGCCGACGGTCTCCGAGCGCAGTGTGCCGGGAGCGAAGTTCGACATTGCGTACGAGACGGCGGAGCGCGGATCGCCCTTCGCCCATGTGCTGTAAACACCGCGCAGATAATCGAGCTTGTCCTGCGCTGACGAAAACTGTGATGCGCGATTCAGCGCGGCGGTCACATCTTTTTCCGCATCGGCGGCACCCGCATCGCGCAGAGCAGCCGCGCGATCATTCGCATCCGCGCTGCCCTTGATCGGCCACGTGGTTTTTTCGGTGTTGCCATCGTGAGACGCAGAGCCGTCGGCCGGTGCTTTGAGCGCTTTTGACCTGACCGACGGCTCACTCGGCGGAGGTTGGGCCCGCGCGAAAAGCATCTCGTCGTTTTGTCGCATCGCGGGAGACACCAGCAGGGTCAGGCCCGCGCCTGCCGCCGCGCCGGTGACGACGAGGAGGACATTCGCGAGCATTGAGCCGTTGCGGATCAGTGACATGGCCGCAAGCATCTCAATTCACCCACCGAACCTCAATCTGGTTTTGGTAACAGAGCGGTTACGCATCCAGGCTCGCCGCATCGGGCCGTTGTTTTTATCTTCGTCGCCGTTCTGCGATGAACTTTTCTGCGACCCGACTACTGAGCCTTTCACGCCTTGCCGGCGCGGCGTTGAGCGTGGTCGCGTGGTTCGCGTTCACTGCACCGGATGCCGTAGCGGCAGTGACATATGAACTGCTCGCTTCGTTTCAAAAACCCGGCACACAAGTCATCACGCCACTCACACTGCACTCGGACGGAAACTTCTACGGCGTCGCTTCGTCGAACGGTGCCAGCGGTGTGGGCACTGTTTTCAAACTCACACCAGCAGGTGCACTGACCACGCTCTTCGCGTTCGATGACACCAATGGCGCGGGACCAACCGCGAAGCTCATCGAAGGCAGCGACAACGCGCTTTACGGCACCACATCGAGCGGAGGCAGCGGAGGATTTGGTGTCGTCTTCAAGATCACGACAGGTGGTGTTTTCACGAAGCTCGTTGATTTCAGCGGCACGGCCGGCGCGGCGCGCGGTTCCGTGCCGCATGGCCTGATGCTGCACGCAGACGGCAATTTCTACGGCGTCACGCAAGGCGGCGGCACGAATGGCTTCGGCACCGTTTTCAAAATGACGCCGGCGGGAGTGATCACGACACTGCTCGATTTCACCGGCACGACTGGCACGCGTCCGGGCGCGGAGCCGCTGGGGCCGCTCGTCGCGTCGGGCTCGTTGCTCTACGGCGTGACGCGCATCGGCGGCACGGCGGGACTCGGCGTGATCTTTGAAGTGAGCACAGCCGGCGCGTGGCGATCGCTCGGCGAATTTAGCGGCACGACGGGCACGCGTGCGGGATCGAATCCAGCGGGCGCGCTTTTTCTGAATGTCGATGGCGCGCTTTACGGCACAGCGGAGTTCGGCGGCACGAACAGCTTCGGCGTCGCCTTCAAAATCACGACAGCAGTGAGTCCGGTTTACACGGTGCTGCGGCACTTTGCTGATCCCACTGGCTCGCAACCGACCGGTGCCTTTGTGCGCGGCGCGGATGGATTGCTCTACGGCGCGACGGCCTTTGGCGGCACGAGCGGGCTCGGCACCCTGTACAAAATCACGACGACGGGCACGCACACCGTGCTCGCTAACTTCACTGGCGAAACCGGCGCGACACCGGGCTCGTCGATGCGAGGCGGTCTCGTGGTCGGCGCGGATGGCGCGTTCTACGGCGTGAGCACGTCGGGCGCCGCGGGGAATCTCGGTTCGTTCTTCAAAGTCACATCGGCAGGTGTCTTCACCGCGCTCTCATCGCTCTCGCTCACGCAAGGCTGGATGCCGAGTGGCGCGCCTGTCGCATCGGGCTCGGGCTCGCTGCTGTTTCCCGTCGCCGCTGGTGGCGCAAATGGCGGCGGCAACGTGATGAGCGTGACGACGACTGGCGTCGTGAGTGTGGCCGCTGCGCTCGGCGGCACACTCGGCACGTTTCCTGACGGTGGATTGCGCGCGGCAGGCAGCACGTTCTACGGGGTGACGGCAAAGGGCGGCGCATCTGCGCGCGGCACCACGTTTCGCTACGTGACTGGCACCGGTGCATCGCTCGTCGTCGCGCATAACACATCGTCTGGCTCGCTCGCTGAAGGCGCGCTCGTGCTCGGTGCGGATGGTCAATACTATGGCGTGGGTCGCGAAGGCGGCGCATCGAGTCGAGGTGCGATCTTCAAAGTCACCACGGCTGGTGTGCGCACGCGAATCGTCTCGCTCACGGGCACGACTGGCGCTGCGCCCGGTGGCAAACCGCGCGGCCCGCTCGTGCTCGCTGCCGATGGAAATTTCTACGGCCTCACCGAAGACGGCGGCAGCGCGAACACGGGCGTCATCTTCCGTCTCACGGCGGCGGGTGTTTATTCCGCGCTGTATCATTTCGCAGTGACAGGACCGCGCTCTCCGCAGGGCGGCTTTGTCATTGGCAATGACGGTCTGCTTTACGCCACGACTGGCGCAGGCGGCACGACGGACGACGGCGCGATGATCCGCTTTAATCCAGCGACGAATGCCGTGGATGTCATTGGCGAATTCACCGGCGTGAGCGGCGCAGTGCCGGGCAATTTTCCTGGAGGCGAACTGCTCGTCGGCAGCGATGGCGCGATCTATGGGCTGACTTTGCTCGGCGGTGCGTCCGGTGAAGGAACGGTGTTTCGCTACACGAGCAGCGGCGGCTTGCAGACGCTGGTGCAGTTCACTGGCGTAAACGGCGCGGCTCCTGGCTCCGCAGCCGACACGGATGGCGCGGGCCTCATTCTCAGCGGTGGACTCGCGTTTGGTGCCGACGGTTTGCTTTACGGTGTCGCCTCAGGCAGCGGACCCGGCGGAGGCGGCGTGGTGTTTCGCCTCACGATCACGTCGCCGATGAGCGACTGGAAGCTCGCCAATCTCGGCGACGCGAATGCGCCCGATCTCGGTGATGCGGATCACGATGGTATCGCAAACGTGCTCGAATACGCGCTCGTCACGTCGCCAACGACACCGGATTCCTCCAGCCAGCCAGCCGCGACAGTGGTCACTTTCCCTGATGACACACGACTCTCGATGATCGTGCCGCGCGATCCGGCGCGCGCCGACATCACCATCATCGTCGAAGCCTCCAGCACGCTTTTACCCGCGTCATGGACCACACTCGCCACGAGCACAAACGGCGGCGTCTTCACCGGCCCCGGCTACTACAGCGGCGATTCCGCCACAGCCGGCGTGAAGCTCGTCACCATCCGCGATGTCGTGTCTGCAGGTCCCACACCACGCTTCATGCGCGTACGCGTCACGCATTGATGCTAACCAAACAGTTACCGTAACTCTTTTGCCGAATCCTCTGAGACGAAGTTCAATACCAGCGAGCGCAAAACCCGAACCTCACTTCAAACCATGAAACTTCGCATCACCATCCACAAGGTCGTCCTCCTCGCGATGCTCGCCACGCTCACACCGCCGCGCGGACATGCCGCCTACTGGGCCGGCCACAAATCCACCCGCGAACTAACGCGCGATCTCGATGGAGACGGCATCCCGGACGTGGTGGATCCCGATATCGACAATGACGGCATCCCCAACGCCCTTGATGACAACATCGACGGCGGCATCGCGAAGACCGGTCCCTTTGCCGGCAAATACATCGGCGATCACATCAAGAACGACGACCCTTCCGAAGAAGACATCGACAACGACGGACTCGCCGATGACTCGCTCGCCGAAAAGGACATCGATGGCGACGGCAAGCTCGATGACGATCCTGCCGAAAAGGACATCGATGGTGACGGCCGGCCCGACGACAGCCCCGCCGAGCGCGACATCGACGGCGATGGCCGCGAAGACGATTCGCCGAGTGAAGACGACATCGATGGCGACGGTTTCGATGACGACGACGTCCTCGAGCACGACGCCGATGGCGATGAAATCGATGACTCGGCTGACGACGACATTGATGGCGATGGCAAGCTGAACGACGACGCCACCGAACTCGACAGCGACGGCGACGGAAAACAAAACGACGATCCCGCCGACACGGACGAAGACGGCGATGGCATCAGCGACCGCCTCGACAACGATGACAACAACAACGGCATCCCCGATATCGACGAGGCGAATCACCATCCCGAAGATGGTGAGGCCGAAGTGCAGGCCGATCTCACTCGCCAGGCCGCCGCGCCCTCAGGAAGCACGGCCCGCGTTACTTATCAGTTGCTCGGCACCGGTTCCGCCAAACTGGCGCTCGATGTGCGTGATGCATCCGTCGGCTCTTATGAGTTCCTCGTCGGCGGAGTCGTGCGCGGCACGCTGAACGTGGCACAGCAGAGCAATAAGACCCGCGGCACGCTCGTCTTCAAAACGGCCGACTCAGGCAGCGGCGATCTCTTGCTAAACTTCGCCGTCGCCGGTGAGGCCATCGTCATCCGTCAGGGTGCCATCAATCACTTCGTCGGCGTCGGTCCCACGCCTTCGACGACCACGGACACCGGCGGCGTTGGCAGCAATGTGGTCACGCTTACTCGCGCTCCCGGCGTTAGCAATGAGGCAGAAGCCAGCGCGACCATCGTCTTCGGCGCCAATGGTGCCATCGAGCTTCAAATCGAAGCCGCCAAACTGCCGCTCGGTGACTACACCCTCATGATCGGCGACGCCGCACGCGGCACCGTGAGCCTCGTCACCACACCGAACGGTCCTCGCGGCACGATCGTCTTTAAAACCGTGCCCGTAGTCGGCGAACTTCCGCTGAACTTCGCGGCTGCCGGTCAGACGATCGCGCTCACACAAGGCACCTCGACGTTCTTCTTCGGCCAGTTGCCCGCTGCGTTCATTCCTTGATTTAGCGACACAGTTTCGGTGTTCTGCTCGGGAGGCGGAACATCAGCCATAGCCGCCCGCCAGTTCGCACGCTGGCGGGCGGTCGCGTTTGGTGTCGCGAATCAATCGCCAATAGTTGCCGGGCGCGGCCTACCGCATGGCCTTCACACGATAACCGCCGGACTTCTCATCCCATTCGAGGGAAAGCAGCCCGCGCTTGGCGGCTTCTTCGAGCAGAGCGTTGAAGGATCGGAAGCCATGGAAGCGCTCGCTGAATTGCGGCAGGCGGCGCTTGATGGTCTGCTTCACCATCGAGCCCCAGATCGTGTCCACTCCGCGTTCGGTGATGAGCGCGTCCACCGTTTCCATGACGAGATCGATCGCCTTGTCAGGATCGCCCGCGGGCTTGTCGGGCTTCCCGTTGCTGTCGGCTTGTGGCGGCGCTTTTTCTTCCCCGGGCTTGGCCGTTGGCTCGCGTTTCGGCGCCGTACTGCGGGTCCGTTTGGCCTTCTCGCGGACGAGATCGTCGTAAAAGACGAACTCGTCGCAGTTGCCGATGAAGAGATCGGAGGTGGAATTTTTCACACCCACGCCGATGACGGTCTTGTTGTTCTCGCGCAGCTTGCTCACGAGCGGTGAGAAGTCGGAGTCACCGCTGACGATGACGAAGGTGTCCACATGAGACTTCGTATAGCAGAGGTCGAGCGCGTCCACGACCATGCGGATGTCGGCGGAGTTCTTGCCGCTCTGCCGCACATGCGGGATCTCGATCAGCTCGAAGGCGGCCTCATGCATGGCGGACTTGAATGCCTTGTAGCGGTCCCAGTCACAGTACGCCTTCTTCACCACGATGCTGCCCTTGAGCAGCAGGCGCTCCAGCACCTTTGTCATGTCGAACTTGTCGTACTTCGCCTCCCGCACGCCGATGGCGAGATTCTCGAAGTCACAAAACACGGCCATGGTGTGGGTGCGGTCGGATGCGGAAGCCATGGGCGGAGGATAGACGCGAAAGCGCCGGGTGCGAGGCGGAACGCGCGCTACTTCTTCGCCGCCTCCCGGGCTTTGCGTACGTCCTCGAGGAGTTCGTTGAGTATCTTCTGCGTCTCGCGGGTGCTCTCGTGGTCGGGACCCAGCTCGCGGCGGCGGATGTCGAGCACCTTCTGGTAGCACTTCACGCCTTCGTCGAAATTCTTGTGCATGATGTGGAGCTTGGCGAGGTCGAGGTAAACGGCCATCGTATTGGCATCAAGATCGCCCCAGCCCGATTTTGCATGGACGAGCGCCTCTTTGGCGAGTTCGTAGGTGCGGTCCGGGTGATCGAGCGCGGATTCGACATAAGCGAGGCGGTAGGCGGCGACGGCCCAGCGCTGCTGGAGCACGCGCTCGGAGGGTGATGGCGGTTTCTTTTCGAGGTCGGCGAGGATGCCCTCGTAGGTGGCCTTGGCATCGGTATTCAGGCCGGAGGCGGACTGCGCGCCGGCGTAGTCGATGCGTGCGAGGTAGGTGGCCGGATCGTGGGCGCCCAGGTGCTGGCGGGAGAGGTCCACGGCCTTGCGCATGTACTGCAACTTGTCCTTCGACCTGCCGAAAAAGTCGGCGATGGCTGCCATGCCGTTGCACGCCTCGACGGCACACTTCATGGATTTCGCCCCATCCTTCTCGGAGAGCGCCAGCACCTGGGAATAAATCTCGTGGGCGTCGATGCGCTCTTTCTTGACGAGCAACACTCCGGCCAGCGTGGTCATGGCGACGAGGCGGTCTTCCGAGGATTCGCCGCCGAGCTTGCCGAAGCCGTCGGCGGCTTCGCGCGCGAGCTGTTCGGCACGGTCGAGATTGCCGCCGGTGTTGGCGATCTGAGCGGCCAGGGCCCGCTTCGCCTTGTGCATCTCGAGGTTCTCCTCGCCGCCGAGCTTCCTGCGCAGGACGAGCAGGTTCTCATAGCAAACGACGGCCTCCTTGGCCCTGCCCACCTGCACCAGCAGGTCGGCCAATTTCAAGAGCACGGTGGCGCAGGTCTCGTCATCGGCGGTGCCGGCGGTGGCGCGTTCGTTGTAGGCGTTCGTCCATGTTGTGACGGCGCTGGCGTACTCCTTCTTCGCGAACGCCTCCTCACCCACGCGCAACGCGTCCTCGGTGGGACCTGCGCCGGCCAGTGCGGCGGAGATCGCAAGCAAAAACAAAACGGCGGCAGCTCTCGTCATCATCATCGGGCGCACTTTAGGATTATGACCTGAAAACGCCACTTCCGATCAAAGCGAAATCAGTGCGGGAAGGTGAGCCGGCCCTTGCCGTCTTCGGCATAGTTCACGCGCACGGCTTTGTCCGGACCGAGCGCACCTTCGGGCAGTAGCCGCCCGTCATTGTCGAAAACAAAAGTGCGGCCCTCGAAGTAGCGCACCCAGCCGGCTGCGCGGCCTTTCGTGTCGTAGCGGAAGACGTCGCGCCAGGGCTTCGGCAGGCTCAGGCGCGGATCCACCCATGCCGGTGCGGTGGAGCGCTCCAGCGCCCTCGGATAGAGCACCTGGCTCATGACCATGAGATTCAAGCAACGGAGCAAGTGGCGCTCACCCGAGGAGAGCTGCCCCGCTTCATGCACGGTCTGCACCGCGCCGGATGCATCCTGGATGAGCACGCCGAGGTCGATGAGGCGCTTCACCTCCGCCGCAAGCTCGCCGGGCGCACCGGCCTTGCCGGAGGCGGGGGCGAGCTTTTCGATCTTGCGCTGCAGCGTGGTGAAAAGGGCGGTCTGGCCGGCGATCCTGTCAAAGGCGCGCTCGAGCATCTGCCGCACCGTGAGCTTCCCGTCGCCTGACATGGGCGTGGCGAGCGCGGCGGCCATCTCGCGGTCAAAGGCCCCCTGCACGGCCGCGACATCGTTTTTCCTCGTCTCGTCTTTTTGCAGCACCCCGATCTCCGCCTGCCGGGTGACGAGGGCCTTGAGGAGCCGGCCGATCACGATGCGTTGCTTGTCGGTGACGGCCTGCTCCATCAGTCCTCCTGGCAGATCGCCGCCGGTGAGCAGCGCCGCGCGGAAGACCTCAAGCCAGCGCGCATCGGCAGGCGAGTATGGCAGGCCCGTGTCGGGGTTCGGCGCTTCGTAGAAAACCTCGCTCACCCGGCCCTTTGCGTCATAGGAGCGCACTTCGTTCGGCAGCATGTAAAACGTGATGAAGGCCGGCGCGGAGGTGGAGACACCGTTGCTGGCGAAAACGGCGAGGTCCACGCGATGCGTGCGGATGCCGGTCTCGGTGATCATGGGCATGTGCCACTTCACGCGGATACGGAACTGGCCTGGAGCGTCCGCAGACTCGATGCGCACCAGCGCGGGATCACCGCGCAGCAGCTTGCATTCGAGTTTCAACGGACGCCCGAGCAGATCTCCCGAGCCGCTGGTCGTCACCACCATTTCATGTTCCGCATCATTGCCGCGGAAGACGCGTGCGATGGCCGAGGCCGTGTCCCCCAGCCGCTCGGAGGTGATGCCGGCGCGCTCGAAGAAATCCCTGCCTGGCAGCGCCTCGCTCTCGGAGACGACCTTGATGAAGACGATCGGCGGCACGGCGGCACGCGTCATGGTGTGCGCGGCGATGACCATTTTCTCCTCGTCGATCTGCGAGCCGTCGAACACCACCGGATGCGCCGCCGCCGTGAAGTAGTCCGCCTCCGACTTCACCATCTTGTTCGACTGCCGGAAGACGGCCTGCAAGGTGGGCATGAGGATGCGCTTGCGCAGGAGCATGGTGAGCACGTCGGGATCGAAAGCCGCGGTAGTGGCGAGCACCGCATTGACGAAGGGCATGTCCGTGAAGGAAGAGCCCTGTGTAATGATGGTGCATGCGCTGTTCGCAGGAAAAAGGTCGCCCCAGCCGCCCGCGCCATTGCCACCTGGATCATGGTCGAGGTGCTCCGGGTAGATGATGAGGTTGTTTGAGAGGTACTGCTGGTTCAGGAAGGCCAGCCCGCCCTCCTGTGTGTAGTAGAGACGCGGCAGGCTGCCGCCAGACGCGGGTGGCGCCGCCATCGAGCAATTGCCCACTGTCGGCTCCGGGCGCACGAGCAATGCCACGCCCTTGTCCTGGCCTGACTTCTTTTCCTGCTCCGTGGGCTGATAGACCCTCAAGCCCGGATACTGTGCCGTGTTCAGAGCCGAATGGCCGCCGTCGCGATTCTCGTACTGGATGAGCTTCAGGCCCGCGGCGGTTTTCTCCGCGGCCCATCGGTTGAGCAGCTTGCCGACGGCGTCCGTCCGCGTGGTGATGACCTCGTCCGCAGCCCGTGCAGCTCCGACGAGCGCGACGAGCAGCAGCGGGAGAAAAAGTTGAATGCGCGGAAGCAGTGCCACTCCCGACAGTCAGTCGGCTCGTTCTCCTGTCAATGCGTGAGGCCGTGCCCGACAGTGCCGATAAGCGGCCCGGGATGGAAAGGCGTGCAGGATGATGCCGGGACTTGAGGACTGCCGCGCCCTGCTCCATAGCGATCTCATCCCATGGATGCACCAGTGCCCATCATCCTGAATCCGGCCGCCCGCAGCACGAAAGCAGCGGCAAGGATGGACCAGGTGCGCGGTCTCTCGCCCTCACCCGAGATTCACCTCACGAAGGGTGTGGGCGATGCATCGAGAATCGCCGAAGAACTGGCACGTCAGGGCCGGCGGCTCGTCGTAGCGGCAGGCGGCGACGGCACTGTGAACGAGGTGCTGCAAGGAATCTGCAAAGTGAACGCCGGACGGAGCGATCCCGCCGACCACACGGTACTGGGCGTGCTGCCGATGGGCACCATGAACGTGTTTTCACTCGAGCTAGGCATGAAGGCCGCGGATCTGGCCGGATGCTGGGCGGCCATCACCTCGGGTCGCCGCCGCGAAGTCGATCTTTGGTGCGCGAACGAGCACTACTTCGTGCAGCTTGCCGGCGTCGGCCTCGATGCCGAGGTGATCCAGCTCACCCCATGGGAGATGAAGAAGCGTCTCGGGCCGCTGAGTTACGTGATCTCTGCGGTGAAGGCATGGTTTCAAAAGGCGCCCGTGCTCACCGTCCACATCGAGGACCGCCCGCCGATGCCCGGCTCCGTGGTGCTCGTGGGCAGCGGCGTGCATTATGGCGGGCCGTTTCCCCTGTTCCGCACCGCCAGGAACGATGACAGTCTGCTCGACGTGTTGATTTTCCAGCAGCTCGGCTATTGGGAGATCGCCCAACTGCTGCGCGCGGTGCTCATCGACGGCTACGAGAAGAGCCTCGACCTGGACTACTTCCAGGTCCGCGCCCTGCGCGTGGAGTGCGCAGGGCGGCCCGTGCCCTTCCAGCTCGACGGTGAGCTGTGCGGCGTGTCGCCCGTGGACTTCCGCCCGGCGGGCTTTCCGCTCCGCGTCGCGGTTTGACGCTGCGTTTTGGGAGCGGGTGGCGGAGCATCGTCTGCCCGCTGCCGTTTGCCCTCCGCGAGGAAGCGTTGGATTTCCGCCTCGGTGAGTTCACGCCAGTCGCCCCGCGACATGCCTTTGAGCTGGAGCCAGCCGATGCGGATGCGGATCAGCCGCTCCACCTCGTAGCCAAGGCGGTAGAACATGAGGCGGATCTGCCGCTTGAGGCCCTGCTTGAGGATGACATGTACCTTCCGCGGCCCGGCCTGCCAGGCGCGCTCGGCCTTCGCGAAACCCTCGGCGGTGAGCACTCCGCGTGTGAGCTTCGCCAGCGCGGCGGAGTCGGGCTCCTGATCGAGAGTGACTTCGTACTCCTTTTCCACGCCCTGGCTCGGATGGGACAGGCGCTGGGACAGCTCGCCCCGGTTCGTCAGGAGGATCAGCCCTTCGCTGTCCTGGTCCAGACGGCCCACATGATGCAGGGTCTGGAAGCGCGACGGCAGCAGGTCGTAGATCGTGGCGCGGTCATGCGTGTCGCCACGGGTGCAAAGATAGCCTTTCGGCTTGTGCAGTGCGATGACCACTCCGAGCGCCGTCCGCACGGGCTTGCCATCGACGGAGACGCGATCATCGGTCTCCACCTGCGTGGCCAGTTCGCGGCACACTTCGCCGTTGATCGTCACCCGGCCGTCCAGGATGACCTGCTCCGAACCTCGGCGTGACGATATGCCGCAAAGACTGAGGTAGCGATTCAGGCGCATGACGGTGACGTGAAGAAAATGCGCCGGTCACAATTGCGGCCAGGCACCCGGGGGCGCAGGCGGCCGCCTTTGACGATGAGGAGAGGACGTCGGCCCGGGCTACTCGGACTTCGTCTTCGGCAGGCCGGTCGGCAGGCGGCCTTCCTTCCACTGGCCGCGCGCCTTCATCAGCTTGATGCGCTCGCCGCGCTTCAAGACACTGCGCTTCGAGCCGACGCTGCTGGCACCCTTGAGGCTGCGATGTTGGGACATAACTGTAGAAAGAGTGAGGGGTTCTGTGAAAAGGGCGCGGAGTATAGGGCGAGCACCCGGTGGCGCAACTGGAGATTTGCCCGGCGGTAGATCGCTTTTAGGGCATACGCACGAATGGTCAAGCGGAATGGTCAAGCGGGGGAGCCAGGGCGCACTGCCATTTAGTTTAGAAGACACATTTTCGGAGGGTTCGTTGGTAGAGGTAGGAACGGGCGGGGATTTGCGAACCGCGCGGGGAGGCGCGGGCCTGACGGCAGGTCACCGGCGTGGCGATGAACAAGGTGTGGAGTTTTTCGAGCACCACTTCCGGCTCGTCCTTTGCTGTGAGCAGTTCCACCACATGGCTCTTGAGCGCGTGGTAGGATATCGATCGGTTGACTTGCCGCGCGTGCTTGCGCTGCGCCCCGGGTTCATCAAGGCACTGCTGCGCCCGGCGTGTGAGCAGGCTCCCCAGATTAGCCGGTGGCCGCGCCAGAGCTTGGGCAGGTCCGCGGGATCACCCGCCGCGTAAGCCATCGGGATGAGCAACTCGTCGTTGAGTTCGACAAAAGCACTGTGGGAGAGCTTGGCGCGCGCCTGGCTCCAGGTGCCGGCGCTGCATTGGAGCCGGTGACGCCGGCAAAACGCCGGGGCCACCAAACGCTCGCGCAGCGTGGCGATCAATTCAGTGAGCAAACCCCGATACGAGCCGTGTGGTTGTACATGCGTCCACACTACGATCTGTTCAGCGGGGTTGATGCGGAAATCTTAACTAAATGGCAGTGGGGCTGGGGCGTCTCCCTCGAGATTCACGGAGGCCCGCTGACTGTTGCTTGGGTGCAATCGGCGGGCCTGCTCGAATCGGTGGGAGGAACCGAAACGACGTGTCATTTTGTGCGCAAGCCCTGATAAAAACATGGGATGCTGGAGGCCGGCGACGATCTCCACGGAAGTTTCGCCGCCCGCCGACGTTTCTCTGGCCTCACTCCACACACTCATGAATCCGACCACCCGTTCACTCGCGACCACGCTCGCGGTCTGCGCCACGCTTGCCCTGCCGGCAGTTGCCCAGGAGAAGAAACCCGCCCCCGCCGCGAAGCCGCCGGCCCCCGCTCCGCAAGTGAGGAAGCCCGTCGTGCCGCCAAAGCCTCCGGGACTAGGCCTCAAGGATGGCGACCGCTTCATCTTCATCGGCGACAGCATCACGCATCAGTGCCTCTACACTCAATTTGTGGAGAACTTCTTCTTCACGCGCTATCCGCAGACACGGATTCACTTCCGCAACGCCGGCGTGAGCGGCGACCGCGCGGCCGATGCGCTCGACCGTTTTGACGACGACATCGCTTCGTTCAAGCCGACCGTCGCGACCGTGCTCCTCGGCATGAATGACGGAACCTACAAGAACTTCGACATGCCAACCTTCGAGACCTACTCCAAGGACATGCTCAAGCTCATGGACCGTCTCGATGCGATCAAGTGCCGCGTCATCCTGATGAGCCCGACGATGTTCGACCACCAGGCGTGGGACGCGATGATCCGGCAAAACCCTGAGAAAGCCAAAGGCCGCGATGTTACGAACTACAACGCCGTGCTCGCTTTCTACGGCAAGTGGGCGCAGGAGGTGGCGCGGAAGCGCGGTTACCAGTTCGTGGACATGTATGGACCGCTCAACACCTTCACCATCGAAGAACGGAAGACGGATCCGCAATTCACGCTGATCCCGGACGCGATTCACCCGGCCATCGACGGCCAGCTCGTGATGGCGTATTCGCTTTTGAAGCAGGTCGGTGAAGGCGGCGGTATTCTCGGCACCGGAGCGCGCCTCGTGGACGGCCAGTGGAAACCGAGTTCGCCGCAGGTCGCTGATATCTCAGGCCAGCCAGGCACGACGGTCAGCTACACCGTGAAGACGAAGGCGCTGCCGTGGGTGGTGGCGGATGCTGCGCCGATCGGTGCGCGCTTCACTCACGCCGGCCACACGCTCGGGCAGGAGTCTCACATCGTCGTCGGTTTGAAGTCGGGACGCTACGACCTGCTGCTGAACGGCCAGAAGGTCGGTGTCTTCGACGAGCGCATGCTCGCCGTGCACGCGGAGATCGAGGACAACAAAGAGTCGCCGACGCATCAGCAGGCGCGGAAAATTTTCGAACTGAACAAGAAGCGCAACGACGAGGCCATTCATCCGCTGCGTGATCTCTACAGCCAGCGCAAAGGCCGCCTCCGCAATGCCAGGGCGAAGAATGACATGAAGGAATTCGAAGCCTGGCTGCCGGAGATGCGCGCGAAGGAAGCCGAACTCGTGAAGAAGGCCGAGGCCATCGAAGACGAGATTTACAAGGCCAACCAGCCGCCCGTGCTCAAGGTCGAAGTGAAGCCCGCCCCACCCGTGCCCGCCAGAAAGCCGGCCGCCAAGGCAGCACCCGCCAAGAAGGCGGCGTAGAGTCGCGGCCAGACAGTCCGGGATCATGCCCGCTCCGGTGCCTACGTCGTCGGATACACCTTCATGCCGGTGGTCGCGATCAGGTCGGCGTAATGTTTCCGCAGATGCCGCCAGAGCGCGCCGAGATCCCGGTAGTACTGCACCCAGCGCAGCAGGAGGAGGTCCATGACCGCGCCGTCGGTCCAGTCCACTTCCTTGGCGAAGCCCGTGACCATCGCAACCTTCGTCTCGGAGACGAAGCGCGCGAGGTGCTCTTCGCTGATGCGCATGGTGCCGCAGCTTGAGAAATGCACCAGCCACCCAGCGAAGCGCCGCTTCATCATCGTGGCCAGACTGTCGAGGGACACGAGCACATGCTCCGCCAGTTCGATCTTCCCGGTATCGCCATGAAAGGCGAGCACCAGCACACCATAAGACTTCTTGCGCGAGAGCAGGCCGAGATTGTGCCGCAGCTCGGCCCTGGTGTTGCATGTGAGGTAGATGAACTTCGCCGATGTGGAGCGCGCGGTGAGTTCGAGGATGGGCAGCACGCTCAGGCGGTTCTCCAGATCCTCGTCCCAGAGCGACTCGAGGCAGGCGATGTTCTTCAGATAGCGGGTGACGCGCGGCATGGCCATTCTCCCGGCGGACGGGCTGTGCACCATACCATGAGGGCGCGGCATGGCACGGATTTAGCCGCGGTTTTCTGTTCACAGGGAAGAACTTGGATGTTGCTTGCGCGAGGATGACACAGCCTCAGCCATAGACTGAGCTGAACCGCGCAAGACGCGGGCTTGCGTGCGATGCGGCGTGTGACATCATCCCCGTCGAATTCTCGCCCGGCTCATCGGTGCCGGACGTATGCATGATTGATCACCGTCCAAACGTCACCCATATGAAATCAACCCGGTTGCTTTCCGTCGCGGCGCTTTCGCTCGCCAGCTTGTCCTTTTCTTCCTGCGTGGGTCCCCTGCCGCCACCGCCGCCTGATGCGCCGGGCGTGGGGTACTTTGTGGGCCGCCCGCCCGTTGGGTTCGCGGGCGATGGCTACCTGCACGATGGCCGTTGGTACTATGGCGGGCGCTTTTACGCCGGGCGCTTCTACCATCGCGGCCGATGGTATGACGGACGCTATCGGGTAGGCAGCCGCTGGTTGTATGGCGGCCGCATTGAACATCGCGCAGTTCCCCACGCCGGTCCGCACGCTGGACCGCATGGAGGTCCGCGCCATCGGTGATGGCCCCGGCGCTGCATCTGCGTGTCATGGTACAAATTGGTCTTGAAGAGGCTGCGGGCGTGACGTTCCCGCCGGAGCCATCGGACTTCTGACGTTTCTCTTCGCCTCCATCACGAACGCGCAGCGCGCATTCTCCTGCAACGTCACGAGCATGCTTGCCAGCGGCAGCACCAGCCGGGAGCGTGCACGCTGCCGATGGCGGGATGTGCCTGAGAACACGTCATCCATCGGATGAGCCGGGATGCGCCGGTCTGCTCATTGTTGGCGGATGTGCCGCCGGTAGTCTGCCTCGTCCGATCAACAAACCATCTGAAACTCACACCATGAACACACTCTCCGCACTCAATCCCTTCCGCTCCACTGCTTGGGATCCGTTTCGTGATCTCGGCACGTTTGAAAATCGCCTGGAGAAATTCTTCGGCCGTCCCTTCCTCACCGGCAACGGTGGCGAGAAGGAAGCCATGACCGTGGCACAATGGTCGCCAGCGGTGGACATCACCGAGGACGAGAAGGAATACCTCGTCAAAGCCGAGTTGCCCGACCTCAAGAAGGAGGAGGTCAAAGTCACGGTGGAGAAGGGGGAACTGACCATCTCCGGCGAACGCAAGTTCGAGAAGGAGGAGAAAGGGAAGAAGTACCACCGCATCGAGCGTTCGTACGGAAGTTTCGTGCGCAGCTTCACGCTGCCCGAAGGCGTGAATGCCGAGAAGGTGGCCGCCGAGTTTAAGAACGGCATGCTTGAGGTGCATCTGCCGAAGGACGAGAAGGCAAAACCGAAGGCCGTCGAAGTGAAGGTCCAGTGACTCCCGCCGTCACGCCCCCCTGCCCACCGTACAACCGCTTCTTCATGTGCCCCGGAGGCGCGGGGCAGCGCGCCTCCAGCCTCCGGGGAAACGCTTTCATCACCGGACACTCCGGCCCCACAGACGAAGACAACCCCTGTCCTTTCCACCACCATGCTCGCCAAATTCTCCATCGACTACATCATCTACCCGCAGCACAACAAGCGCGTGGACACTCATCGCACCGACGATCCCGTCGAAGCCGAGGAGTTCCTCATGCAGCTCCTCGCCTCCGGCACGCGAATTCAATCGATCAAGCACGAGGGCGCGGAACTCGACCAGACCAAGACCACGCAAATGCTGCGCGTCGCTGCGGAGCGTCTCGCCTCGCGAATGCTGGGTGCATCGCTTGATCTCGATCCCGCCGCGGTGAAGCACCGTTTCGGTTTCGCCACTTGAGCCAGTCCGCGGCGCAGCCGCGCCGGAAACACCGCACCGCCCACCCGCCATGCCCCACAAGAAAGTCACCTTCCGAGCTGCGGCGCGTGAGAAAATCCTGCGCGGTGCCGAGGCGCTCTCCGATGCCGTGCGCATCACCCTGGGGCCGAAGTCGAAGAGCGTGCTCATCGAGCGGAAGTGGGGGAAGCCGCTCGTGTGCAACGACGGCGTGACCATCGCGAAGGAGTTCGATCTCCAGGATGCTGAGGAAAACCTCGGTGCGCAGATGATCCGCCAGGCCGCTGAGCGCACGGGTGAGGCGGTGGGAGATGGCACGAGCACCTCAACCGTGCTCGCGCACGCCATTTTCGCCGAGGGCGTGCGCAATGTGACGGCCGGCGCCGCCGCCGTGGACATCAAGCGCGGCCTCGACCGCGGCGCAAAAGCCGCTGTCGATGCGCTGCGCGCGCTGTCACGTCCCGTCGAGAGCAAGAAGGAGAAGTCGCAGGTCGCCGCGATCTCCGCGCACAACGACCCCGCGATGGGTGAACTGGTGGCCGATGCGATGGACAAGGTCGGCCCCGAAGGCGCGATCACCGTCGAGGAGGCGAAGACGACGGAGACGAGCGTCGAGGTCGTGGAGGGCATGCAGTTCGATCACGGCTACATCTCGCCGTATTTCGTCACGAATGCCGAGAAGATGGAGGCCGTGCTCGACGATCCTCTCATCCTGCTCACCGAGCGCAAGATCACGCACATGAAGGACTTGCTGCCGCTGCTCGAGCAGATCGCCAAGTCGGGCCGCTCGCTGGTGCTCGTGGCCGAAGACGTCGAGAGCGAGGCGCTGGCCACGCTCGTAGTGAACAAGCTGCGCGGCGTGCTCTCGTGCGTGGCGGTGAAGGCGCCGGGTTTTGGCGACCGCCGGAAGGCGATGCTGCAGGACATGGCCGTGCTCACCGGCGGCAAGGTCGTGTCCGACGAACTCGGCATGACCCTGGAAAAACTCTCGCAGCATGATCTCGGCAAGGCGAAACGCGTCGTGCTGACGAAGGACGCCACCACCATCGTCGGTGGCGAGGGGCGCAAGGATTTGATCACGGGCCGCTGCAATCAGCTCCGCCAGCAGATCAAGGACACCACATCCGACTACGATCGCGAGAAACTTCAGGAGCGCCTGGCCAAGCTCAGCGGCGGCGTGGCCGTAGTGCGTGTCGGCGCGCCGAGCGAGTCGGAGATGAAGGCGCGCAAGGACGCCTTCGACGATGCGATCAGTTCCACAAAGGCCGCCATCGCCGAGGGCATCGTGCCCGGCGGTGGTCTCGCGCTGCTGCGTGTGATCGGCGCGGTGGACAAGGAGATCGCCACCGCCACTGGCGACGAGCGCACCGGTCTGCTCATTTTGAAGCGCGCGCTTGAAGCGCCCGCGCGCCAGATCGCCGAGAATTCCGGCGCGGACGACGGCGTCGTGGTGAACAAGATGCTCGAGGGCGGCGGCAATCTCGGCTTCGACGCCGCGCGCGGCGAGTACTGCGATCTCGTCGCCGCCGGCATCATCGATCCGACGAAGGTCGTGCGCATCGCGCTCGAGAACGCCGTCTCCGCCGCCGGCATCCTCCTGCTCACCGAGGCCACGATGACCGAGGTGCCCGAGCCGAAGGGGCATGCACACGGCGCGCCGATGGAACCCGGACTGGAGTGAGACCATGAAACCGCCCGCAAACAGCTCGATCGAGGCCACGCACGAAACCATCAACATTCCCGTCGATGGCGTGGTGTTGGAAGGAGAACTCGAGCTGCCGGAAAATGCGCCTGGCGTGGTGATCTTCGCGCACGGCAGCGGCAGCAGCCGCCACAGTCCGCGGAATCAATTCGTCGCGCGAGTCATCCGCGACGCGGGCATCGGCACGCTGCTCATCGATCTGCTTACGCACGCGGAAGATGAGCGTGATGCGGTAAGCGGCGCACTGCGCTTCGACATCCCGCTGCTGGCGAAGCGGCTCGCCGGCGTGACGCGCTGGCTGGCACGGCATCCCAATACGCGCCGTCTGAAGCCCGCTTACTTCGGTGCCAGCACCGGCGGCGGCGCGGCGCTCATGGCCGCAGCGACCCTGGGGGATCGTATCTGCGCCGTGGTCTCCCGCGGCGGACGTCCTGATCTCGCGTGGGATGCGCTGCCGCTCGTCGCCTCGCCCACGCTGCTCATCGTCGGCGGCTACGACGAGATGGTCATCGCGCTCAATGACGATGCCTTCGCCCGGCTGCGATGCGAGAAGGACTTCCGCGTCGTGCCTGGTGCGACGCATTTGTTCGAGGAGCCGGGCAAGCTCGAGCAGGTGGCGCAGTTCAGCGCGCACTGGTTCAAGGAGCACATGCGTGTGCCGGTTCATCAGGAGGATCGCGCATGAACGATCTGGTTTTCAGAGACCGCGTGCACGCCGGGCGCCTGCTCGCCGACGCCCTCGGAAAATACGCGGGCCGCGCGGACGTGCTCGTGCTCGGCCTGCCCCGCGGCGGCGTGCCCGTGGCCTTCGAGGTCGCGAAAAAACTGTGCGCGCCGCTTGATGTCATCGTGGTGCGCAAGCTCGGCGTGCCAGGCTGGGAGGAGCTGGCGATGGGTGCCATAGCCAGCGGCGGCGTGCGCGTGATCAATGAGCAGGTGGTACGCCGCGCCGGCATTTCGCAGGCCGCCATCGATGAGGTTGCCGCCGCACAGCTCAAGGAACTGCGCCGCCGCGAGATGGCGTATCGCGGCCACGAAGGCGCGCCGGAGATCGAGGACAGGACGGTGATCGTCGTCGATGACGGCATCGCCACTGGCTCCACCATCAAGGCCGCCGTGCTGGCGCTGCGGCACCAAGGCGCGGAGCACATCGCCATCGCCGTGCCCGTGTCTTCCGCTGACGCGCGCGACATGCTCGAGCCGCTGGTGGACGACTTCATCGCCCTCGCCACGCCGGAGGACTTTCGCGCCGTGGGGCAGTGGTACGAAAACTTTGACCAGACCTCCGACACGGAAGTTACCAGCCTCCTCGCTGATGCCGCACGCCCGCCAATGCCCCGGAGGCAACCCGGAACCTGTCCCTCACTCACCGAACCTCTCCACTGACCACTGAACTCCCCATTCCTCCCGTCCACCTCACCCCCTCGCCTGCCATGCAAATCCTCTGTGCCACTGATTTCTCAAAGCACGCCGCTGTTGCCGCCGACGTGGCGGCTGCACTGGCCCGGAAAATGAGCCTTCCGCTGCGCCTCGTGCATTGCGCCCAGGACTTCATCGTGATGGGCGACCTGCCCGTCGTCGCCGTCAGCGCGCAGCCCGCGCGTGAGGAACTCAAGAAGGAGGCAGAACGCCTGCGCTCGACCGGCGTGGAGGTTACGGAGGAGTTCCGCACAGGCAGCGTCAGCCTCCAGATCGTGGACGTGGCGGCCGCGACACCCACAAAAATGATCGTCATCGGCTCGGCGGGCAAGGGCATGGCCGAGCGCTGGCTGATCGGCAGCGTGGCGGAGCGCGTGGCCGAGAGCGCGCCGGTGCCCACACTTGTCGTCCGGCAGGCCGACTTGCTGCTCGACTGGCTGAATTCGGGCGCCTCGCTCCGCCTGCTCTGCGCAGTCGATCTTACCGCCTCGGCAGATGCGGCCATCTGCGCGCTCCAGGACTTCGTCACGCTCGGGCGCGGCGAGGTGGAGGCCGCGTACGTGCGGCCGCCGGACGATCCGGCCGCCTCGCGCGAAGAAGTCAGCATCCGTCAGCGGGACGTGTGGGAGCGCCTGCACGCGATCCTCGGCGACGTGCCCGTGAAGGTGCATGTGCGCGACGTGGCCGGGTTGCCCGGGGCTGAGTTCCTGCACACTGCGGATGAGCAGCACTCCGGCCTGCTCGTGGTCGGCACGCATCAGCGCCACGGCTGGCAGCGGCTCTCCGCCCCGTCCTTCTCGCGCAACGTCCTCGCGCATTCGACGACGAACGTGCTCTGCGTGCCCGCCTCCACCGCACGACCCGACATAAGCATCCCGAAAATCCAGCGTGTGCTGCTCGCCACGGACTTCGGTGATCCGGGCACCGCCACCGCGCTGCGCCATGCTCGCGCCCTGCTGCCGGGCGGCGGCGCGCTGCATATCATCCACGTCTGTCTCGAACCTTCCCGCGGGATCAACCCTGTCATCGCTTCCGAAGTGTACTTCGATCACAGTATCGCCACCGCGAAGGCGAAGGAGGAGGCGGCGGCGAAGATGCAGGCGCTGCCCTCCGCGCTGCTGACCGCGCCGGGCCTGACGGTTTCCACCGAAGTGCTCGCCCACCACGACGTTGCTGCGGCCATCTGCGACGCTGCGGAGCGCTTCGGCGCGGACGTGATCTGCATGGCTGCCAAAGGTCGCTCGCGCACCGGTGCAGCGCTGCTGGGCTCCACTGTGCAGTCAGTACTCGCCCGCGCGCACAAGCCCGTCTTCGCGATCACGCCGCCGTTGGCATGATCAAATCACCGGGAAGCAGCGGTGCTTTCGGGGCGTAAAAGTCCGCACACATGATCGCCGCCCGCCTCCTCGCTACCATCCTTGCGTTTGCCATTTCTTTGCCGGCCCGCGCCGAACCGCCAAAGCCGCGCAACGGCGAGAAGCTGATCATCATCAACGACGACGGCTTCAGTTCCTTCTACAGCGGCCGCTACAAGACGGCGGAGGATTTGCGCAAACAGATGCTCGGGCTCCGGGGCACGCAGGTGGCCGTGTTCGAGTGGTGCATCGCCGCGGGCAGCCGCGTGAACTTTCCATCCAAGACGAGTGAACTTATCGGCACGGGCGTCACCGAGTTTCCCCGCCGCGGCGACAGACTGGCGGCCGAGACACTGCACAAGCTGGCCGGCGAAGGCATGGACACGCTGCAGGTCGTCGCCGCCGCGTGCCACGAGGCCGGAGTCCTCTGCTACGCATCGCTGCGCATGAATGGCGATTACCCCGCGAGCTGGATGGGCGAGGCGCTGCCGCGCATGCTCAACAGCACCTTCTGGTGGCAGCATCCCGAGTTCCGGGTACGTGGGAAGAAGGGTGAGGATCAGACGAAGCTCTCCTATGCCTTCCCCGAGGTGCGTGCTTTCAAGCTCGGCATCCTGCGCGAGGCCGCCGGACGCGACATCGACGGCATCGATCTCGACTTCCTCCGCCATCCGCCCTGCTTCGGCTACGAGGAGCCGCTGATCACCGCGTTCAAAGCCAGGCACGGCCAGGATCCGCGCAACCTCGCCACCGATGACCCGCGCTGGCTGCAGCTCCGCGCCGGCATCATGACCGGATTCCTGCGCGACGTGCGGAAGATTCTCGACGACGCCGGCCAGGCGAAAGGCCGCCACCTCGGCCTCGGCGCCCGCGTCGATTGGAAGGAATACAAGACATGGGGCTGCGATATCGACACCTGGCTGAAGGAAGGCTTGCTCGACTACCTCGTCATCGCCCAGCACACGCTCGGCGGCTACGAGTTCGACATCGCACCCTTCGTACAAAAGGCTGAAGGCACCGGCTGCGCCATCCTGTTTGGCGAGGAGGCCATCCTCAGCGGCCACGACACCACTTCCGAGGAGGACAAGCTCATCGCCGCGGGCAAGATGAAGCCGCCGCCCCGCGCCGCGCTCTCCCTCGAGCAGTACCAGTCCCGCGCGGCACGCTGGTATGCCGCCGGCGCCGATGGCGTGCATTTGTTCAACGAAGGCAACGTGAAGGTGATGAGCGTGCTGGGAAGCGTGAAGTCAGCAGGCTCCAAGTGAAAACGGAGCGCCTTGATGCTCACGAATCGACGGAACGTGCACGCGGGTGATCCGACCTGACGTGTGTCCGCGAAACGCCTTGGAGGACCGGCAAAAAATCAAAACGCAAACCCCACCGTCACATGCAGCTCGCCGTTGCTCTCGCCTTCGCGCGGCGAGACGTTGTGGCCGTAGTCGATGCGGATGGGGCCGAATGGCAGGTGGTAGCGGAGCCCCGCGCCGACGGCGGAGCGGAAATCGGATGAGTAATCGAAGGGCGAGCCGTTGTTCTGCCGCCCCAGGCTGCCGATGTCGCTGAACACGGCGAACTCGAGATTCGGATACACTTCGTAGCTGAACTCCGCGCTGCCGACCACCGCGCTCGTGCCGCCGAGCGGCGTGCCACCGGGCGTAACAGGGCCGAGTTCGCGCTCGGCGAAGGCGCGCACGGTGTTCGGGCCGCCGTTGAAGACACGCGTGTCGATCGGCAGATCCTCGGCTGCCGCGCCTTGGATTGACATCAATGCCGCGCCGGTGGCGAAGCGGAACTTCTTTGTGATCGGCCGATACCACGCGCCGCGCAGGTCGCTGCGCAAAAACGAGACGTTCGATCCCGCAACATCGAGGCTCGACTCGATGCGCGCGCTGACGAACCAGCCCTTTTTCGTGAGCACCGGACTGTCGCGGTAGTCGAGCATCGTGCTCAGCCCTGCGGATGCGAGACCGTAGTCCTCGGGGCCGAGTTCCTCCGGCGTGAGGATGTCGGTGGAGACGGTGTTTGCCGACATGCCGAGAAAGCCGCTGTATGAAAACGCCCGGTTCACGCGCCGCGTCACTTCGAAGTTCAGGCTGGTGCCGTAGCGCGAGTACTCAAAGAGGCCGAAGTTTTCGACCGCGAGCTTCACGCTCGACGAATACTGCGAGCCGAAGATCGCGGGATTTGTGAATTGCACGAAGCCGAGCGGTCCGGCGGTGCTCCAGTTCAGCGCGGCGGCGAGCGTGTTGCCTGAGTCGCGGAAGTTCGTGTTCCGGTACGTCACGCCGGCCTGTGGACCGAGGAAGGTATCGAAGCCGATCTCGAAGCCGAGCGTGTGCGGCTTCGTCTCTTCGCCGCTGAGTTTCATCTCCACCTGCGAGCCATCACCATCAGGCGCAAGCACGACGAGATCATCATCGAGCCGCGCAAACATCTGCGTGTCGAGCGCGCGGCGGAAATAGAAGTCCACCTCCTCCGCCGAGAAGTATTTGCCGACGGCCGGGCGGAAATCTGCCGCTAGCACGCGTTGAGCGCCTTTGCTGAAACCGGGATGCGGCGTCACGCGCGCAATCTTCGCGCGCCCGCCGGCTTTCACACGCAACGTGACATCCACGCTGCCGCCCTTCGTGCCCATTTGATAATCCGCGAGCACCTCCGCCTGAATGTAGCCGCGCTCGAAGGCGATGGTCTTCAGCTTCGATTGCAGCGCCTGCACGCTGGCTTCATTGAAGGGGCTGCCGGTCGTCTTCTCGATCTGGTCGCGCATGAGCTTTTCAAGTTCGGCGGGCGCGTCGCGCAGCGCCACGTCGCCAAAGACAAACCTCGGCCCCGGCTTGATCTCCATCGTGAGATCGCGCCGGTTGTCCTTCGCCTCGGGCGCGGGCAGCAGCGTGGCCTCGGCATTGAGATAGCCTTCGGCGCGCAGACGTCGCTCGACGAGCGACGCGCCGCTTTTCAAGTCCGCATCCACCCACGTCGGCAGCTTCTTGTCGGCGTCTTCTTTTTCGATGCTGGGGCGCAGGAGAAACTTCTTCAGCTCATCCTCCGGCAGGATGAGATCGCCCTTCCATGTGATCTCGCCCACGCGGATGCGCTCGCCGCTCGCGACGGTCAAATGGATGCCGTCCTTCTGAATCTCCCACTTCACCGCCGCGGCGGGCCAGCCCTCGCGCACGTAATGCTGCCGCGTGAAGAACGCTAGGTCATCCGCCAGCGGCTCGGTCGGCGCAGTGTTGCCGGAGAGCGTGAGCTGATCTTTGAGCATCGGCTTGATGGCCTCCCAATTCGGCTCATCCGCGCCATCGACGATCACGGTGAGCGGGCCCTCGGTGATGGTGTGTGCGGCGGTGGCATCGGGTGCGGAGTATGAAAGCGCAGGGAGGAGGAAAAAGAATGCGCAGAGGCAAAACACGAAAGTGCTCAGTGCGCAGTGTAAAGTGAGTGGGAATCGATTCGTGAGTTGCTTGGGCTGCCGAACATCGTCCCCCTCACCCCAGCCCTCTCCCCGTGGGAGAGGGAGACGATGGCGCTGCCCCGCCAGGGAGAAACCATCCGTTGCAAATCCGAGCGGCAGCTCGTCCTGCTCCCTCTCCCATTGGGAGAGGGCTGGGGTGAGGGGGAAGTTCGCCCTTCGCTCTGTCGTCCTCAAATTCCGGGCATCATCCCACTGAGTACTGAGCACTGACCCCTCTCTCACCTTGCCCAAACATCTGTCCGCGCCCGCCCTCATCTCCCCACCTCCTCCGTCGCCTGCGCGGCTTTTCCAAAACGCAGCAGATATCCGAGTGCAGCCCTCATGCGCCCGGACTGCGTGAAGCGGCCGATGATGCGCCACTTCTCCGTGAGATCGTAGGTGGCCTGCACGCTGTCGTTGCCGCGATCCGATCCCGATGGGTTGAAGGTCATGTTCAGCTTCGGCGGCTCATCGCGCACGACTTTCTTTTTGTGAAACGTCTTCCGATACTGCTCGGCGAGAAAAAGAAACGCCGCGCGCGTGGCCGCTTCCGTCGCCAGTTCGCTGGCCGAGCCGCTGATCGTGGTGCCGGTGGCGAGGAGCGTGATGATGTCCGGCTCGCTCATCGGTGGCGTGGAAGTGAAGCGCGTCTTCGGCTGCGCGGCGTCGCCATACACATAAAAGACGATGTCATTCGGCCCAATGCGCGACTCGCCGCGCACGTCGAGCTTCGGATTGAAGGGCTTCTCGGGGTTCAGCGTGACCACGCCCTTCGTGATCTTCACGATGCTGAACGGCAACCGCAGCAACATGCGGTCCACGTTCACGCCGCCATTCAGCAACGGCGCGGCGCCGCTGCCGGCGAAGCTGATGTCGGTGGAGATGGCCGCGTTCACGAGATTCCCGGAAACGAGCACGGGATCGCGCGTCTTCACCTTCAGATCGAACGTCCAGTCCTTCAGCACCGGCGGCAGCGTGAGCTTGTCGTCACTGCGCTTCGTGTTCGGCGGCACGGGCGGCACGTCGGCGGGGAGCTTTAGCGCGGGCATGAGGTCGATCTCCTTGAACACACGACCGCGCACGACCTCCACCAGCCCCGCGACCTTCGCCGCCGCTAGCGTGCCCTTGCACGTGATGTCCGCGTTCGCGCGCGCGGACATCGTCGGATCACGAAACGCGAGCGCCTCGCGTGCTTCGATCTTCAAATCGAGCCCCGGCTGCTTCACGTCGCTGATGTCCACCGCGCCGCCGAGCTTCACCTTGCCGCCTGCGAGCGTTGCGGACACGTCTTCGATGTTCACCTTCTTCTCGTTCGCGCGGATGCGCACCTTTACGTCGCGCACGGAAGGCATGTCTGGCTTCGCCCAGCCGACTTCTTTTGCATCTACATCGAGGGCGCCATTGATCACCGGCGCGCTCAACTTGCCGCTCACGCTCGCGTCGAGTTTCAACTTCGCCGGCAGGCTCTGAATCATCTCCGGCGCGTAGTCGCGCAGAAAGCCGAGATCACTCTCCGGCAGCTTCGCGCTGACCTTGATCGGCGCGTCATTCAGCGACTTCGGCTCCTTCATCATCGCAGCGATGTCGAGCGGCAGCTCGCCTTCGACCGTGAGCGGCTGCAGCGGCGGTTGCGACACCTTCACCAGCGATTTCACCTGTTTGTCGGCCAGCGTCACATCGAGATCAAGCGATGCCGCCTGAAAGGCTTTCGGAGCATTCGGCACCTTCACGTCACGCACGTTCACCTTCACGCCGCCACTCGCCGAGTCGAGCCGTCCGCCGAGCGCGATGTCGGCATTCAAAACAGCGGCTGGCACGCCAGTGATGCCGGCCGATGCGAGCACCTCGTGCAATTTCAAATCCTTCGCGCGGATCGCCACGTCCATCTTCGCCGTGCCGGGCTGCATCAGATCGAAAGGCACCTGCGCGTGACCATCAAGGAGTTGCGTGTCCTTTTGCCACAGATGCATCTCGCTGAGATCGGCATGCTTGTCATCCACCACGCCCTTCGCGCCGAGCTTCCATGGGCCGAGCGTGGCCTCCAGCTTCGCGAGATCGGCCCGCGTGCCCTCAAACTTTGCTTCGAGCAACGCGTTCGCCGCGTCCGGCATCTTGTCGGTGCGTACATCGCTCGCGGTCAAATTCGCGCTGCCGCTGCATTGCCACGGCTGAAGCTGGCCGCGCGCGTCGAGTTTGCTGAACACCGTGCCGCTCTTCAGCACCGGACCGATCAACGGCTCCAGCGCCGTGAGCTTTGGCAGCGCCACGTCACCGCGCGCGGTGAAGGCAAAGGGCTTCTGCAACACCATGTCGCCGCCGAGATCGACTTTGTTTTCCGCGTCAAACTGCACCACGCACGACGGCAGCACGGCCTTGCCGTTCTCGACGTGTGCCTTGAGATCGATCTGCTTCACGCCGGCCTTGCTGCCATACGCGAGATCGCGCGACGACACGCTCACATCTGCCAGCAGTTTCGTGAAGTCCTGCGCAGTGAGATCCTTCACCGTGAACTTTGCCGTGCCTTGTGTCTCAATCGCACCTTTGACCGGCGCCGGCGGCGGTGTCAGGCCCGTCGCGGCAAACAACGCCGCCGCATCAGCGACACGCACGCTCCACTTCGCATCCACCGGCATCGCATCGTTCATCTCGAGCGCGGCGGTGAGAGACACCGTGTTGCCCGCGCCAAGTTCGAGCGAAGGAATGTCCAGACGCGCCTGCTTGCCATCGATGCCAAAGGTCGTGCGCAGCTTCGGCAGCCTGTATTCCTGAAATTCCAGTGCATCGCCGTTCAGCTCACCGCTCACACTCGTCGGTGTTGCACCCATGCCTTCGGCTTTGGCAGAGAGCGCGAGCCGGCCTTTCAGCGGCGGCGGATTGTCGAGGAAGCGACCCGCGTCGGACAGCGTGGCCTTTGTGCTCGCGGTCCACTTCGTCTTCTCCCACTCTTTAATTTCAACTGGCAAATCGGCCTTGGCGGTGGCGTCGATCTTGTTGCCAGCTCGCGTGACCTGGAGGCTCTTCACTTCAGCGTGACCGTCATGCAAGGCGAGCGCGCCGTTCACTTCATCGACCGTCGCGCCTGCCGTGCGAATGGACGACACGCTGAAGTTCGCATCCATCGTCAGTTTTTGCGGCGCAAGCGGATCGCCTTCCACATGAAGATCGACACCGCCTTTCTCAAACTCGACACTCTTCGGCAAGCCGAGCGTCTGCAATTCCGCCGCGCGCAGGTCGCTGCCTTTCACGTCGGCCTTCACATGCATCGGCCCTTTGAAGAGTCCGGACACATCCGCACCCACAGTGAACTTCGCCGCGCCGAGATGCGCCGCGAATTGCGCGAGCACTTTTCCTTGATCGTAGCCCGCGAGATCGGCCACGAACTTCTCCAGCACGACATTCTGAGGCAGCGACAAATTTGTGATCGTGATCTTGCGCGGCTCCCATGCGACGCCGGCATTCAACGGCCCGAGGGTCAGTCCGTCCGGCTCCATGCGGAATTCCTTGCACTCGAAGATGCCCGGCATTCCCGCGCCGATGCGCAGCGAGAAGCCGCGCACGACGATGCGCTTCCCCTCCGCGAGCGTGACGGTCGCATTGATACCCTTCAGGTCGATCACCTCCGGCCACACCAGCGGCGGCGGCTTGTCAGAAGGCGGCGCGGCCTTTTTTTCCGGCACCGGCTCCGACTTCGGCAGTTTGCGGAGATCGAGTTCCACGTCCGTGTCGTGCAGCGTCACGGACTTCACCGCGTGCTCGAACTTCGAGTGAATCAGCGCGTCCGTGTCATATGCCACGCTGAGGCGGCCAATCGTCGCGCGCGGCAGCCAATGCGTCACGCCGCCGCCGGTCTTGAGCTTGTTGATTTCAAAATCCTTCCAAAGCGAGCCGCCCACCTGCCACTCGAGCGGCAGCTTCTGCGTCGCCGCTCCCTTCGGCCCCGCCCACTGGATGAGCGCGAGCAAGATGGGCCGGTGAAAAACCACCAGCACCACGAGCAACGGAAACCCGAGAAGCAGCAGCCGCTTGAACCATCTCCAAAGACGACGCGGGGGCTTGGCTGGCTGCGGTGAACTCACTCGGGATTAGATGCTATGGAATGACGCGAGTGCAATCTGACAAACCACGCACGCATGTGCTCAGTGCAATGACATCGTTCCGAGTGTTTCGGCAAAGCAACGAACGTTCGCCAGCCTCCCGTCCAATGCCAAGCGCTGAGAGTTCTCCCGGTTTGTCGCGTTACCGAGACCCATGCGCCCCTTCATCCCCGCCATCCTTCTTGTCGTTTCCACCTACGCTGCTGAACCCGTGGCAACGCGTGATGTGTTCTACACCGAGGCAAAGGACAAGCTGCAGTCGCTCGACGTGTATTCACCGGCCACTGGCGGGAAACATCCGGTCATCGTGTGGATACACGGCGGCGGATGGAAGAAGGGGGACAAGGCGGGTCTGCAACAGAAGCCGCAGGCGTTCGTGGACAAGGGCTTCGTGCTGGTGTCGGTCAATTACCGTTTCATCCCCGACGTAACTTTGAAAACAATGATGGGTGACATCGCGAACGGCCTCCGCTGGACGCACGAGCACATCGCGGAGCATCAGGGTGATCCGAATCAAATCATCGTCATGGGCCACTCGGCGGGGGCACATCTCGCGGCGTTGATTTGCACTGACGACGGCTACCTGAAGGCTGCGGGCGTGCCGATGAGCTGCCTCCGAGGCTGCGTGCCGATCGATGTGTCCGCCTATGATCTGCCGAAGCGGCTCAAGGAAGGCGGCAGTGTCCCGCCCGCGACCTATACGGCCATCTTCGGCGAGACGGAGGCGGAACATCGCGAGTTCTCGCCCGTGTATCACATCGCGAAGGGCAAGGGCATTCCGCCTTTCCTCATCTTGCACGTTGCTTCACGCGAGGACACGAAAGCCCAGTCACACTGGTTCGCGGACAAGTTGAAGGATGCCGGAGTCGCGGCGCGTGTCGTGGCAGGAGAAAACAAAACGCACGGCAGCATCAGCACCGACCTCGGCGGCGCGGACGATCCACCCACGCTGGAGCTTTGGAAGTTCTTCAGTGAGATCGCTCCCACCGGAGGCACATCGAAGTGACCTCTGTTCTCACACCACCTTCCATCCCTCGCCCTTCCACAGGCTCGCTTGTCAATCCGCCCTTCTGACCGGCGCGACTGATGCGAGCCTCGCAAGGTGTGCCTCGCCACCACGTTGCAACATCCATCATGAACCGCGCCTTCATCTTCTGCCTCCTCGCCCTCAGTTCTTCGCTCTCCGCTGCATCGAAGCCGAACATTATCCTCATCCTCGCGGACGATCTCGGTGCGAAGGAGCTGTCGTGCTACGGAAGCAAGGTGCATCAAACGCCGAACCTCGACCGCATGGCGGCGGAGGGCACGCGCTTCGAGACGTTTTACGCGATGCCGCTCTGCACACCCACGCGCGTGTGCCTCATGACCGGACAATACGGCTGTCACAACGGCTTCCTCGGCATGGCGAATCCGGCATTCAAACCTCTGAAAACCGATCCAAAGGCCGAGATCGGCAATCATTTCACGCACGCAGACCTCATGAAGTCGGCTGGCTACACGACGGCGCAGTCTGGGAAGTGGCAGCTCAGCGGTGTGCTGCCCACGCTCGTGCGCGACTGCGGCTTCGACGAATACCGCATGTGGGCTTATGACCAAAATCTGCCGCCCGGCATCAAGCATCCCGCGCATGAGCGTGGTGATGGTGGCAATGCCGCGCGCTACTGGCAGGCGAGCATCATCGACAACGGCAACTACCTGCCCACAAAGCCGGACGACTACGGGCCGGACTTCTTCAATGACTTCGTGATCGACTTCGCGCGACGTCATAAATCCGAGCCCTTCTTCATCTACTACACGTCAGTGCTCACGCATGGCCCGCACCTCGAAACGCCCGATCCTGTGCACCCCGGCAAACGGTGGCCGGCGACCTTCAAGTCGAACCTCGAATACCTCGACCATCTCATGGGCAAACTCTTCGCCTCGCTGAAAAGCGAAGGTCTCGATGATAACACGCTGCTCATCTTCATCGGCGACAACGGAACCGGCGGCGATGGCAAGGGCACCGTCACGGAACTCGGCGCGCGCACGCCCTGCATCATTCGCGGTCCCGGTGTGAAGCGAGGCGTCGTCTCGCGCGCAGTCGCCGATCTGACCGACATCATGCCCACGCTCGCCGACTTCGGCGGTGCTACGTTGCCGAAGGATGAGCCCTTCGATGGTCACAGCCTCGGCCCTGTGCTGCGCGGTGAGAAGGAAAAGCATCGCGACTGGATCTACAGCCACCTTGATGACGGCCGCGTGCTGCGTGACTCGCGCTGGCTGCTGGAGATAGCGAAGGCGGGCAAAGGCGAGAAGTTCTTCGACTGCGGCGAAAGCCGTGACGGCACCGGTTACAAGGATGTGACGGACTCCACCGAGCCCGAGGTCAAAGCCGCGCGCGCGCGCTTCGCCTCCATCCTTGCCACCATGCCCGAGCCCAAGCCGCATCCCGGCATGGAGCCGAAGACGGGCAAGAAGAACCAAAAGAGCGAAGAGGCTGTCACCGCGCCACCGCCTGCTTCATTGAAAGACAAGGACGCCCGCTATGCCTTCCGCGACAAGAACAAGGACGGTCGCATCGATCACGATGAGTTCGTCACCACCGCCTCTTCCAAAGATCCAGCCGCCAATGAAGCCCGCTTCAAGAAGCTCGACACCAACCACGATGGCGGCATCACGAAGGAGGAATTCCTGAACGAAGGAAAGACTGCAAAATGAGACGCGCGTGTGTCATCGCCTGGCTCATGGCTTCCATTGGTCAGGCTGTCGCGGTGTCGAACGACAACATCTTCTACGTGGAGGAGTTCGTGCAGACTGCGTATGGTCGCACGCCCAAGGGCTGGCGCGATCTCACCAACATCCGCCCGAGCCGCAACTGGGCCGTGGATGGCCGAGGCGATCTCCGGCACACGATCAAGAATCACACGGGCCTCATCGTGTATGACGGCTACACGTCTGAGCCCAAGCCAGCGAGCGCTTTGGCGGATGCGATCATCGTCGCTGATTTCATCAAGACCGATGACGAGAGCGTGTCGTTCGGCATCGCGGGCCGTGTGCAGGATCGTAGCAACTACTACCTCGCACGCTTCAGGGGAGGGAACCGGCTGGAGTTGCTGATCGTGAAAGACGGCGTCGAGTCCGCGCTCGACGCGGTGCCGATGGAGGACCTGAAGGAGCGACGTCCGACGGGCCGCGTCACCATGCAAAAGTATGTGAGCGGCAATCGGTGGTCGATGTCGCTTCGCCTGGAAGGCAGCCGGATCGAAGCCATGATCTTCGATGGAGATGGAATCGCTCAAGCACGGCTCTCCGCCGTGAATGATGAGTTCAAGAAGGGCAATCCCGGCTTCTGTTGCACCCGGTTTGCCGCGACCTCTTCGATTCAAATCTCCGCGCTCAAACCCATCGAGTCGAAAGCAGATCCCGCACGACTGGCGAAGCGCAATGCAGTGATCTCCGCGAACGAGCCGGACTATCCTGTATTGCAGGCCCAGTGGAACGCGGCTGAATTTGATACCCCTCGGGATGCGCTCGTGAAGGACTACGATGTCATCGTCGCCGGCGCTGGCACGGGAGGCTGGGCGGCAGCGGTGCAGGCGGCGCGACTGGGTGCGCGCGTTTTGTTGATGGAGGAGAGCGACTGGATCGGCGGGCAAATGGCGGCTGCCGGTGTGACGACGATGGACGAAGACAGCGTGTGGATGAAGTTCCCCGTGCGCGAGCGTGGGATCTATCGCGAGTTCAGTGAGAGCATGGTGCTGCATTACCTCACGATGCAGAAGGACCCACAGGTGGCCTACTACGGATGGCCAGATCAGATGGAAGGTGGCTACGAACCGAAGGCCGCACGCGCCGTGATGTATGGCTTCATCAAGGAGGTGCGTGATCGCGGCGCGGTGCTCGATGTGTCGCTGCGCACGAGTGTTTCAGCCGTGAAGAAGCAGGGCGACACCGTCACCGGAGCGACACTGACCTTTGCCAATGGCGTCACACAAAACATCGCGAGCAAGGTGCTCATCGACGCCTCCGAGTATGGCGATGTGATCCCGCTCACGGGCGCACGCTATCGCGTGGGCAATGTCACGAGCGACAAGATCGATCCCACTGCGCTCGTGCAGGATCACACCTGGACTTGCATCGTGCGCGAGTATCCCGAGGGCGTGCCCGGGCATCTCATCATCAAAGAGCCGCCGCCCGGCTATGCGAAGGGCAGTGGCAAACGCTACCGCAAATACACCAACGACGGCCCCATCATCTGGGGCGGAGCCGGCAAGGGCTACAAAGGACCGCGGCATTGGTCGTCCTACTTCGCGTGGCGCGGCATGGCCGATGGTGACAGCCCGCTCATCGGCGAGGCAAGCTGGCAGCGCCATACGCGATGCGGCTTCAATGGCGGCAACGATTACCCCGTGACCGTCGCTACCATCGAAGACACAGCGCAGCGTCGTCTCGATGAACGTGAGGGCATCTACAAAACCCTCGGCGCGCTGTATTACTTCCAGCATGAACTCGGCCTGAACTGGTCGCTCGCCGAAGATGAAGGCTACGCGACTGAAGCCAATCGCGCGAAGATGAAGTCGCTTGATCTGCGTCCTGATCTGGAAGCCATCGCCGCGCATCTCCCACAGCATCCGTATGTGCGCGAGTGCCGCCGCATCATCGGCGTGGAAACACTCACCGCGCATGATCTCGGTCGCTTCGAGCAGGCGAAGCATGTCACGACTTCCGTCGCGATGGGCGACTACTTCATGGACCTCGATCACGGCAAGACGGGCCATGCGATTGAAGCGGAACTGGATGGTGGCGAGCTGCCGAAGCCCGGCGGCGGGCCGTTCCAGGTGCCGTTTGGAGTCTTCATCCCGGAGAAGATCGACGGCTTCATCCCTGCGGAGAAAAACCTCTCGCAGTCTCGTCTGGCGAATGGAGCCACACGCCTGCAACCGATCACGATGCTCACCGGTCAGGCCGCAGGCACGATCGCCGCGCTGTCGGCTAAACAAGGCGTTCAGCCTCGTGCCTTGAAGACGATCACCGTGCAGCAGGCGTTGCTCGACTCCGGCTGCACGCTGATCCAGCGCTGGTATGCCGATGTGCCCTGGGGCACCGAGCTTTGGCGAGCGACGCAGCTTTTGTCGCTGCATCAGATCATGGACCGCCCGGGAGAGATTGATCGCGACAGCACCGTGCCGCTAGCTTCGAAGGCGAAATGGGGCGTGGAGGCCGAATTGAGCGCGGAAGAGCGAAAGCAGGTGCTCGATCGCGTGGCCGCGCACATGGGAAAATCGCCCGAATTGCCCGCCGCCGCGCTGAAAGCCGGTGAATTCGCCGTAAGGGTGGCACGCCTGCTCACGCAGGCGGGTCAGCCATGAAATGCGTCCTCTTCATTCCCTGCCTCACCCTCGCTGCCACGACGGCAGCGGGCGCGGTGGATTACGTGAAGGACATCAAACCGCTGCTGAAGGAGCGCTGTGCCTCCTGCCACGGCACCGTGAAGCAAAAAGGTGATCTGCGGCTCGATGCGGGTGCGCTGATCTCAAAGGACGTGCATCAAGAGCTGCTGAAACGCGTGAAATCCCACGATGAAGACGAACGCATGCCGCCGGAAGGCGCGCGGCTCACGCCGATGCAGGTGGAGACGTTGCGGCAGTGGATTGCGGCCGGTGCGCCCTATCCGCGTGATGAAGTGATTCCGAAGAAGCCTTCGGAGCACTGGTCTTTTCAGCCGGTGAAGCGCCCAGCGGTGCCGAAGTCGGCGCATGCGCATCCGATTGATGCGTTTGTCTTTGGTGACAAGACCACCGCGCCTCGTGCGGCACCGAATGCGTTGCTGCGTCGTGTGTTTCTCGATCTCATCGGACTGCTGCCGACGTTGGATGAACAGGCGCGCTTTGCGCATGACTCCCATTCCTCACATCAGTCTCATGGGAGTGATGCGACGAATGAGACCTATGCCACCGTGATCGACGATCTCCTCACACGTCCCGAATACGGCGAGCGTTGGGCACGCCACTGGCTAGATGTGGTGCGCTACGCGGACACCAACGGCTACGAGCGCGATGCGGAAAAGCCCTTCGTGTGGCGCTACCGCGACTACGTCATCGAAGCGCTGAACAAGGACAAGCCCTTCGACCGGTTTGTCATCGAGCAGATCGCCGGGGATGAGTTGCAGGACAAATCGCTCGAGACACAAATCGCCACCGGCTTTCTGCGGCTTGGTCATTGGGATGACGAACCCGCGGATCCGCCCACGGATCGCTACGACCAACTCGACGACATCGTCAGCACGACCGGGCAGGCGTTTCTCGGCCTCACCATCGGCTGCGCTCGCTGCCACGATCACAAATTCGAGCCGCTGAGCCAGCGCGACTACTACAGCCTCGTCGCCGTCTTCAATCCGCTCGAGCGTCCGCGCCAAGGACGCACCGAACTGACGGTGAAGATCGACAACACGGAGGTTTACACCTGGAAACAGGCCGAAGGCACACCACCGCTCACGCACGTGCTGCTGCGTGGTTCGCCCTCGCGTTTGGGAGATCGTGTTGAGCCTGCCTCGCCGGCCATCTTGAATGAAACACTCGGGCAAAAATCTCGCCTCGGCCTCGCGCAGTGGATCGCGAGCGAGAAAAACCCGCTCACCGCGCGAGTGATCGTCAATCGCGTGTGGCAGCAGCATTTCGGGCAGGGCCTTGAGAGCACCGCAAACGACTTCGGCCTTATGGGCGCAGCCCCCTCGCATCCCCAACTGCTCGACTGGCTCGCGCACTGGTTCGTGCATGAGGCGAAATGGTCGTTGAGGAAGCTGCACCGGCTTATTCTGACGAGCAGGGCATGGCAACAGGTCAAATCAGACGATTCGCTGCTTCGCTACCGACGTCTGGAGGCTGAGGCGATTCGCGATTCGATCCTCGCCGTCAGCGGCCAGCTCAATCCGAAGCGCTTCGGTCCGGCGATGCGTCCCGCCATTCCCGCCGCCGCGCTGGAGGCAAACACCGACAAAGACAAGATCTGGAAGCCCTCAGATAAACGCGAGGCCTCGCGCCGCAGCATCTACACCTTTATCAAGCGCGGTCTCGTTGTGCCGATGCTCGAAACGCTCGACCTCGCCGATACCGTGAGCAGTTGCCCCCAACGCCAGGTCACCACCGTCGCCCCGCAGGCCCTCACGCTCTTCAATGGTGATTTCGTGAACGAACAGGCGAAACACTTTGCCGCCCGCCTGAAACGCGAAGCCGGCGATGATGCCACAAAACAGATCTCCCTCGCGTGGCGGCTCGCTTTGTGTCGGGAGCCATCGAGCGATGAACTGGCGAAGATGCATGCGTTTTTGCAAAACGAATCACTGGAGCAGCTCTGCCGCGTGATCCTCAATTTGAACGAGTTTGTTTATCCTGAATGACCCGATGAACTCTCTATTCACACGACGCGATTGCTTGTTGCGGGCCACGGGTGGCTTCGCGGGGCTGGCGCTGGCGGATTTGATGGCGGGGCCGTTGACGGAGAGGCGGGGGCACTTTGCGGCGAAGGCGAAGCATTGCGTGTTCTTGTTCATGAACGGCGGGCCGTCGCAAGTGGACACGTTTGATCCGAAGCCGGCGCTGAAAAAGTTTCACGGCCAGCCTTACACGGGCGATGCGAAGGTGGGATCGAACGGACGAGCGGTGGGGCATCTGATGCAGTCGCCGTTTGAGTTCACGCGGCATGGGCAGAGCGGGCTGGAGATCAGCAGCCTGTTTCCGCGCACGGCGATGCATGCGGATGACTTGTGCGTGATCCGCTCGATGCATGCGGACACGGCGGCGCATGCGTCGGGCTGTTTGCAGATGAACACGGGCAGCATCTTCATCGGCAAGCCGAGCCTCGGCTCGTGGCTGAGCTACGGGCTGGGCTCGACGAATCAAAACCTGCCCGGCTATGTCGTGATGACCGATCCGCGCGGCGGACCGATCGGCAGCGCGTCGAACTGGTCGGCGGGCTACATGCCGGCGGCGTTTCAGGGCACGTTGTTCCGCAGCGGCGGCTCGCCCTTGCTCGATCTCGCCACGCCGACGGGCACGAGCGACCGCACGCAGCGGCGCAGCCTCGATTTGCTCAAAGCGTTGAATGAAGAGCATCTCGCGCGTCATCCCGAGCAGTCGGAACTTCATGCACGCATCGAATCGTATGAACTCGCGTATCGCATGCAGACGGAGGCGATGGATGTGGTCGATCTCGACCGCGAATCCGCTGCCACGCGCGAGATGTATGGGCTGAATCATCCGCTCACGGCCGACTTTGGCCGCAAGTGCCTCATCACGCGTCGGCTCATCGAGAAAGGCGTGCGCTACATCCAGCTCTACTCCGGCGGCGGGCACATCGAGGACACGTGGGATGGTCACAACGACTGCATCACGAATCACACGCTGCATGCGGGCGAGACGGACCAGCCCATCGCGGCGCTGATTGCCGATCTGAAACGCACGGGCCTGTGGGACGAGACGCTGCTCGTGTGGGGCGGCGAATTCGGCCGCACACCAACGAGCGAAGGCGTGGGCAAACCGGGTCGCGACCACGACTGGCATGGCTTTTCGATGTGGATGGCCGGCGCGGGTGTGAAAGGCGGCCAGGCCATCGGCGCGACGGATGAACTCGGCTTCAAAGCGGTCGAGGATCGCGTGCATGTGAGCGATCTGCACGCGACGATCCTGCATCTCATGGGCGTGGATCACACGCGGCTGAGTTTTCACCATCAGGGCCTCGATCAGCGTCTCACCGGCGTCGAGGAACGGCGTGTGGTGACGAAAGCGCTGGCGTGAGGCATTCCTCTTCGCACGATCTTGTCATGAAACACCAGCTTCTCCTCCTTCTCCTCGCCGCGCATGCTTTCGCTGTCGAACCGCTCACCGATGCGGAGAAGAAGCGGCTCGCGGAGGCTGAAATCACTGCCAAACGCACGCCGGAGATGCGTGAAATGGCGAAGACATACAGCGCCGCACGCAAAGCCTACACGGAGGACCGGAAGAAGTTCCCCGCGGATCGCGACAAGAACGCGGGCAAGGCCTGGCGCGAGGCGACGGCAGTTTATGAGTCGGCGCTGAAGAAGGCCATTCTCGCGGTCGATGCGACGTTGGAGCCGTTGCTGGCGAAACAGGCCGAGTTGAAGAAGCTCGGACTCGACAAGGCAAACGAGGGCGAGAGTGTGGCGGACTCCGATTCGAAGAAAAACGACGCGATGACGCCGGTGAAGGACGATCCGAAGCTGCCGCGTGTGCTGTTGATCGGCGATTCGATCTCCATCGGCTACACGCTGCCGGTGCGCGAGAAGCTGAAGGGCAAGGCGAACGTGCATCGCATCCCGCAAAACGGCGGCGCGACGGAGATCGGCCTCGAAAAGATGACTGCGTGGCTCGGCGACGGAAAGTGGGACGTGATTCACTTCAACTTCGGCCTGCACGATGCGAAGTACAACTCTGAGACCACGCAGCGTGCCTCTCGCGAGCAATACATCGAGAACCTGAAGAAGCTCATCGTGAAGATGAAGGCCACGGGCGCGAAGCTGGTCTTTGCCACCACCACGCCGGTGCCGATGGGCGGCGTGCTTTCGCCGACACGGAAATTCGACAGCGTGGAGGAGCGCAACAAGCTCGCCGTGCAGCTCATGCAGTCGAGCGACGTGGCCATCGACGACCTCTATGCCATCGCGAAGCCGATCATGGAGAAACATGGCCGCCCGAATGACGTTCACTTCGCCGCCGAAGGCTACGAAGTGCTCGCTACTGCGGTGGCGGCGAGTGTCGAGGCGCAGTTGCGCAGGCCGTGACTGGCGACATCGCCCGTGCCTGAACCGATTCCTCCTATCCGATCCGTGTCAGCCCGGGGTACCGCAATCTCGGGACGCCGGGCGAAGCGAGAGCATGAGAGCCGCAGCGATGAGGGCCGGGACGGCGCAGCAGGCGAAACCGTAAGCCAGCGGAACGCCCTGGTCCTTGAGCCTGCCGAGCAAGGGCGTGAGGAAGGCACCGGAGCCGATGCCGGCCAGATTCAGCAGCCCGTATCCCGTGGCACGAAGCCGCGGCGGCATGAGCTGGCAGAGGATGGGCATGTTGTTGGTGTCGAAGAGTCCGAAGGCGATGCCAAAGACCGCCGTGCAGGCGATGACAACCCAAAAGCTCGGCGCGAGTCCGATGCCGGCGAGCGCAGGGACGATCAGGACGAGTCCCGTCGCACTTACCCATGTGCGGCCGCGCACATTCTCCTGCGACAAACGATCCGAAAGCCGGCCGCCGATCAGCACGCCAAGAAATCCCGCGCTAGCGACGACGACCGTGGCCCAGAGTCCCGAAGTCTTCTGCTCCATCAAGAAGCGATCCTGCAACAGCGTCGGCAGCCAGTTTTTCACCGCCCAGCCGGGCAGGCTGGGAAGAGAGAAACAGAGCATGAGGACGATGAAGCCGGCCCAGTTGGGTTGCGCCAACGCGGAGGGTTTGTCAGACAGGTCGGACGTATCGGACCCGTCAGCCGCATCAGCCTTGTCCCGCTCCCGCAGCAGCGCGATGAGCACAAAGGCATACGCCACGCCGATGACACCACAGCCCTGGAACGCGGCGCGCCACGAGATTTCCTGCGCCACCCAGCCGCCGAGTCCTCCCAGCGCCTGGCCGAGATAGATGCCGCTCATGTGAATGCCAACCGCAAGCGAGCGGGTGGCCCCGCGATGATAATCAGCGATCAAGGCGAGGCCCGCCGGGATGTAGAATGCCTCGCTCACACCCATCACCGCACGAAGGCCGTACAGCGCCCGGTAGCCGTGCACATGCCCCATCATCAACGTGACAAATGACCACACGGCGAGGCTGGTGATGATGAGCCAGCGTTTGCTGACGCGATCCGCAATGATGCCGCCGAGCGGACTGCACACGGCGTACACCCACATGAAGACGGCCATGAGATTGCCGTACATCTCCGCGCTCTGCAGCTCGACGATGTCCGCCTTGATGGAGATGCCCATGGTGGAGAGCATCTGCCGGTCGAGGTAATTCAGGAGTGCGACGGGCCAGAGGAGGCCGACGGTGAGCCAGGCAAAACGGGGAAGCGGAGCGGACATGACGAGGAGAGCGGGATGCAGGATGCAGGATGCCCCGGTGCTCGACAAGCACGAACGGCAGCCACCGGAACGGTGCTTCCAGTTCCGCTCCCGTCCGGGATTTCCCGCAGCCGCCCGCACACTGCTTACCGTCCGTGGACCTCGCAGCGTTCGGTCTCGGGATCGGTTTCCTCGACGGCGGCATTGTCCTTGAGGAAATTGAGTGTGTTCTGCAGCAGCAGATCACCGCGGAGGTTCTCGATGAGACTCCCCTTCTTCGCCTCGGCGAGGAATTTCTTCACCGGCATGCCACTGCGCGCCGCCCAGGAGGCGAGCGCGGCGCTGAGCTGCTGGTCGGAGACTTCGATCTGCTCCTTCTGGGCCACCTGCTCGAGGATGAAATTCACTTTCACGCTCTGGCGCGCCTGCTGCGTGGCGGCACCGACGATCTCCTCCTGGTGTTTCATGAGTTCCTCCTGTCCCATGCCGCTTTGCATGGCGCGCTGGGCCATCTCATTGGTGCGGCGCTGCGCCTCGCGGTTGATGATCTCCTGCGGGATGTCGAATTCGATGCGGTCGTGCAACGCGGCGAGCACCTGGTTCGTGGTGGACTGGTCGCGAGCCTGCTCGCGCCGGCGCCGCACGGCCTCGCGCACTTCTCCACGCAGGGTCTCGACGGTCATTTCCTCGCCGCCGATTTTCTTGGCAAACTCCTCGGTCAGTTCCGGCAGGCGCTTCTCCTTCACGGCGGAGCAGGTGACATCGAGCACGATGGTCCTGCCGCGGAGGGCCTCGACACCAAAGTCATCAGGCAGGGCGACCTCCACCTTCTTTTGCGCGCCCTTGGTGATGCCCTGCATGGAGGCGTAGAAGCCGGGGAGGAAGTCCTCCTCCGTGTCGAGAAGGAACCACTGCTCTTCGACTTTCTTGAGGTGCTCGGGCACATCGGGGACGGTCTGCTCAACGGGCCGGCCGTCGAGGCTGACGCTGTAAGAGAGACTCACCACGTCGTCGTTCGCGGCGGCACGGTCCACGTCTTCAAAGGTCTGTTGGCGCTCACGCATGTGGAGAAGGTCGTGGTCGATGTCGGCGTCGGTCACCTCGATGCGCGGCAGCTTTACGGGGATGCCTTTGTAGTCGGGCAGTTCGAATTTCGGCGCGAGCATCAGCTCGGCGCTGAAGGAGAAGCTGCGGTCCGGGTCATGGTGCAGCTTGTCCTTCACGGAGAGGACATTGAGCACTTCGAGGCCCTCGTTTTTGATGGCCTGGCGCAGGCCCTCGTTGACGAGCTGGTTCTCCAGCTCGGAGCGGATCTCGGCCTCATAGCGCTTTGCCACCACGGACTTCGGCGTCTTGCCGGGGCGGTAGCCGGGCAGTCGCACCTGGCGGGCGAAGTAGGACACGATCTCGTCACGATTCTTGTTCACTTCCTCACCGGGCACGCGGACATGGGCGATGGCGCGGCAGTTCGGCTGGTGTTCGACATTGATGTTCATGGCGGAATGGGGCGGGCGGAGGATGATGGGGCCGGGCAAGGCTGCACGTGCGCCGGATTTTTGGGGCGCGCAGAGTAGCTGGTCCGGTTGGCTTGGCAAACGGGAATCGAACCGCGACAACGAGCCGGAAGATGATTTGATCTTCGGACGCTGGTTCCTTCCTTGCCAGGCATGACCAACGCGCGAAACCTGGTCACGGAGGGGCTTGAGACCGGCGCGGAACCGATCCGCCCGTCTCCGCGTGACGAGGGAAGGCTCGGGATGATCGCGGTGCGACCGGTGAGCGCGTGGGTGACGTGGCGCGGAAGCTCCACGGCAGCCAGTCAGGCCGCCAGAACCTCGCTATGTGGCCGCGAAGCGCACGGATCACGATGCCAAAGGCTCCATGAAGAACCAGTCCTGCAGTCCGCGGCGGTCCTCGCCGACGAGCGCCTCGATCTCGGGAAACGTCATCTTCCGCAGCACGGGGTAGCGTGCATAGTCGAGACCGGCGTTGGTGATCTGCTCGATGCGATGCGTGCCGGTGAAGCGTCCGCGGATGAGATCGGTGAGGCCGGCTTCGAGACAGTCATGGAGTTCGACGAGGATGTCCGCGTTCTTGAGCCACGGTACCTTCGCCGGATCGAGCACGGGGCGCTCGCCGGTGTCGATGTCCATCCACACGAGCGCGGGGCCGTCCGGCTTCAACGAAGCCAGTTCCTCGGCCGTGCAGCGGCCGCGGAAGTCGATGCGGCCGTCCACGCCGTTCAGAATTGCGAGTCGCCGGCAGAACTCCACATGCTGCGGCTGGGCTTCGTAGGAGACGATCTTCGCCTGCGGAAAAAGCCGTGCGAAGCCCACGGTGTAGAAGCCCTCGGCCGCGCCGACATTGATGACGGTGGTGTATGGCTTCGCAGCGAGGCGTGCGAGAAGCGGGTGAAGCTCGTGCTCGTAGGTGCCGTTGATTTTTTCGAAGCGGCACGAGGCCCACTGCTCCAGCGGCGGATACTTCAGCCCGCGAAAGGGTCCCTCGATCACCGAGTCGCCGTATGCCCCTTCCGCCCGCAGCCGCTCCTCAAGCCGGCGGCGCATGGCGCGGCGGTGCTGGTAGGCGAAGAAAGCCCCGATGCGGCCGGCCCACTGCCACTGGAAAATGGCGACGGTGGGCTTGTCGATGAGGCCGCGGACAAAGTTTTTCATTGCGCCGTTGATGCAATCAAGCCAACTGAAAAGCAAGGGGAACATCGCCCGCCGCGCCGCACCAGACCGCGCCGTGCCATCAATCCCGCCGGGAAGAAGAATCCATCATCGACACAGAACTCATGTCCACGACGAACGAGCAGCGGCTGGAGAACGAAGTGGCCTTTCATGCCGGGATCGCCGAGCGGGAGCGGGCGAACCTCGCGCCCACGCCGCCGGAGCTGGTGGAGCGCTACCGCACATGCGCACGCTGGCGCACGCGCTACCCGGAGTGTGTCATCCATTACCTCACGCTGCACAAGCCGGAGCACATCTGCGATTTCGGCTGCGGCAGCGGGGAGATGGCCTGCCGGCTGGGGCGTCTGGGCTACCGGGTGACGGGACTGGATGTGTCGCCGGACCTGATCGAGGTGGCGCGCGAGCGCGCCGTGCTCGAGGGCGTGGCCGACAAGGTGGACTTCATCGTCGCCGATGGTGCGAGCGCGGGCATCACGGACGGGGCGTTCGACGCCGTGCTGGCGATGTCGGTGCTGCATCACATGCCGCTGGACGATGCGCTGGACGCGCTCGAGCGGCTGCTGCGTCCGGGCGGCCGCGCGGCATTGCTGGAGCCGGTCGCTTACTCGCGCACGCTGCAGTGGCTGCGGGACCGCTCTCCGGTGGAGAAGGACGTGAGCCCCGATGAACGGCAGCTCAGTGCGGCCGAGGTGCGGCGCATCGGCGAGCGCTTCGTCATCGAGCAGCAGCGCCACTTTTATCTGGCAGCCCGGCTGCTGCGGATGGTGAGCGACGAGTGGTTCTTCAAACTGGAAATGACCGTGATGTGGCTCGACCAGATGCTGCTCGCCATTCCGGGCGTGAAGCGTTTCGCCGGCGTGGTTTCCATCCTGGCGCGTTCGCGCAAGTGATTGAAAGGGTGGCGATCTGGTCTGGTCTGGTCCGCTGACACCGCGATGGCGATGGAATGGCGTTCGTGAAAAGGGGCGGCGAGCGGCGTTTTGATGGCATGAATTGCGCCCGTCTTCTTTTCCTCGTCCTCGTCCTGGTCCTGGCACCCACGTCTCCGCTCAGCGCGGAGCTTCTCGCCGGCGTTGCGAAGGTGGACATCACGGACCGCTCGGTACCGGTGAACGACCCCTGTTTCGCGAAAGTGCTCGCGCTGAAGCGCGGCGATGCCACTGCGGTGCTGGTGACCGTGGATGCGGTGGCCATCGGCGGCATCGGGCGCATCGGGGACGGCTTCCTGGCCGGCTTGCGCGCGGCCTTGCAAAAGGATGCCGGCATCGCTCCATCGAGCCTCGTGGTGAATGCCAGCCACTGTCACGGCATCGTGCGCGCGGACCTCGGGCCGCTCGTGATCGATGCCGCGAAGCAGGCGCTGAAGAATCTCGTGCCAGTCAGGGCGGGCACGGGCGTGGGGGTGGAAAAGCGCATCAGTGAAAACCGGCGGTTGAACATGAAGGACGGCTCCGAGGTGGACATGCGGCGCGCCTACTCCATGCCGCGTGACGAGGACGTGGCGGACGTAGGCCCCATCGATCCGCAGGTCGGCGTGCTGCGCCTGGATCGCGCGGACGGCAGTCCGCTGGCCGTGGTCTACCAGTTCGCCTGCCATCCGATCATGAATCCGCCGGGCAAGGGCAGCTCGGCGGATTATCCCGGATTCGCATCGAAGGTGATCGAGCAGGCGCTCGGCGACGGCGCGATGGCCTTCTTCGTGCAGGGGTGCGGCGGCGACATCAATCCGCTGCGCTACAAGGAGACGAGCCGCCCGGCGGATGCCGAGCCGCTCGGCTCCATGCTCGGTGCCACGGTGCTCGCGACGGCGCGTGAAATCGAGACAAAGGCAGACGCCGTCTTGAACGTGCTTAATGAGGCCGTCGCAGTGCCACGCGCGACGGACTACGAGAAGCGCATCGCCGCCATCGAGGCGGAGCAGAAGAAGCTGCTCGGCGCGCTGAAGCCCACGAACATCAACTTCAAAAGCTTCCTGCCGCTGCTGCTCGAGCACAAGATGTGGCCCGAGTTTCCCTCCCACCACGCACAGAGCTACCTGCACGACCAGTCACTGGCCCGCAAGCCCATCCCGCAGCTCGACGCCGACAACCGCGCGGGCGTGGAAGCTTATTTGCAAAACATCCAGATCATGGAGCAGCTCACACGGCTGAACACCAACCTCGCGCTGCTCAAGATGCACCTCGCGCAAACCAAGGCGGCTCCGAAACCGGTGATCGATGCGGAGGTGTGCGGCTTGCGCGTCGGCGACTTCAAGCTCGTCACCTTTCCCGGCGAGGTCACCGTGCAGGTGGGGCTGGGCATCAAGAAAGCCGCCGGTGATCCGCACGCCTTCGTGTCCGGCTACACGAACGGCTACATCTACTACACGCCGACCGCCGTGCAGCGCAGGAACACCGGCTACGCGCAGGAAGATTGTGATTCACTCGTGGCACCCGAGTGGCAGGCCGTCTTTGAAAAGAAGGCGCTGGATGTGCTGCGGGGCCTGTGACCGGACTGGCGGTGAGCGCTGGCGGCGAGGCTGTGCCGCACAGTGTCAGGAGAGATCACGCCCGAGCAGACGGTTCAGCATGCGGATGCGCACGGGGTGGCGCAGTTTCTTGAGCGCCTTGGCCTCGATCTGCTGGATGCGCTGCGGGCAAAGATTCACCTGCCGGCCCACCTCCCGCATCGAGCGGCTGGTACTGTCCGCCAGGCCGTAACGGCTGGACATGACGAGCCGCTCCTGTTCGGTCAGCGTGGCCAGGACTTCATCGAGGCGGTCGCCCAGCGCATTGACCGCCGCCGAGTCATCGGGCGGAGCGCTGCGCGGATCTTCGATCATGTCGCCCAGCTCAGGTGCATCGTTCCCGTCCCCGACCTTGATTTGCAGGGACAACGGCGGCTGCAGCGTAGCGAGGATGGAGCGCACGCGTTCAGGCGGCATCTTCATCTCCTCGGCGATGTCCTCCACGGATGGATCTTGTCCGAAGTCCATCGCCAGCTCCCGCTGCACCCGCAGAATGGTGCCGGCCGTGGCGCTCAGATAGACCGGCAGCCGGATGAGCCGCGCCTGCTCCGCGATGCCGCGCGTGATGGCCTGCCGGATCCACCAGGAGGCGTAGTTCCCAAAGCGGCTGCCGGCATCGCTGTCGTACATCTCGACGGCGCGCATGAGCCCCATGTTTCCCTCCTGCACGAGGTCAAGGAAGGTCATGCTCGGGCAGTTGTAGTTTCGCGCCAGGAGCACCGACAGCCAGAGGTGGGCTTCGACGAGGGCCTGCTTCGCCGCCGCGCAGTCCGCATCTGCCTGCCGTGCCTCCGCCGCCCTCTCTCGAAACATCCGCGCGCTCATCCATGCGCGCCTTTCAAACTCCCGCAGTTCCGCCGCGGCGGCGCTGGAGTCGTGTCCGTCGTGCAGGCGCGCCTCGATGCTCGCCAGTTCATCCAGCAGACCGGGCAGGAGCGCGACGAAGTCCGCATTTACCCGCCGCTTGAAGCAGAAAGACGGAAGCAGGGCACGCACATGGCCGAGCACCGCCTCGAATCTCGCGCCGGCTTCGGCCCATGCGTCGTCGTCCGCCCGCGTCAGCTCCGCGTGGCATCGTTCGCATTGATCGATGCCCTTCTTCAGCTCGGCGCACAGCCACTCGAGCCGGCGTGGAAAGGCCTCGCGGTCCGGCACATGCCGTTCCATCACGAAGCGGTCCATGCGGGCGCGCCCGCCGATGATGTCTTCGCCAATCGACGCGTAGTGGGCAAAGGCAAAGCCCATGCCGCCGAGCACCGCGTCGAGCCTTCTTTCCGCCGCCTCCAGACGGGCGACGATCTCGCCCTCCTCCTCGCGGGTGACGCGGCGGATGCGGGTGATCTGCGCGAGGTAGGAGCGCACGGGGTCCACGTCATCCGCGCGCGGTCCGCCCCTGCTGCCCGCCGTCCGATGCACCGCCGCCACCTGCACGACAGGCTGCGGCTTCAATGACTCGTCGGTGTGTTCGATCATCCGCCACCTTAGTTTGCCAAACGCGGTCCGCGTTGAATGATCGCAAGCCGGGAGCTTGTGCAAAATGCGGTGGCGTCCCTGCCGGCGAAGATTCCGCCCGCACATGAACACCCGCCGTGGCTTGACGGGCGGCGGCGAAAACCTGGAAAATGAGATGTCTCATTCGGCGAGGCTCGCATGGAAACGGAAACCTTGCGGCAAGATGACGGTGAAAACGAAAACGCCTCCGCTGGCACAGCGGGCTGGACATTCGCGATCACCCGATCGCGCGACCAGCCAGCTTCCGGGGTGGTGTGCCAGCGGAGGAGAAGTTTTCGTTTCATGGTCCGAAACCGCTTGAGTCGAAGGTCGCGATCGCCGTGCGCTGCACGCGGTAGAACTTCAGCGCCCCGCCGAACGCGGCGCCAGGATCGGTGATCGTGCGAGTTGCAGAAGGAGTCGGAGCGAGTGTCTGCGTCGCCGGTGCGCTGGTGCCGAGCGTGCTCCATGTGCTGAGATTCGACGAAGTTTCGACCGTGTAGGTGCCGCCGTCGATCGCACTCCAGGTCAACGAGACATTGCCATTCGCTGAATTAATCGATGGTGCATCGGTGGCGAGAGTCTTCTTTGGCCCACCTGAAAACAAAACAGTCACTGCTTCCGTGATGCTCGTCACCACGCCGCCGAGCGGACGCGAGTAATACATGCGACCGAGGTAATACGGGAACTTCGGTGTGCCGTCGGCATTGATGGAGACGAAGTAGGCATAGGTGCCGCCGGGAAACTCCGGCGTGACGCAAAAGCGACCGTTGAACTCATCGAGATCGAAGTCCGCGCCCTGCACGTAGCTCGATCCCGTGCTCGGATTCACAAGATCGCCGAGATAGTCGTTGTCCTCGATGTAGCGGCCCAGCGCGCGCGTGCCGCTGACGGCGGGACCATACTGAGTGGAGTCGAGAGTGGCATAAAGGCCGCCCTGAGAGCGCACGGCCCAGTTGGGAATGCGAACACGTCCTGTCGAACTGAGATTCTCCGTGCCGTTCTGCCCGTTGCGCAGGACGTAGCCGCTCACCATGCGGCGGATGGCGCTGTTCGGATTCATCGCGCTGCTGTAACCGTAGGGGCCATACATCGGATAGCCGTCGCGCACCCAGCCGATGATGGGAGAGTGTTTGAGGTTCGTGTTTGCCGTGTTCTCGGAATACGCCTTCGTTGTGGCGTTATAGAGCATGTTGTCGCCGAGCAGATAGCGCACGCCGCGTGGATTCGAGTGGTAGTGATACATCCCCGCGCCTTGTGAATGCGCGAAGGCTGGATCGAACGTCACGCCTTCGATCACCGTGGCGTCGCGGTTCCAAATCTTGAGGCCAGTCGTCGATGATTCTGTGCCAGTCGGGTCAGCGACCGAAAACACGTCGCGCATGTCGAACATGGCCACGCCATCGACGAAGAGACCGTTGAAGCCGGCAAGCGTCGCCACCTTGTTCGTCGGCTGCACTGGCGTGCGTGGGATGCGGTAGATCGTCGCGAGATTCGTCGGCACATTTGGAAAGAGCGTGACGTGACCCGTGCCGTTATACCAAGGCCCCATCACATAAGGCGCGAGGCCTGTCGTGCGGATGTAAACATAGTCGGCGGAATACGACACCTCGCTCGCGCCTGCATAGGTCGGCAATGACTGCGTCATCGTGTTGCGGCTCCATGTGGTGTAGGTCGTGTTCGATGACACGTCGGCATCGGTGAGGTAAACGCGAGCGTAGTTGCCGGTCCATTGTGTCAGCCACGATGAGAGTTGCGGGTCCGCTTTGGCGACGGAGACGATGAGGGACAAAAGGCAGACGATGCGCGCGATCATGAGACCACGATGCAGCGGTCACCTTTCAGGAACGTGACGGGAAGTCATCTTGCTGATCCCGGCGTGGTTCGTCGAGTGGTCGCAATTGCCAGGGCGCTGAATCCAGCCTACTTGCTCGCACACTTGTTCATCACCATGAGCCTCAAATTGGTCCAATTTCCCTGGAGCACCTATTGTATGGTCACGCGCGCCATCTTGCGTTTTGGCGGCATTCAGCATGAGATCATCAACATCCCTCCGCTCGATCGATCTCTGCCGTGGAGGCTCAGTGGTCATCGCAGCTATCGCGTCCCGTTGCTGGTCGATGATGATGCACCCGTAGTCGAAAGCGATCACGACACGCAGGTCATCGCGCGGTATCTCGATGAGCGGTTCAAGCTCGGACTATTCCCGGCTCATCTCGACGGCGTGCAGACCATTCTGTGGCGCTACATCGAGAATGAGGTCGAAGATCCGGCCTTTCGTCTGAACGACATCTATTTCCGCGAATGGCTTCCAGAGGATGAACAATTGCGGCATTTGCAATACAAGGAGCGACGTTTTGGTCCCAGTTGCATCGACCAGTGGAGTCGCTCGCAATCGGCGCTGCTCGACCAGCTCACGGATCGGCTTGAACCCTTCGAATTCATGCTCGCCCATCATGCGTTCCTGCTCGATGAAAGCCCTCGCTTCGTCGATCTCGATCTTGCCGCCATGCTGGAGTGCTTTTTGTGGTCCGGCCGCTACGAGCTGCCGGCGAAGCTGCCGCGCGTTCGCGACTGGCATCAGCGAATCAATGCGGCGGCCTGCTCCTCGTAAATTGCCGGCCATCAGCTCGCACTCGAAGGCATTCTGAGCGCAAACTCCGTGCTCGCTCCGGGCTGGCTCGATGCGGTGAGCTCCGCGCCGTGCGCATCGGCGATGGCCTTGCAGATCGCGAGGCCGAGGCCCACTCCGCCTGTTTTGCGATTGCGCGAGGCGTCGGTTCGGTAAAATCGATCGAAGATGTGCGGCAGGTGCTCAGGGGAGATGCCAGGGCCGGAATTCTCGACGCGCAACACGGCTCTTCCGTCTTCGGTTTTCGAGGAAATGCGCACGTGCCCGCCGCTGCGATTGTGCTGAATCGCATTGCTCACAAGATTCGTGATGATCTGCACCAATTGCAGGGTGTTGCCTGTGCAGGGGGCAGGGGAAAGCGAAGTCTCGATCGTGATGCCTTGCTGCTCCGCCAGCGAACGAAGGCTTTCGGCGACCTCATTCGTCAGCGCACCGAGATCACACGGATCATGCGCTGCATCTGTGTGCGACTGAATCTGTGCGAGATCGAGCAGCGACTCGATGAGCGCACTCATTCGCTGTGCGGATCGCAAGTGAGTGGCAATCGTCTCTCGATATTCCTCGGCGCTGCGTTCTCGCTCCAAGGCATTCTGAGCGTCCGTGACGATCACCGCCACGGGCGTGCGCAGTTCGTGAGCGACATCGCCGCTGAATCGAGCCTGCTGAGAGAAGGCCGCATCGAGGCTGGCGAAGGTTTCATTGAGCACCTTGGTCAACCGCTTCAATTCATGGCTGGCACTGTCGGAGTCGATGCGCGCAGACAAGTGACCGCGGCTGATGCGCTCGGCAGCGCCGATGATGTCCTCGACCGGTTGAATGGCGCGTCTCACGATCCATGCATCGACGAGCAGGCCGATGCCTAGCACGCCGCCACCGAGCGCGACGAGCCACCAGCCGAAGCGCACCATCGCCGCGCGCTCCTGGGCGACAGACACACCGGCAAAGATGCACTCGCCCGGCGGCGTGAAGACGTAGCCTTCGCGTGCATCGCCGCTGTTCCGCCAATGCGTGACGATCGTGCCGCCCGATTCGAGCTTTGGCATTGTGAGTGTGGCTGGCGCATTGCTTGAATGCGCAACGAGTTTGCCCGCGCGTGTCCAGAGCGCGTAGTAGCAGCCTCTCTCCGCAATCTGCGCGGCGATGTCTGGAGGCATCGTAAACTGCTCAGGCGGCGACGGAGTTCCGGCATTGCCTCGCATGGCGGCCGGACGTCCGGCACCGAGAATGCGATGCATCTGCGAGAGCGCTTCGTTCAGCTCCCGGTCCACGCGCCTCAGTTCATCATTCCATCGCAAGCGCCACGCAGCGATTCCCAACGCGACGAGGATGCACGCCAGCAAAAGCCCGTGCCAGAGCTGGATGCGAGTGCGGATGCTGGAAGACGGCCATTTCATGGGATGCAGTAGCCCTGTCCTCTGCGGGTCACGATGAAGTCCGCGCCGAGCTTCTTGCGCACGAGCGAGACGCGGACATCGAGCAGGTTTGAGAGCGAGTCTTCGTTCTCGTCGAAGAGATGCTCGTACAGCTCGGTGCGGGAAATCATCTTGCCACGTCGCAGCGCGAGGTATTCAACGAGCGCATATTCACGCGCTGTGATCGAGACAGTTTGCCCGGCGAGCGTGATCTTCTTTCCCCATGTGTCGATGACCACGGTGCCGATCTCGATTTGATCGCGAGCTTCACCGGCTGAGCGACGGATGATGGCTCGAAGTCGCGCGCGCAGTTCCTTCAGGTCAAAGGGCTTCGCGAGATAGTCATCCGCGCCAGCATTCAGTCCCTCGACACGTTGATCCACCGCGCGTCGCGCGGTAAGCATCAGCACAGGCGTGCGCTTCTTTTTGCGAAGATCGACGAGCACCTCCAGACCGCTGATCACGGGAAGCATCCAGTCGAGAATGATCGCATCGTAGTCATTCTCCAGCGCCTTGAAGCGGCCTTCGTCACCGTCTTCCGCCACATCGACCGCATAGCCATCCTCCCGCAATGCTCTCGCGAGCGAGCGGGCCAGATCGGGTTCGTCCTCGACGATGAGCAGGCGCATGGATCAGGATGGTAAACGAAGCAACCTTTCGCGGGGATGACGATGGTGACAGAGCCGTTTGCGCACAAGGCCGATTCGGACGTCCCGGCTTGATGCTTTTTGGGTTGAATGATTGGCTGCTCTATGAGTGGGCGCGTCGGCCGGCGGCAAGGCGATGTTCCAGATCATTCAGACATTTGCATCGTCATCGGCTGGTCCGAGGAATTGCCTCCGGAGTGGCGCGTCGGAGAACGAAGTGTCGCGAGTGCGCGTCGCCCTCAAATCCAGTAGGCGCGACCGTGACTCCTGGCTCCTTGCCGACGAACGAGAGCCGGTCGCCGTCGATGGCGATGATGGCAAGGGCGATCTTCCCGACGTAGTCCGGATCCGCGCACTCAGTGATGACCGCTTTGAGCTGCTGCGGGTTTGTGCCAGGCACGAGTTCAAAATTTCCGCGATACCACTCCTGGGCATCTACTCCTTGGAAACTCACGGTGGCGCCCTCGACAGTCAGCGTGCATTCGCCTTCCCGACCGGACTCACTGCCGCGCCATGCGCCTTGGAGCTGTCCGGACATGCGCCGCTCGTCAGCCTTCCGCGCTGCGGCTCTTCTCGAAGCTTCCAAATCCGCCCCCAGCTTCTGTCGTTCTTCGAGAACTCCGCGAGACGCCTGGCGATAGCTGATCACGAGCACCGTGCAGATTGCGATGCCCATTGCCAGCAGCGCCACGAGGAGGGCGAATGCGGCCCGCAGGCAGCCGCCGGGTTTCTCCTGCGGATGCGAGGCGTGCCACAGAATGATGCCCGCGACCGGCAGCAAGATGGCGCCGGCCCAGGTAAGCGGCACCACGATCGCCTCCGCAGGCGCCGGGTGCCAGCCGCCGGTCTCCGACAACATCGCGGAGGCAAAGAATACGCCCAGCAGCGCGCAAGGCAGAGCCACGATGAAGGCACTCCACGCGAAGGCGCGCAGCCATCGCCCATGCCAGATCGCGGCAACGGGCGGAAACACGGCGACGAGCAAGGTCACCAGCAGGAAGGGCGAAGCTCCAGTCATGTGGAAGCGCCACACATTTGCGGCGAGCGTGATCCACAACCCGGCAAGAACGAGGCCCACCCAGATGGCGGCATTGACCGCAAGCGCCTGCGACGTGCCTTTGGGTGAATTGTGAACGGCGTTGAGCGGGGCTGCAGCTTCCATCGCGTGGCCGCCGAAGCTGAAGCGCAATTGCTCCGGCTCGATGCCCTGCTGCCGCGCCCACTCCGTGCGGCAGAGCATGGAGACGTGCAGCCGGCGCAGGAAGGGGAAGAATGACAACCCGAGCACTGGCGCGCCGATGCCGGCGATCCAGTTCAGCGGCGCGGGCAGTCTCGCCGCGGCATAAAACGGCGCGGTGCAGATGGCCGCGCCCCACAGGCCCATGAGCAGGCCCCAGCGCATCGACTCCCACCGCTCCGCCGGCGTGAAGTGATCCATGATCTGCCGCATGAGCGCGCGCCTGTGCACCGGCTGCGCCGGCGACGCCGCAGCCGCGGCCGTCGTGGCGGCCGCCTCCACCTGCGCGCGGAACTCCGCCGCCGTGGCGAAGCGCAGCTCGGGCGCCTTCTCCAGCGCGCGGAGCACGATCTCGTCGATGCGGATGTCCACCTGCACGCGCTTCGAGGGAGGTGTGATGGTTTCCTTTGGCCTCTCGCCGGTAAGCATCTCGTAAAGCACGACGCCGAGGCTGTAGATGTCCGCGCGGTGGTCGGCGGCGCCGTTCACCTGCTCCGGCGCGGCATAGGCCGGAGTGCCTGCGGCCGGGAAGGACCGAAAGGACTCCAAGGACTCAGAGGACAAATCATGAGATGTCCTTCCAGTCCCTTCCGTCGTTCCCGTCCTTCGAATCTCACCCATCATCTTCGCAATCCCAAAATCAGCGATCTTCACGGTGCCCGCCTTGTCGATGAGCAGGTTCTCCGGCTTGATGTCGCGGTGGACGATGCCGCGGTCGTGCGCGCATTGCAGCGCATCACACACCGGCGGCACGATGCTTAGCGCCTCTTTCGGCGTGAGCTTCTTCGCTTGCAGGAGCTGGCGCAGATTGACGCCATCGACGAACTCCATGAGCAGGAAGTAGAACTCACCCGCGCGCCCGAAGTCATGCACGGTGACGATGTGCGGATGGCTCAGCTTCGCGAGCGCCTGCGCCTCGCGCTGGAAGCGCTCTGAGAACCCCGGCTGCTCCGCGAGCGCGGTGGGCAGAATCTTGAGGGCGACGAAGCGGTCGAGCTGCGGCTGCCGTGCCTTGAACACGGATCCCATGCCGCCGCTGCCGATGAGTGCGATCACCTCCAGATGCGGAAACGCCGCGCGCACCGCCTCCAGCCCGGGCGGCGCGGGCAACGGCATCGTGGCAGCGACGGTGGGCTGCACCGCCTTGGCGAACACGCAGCGCGGGCACAGGCCGTGCTCAGAGGCATCAGGAATCGCGGCGCCACATTGCGGACAGATGGATGGAGAGGAAGATGTCATGCCTGTTCCTTGGAGACGGAGCGGCGGAGGTTACACGATCACTGCGCGAGCACGGAGCATAGATAGCGCAGCTCGTCGTCGATGTCGGCATCCGCCTCCACGGTCTGTGCCACCTCATGCCGCAATGCCTCGCGGAACTCCTTCCTCATGCGGTGCACCGCGACCTTGAAAGCGCCTTCCGACATGCCTGAAACCCGGGCGCTCTCTGCTTGCGATGCCGCCGCATCGCCCATCAGCCAGGGCCGCAGAGCGGCAAAGCGTTCCGTCGTGTGCAGCGCTGCCACCGTGTTCACCGCGCGGTTCATCACCGCCAGGGCCCATTCGCGATCGAAGACCTCGGGCACCGCTGGAGCGCCGGCATCACCGAGAGCCAGCGCAGGCGAGTGATCATCAGAGGGATCGATGACCTCATGCCCGGTGCCGCCGCCGCGTTTCTCCCGCCGCGCATGAGCGATGAGATCGCCGACGAAGTACTTCACCGCGCCGAGCAGGTAGCTGCGAAAGCGTCCGCGCGCCGGATCAGCACCGGGAAAGCCGCGCTCCAGCAGATGAGCGAAGAACGAGTGCGCATGATCCCGTGCGGTATCGTCGGCAAAGCCCATGCGGCGCAGGAAAACGAAAACAGGCTGGTAGTACGCCCCGCACAGCTCGCTCAATGCCGAGCGGCCCTCGGCGGATTCAGGTCGCGCGCGCAACACGAGCGTCCAGCGTGTGCGGGCGAAGCTGGCGGGAGTCTGGGCACGGTTCATCACGGGGTGACGGATTCCTTGGAGATGTGGTCGTCAAGGTTACGCGCTGCAACGAGCCGGCACGACGTACGCCGGAGTGTACTCATCAGCCGGATGGACCGGTGGTGATGCGCGGCCGCACGGATGATGGGGCGCATCATTTGCCACGCGTCTGGGAGAAGAGCCACTCGTGCGTGATCTTGTCATCGAAGACCTTCGGCGGAATGCCGTGCCCGCCGGTCTCGAACTCGGTGTACTTGAAGCTCTTGTCACGCTTCAGCGCGGCGGCGAGGGAGCGCGCCGCATCCGGCGGCACCGTCGCATCGTCAGCGGCGTGGAACATCCAGATGGGCACCTTCTTGAGGTTGCCCGCCGTCTCCGGTCCGGTGCAGCCCGACATCGGAATGCCCGCGGCAAAGAGACGCGGCTCCGTGTTGATGAGATGACAGGTGCCGAAGCCGCCCATCGAGTGGCCGACGACGTAGATGCGGTCCTTGTCGATGGGCAGCGATTTCATCAGGTCCTTCACGAGCGCGATGGCCTGCACGCCGGGCTTGTCGTACCAGCCGCCACCTGTGCCGCCGTAGGGTTGATAGCAGAGCGGCGCGACGACGATGCACGGCCGCTCCTTGTAGTTCTCATCCTTCGCGAAGCTTTTCATCCAGCCGCCGACCTGCCTGCCGTTTTCGTTGTTCTGGCTCTTGCCATGCAGCGCGAGCACCAGCGGGTATTTCTGCGCGGCGCCGAGGTCTTTGCTTCCGTAAAGCGCAAAGGGCAGCCCTTTGTGCTCCGACAATTCCCACCCGCCGGTGATGAGCGCCGCATAGGGTCCCTCAATCTTCTTTACCGCACCCGTCGCGGCCGCCGGCTTCTCCCCTGCCGACTGCTCTTTCACGAAAACCTGATCCTCCGCCGAGAATCGCGCCAGCGGGACATTCACCGTCTTTCCACCCGCAAGCTTCAGCACCACCTGATCTCCGCTCAGCGACACAAAATCCGCCTGCAGCTTCTTCCCGTCCGCCGACGTCCACTCGCGTGCATCGACAGTGCCAATCACAAACGACGACAACAGGACGAGCGACATGATGCGTGATTTCATAAGCAGTAGTGTTCCCCGGTTAAACGCGCGAGATGACGAAAACATGGGTTTTGTTTTTCGACTTCTTTTCCGACGAACAGCCTCACTCCATGTGATTCACCCCGCACGCTCGCCGAGTCTTCAGTCGCCTTTCCATACAAGACCGGCCAGATCATCGTCCAGCATCTTTTTTTCACCCGCGTCGGCAACTTTCGCGGAGAGCGACCGCGCCTCGGCAAGGTGCTTGTCGAAGAGGTCACGTCGCTGGTTGAGCAATGCCGCACGCGCCAGCGCTTCATGAGCGTAGGCGAGGTAAAACGGCTCCTCCTTTCCGCTGACCTGCAAACATAGCTCGCCGTAGCGTCCCGCGTTGTGTCCCTGGCCGACCACGGCATACACGCGGGAGATCTGCCAGTAGCCGATGCTCAGATTTCGATCCGTGCAGTCGTCCCGCATCCGCCAGTGAGCCAGCGACTCGTGCGCGAGCGAGATCATGCGCGCGTCGTCTTCCTTGGTGCGGTCCTTCTTTTGCAGCAGCTCCCACGCGAGGTTGAAGCAGTCGGCGCTGAGGTTCTTGTGATCCTGGCCGGCGGTTTCGTATGCGTCGGCGTAGGTTTTGCCGAAGTGCGCGACCAAGCGGTCGAGCACGCCGACATTTGGCTTGTTGATCACATCGCCCCCGGCAAGCCGGATGTGTGCGTCGAGAAGGGCCTGCTTGTCACGTTTCAGAAAAGCCGCCGTGCCATCGACGTAGTCGTTCCAAAGCAATCCGCCCAGGATTTCGGACGCGTGACGAGCGAGTTTGAGTTTCTCAATGGCCGACTCCGTCTCGCCACCCATCGCGAGGCACTGACCGGTGTGAAAGTGAAGATTGGCCGCATTGATCGGCTCGATCTCGGGATGCAGCACAAGATACCGCTCAATGAGCCTGGCGGCGTCCACGAAGCGCCGCACGTCGGCCAGCTCGCGCCAGTATTTGCCTGGCGACTGATCAAACTCATGCCAGGAGAGCTTCTTGAGGTCGTCGTCATTCATGGTGCCTTGGATCGAGGTGGTGGACCGCTCCCCGAACTTGTCGCCATTTACCCATCGGGGTGTCACAAGCAATCGGAGCGTGCGGCCTCCCGTTGTCGTGTGGGTGAACTCCACAGTCCCGCCGGATGCAACGGTGACGGTACCCAGCGGCGTGTCGAGTCCGCGATGCGGCGGTGCGCCAACGATGTTTGATTCCTGAACCTCCGTGAAATTGCCGGAAAGAGCTATCCGCTTGGGCGTCGCGCCGTCCGCGCCACCGCCTTCGCCGGACGGAGTGAGATTCACAGCCAGAGCACGGGAGCCACCAGCGCCAGCGGACGCCCTGATGCCTGTGCTGATCGTCACCGCGCGGTTCGGAATTCCATACAGCGTCGGGCGCGAGATGACCTTCTCTTCGCGATGCCCCGTCGCGCCCTTCACTATCTCTCTCACCTCACATCGCAGCAAGACTTGGTCAGGCCGCTGATCGAGTGCTTCGAGAAGCCGGCGCGCCTTTTCAAACCCAGGGCCCTTCGGACGCAGCGTGATGGTGTTCGTTGCCGTGTCCACTGAGCCAATCGCACCCGCCAGTTCGGGATGCTCGGCCAACAAATCCTGCCGTGCCGCCTCCGCTCCCAAGTAGTGAACGGCAAACGGCACCGTTGCGCGCATGTGTTCGAGTTTTTGCTTTGCCGCTTCGACCAACGTGTTCTCGGCGATGTTTGTGCCGTCCGCTCGCACTGGCGACGAGCGAGACGGCCGGCAGCTTTTTAATACCACGAGAACCCCGACAACGGCGCTGATGGTGAAGAGACCAAGGCAACCGGTGAAGGTGGAGGTGCCTCGGGTCCATGAGTGCATGGGCTGGGCGGCGATGTGCTTCAGCCGCACATGCGCGCCGAACATGAGCACGGTGCCGGTGGTGGATGAGATGGCGATGAGCCACTCGCGCGGTGTGGAGTGCCATTGCCCGTCATTGGCCATCAACCGGAACAAGCTGATGCCGCAAAACAGCATGGCAGCAACGGCGAGCCCGAATGACAGCGCTGACAGCGTGCGGAACCAGCGGAGCGCGGACGTGCGCAGGGCTTCGTCCCGCGACGAGACACGCCCATACAGCACCAGGCTGCCCCACCAGCCAAGCGGCATGGCGATGAAGAAGGCTCCGAAGATGAGCAGCAGGTAGCAGCGTATGGAGTCGAGCCCAATGCCTTCGAAGCAGAGCATCCCAGCGAAGAATACGGTGAAAAAGAGGACCGCGCCGACGGCAAAGTCCGGCGCGGGCTCGGTGGCTCCCGGGCGTTTCGGGGCTGAGGCGGCCAGGAGCATGTCGAGGCGCTTCTTCTGTTCCCGCCGCTTTCGCAGTTCTTCTTCCGGCGAGACTTGCTTCCACAAGCGCATGAAGATCCCGTTTAACAACAAGAGCACGGGCAGCACGGCTGCCGCGATGGCGGGATACCAGTGCCGTGAGGAGTCCTTGCCGGTCATGTTGCACAGCAATGTGTAGCTGCCCATGGCGGCCCAGACGTTCACACTGATCAGCATGGCGAGCCGGTTGAACCAGATGCCTGTGGTTGCTGTGCCAGGCTTGGAGAGCGTGGTCACGGCTTCCACCTGCGTGCGGAACTCCGCTGCTGTGGCGAAGCGCAGCTCGGGCACCTTCTCCAGCGCGCGCAGCACGATCTCGTCGATGCGGATGTCCACCTGCACGCGCTTCGAGGGTGGCACGAGGTTTTCCTTCGGCCGCTCGTCGGTAAGCATTTCGTAAAGCACGACGCCGAGGCTGTAGATGTCCGCGCGGTGGTCCGCGCTGCCGCTTGCCTGCTCTGGCGCGGCGTAGTCGGGCGTGCCCAAAGTAGCCATCTCGCTCCGCGAGATGAGCCGGGCGTTTTCGTCGGAGGCGTGTGCTGCCGCAGTTCCAGCGGTTTCCGAGCCTGCGGCAGCGCAAGGCTCATCTCGCGGAGCGAGATGGCTGCCGTACATCTTCGCGATGCCGAAGTCCGCGATCTTCACCGTGCCGTTCTTGTCGATAAGAAGGTTCTCCGGCTTGATGTCGCGATGCACGATGCCGCGGTCGTGCGCGCATTGCAGCGCATCGCACACCGGCGGCACGATGCTCAATGCCTCCTTTGGCGTGAGGCGCTTGGTTTGCAGGAGCTGTCGGAGATTCACGCCATCGACGAACTCCATGATGATGAAGTAGAGAGGGCACGAGGGCGTCGCTTCCACACTGCCGAAATCATACACGGCCACGATGTGCGGATGGTTCAGCGCCGCGAGAGCCTGTGCTTCCTTTTCAAACCTCGCCGCGAACTGCGGATCGTCCGCGCGCTCTGGTGCGAGCAGTTTCAGAGCGACAAGACGGTTCAGTGATTTCTGCCGCGCCTTGTAAACCACACCCATGCCGCCGCGGCCAAGGCACTCGATGATTTCGAGCTGCGGGAAATGCGGTGCGAGTTCTTCGGGCGTGAGCGGAGGGATGGCCGACGGCTGGCCGCCCGCCTGCGTCGGTTTGATGACCTGCGCCATCAGGCAGCGCGGGCACCGGCTCTGCGGCATGCCTTCTGGCAGCACCGCGCCGCAGTGCGAACAGGCTTGCATGGAGGATGAGCCGCTCATGTCAGTATCCTGACGTGCCCGCGTCACAAACCGAACAAACATTTTTCACCGGCTCAACGCCGCGAACAGCGTCTCCATTTCCGACTGCACGGCGGCCGGATCATCCAGCGTGCCGGCCACCTCGGCCTTCACGCACTGGCGCAGGCGTTTCCGCAGGCGGCTGACCGCCATGCGGAAGGCATCGAAACCCATGCCGCATTGCGCTGCCATCTTGGTCTGGTCTCCGTGGTCCGCCTGGCCGCTCAGGATGCTGCTGACGCGGTCGAAGAAGTCGCCGCGCCCTTCCGCCACGCATTCCTCGCGCAAGGCGTCGATGCTCCGCGTGATGACGGTCATCGCCCACTGCCGGTCATATTCCACGTCGGGCTGGGGCTGCCGCGCGTCCGCCACCTCACCGGCCTCGGAATCGTCCAGCGCCACGGATTCGGTGCCGCCACCGCGTTTCAAGCGCAGCACCGCTTCCTGCTGGTGCGCGAGGAAATGCTTCACCGCCCCCAGCAGGAAGGAGCGGAAACGCCCGCGGTCCCGCGCCGCCGTGTCGATCCTGCCGCCGCCCAGCATTCCGGCGAAGAACGCGTGGGCCGCGTCCCGCGCCGCATCCGCGTCCTTCAGCGCATGGCGCAGCCAGGTCACGACCGGCTCGTAGTACGCATCGCACAAATCCGCCAGCGCCCTGCGGCCGTCCTCGGAGTCCGCCTTCGCGAGGCAGACACGCGTCCAGCGCGTGGTGTGAAAGGACGATGCGGAACGGGGGCGGCGTGGTGTGGTCATGGTTCGCGGCAGATGCTCGCACCGGTGATTGACGTTTTGGAGGGAAAACGTGACGGCCTTCCCCGCGTTCGACCGCCATCAGGCCCGGTGCTCCGGTATGCGCACGCGTGCCGGGTTGCTGCCGGAAAGCAGAGGCCGGATGAACGGCACAGTCACCACCCGCCTTCGTCCGGCATGATGAAACTCCCAGGCAGCATGACCCTGGCGCTGTGCGGAGGCGGTCATTCCGCACCCGCCATCGGCTCGTAAACGCGGAACACGATGATGCCGAGCAGCACGGTCTGCGCGACATTGCCGAAAAGAAAGACCACGGCGACCACGGTGGTGATGAGCAGGCTCTTGATGGTGACGATGGCGCGTTGGTTCACGGGTAAGGCGGCGTGGCATCAAAGCTTCATCGCGAAGTGATGGCAGGTGATGTCCATGCCTTTGTGCAGATAAAACCGATGCGCGCCGAAACGGTGCACGCCGGAGTCGAGATGGAATTCGTCGCAGCCGGCGCGGCGCGCCTCGGCCACGAGCCAGTCGATCAGTGCGCTGCCAAAGCCGCCGCCACGGTCCGCCTCACGCGTCACGAGATCATCGACGTAGCAAATCCGACCCCACGCGAGCGTCTCGAAGACACGGAAGCCGGCCACCGCGCGCACCTCGCCTTCGCTTTCGGCACAGGCCAGCTTGTAGCCCTGTTCCTGCTGACGACGCACGCGGGACTCAAACGCATCCTTCGCAACGTGCGGGCGAAGCTCGCTCATTACGACAAAGCAGCGCGCGATGGATTCCGATGACTCGGCGAGATGGATGGTGACAGGCATGATGTCGTGGTCTGTTATTTCAAATCGGCGATGTTCGCGGCGTCGTGAAGTTTTTTCATCTCTGAATCACTGAGCGCGCGATTGAACACAGCCAGCCCGCCGAACTTCCCAATCGTGGCCTCGCCGGTCATCGAACCCACGGCCATGCGCGCGCCGACGGTGAAGTCGGATGGGGCGATCTTCGTCTTTGCGTGCAGCAAGGGGTCATATTTGAAGATGCCGCGACCGTGATAGTAGGGATTCATGCCGCGATCTTTGCCGTCGGGCCCTTCCTTGGTGAAGTAGTGGTCGTTGCGCTTGTCTTTGACGGGATCGAGCGAACGCGCGTCGAGCACGCCGTTGATGTAAGCGCGGATGTATTTCGAGTCGTAGGTGAAGGCCAGCGTGCACCACTGCTCCTCGGGGACTTCGCTCTTCGTGGCTGCGTAGTCGGCGCACCAAGGGAACTTCGTGCCGTCCGCGCGCATCGTCACGCCGCCTTCGGCGCTGATGTGCGGCACGAGTTGACGACTCCCGCCATACGTTGGCATGTTCATGAGCAGCGCATATTGCCGCGTGCCGGTGTCGTCGTTCGCACCCTTCCCTTCGCTCCACATACCGGCGATGGTGCGGCTCTTTTTGAGATCGACGATGCGCACCACGGCAAACAGACTGACCTGCGCGTTCTTCCCGCTGATGTTGAGGTCGCCGGTCTCGCTGTGCTTGATCTCAAAGTATTGGCTGCCATTCAAGTCGGCGGCATATCCCGAGAACGGCCCGCCTGCGCTGCGCTTGATGGGACCGTTGACTTCGCTGAGCGGGTGTTGCTCTTTCGTCCCTTGGGAAACACGCTTCTGACCGGCTTCCTCGCGAAATGTCCAGAAAGCGATAAGCCCGGGCATTCTCTCGACCACGCCGGCATCCCCGGCACAAAGCGGTAGAGGCAAGCAGGAGAGGAGAGCGAGGGCTGGGCAGACACGACGAAGAATCATGAAGGCGGGCATGGATGGTCGATCACCATGCCCAACAAAGACCGGCTTTCATCCGATTTGCGCCATCAATGCGGAGCAATCCGGTCGATGAGCTGCGTAGATGTGCCTCCATGTTTCGCCGCTTTTTCTTCCTCTTGGCAGCCATTTTAGCCACGCTGCCTCTGCACGCAAAACCCGACAAGGCCAACCACGTCATCCTCATCAGCCTCGACGGCTTCCCGGCGTGGCTTTGGAACGATGAGTCGCTGATGGTGCCGAACCTCCGCAAGCTCGCTGCGGAGGGCGCGAGCACGAAGGCGATGGTGGTGAGCAATCCGTCGATCACCTGGATCAATCACACCACGCTCGTCACAGGCGTGGAGCCGCGCAAACACGGCGTGCTCTTCAATGGCTTGCTCGTGCGCCAAGGCGACAACAAGCCGCCGAAGATCGAACAGTGGGTGGACAAGACGCGGCTGGTTTTTGCGCCGACACTCTACGATCTCGCGCACGATGCCGGGCTCACGACGGCGGAGTCGGATTGGGTCGCCGTCACACGTGCGAAGACCATCGACTGGAGCTTCGCGGAACTGCCCACGCCAGATGGAGCCATCGAGAAGGAGATGATCGCCGCGAACCTGATCACGCCTGAGCACATCGCGTGGATGCAAATGGGACCGCAGCGGAAGAACGTCACCTTTCTCGACAACATGTGGACCAAGGCCACGATCCACATTTGGAAAACGCACAAACCCAACCTGCTGCTCTTTCATACGCTCAACACCGACGCGACGCATCACAGCTACGGCCCCGGCTCCATGGCCAGCTACACCGCTCTCGCGTATGCGGATCGTCTCGTCGGCGATTTCGTGCAGGCCGTCGATGAGAGCGGACTGCGTGACCGCACCACCATCGTCGTCGCCACCGATCACGGCTTCAAGAAGGTGACCAAGATCTGCCTGCTCAACGTCGCGTTGAAGAAGGCAGGTCTCGCTCAAGGGCTCGGCCCCACGATCAACACCTGCGACGCCTACGCGATGACGCAGGGAGGCATGGCTTTTGTTTACATCACGAACCCGGCGCGCAAAGCCGAGCTGCTGCCAAAGCTGAAGGAACTCTTCACGCAAACCGAAGGCGTCGATCGCGTGATCGACGGCAACGACGGCCCCACGCTCGGCATGCCCACACCTGCTGAAAATCCCGGCATGGGTGACGTCGTGCTCTACCCAAAGCCCGGCTACGCCTTCAAGAACGACGCCGCTGGCGATGCCATCGTCACACCGTCCGTGAACTACGGCGGCACGCACGGTTACTTCAACGGCGACCCCGAACTCGACGGCATCTTCATCGCCAACGGTCGCGGCATCAAAAAAGGCGTCGTGCTCGAGCGCATGGCGAATCTCGATGTCGCACCGACCATTGCCGAGCTGATGGGCTTGAAGATTGCTAATGCGGATGGTCGCGTGCTGGAAGAGATCCTAGCCAAGTAACGATGCTCACTCGCCTCACCCTCACGCTTGCGTTCGCAAGCCTCGCCAACGGTGCCCCCATCGAGCGCCTCTGGCTCACTCATCAGTCGAACGATCCGTCGAAGATCGTGATCAACTGGGAGACGGATCAGCCCTCGAACTCCATCGTCGAGTTTGGCAATGACGCTTCGCTCGGCCAGCGCGTGAGTGCGGAGGAAAAGGTCACGTTGCACCACGTCGAGATTCCGCTGGCGAAGACAGATGCGGTTTATCACTACCGCGTGCGCAGCGGCGATGACGCCTCCGAGGTCTTTAGCCTCAAGGGCTATCCGACGAAACAACTCCGCATCGCCATCGTTGGCGACTGGGGTTATGCGCCGGGCAAGAATCTGAGCACGCTCGTGAAGGACGATGTGCATCTGCTTTGCACCGCCGGTGACAACGTGCGGAGCCTTCACGAGAAGGGCAGAGAAGGAACGAAGGCGTTCAGCGCGCTCATCGACTCAAATCGCGAGTTGTTTCGCAGCACGCCGTTCATGCCGATCCTGGGCAATCATGATCGCGAGATCACCGGACGCGGACCGAAGCCACCGGAGAAGCCTGTCTATGATCCCGATGCGAAGGCGTATCGCGAGTTCTTCGCGCTGCCGGGCGACGAGTGGAAGTGGCACTTCGACATCCCGGCCTTCGACGTGCGGCTCATCGCGCTCGATTTGAATCACATTCAGGACTTCGGCACCACATGGCAGACCTGTCATGCGTGGCAGGCGGATTCGGAGCAGTTCAAGTGGTATGCCGACCTCATCGCCGCCACAAAGCAGGGTTTCGTTTTCACCCTGATGAACGAGAAACAAAGCCAGCTCATGGGCCTCACGAAAGGCGCGTGGCTGCCGCCGATGAGCAAGAGCAGCGCCTTGATCACGGGCTTCGGTTACTTCGCGGATCGCGCCGAGCTGAAAGGCGGGCTGCCGTATTTCAACACCTGCCTCAAAGGCGACGGCGATGTTTATAAAGACCCGAACTCGAAGTTCCTCGCGCGCGAAGACAACTACCTGCTGCTCACCGTCGAAGCCGGTGCACCGACGATGAAGATGCAGTTCAAGAACCTGCGCGGCGAGGTGCTCGATACGACGGAGATCACTCGTCGGCGGTAAATCCCCAGTTCGTTCGCCGTACTACTTCTTCGATGCGCTGCCGATCCGATCTCATCCTGCTCGCCTTCTTGTTGCCGTTCGTGACGACGGCGCAGGGTGTTGACTATGCGCGCGACGTCAAGCCGCTGCTGAAGGAGCGCTGCTACACCTGCCACGGCGCTCTGAAGCAGAAGGCAGACTTGCGGCTCGATACGGCGACTGCGATGCGCAAGGGCGGGGAAGGGGGCGACATTCTCTCACGCGAGCATTCGCTGCTCATCGAGCGTGTGACGACGACTGACAAACACGACCGAATGCCGCCGGAGGGCGAGGGATCGATGCTCACAGCGGAGCAAGTTGCGAAGCTGAAGGCATGGATCGAGGCCGGCGCGCCTGCTCCCGCAAATGAACTGCCGCAGGCTGATCCGCGTGCGCACTGGGCGTATCAGCCGCCGAAAGCTTCGGGGAAGTCGATGGATGCGCTGCTCGCTGCGCGGTTTGCATCGAAGAATCTGAAGCCACAGCCGGAGGCGGCGCCGGAGGTTTGGCTGAGGCGCGTTTATCTCGATCTCATCGGCCTGCCACCGACGGCGGAGCAAGTGAGGGAGTATATCGCCCGGCCTGCCAGGTCCGACGAGTCCGACTCAAAGATCGTTGATTCGCTTCTCTCTTCTCCCCAATACGGTGAACGTTGGGCGCGGCACTTCATGGACATCTGGCGCTACTGCGACTGGTATGGCCTTGGTGACCAGCTCCGGCATTCGCAGAAGCACATCTGGCACTGGCGCGATTGGATCGTGGAGTCGCTGAATGCCGACAAAGGGTACGATAAGATGATCGTGCAAATGCTGGCCGCCGATGAACTCGCGCCCGAGGATCGCGACAATCTCCGCGCCACCGGCTTCCTGGCGCGCAGCTATTATCTCTTCAATCGCACCACGTGGCTGGATGAAACGATCGAGCACACCTGCCGCGCGTTCCTCGGCGTCACGATGCAGTGCGTGAAGTGCCACGACCACAAGTACGATCCCATCGACCAGCCCGACTACTATCGCATGAGGGCCATCTTCGAGCCGATGCACGTGCGGCTCGATCCGTGGCCCGGCGAGACGGACTTCGAGAAAAACGGCCTGCCGCGTGTCTTCGATCTCCATCTCGATCAGAAAACATTCCGCCATGTGCGCGGCGACGAGAAAAACGAGGACAAATCCAAGCCGATGCAGCCCGGCATCCCGCCGGTGCTCGAGTTTGCATCGTTCCAGCCGTCGAAGATCAAACTTCCTGCCGCGACTGCAAAACCCGCGCTTCTGCCTTTCGTGCTCGACGATCAGCTCAAGGCTGCCGAACGCGAAGTCACCGCTGCGCAAAAGGCTCTCGACAACGCGAAGCAGGCGCTCGCCAAATCTTCGCCGCCAGCGGCGAAGGCCGTCGCCACATCGAAGGTGAGCATCAGCGATGACTTCAAACAAGCCGCGCCGGATCGCTGGCAGATCATCAAAGGCGACTGGCAGTATTCTGCGACAGGCGTGCGTCAGCGTGAGATCGGCGCCGAGCGTCGAGTGATGCAATTGAAAGCCGAACCACCCGCCGACTTCGATGCCAGCGTGAGCTTCACGATTCGCGGAGGTCAGAAATGGAAATCCGTCGGCTTCGTTTTTGACAGTGCGAATGGCGAAGACACGATGATTTACATGAGCGCGGTCAGCGGCGGATCGAAGATTCAGTTTTCGACGAGCAAAGACGGCAAGTCGGTCTATCCGGCGGCAGGTGCAGTGGCGCGGCCCATCGCGCAGGACGTGCGCTACACGCTCAACGTGCGCATCCGCGACCAGCTTCTCAATGCGAGCATCAATGGCGAGCCTGTTTTGTCGTATCGTCTCACGCAGCCGCGTCGTGCCGGCGTGATGGCGCTCACTGCCTTCGATTGCGACGTCGAGTTTCACCGCTTCCAGCTCACGGAACTCGACTCAAAGGTCGTCCTCCGCGAGGCGGGCAGTGGACCGGTGGCTTCGGCGACCGATGCCAAATCAGCTGTCGCCCTCGCCGAAAAACAGCTCGCCGCAGCGAAGGCTCGCGTCCCGATGATTCGCGCCGTTTTTGCCGCGGAGAGGGGCAGCAAGGACAAGACGCTCGCGCAGTCCGCTGCCGCTGCCGAGTCGAAATATAAACTCGCACAAGCCGAGTTCGAACTCGCCAAAGCCGAAGCCGATCCGAAGGCCAAGGATGCTGACAAGAAGATCAAAGCCGCTCGCGAAGCGCTGGAGAAAGCAAAGAAGAAAGTTGAATCGCCCGGTGACACCTACACCTCGCTTCCCGCAAGCCTGAAAGCACGGGAAGGTCCGGAGGAGAACAACAACGCGACGGTGCAGTCGTATCCCGACACCAGCACCGGCCGCCGCCTCGCCTTCGCGCGCTGGATTACCGACAAGCGCAATCCACTCACGGCTCGCGTGCTCGTAAACCAGGTGTGGACGCGGCATTTCGGTGCCTCGCTCGTGCCGAATGGCGATGATATGGGCCTGCGCTGTCCTGCACCGCTGCATCAGGACATCCTCGACTCGCTGACGGTCGATTTCATGGCCAACGGCTGGAGCATGAAGCATCTCCACCGGGCCATGGTGCTCTCCGATTTGTATCGTCGCAGCTCCTCGAATGCGAATGCCGACGCAGCCACCGTCGCCGCTGATCCCGACAACGCCTGCTACTGGCGCATGAACCCGCGCCGGATGGAGAGCCAGGTCGTGCGCGACAGCCTGCTGCATCTCGCTGGCAAACTCGATCTCACGCTCGGTGGTCCCAGCCTCGATCCCGACAAATCGGAATCGAGCCCGCGCCGCTCACTCTACTTTGTGCAGAATGCCGATACCGAGCACCGCTTCCTCGCGACCTTCGACAACAGCAACGTCCTCGAATGCTACCGCCGCAATGAAAGCGTCGTTCCGCAGCAGGCGCTCGCTTTGACGAACAGCAAGCTCAGCCGCGAATGCGCCGATGCTCTCGCTGCGCAGATGAGCAAGCTCGATGAGAAGGGGTTCATCGAGCAATCCTTCATCACCATCCTCAATCGCCCGCCCACCGAAGCGGAGCGCACCGCAAGCTCGGAGGGTTTTGCATCCATGAATCGGAACCGCAGCCTGTTTTTGCAGGCGCTGCTCAGTCACAACGACTTCGTGACCCTGCGTTGACTCGAGTATGAAAACACGATGGCTCCCCGGGATTCTCTTTTTGCATTCGCTGGTCGTTCTGGCCGATGAACCCGTCGCCATCGGGACGCGTCGAGAGTTGTTCGTCGATCGATACCTCGTCGGCGAGTTGAAGGGAACGACTCTAAAGCTGCACGAGCCGCAGTTGATGCAGCCCATCACGCCGCCGCGACCGAACGGGCATTACGCGACCGTCTTGAAGGCGGATGACAAGTTCCAGTTCTACTACCGCGGCGACACGAAGCCCGGCAATCATTGGAAGCAAGGCTGGGAGCAGTATCACGCAGGCGAGGTCACCCTCTACGCAGAGAGCAAGGATGCGATTCACTGGACGCTGCCGAAGCTCGACCTCTTCGAGCACGAGACCTTTCCGCAGGGCAACATCGTGCTCATGAACGAGTTCCTCGTAAATCACAACTTCACGCCGTTCATCGACACAAAGCCCGGCGTGCCACCCGAGGAGAAATACAAGGCGCTCGGTGGCATCGCCTACCAGCCGCATCCCGAGCATCTCGCCGTGCGTGACAAACGTGGACCGGGTGGCCTGAAGGCGTTCGTTTCACCCGACGGCATTCATTGGAAAAAACTGCGCGAGGAACCCGTCGTGCCCGAGGACTGGGGCAAGTATTTCGACTCGCAGAACTACGCCTTCTGGAGCGAGACCGAACAGTGCTACGTGTGCTACTTCCGACGCTTCATCAAAGGCTGGCGCGGCATCGCGCGCACGACCTCGAAGGACTTCATCACCTGGACGCCGTTCGTCGAGATGGAGGCGAACCTGCCGAAAGAGCATCTCTACACGAGCTGCACGCAACCCTACTTCCGGGCGCCGCACATCTATGTCGCCACTCCCACGCGCTTCATGGACAAGCGCGGCGCCGCCACCGACATCCTCTTCATGAGCACGCGCGGCGGCAGCAAATTCGACCGCGAGTTCACGCAGAGCTTCATCCGACCCGGCATTGGCAAAGACGGCTGGGCTGACCGCGCGAACTACGCCGCCATCGGCATTCATCAGACTGGCGACGCCGAGATGTCGCTCTTCCTCACCGGCGGCCGACGCTACACGCTGCGCCTAGATGGCTTTGTGTCCGTGAATGCACCGCTCGCAGGCGGTGAGTTCATCACGAAGCCGATCACCTTCACCGGCGGCAAACTGGAGATCAATTACTCCACCAGCGCCGCCGGTCAGATGCGTGTCGAGATTCAAGATGCCGATGGCAAACCCATGCCCGGCTTCACGCTCGACGATTGCGAGCCGATCTGGGGCGATCACATCGCGCGCATCGTGAAGTGGAAGTCTGGCAGCGATGTCAGCGCGCTCGCTTCGAAGCCTGTGCGGCTGCGCTTTGAGATGAGCGATGCGGATCTATTCTCAGTGAAGTTTGGTTGAGCGATCATCCTCCGCGGAACGCTGAATGCCTCGTGCATGCGCGGGCGTTTGGTTCGTGCTGACATGCGTTTCCCATTATCCGCTCTCTTCCTTTTCGCGTCACTTGATACGGCCGCCGCCGACCGTCCTGTGATGACTCTCCCCGTGCGCGTGCACCTGGTGCAGTCGGACACGATGCCGGACATGCACACGACGCTGGTCGAGGCGGATGTGCGGCGCATCTTCAGCAAGGTGAACATGGTGTGGTCCCAGGCGGGCATCCAATTTGAGATCGAGAAGATCGTCACCACCACGGCGAAGCCGCTGCCGCCGGAGGCGCGCGTCAAACTGGAGCACGATCGTGTGCACGCGATGATCCCGAAGACGAGCCTCAGCGCCAGCGCGCTCGATGTTTGCTACGTGAAGAACGTGAAGCCCAACGGCTTCTACTACGGCGAGCCGGTGGTGGTGAAGGACACGGCCTCGCTCAAAGAAGTGCCCGATGGTCTCGATGAACCGTTGCCGCGCGTGACGTCGCACGAGATCGGGCATGCGCTTGGATTGAAGCATCGACAGGACACGGTGAACCTGATGGCCTCCGGCACCACGGGCTTCAGCCTGAATGAAGCCGAGATCACCATCGCGCGCGCTCATGCGCAGGAGCGGCTGGCGAAGAACGGGAAACGGGTCCTTCAGGACGATGAGGCCGCAAAACATCGTGGCGGACCTTGATTTGGAGATGCCTGCATCTGAGGGTGGCGCGCTCACCCATTATGGCGCGCCCCCTTTGCCGCGCCGAGTTTTCCCTTTTTACTCATGCACGACTCGCTTCTTGTCGCTCCCGCCGTCGCCCTCATTGCCGGCGCAGTGTTGCTCGTGGTCATGGAATGGACGGGGCGGTTGTTGATCGTGCCGGTGGTGGGTTGGCGGCGGACGCTGCCGAGCCTGGCGCTGACGCTGCCGTGCGGCATGATCTTCCTCGTCGGTGTGGTGGCGAGCATCGGGCTGCGGCGTTTCAATTACCTGAGCATGCTCTCGGTGGTGCAGATAGGTTTCCTGTTCGCGGCGCGCCGGTGGCGCAGGGCTGAGCCGGACGGGGCCGGGCTGACCCTGCCTGAATGGGGCCTGCTGGCTCTGACGTACGTCGGTGCCTTTGCGATCATGTGTTATGTGCAACCTGCGGGCGATGCCGGCGCGGGAATGCGGCTGCCGCACTTTGATCTGAGCTTCTTCGCCCTGCTGGCACAGGAGGTGCCGCGCGCCGGCCATGCGAGCCTGTGGGCGGCGACACTGGGCGAACATGCGCGGTCGGCGGGCGTGAGCAGCGACATCTGGTATCACTGGGGACCGATGTGGCTGACCTGTGCGGTGAGCTCGATCACGGGCATGAGCGACATCGATGCCTTGCTCCACGTCGTCACGCCCGTGCTGCACTTCGTGATGGTGATCGCGCTGGCGGCGGTGGCCTGGACGCTTACGGGCTGGCGGCTCCAGCGCGTTCTGCCATTGTCGTTCGCCGCCGTGCTGGCGATGTCGTGGCCCACGATGGCGCTGGTGGAGTGGATGTACCGGCACGTCAGCCATGACCTGATGCCCTATGTCCACTGGAGCCTGACCGGGCTGTTCAGTTACAAGGTCGAGGCGGCGCTGGTCTTCGGCATGCTCGCCGCATGGCTCCAGCGGCGCGATGCGCTCGCGGCGCTGCTTGGCTTTGCCGCTGCCGTGAGCGCGCCGCACAACGTCGCGGGAGTCGGGATCGCCTGCGGCGGGCTGGGCGCGCTGGCGCTGGCACGGAGGAATCTTCAGGACCTCAAGCTGGCGGTGACGGGCGTGGCACTGATGCTTTGCGGGTGGGCCGCAGTGAAGGCGTTCTTCGGGGTGGGGCTGCCGAAGACCGACGGCGCGCCGATGTTTGTCAGTGAGCCGGGCTTGTTCATGGAGCGCCTCGGCCTGCTGGGCCGTGACCTGGGCGCGGGCTTGATGGAGGTGCTGCTGCTGGTGCCGGGCCTGGTGCTGCTGGTGAGGGCAAGTCATGCGGACGCGGAGATCGCATCGCGCGTCCGCTCGCTCGGCTGGCTGGTGATCGGCGCCCTCATCGCCTGCTATCCGGCCTACGAATTCCTGCTTCCCACCGGCGAGCGGGTGCATTTCGTGAACTACGCACACGCCGTGTTCATCTACCCTGTGGGGTTTCTGGGACTGGCGCTTGGTCTCACCAGCCGGCATGACGGGCGCGCCGTGCATCGCCGGCTGCCCTGGGTCAGCGGGCTGCTAATGCTCGCCTGCGTTGCGATCCCGGCGTGGGACATGCGGATGGATGAGATCAGGTCCGGCGGCGGCCTCCAACGGTACCGCGAAGCTGACCTGTTGGCGATGCGAGCCGCGGCAAAGGGAGGCAAGATCGGCTACTTCGCCGCCAGCGACCGGAACTGGTGGATTCCACGAAACAGTTTGATCACGAGCTTCATCGGCTCCGCTTGCGTCCGTTTGAACGTCATTCCGGAGGTCGATGAAGCCGGCGGTCTCGGCAATTTCTACGGCTCGGCGGCCCCGTTCGTCCTCGTGCCCAGGCGCGATGGCGAGAGCGGCGAGGAGTGGTCGCTGCGCTTCGCCCGTGCGCTCGGGGTGCATCTCCTCATGGAGACGAACCAGGACAAGCTTCCGCAGGCGGTGCAAAAGCAAGTCACGCTGCTCGTCGAAGTTTCCGGCCTGCGGCTCTATCGTCTGCGCGACTGAGCTTCCATGCGTGTCCCGCAGCGGTCACGATGAACCGCCCCCGATGAACCCCGCGCACCAGCCTCAAACCAGGCAAATTGCCAGAGCAGGCGGGCTGGTTTCGTATTGATGCTCCAAGTGAGCACTCTTTCGCATACGCCCACACCTTTCCTCCGCCGCGACATCCTCGGCGGACTCGGGAGCATTGCCGTCACGGCGATGCTGGCGCGTGAGTTGCGTGGCGAGGAATCTTGGCAGCCGCCGACCGGTTTGCCCATGATGCCGCAGCGGGCGAAGCGGGTGATCTGGCTCTTCATGCGCGGCGGCGTGAGCCACATGGAGAGCTTCGATCCGAAGCCGGCGATCAATCAATACGCGGGCAAGTCGATCAGCGAGACGCCGTTCAAATCGGTGCAGGATCCCGAGAAGCTCAAGAAGGTGCGCGTCGTCGTGGTGAACGATGCGAACGGCAAGCAGCGCAACACGATCTACCCGCTTCAGATCGGCTGGAAGAAATATGGTCAGTGCGGGATGGAGGTCAGCGACTGGTTTCCGCACATCGGCTCGTGCGCGGACGAGATCGCGTTCATCCGGAGCATGTGGACGACGGACGACAATCACGGCGCGCAGGTGCAGTTCCACAGTGGAAGGCACATGCTGGAGCCGCGTGTGCCGACCATCGGCGCGTGGGTGACGTATGGCCTCGGCTCGATGACGGACAATCTGCCGTCGTTCGTGAACATGGGGCCGCGCTACTTCGATGTGCGCGACGGGCACTACCTCGGGCCGGCTTACGACGCGGTGAATCTGAAGGTCGATCCGAAGAATCCGCTCACCTTTGCCGCACCGGAGTTTCAGATCGGCAAAAGCGAGCAGGCGGCGCAGTTCGATCTCATTCACAAACTGAACACGCTCACCGCCGAGCAGTATCCCGGCGACAAGACGCTAGCCGCGCGCATGAAGAGCTACCAGCTCGCCTTCAACATGCAGACCGCCGTGCCGGAGACGATGAACCTCGACAGCGAAAGCGCGGAGACGAAGAAGCTCTACGGCTTAGACGACAAGGTTGCGGAGCCGTTCGCGCGGCAGCTCATCGTCGCGCGTCGTCTTGCCGAGCGCGGCGTGCGTTTCATCCAGCTCCAGCACGGCGATGGCGCGGCAGGCGCGTGGGATTCGCATTCCGGTTTGAAGAAGAATCACTCCGCTCTCGCGCAGCAGGTGGACAAGCCGATCTCCGGCCTGCTCAAGGATCTCAAGCAGCGCGGCCTGCTCGACGACACGCTCGTCGTCTTCGCCACTGAGTTCGGTCGCACGCCCGGCACGCAGGGCAGCGACGGTCGCGATCATCATCCGTATGGCTTCAGCGTCTGGATGGCCGGCGGCGGCATCAAAGGCGGCACGATCCACGGCAGCACCGATGAACTCGGCTTCCACGCCGTGGAGCATCCGCATTATGTCACCGACGTTCATGCGACGATCATGCATTTGCTCGGCCTTGATCCGTACAAGCTGGAAGTGCCGGGTCGCAAGCGCCTGGAGCGGGATTTCGGGAAGGTGATAGGCGAAGTGGTCGCGTAGGGACTGGGGACCGAAGCCCCGGAAGTTTGCACAATCCGGCCCCCCTGTTTGCTGCATCCAGCCAGGCGCTCGGAGGCGCAAGAGGGTCGCGGGGCCGGTCGTATTAGAGGGCCGCTCCAGCCCGGCCTGTCTAGATGGCATCGTCGACACGCGGGAGCGGCCCTTCTACCCCCTCGTTCATGCTTATGACACGTCGCCCTGATCAACGTGCGGCCATGCTTCTCGTGCTGGCTGGTTTCTTTGTCTCCACGCTCGCGCACGCCACGCCGCCGAAGAAGGAGGAACCCATCGATCCGTCGAAGCCGGTCTCGTTTTACAAGCACATCCGCCCGATCTTCCAGGCGCAGTGCAATGGCTGCCATCAGCCGGCGAAGAAGAAGGGCGATTACATCATGACGGACTTCGCGGCGTTGCTGAAGGGCGGCGAGGAAGGTCATGCGATCGTGCCGGGCAAGCCAGAGGAGTCGAATGTGATGAAGCTCATCGTGCCCGATGCGAAGGGCAAAGTGGAGATGCCGCAGAAGGCGGACCCGCTGCATGAGACGCAGGTGGCGCTGATCAAGCGCTGGATCGCGGAAGGCGCGAAGGACGACACGCCGGCCTCGGCGAAGGCTCAATACGACATGGAGCATCCGCCGGTCTATGTGACCGCGCCGGCGATCACGTCGGTGGACTACTCGCCGGATGGAAAGCTCATTGCGGTGGCTGGTTATCATGAAGTGCTCGTGCACAAAGCAGACGGCAGCGGCATCGTCGCACGTCTCGTGGGTCTCGCGGAGCGCATTCAGAAGGTCGCGTGGTCGCCGGATGGAAAGAAGATCGCGGTCGCGGGCGGAAGTCCGGCGCGAGTAGGCGAGCTTCAGGTTTGGGACGTCGAAAAGAAGAAGCTCGAGCTGTCGAAGTCGGAGACGTTCGACACGCTATACGGCGTGAGTTGGTCGCCGGATGGAAGGCAGATCGCTTTCGGTGCCTCCGACAATGCGATGCGCGCGATCGATGTGGCGACCGGCAAGCAGACAGTTTTCCTCCTCTCGCACAGTGACTGGGTGCTCGACACGGTCTGGGGGCTCGAAGGCAAGCACATCGTCTCCTGCGGTCGTGACATGAGCGTGAAGCTGACTGAAACGGCCACGCAGCGCTTCATCGACAACGTCACTTCCATCACACCCGGCGCGCTGCGCGGCGGCGTGCATGTGCTGGCGCGTCATCCGACGAAAAACGAAGTGCTCATCGGCGGCACGGACGGCGTGCCGCAGATCTACCGCATGGAGCGCATCACAAAGCGCGTGATCGGCGACAACGCGAATCTCATCCGCAAATTCCCCGTGATGCAGGGCCGCATCTTTGGCGTCGATTTTGCCCCGGACGGGAAGCGCATCGTCGCAGGTGCGAGCTTCAACGGCGCGGGCACGGTGAACATTTACAGCTCGGTCTATGACAGCGAATTGCCGGCCGATGTGCGGAAGATCGTCGAGACCGCCGGCCAGAAAGCCGACACCGATCCGACGATTCAGGCTTACGTGACGAAGGACGTGAAGCTGCTCTCTTCGATCGCGATTCCGACCGGCGGCGTGTATTCCGTTTCGTTCAGCCCCGATGGCAAAACGGTCGCCGCTGCGGGACAAGACGGCAAAATTCACCTCATCGACACTGCTGCAGGCAAGATCGCGAAGGAATTCGTCAGCGTGCCGCTCGTGGAGAAAAAGGAACTCGCCGCGAGTGATGTCATCGCAGATGACACGGTGCGCGTCGATGTGAAGAAGGACGAGAAGCCCGAGACGCTCGTCGCCGGTGCGACCGTGGCGAGCATCGATGTGCAGCCGACGGCGATCAAAATCACCAAGCCAAACGAATACGCGCAGCTTCTCATCACCGCGAAGATGGCGGATGGTTCCACCGCCGATGTCACCCGCATGGCGAAGCTCGCCTTCCAAGGTGGAAAGGCCGTGGAGATCAACGCGCGCGGCATGGTGCGGCCCGAGGATGACGGCAAGGGCGCAGTGCAGATCGCCTTCATGGGCAAGACGGCCAGCGTGCCGGTCGAGATCGGCGGCATGAAGCAGCCGCTGCAGCCAGACTACGTGCGCGAAGTGATGCCTGTACTCTCGAAGCTGGGTTGCAATCAAGGCACCTGCCACGGCGCAAAGGAGGGCAAGGCGGGCTTCAAGCTTTCGCTGCGCGGCTACGATCCCCTGATGGACGTGCTCGCCTTCAGTGACGAGCTCGCCTCGCGCCGCGCCAACATCGCGTCGCCGGAGCACTCCCTGATGCTTTTGAAGGCCAGCGGCGCCGTGCCACATGAAGGCGGCCAGCTCACCGTGCCGGGCGAGCTTTACTATGAGACGATCAAGGCGTGGATCAGCCAGGGCACGAAGCTGAACGCGAATGCGCCGCGCGTGCAGCGCATCGAGTTGTTCCCGAAAAATCCCGTCGTCCAGCAGATCGGCTCGAAGCAGCAGATCCGCGTGCTTGCCACCTATGCCGACGGCTACATGAAAGACGTGACGGCCGAGGCTTTCATCGAAAGCGGCAACATGGAAGTGGTCGAGGCCGACAAGAAGGGCCTGCTCACCACCGTCCGCCGCGGCGAGGCGCCGGTGCTCGCCCGCTTCGAGGGCGCGTATGCGGCGACGACCGTCACTGTGATGGGCGACCGCACGGGCTTCGCATGGAAGGAGCCGGAGAAGTGGAACAAGATCGACGAACTCGTCGCCGCGAAGTGGAAGCGCATGAAGATCGAGCCGTCGGAAGTATGCAGCGACGCCGATTTCCTCCGCCGCATCCACATCGATCTCACCGGCCTGCCGCCGAAGCCGGAAGTCGTCCGCGCATTCCTCGCTGACAATCGCGATCAGCGCACGAAGCGCACGGAGATGATCGACAAGCTCATCGGCAATGCGGAGTTCGTCGATCACTGGTCGAACAAGTGGGCCGACATGCTGCAGGTGAACAGCAAGTTCCTCGGCAACGAAGGTGCGACCGCATTGCGCGGCTGGATCAAGCAGCAGGTGGCCGACAACACGCCCTACGACCGCATGGCATATCGCATCATCACCGCTGCCGGCTCAAACAAGGACAACCCCGCCGCTTCGTATTTCAAAATCCTCCGCACGCCGGAGGAGCTGGCCGAGAACACCACCCACCTCTTCCTTGCCACGCGCTTCAATTGCAACAAGTGCCACGACCATCCCTTCGAGAAGTGGACGATGGACAACTACTACCAGACCGCCGCTTTCTTCGCCCAGGTGGGTCTCGCCACCGATCCCGCCAGCAAAGGCGCGACCATCGGCGGCACTGCCGTGGAAGGAGCGAAGCCGCTTTACGAAATGGTGAACGACAAGAAGGAGGGCGACGTGATCCACCTCCGCACGAACAAGACCGCTGCGCCGCAGGTGCCCTTTGAAGCGAACCTCGTCTCAAAGACCGCCGCCACTCGACGCGAGCAGTTTGCCTCGTGGCTCACCTCTCCGGAGAACGACTACTTCGCGATGAGCTACGCGAACCGCATCTGGGGCTACCTCACCGGCACGGGCGTCATCGAGCCCATCGACGACATCCGCGCGGGCAATCCGCCGTCGAATCCCGAACTGCTGCAGTATCTGACGAACGAGTTCATCCACAGCGGCTTCAATGTGCGCCATCTCATGCGCCTGATCGTCACGAGCCGCACCTACCAGCTCGCGCTCGCGACGAACAAGTGGAACGCCGACGACAAGATCAACTACTCGCACGCCAAGGCGCGCCGCCTCAGCGCCGAAGTGCTCTTTGACGCCGTGTATGCCGTAACCGGCTCCACCGCGAACATCCCCGGCGTGGCTCCTGGCACGCGCGCCGCGCAGCTCGCCGATGCGCAGATCAAGCTGGCCGACGGATTCCTCACCAACTTCGGCCGCCCCGCTCGCGAGAGCGTGTGCGAATGCGAACGCAACAACGACGTGAACCTCGGCCCCGTCATGGCCCTCATGTCCGGGCCGACCGTTGGTGATGCGATCAGCGACTCGAAGAACACCATCGCCAGACTCACGAAGGACATCCCCGACGACCGCAAGCTCATCGACGAAATCTTCGTCCGCATTTTGAACCGTCCGCCTTCTGAAAAGGAAACCCAGGCCGCGCTCGCCCTGCTCAAGGACATGGACGAGGACAACAGGAAGCTTCTCGCCGACTGGCAGGCCGAGGAGGCAAAACAGAAACCCATCCTCGAGCAGAATGAAAAAGAGCGCCTCGCCTTGATCGCCGGCACCAAGGGTGAACTCGACGCCTACAACAAGAAGATGGCTCCCGAAGTCGCCAAGAAACAGGCCGCCCGCACCGCTGCGATCACGAAGGCCGAAGCAGGTGTGAAGGCCGCGCGCGATGCCTCGCCGCCCGCGCAAGCGAAGTGGGAGCAATACATCGACCTGACCACTGAATGGGTGCCGCTCGATCTCACTGTCGTGCGTGCGAACGGCGTGCAGAAGCTCGAGAAGCAGCCCGACGGCTCGCTCCTCGCCACCGCTCTGCCCGAAGCCAACGTACAGCCCGGCAACTACCAGCTCAGCGCAAAGACCGAACTCACCGGCATCACGGGCTTCAAGCTCGAAGTCATCCCGGACGACCGCCTGCCAAACAACGGCCCAGGCCTCGCGCCTGATGGCAACTTCGTCCTCGGCGAATTCGTCGTTCAGCAAAACCCGCTCGGCACCAAACCGCAGAAGGGCAAGAAGCGCGAAGGCCAGATCGCTCTTCGCAATCCGAAGGCCGACTTTAATCAGACCAACTTCGACGTCAGCGAATCGCTCAAGAAGGGCAATCGCGATCGCGGCTGGGCTGTGTCACCCGAAGGCGGTTTCCGTCACGAAGCCACGTTCGAGCCAACCGAGCCCGCCGGCCTCGATGGCGGCACGAATTTCAATTTCCAGCTCATCCAGACCTTCCAAAGCGGCAAATACAACCTCGGCCGCTTCCGCATCTGGGTCACGACGAGCCCGCTCGTCCGCTTCGGCACCGCGAAAGCCATCGCCGACGCCATCAGAACGCCCGCCGCCAAACGCAAGCCCGAGCAAACCGCTGCGCTGAACGAGCATTTCCTCCTGCAGAGCCGCGATTTCCAGAACTCGAAGAAGGCCCTCGCCATCGCGAAGAAGCCCCTGCCCGTCGATCCACAGCTCGTCGCGCTCGAAGCGAAGCACACCGAAGCCCAGAAGCCCGTGCCGATCGCGCCGAAGCTGGCCCAGCTCCGCCGCGACAGCGAACTCAGCCGCAGCCAGCTCACGAACAAGCGACTGACCGCCGCTCAGGATCTCGCGTGGGCGTTGATCAATTCGCCGGCGTTCCTGTTTAATCATTGAGAGACCGTCCGGTGGATCGCTCGCACCACGAGAACTCCAACTCCTCACCCCGACCCTCTCAGAGGGAGAGGGAGCAAAACGAGCTGCCGCTCGAATGACGAAATACGCTTTCCGCTTTGGCGCGGGAGCGCCAACGTCTCCCCCTGACCTGGGGAACCGAGCGCAGCGAGATAGCTGGGCAAGATTCTTCAAAAAGAAGGCCAGCAAAGGGCTGGGGTGAGGGGGACGTTTCTGGTTGCTCTCACGCTTTCGTTTGCCTGGCTGCGATGACTCAGAGCATTTGCCGGACAGGCTCTGAGAGCCGGCACGGAAGGCAGAACCCGTCCCCTCACCCCGCCCGCGCCGTGTGGGAGAGGGAGAAAGCTCGCGGCTTGGAGGGAGCATCAACGATATCCTGTTGAGGATTGTCTTTTGGCATCGGGCTTTGCTCGTTGGCTTGCCACACGAGACGGGCGGTGTTGCAAGGTTTCGCGTTTCCCGCGACACGCCGTCAGCTTGCATCAATCCACCGATACACCTCGCGCTGCCTCGGGTGTGTGACGAGGAGCAACTTTTCGCTCTCTTCCTCGCGCTCGCACTCGTGGCCGAATCCGATCGCCGTCTTTCGAGATCGAGTGCGAGCAGGTGGACGATCAAACCATGTCAGCCGTTTCCAAGCAACACACCCCCGGCAGAAGAGCCTGGGGTGTGTGCTTGAGCCGCCTCCATCCGATCAGGGAACGAGCACTTCGCTGGTGGAGCCGTCGGAGTAGGTGACCAGAACGATGAGCCGACCGGCGGAATCCATGAGGGGCTGCTCCCAGCGACGGTCGGTGGTGTTGGAGCCAGGAACGTCGATGGTCTTGATCGTCTTGGTGCCCTGCGTCGTGTTCATCGGGTCGCCAGTCCGGATTACGAGCCTGAGCGCGCCGCCGTTCGCGGCGCTGCGCCAGATGCCCTTGTTGTTCGAGGCGGTGGTGCCGCCGCCGGACACGGTGCCGAGGAAGGCATACTGCTGGGCGCCGCCGACGAAGGGCAGGTCAAAGGTGGAGAAAACCGCGCCGGCCGGCATGTCGGGTGCGGCGTCGCCGACCTTGACGGCGAGCTTCATGGTGGTGCTCAGGTCCGTGTAGATGGCGTACACATCGGTGGGTGCGGCGCTGCTGCCATTGCCATCGACGTCGAGCCAGCCGCGCCATGCGCCGAGGTTCGCATTGGTGAGCCAGCCGTGCCAGAGATTGCCGACCTTCGCGCCGGCGGGCAGATTGAGACCGGGGCGGCTCACGTTGTCGTCGCCACGGCGCAGGATGCATTGGTAGGTGGCGAGGTTGGCACCGGTGCCGCGCCAGATGCCGTCGTTCTTGAGGCCGGACGCATTGTCTCCGTTGCTGTTGAGCAGGCCGCGGAAGGTGATGGTGCCGCCGCTGCCGATGGCGGGCGACTTGACGTTGCGGAAGGTGGCGTTGCTCACACCGTCACTGGTGCCCGGGGCGGAATCACCGGTGGCGAAGACCTTGGTGACTGCGCCGCTCAGCGGCTGGTACCAGAGGCTCTCTTTGTTTGACGGGCGGGTGACGGCGGCGAAGGCGAGATTACCGGCGGCATCCATGCGCAACGCGTCGGAGTAGGTGCTGGCGAGGCTGCCGAAGCTCTCACCAGGAAGGCCGGGGGCGGGCGTGTTTTCACGGGCGAGCACACCGACACTGACCGTGGCGCCGGAAATGCTGGCGCGCAGGATGGCGGTGTCCGTGGTGCCGCCCTTCATCGTCACACAGAAGGCGAGTTCGCCGGTGGTGGCACCGGTGTGAGCGGTGGCGAACGCCCCGGAGGCAAAGGCACCCAGACGAGCCGGGGCGGGTGGCGCGGGAGCCAGCGGAATGACGTCATCCTCGCGCATGACGAGGCGGAAGCCGCCGCCGCCCACTTCGCTCCAGATGCCGGTGTCATTTTCCACGGTGGTGACGGTGGGCGAACCGCTGCCGACGACGAGGGAGGCGAGGATGGTGACCTCGCCGCTGTCATTGATGGCGGGCACCTGGGGCATCACGTCAAACAGGGCACTGTCCGCATCGGGCGCGGCGTCGGCACCGCGTGCGAGGAGCCTCACGCCGCTGCCGGCGTCCTTCCAAACTCCCATGAAGTTGTTCGGCGAGAGGGTGACGCCGCCGGTGTTGATCAGCAGATTGCCGGGGAAGACGAGGTTGCCGTTTTCGGCGAAGAAGCCGCCGCGGCGCAGCACGTCGTATTTGGTGCCGTTGTTGGTGCCGGCGGCACCGGGTGCGAACTCGCCGGTGATCACGTCGCCGATGAGCGAGGGCACGGGGATCGGGCCGTCGTCGTTCGGGATGTCGGTGATGGTGACGATGATGGTCTGCTCGTCGAAGAGGTTGGGAGTGCCGTTGTCGGTGACGCGGACGACGACTTCATAGGTGTTGTTGACCCCGGCGTCGGTCGGCGCCTCGAAGTTCGGCGGATCGATGAACGAGAGCACGCCGGACGTGGGATTGAGGTTGAACTTGGCCTCATCAAGGCCGCCCTGCTTGCTGTAGGTGAGCGTCTCGGGCGGTGTCTCCACGTTGGACGCGGTGACGGTGGTGACGGCGGTGGAGTTCTCGGGGATGCTGATGCTTGCCGTGGGACCGCCGCCATCGCTGATGATGACGGGCGCGTCGTTTACGGAATCGAGGGTGAAGGTGACCTGGCCGACGCTGGTCTTGAAATCATTGGCTGGCGGTGCGCCGGTCTGGCCGTCGTCCTGCACGGTGTAGTCGAAGCTGGCGGGTCCGAAATAGTTGGGCGTGGGCGTGAACTCGACATTCGCACCATTGATGGCGACGGTACCGCCGACGGCATTGCCGACGCTGATGATATTGAGCGTCTGTGTGGATTCGTTCGCGGGGCCTTTGCTGTCATTGCCGACGAGCGTGCTGATGGGAATCACACGCAGGATGTCCTCGTCGCTCGAGGAAAGAGAGTCGTTCGAGGCGGTCGGCGCATCGTTCACCGGAGTGAAGGTCAGCGTGACGGTGCCGGTGGCGCTGAGGAAATCATTCACCGCCGGGCTGCCGGTCTGGCCGTTGTCCTGCACGGTGTAGTCGAAGCTGGCGGGACCGAAGTAGTCGGCGATCGGAGAGATGACGACGTTGCCGGCGACGATCTGCACGGTGCAGTTGCTCGCATTGCCAACGCTGACGAGTGACAGGGTCTGCGTACTTTCATTGGCCGGGCCGGTGGTGCAAAGACCAAGCAAATAGGCGCCGGTGACACCTCCGGTGGCGTCTTCCGCCACGTTGCCCGCAGTGCCTGGCGCTGCGGTGGGAGCATCGTTGACCGGGGAGATGGTGAAGGTGACGAGCACGTCAGCGGACTTGAAATCGTTGGCTGCCGGGCTGCCGGTCTGGCCGTCGTCCTGCACGGTGTAGGTGAAGCCGGCGGGGCCGAAGTAGTCCGGCAGCGGAGTGAACTCGACGTTTGCACCATTGATGGCCACCGTGCCGCCGATGGGTGCGCTGACGCCGGTCATGGTGAGCGTCTGTCCGCTCTCGTTCGCCGGTCCAGGGCTGTCGTTGCCGAGGAGCGAGGCGATCGTCAACGTTTGCATGGCCGAATCCTCCGGGATGGTGGCCAGCGAGTCCGGGCCGCCGACGGGCACGTCGTTCACCGGATCGACGGTGAAGCTGACGTTGGCGGTGCTGGTCTTTGGGTCGGCCGCGCCGTTGGTGGTGCCGTTGTCCCGCAGCGTGTAGGTGAAGCCGGCGGGGCCGAAGTAATCCGGCGTGGGAGTGAAGTCGATATTGCTGCCATTGATCACGGCAGTGCCGCCGGTGGCACCGCTTACACTGATGATGGTCAGGGACTGGCCGCTTTCGTTCGCCGGGCCTTTGCTGTCATTGCCCAGCAGGCTGGCGAAGGAGAAGCTGCGCGCAGCGTCCTCCGCGCTGGCAGCCGGTGTGTCGTCGCCACCAGCGGGTGCGTCGTTCACTTCGGTGACATTGATGGTGACCGTGGCCGTGTTGCTGTCCGCATTGTCCTTGTCCGTGGCCTTGAAGGTGAAGGTGACGCTGCCGTTGAAATCCGCAGCGGGGGTGAAGTTGATCGAATTACCGCTCGGACTGCCGAGCGTGCCTGCCGCCGGATTCGAAAGACCGGTGACGACACCAAATGTGAGGGTGTCGAGCGTCCCAGGATCGGTGGCCCCGAGCGTGATGGCAGCGGTGCCCGAGTCTTCGGCGACGGTCACGGTCTGGGAGCTGGCGGTGGGCGCGACATTGTTCACGGTCACTGCATGGGTGCCGGCCGTATGGGTGCCGTCTTCGTCAGTAAGCGTCACTGTAATGGTGAAAGGCGAGCCGCCGGCCAAGCCGTCGGCGTAGGTATGGCTGGCAGTGGGAGGCGGCAGGCCGGCCGCCCCGGTGACAGGGCTGCCATCACCCCAGTCGATGCTGTAGCTGCTGATGGTGTCAGCGCCAGGGTCGGAGATCGCACCGAGGTTCAAGGTGAAGGAACTGCCTTCGTTGACGCTGGCACCGCCCGTGAGGGCGATGGTGGGGGCGACGTTGTCCACGTTGAGCGTGAAGGTGGTGGCAGTGATGCCGCCGAAGCCATCGTTCGCAGTGATCGTCACGGTCTGGGAGACCGCACCATCTGGAGGTGTGTAGCTCCATGTCCATGTGCCGGCTCCGGGCGTGACGGTGCCCGCCGGGTTGCCACCGATGGTGGCGGTGAGCGTGACGGAGTCGCCATCAGCATCGCCGAAGGTGCCGTTGTTCGCGGCGGCGCTGCCTTCGTTGACGGTCACGGTCGCGTTTACGCGGGTGACGGTGGGACTCGTGTTAAGCGTCGTAAAGCTCTGGATCGGTCCATATACCGTGGTGCCCGAGGCGAGAGCTGCCGCGCGGTAGTAGTAGGTGGTGTGGGCGGCAAGAGGGGAGATCGTCGCAGCCAACGGCACGGCCGAGGTGCCGCTGCCCATGCTGGTGACCGTGGTTTGTGTGTTCACGGTCAGCGTCGGATCGGTACCCCACTCAAACCACGCCGTGGTGCTGTCACCATTGGGATTGATCTGCGCGCCGAGATCGGCGGAGGTGAACGTGATGTTGGTGGCCGTCTCGCTGCCGACCGCAGGAGGGACGATGATGATCACCAGCCCCGAACCGCCCGCACCCGTGGTGCCACCGACAGCCCTGCCGGGATTGGCAGCGAGATCCGTGTCCGTGTTGTTGCCCGGCGTGCTGCCTGAGCCGGCGACGCTTACGGGATTGCTCATGCTGCCCGCGTACGACGAGCCACCCCCGCCTGCACCGCCATTGCCCGATGCACCGCTGCGCGCACCGCCGCCACCGCCGAAGTAGCCGCCACCACCACCCGCACCCGGACCATTCTGGCCGTTGCCGGTTGCGCCCGCGCCGCCCGTGCCACTCGCGCCAGGAAGCCCGTCATTGCCGCCGTTCACACCGCCCGCACCGCCTGCCGATTGGGTGCCGCCCTTGCCACCAAAAGTTGCGTCCTGACCATCCACGCCCGCAGCTCCTCCTCCCGCACCACCAGCGAAGGGGCTGGCCGTCTGAGTGGAGCCGCCACCGCCGCCAGCACCGGCCACTGCGAGGGCCGTGGCACCACGCATGACACCAGAGGCACCGCCGCCTCCGCCGGATGTCGGCGCATTCGTCGCTGTAGAGCCCGCACCACCGGCACCGACCGGGCTTGCACCACCTGTGGTTCCGCTGCCCCCCGCACCCACAACAATCGACAATGTCTCACCGGGCGTCACTGCAAGCTGGCCTTTCACATGCCCGCCGCCACCACCTGGAGCGCGCAGCGCCGTCTCCGTCTCACCGGAGGCACCGCCGGCACCCCATGCCTTCACGATCACGGTGCTCACCCCTGCGGGAACCACGTAGCTGCCCGAGGAGGTGAAGGTGATTTTCGTCTGGGCCGCAGCCGGAGTAGGGAAGCCGGTCAGACCGGCAGTGACACAAATGAAAGCCGTCAAAAGACAATTCCGGCCTGTTTTTTTCACGGGAGTGAGTTTGGGCATTTTGGTTTTTGTTGAGGTTGTTAACACTCAAGACGCGATTGTAAGGCCAGACGTTACAAACTATTTTCGAAAACTTAACCTTGAATTCGTGGGAAGACTCAATCTGGACTCGCCTCAACCCTGTAGTCCTGCCGGTATTGCCTGATAGGCAGACTCGCCAACTTCCGATAGATCAACTGGCTTAGAGTGCAGCTCCGGACTTGATTCAAACCGTGTGGCTGCTGCAAAGCAGGCGGATTTCTCCCCGAAAAGCTGCCTGACAGCAGCACCCGGCCGGTGCAGCCACGCAAGGTATATGAGCAGTGCATCGTGACGGTACCGCCTCACACCTCAAACGCCCTGCGCCACGGCCACCAGCTTCGCTTCAGCGACGCACCCACCGGCCTACTTGCCATCAGACAGCGTCGCCTGTCTCCTGGTCGCTAAATCCTTGGCGATTGCCTCCTTCCACGCGGTCAGTTCGACCGGAGGCTGGGCAGAACGGCAAGCCTCACGGACCGCGTCCCAGGCTTTTGTGCCAAAAGCGGCGAGATAGGCCAGATGGCCGGTGTCCAGACTGCCTGACGGGTCGGCGATCATTCGGGACCACATCTTGCCGGCCAGTGCCAGCGCATCCTCAGCCCGCCCTTGGTCCATGCGAATTCGGTAGATTTGTTCCAGAGCCTCCGCCCGGCTGCGGCCACTGGGACTCGACTGCTCGTTCACGACATCGCGCTCCTCGAAGCATGAGCAGGCTTCCGCAAGCCGCCCCGCATTCCGCAGCACCTCGCCCTGACACCGAAGTGCCACGAGCAGGGGGCCGCTGCCACCCTGCTCCATGGCATTGGACTTCAACTCCGCGACGTGGCGGATGGCATCTTCATGCCGCCGGGCGGCGCTCTCGCACTCCGCCAGCCGGCGCAGGCTCTCGCCCACCTCGGCACGGCCGCTGGCACCATCCTGGCCTTCCGCGGCTTCCAGAGTTCGTGCAAGGGCAAGCGCCTCCGTGCCATGGCCCCGGGCCGCTTCGTGGTCGCTGGCCGCCGTCTCTTGAATGGTGAGCTGGTTGAGGGTGGCGATCAACAAGCGCCGGCCCTCGATGCCGACCGCACTGGCCCGGGTCTGGTCGAGCCTTTGGCGAAGGAACGCGACTGCGCGGCGGTGATCACCCCGCTCCACCATGATCCCCAGCAACCGGTCGTCGATCTGTTTGAGCAGCACCGCATCGTAACGCTTCTTCACGGCCACATCGCGGCAGCGGGACAGCAGCGCCTCGGCTTCGTCGAAGTCACCGACAGATTGCAGAACCGACACATGGGAAAACTGCGCGGTGAGGAGGGATCTCCCGGTCAGCTTCTGGCGCTCCGCCTCGGCCAGGAGTTCAGAGGAAGCGGCCACGGCGGCGCGCTCATCATCGAGCTTCGTCCACACGCGCACGATCTCGCGCTGGATGTGAAACCACAGTCGTCCCCCGCGCCCTTCGGTCTTCTCGACGCGCTGCCGAAGGGCCTCCAGCCTGGGCGGCACCAAGGCGCGGCTGCCGTGCTCGGCCTCACGCTTCAGCAACGAAAGCTCCGCCTCGCGGGCCTCGGCGCTCTCAGCGCCGTGCAGACGACCGAGCACGGTCACTCTTTGCTGCATGAGGGAAAGCGCTGTCTTCCAGTCGCCGATGGCACCATGCATGATGGCCAGGCGGTCGAGCACTTGGCCGTGGAGCAGCGGGTCGTTTTCCAGCTCACCGATCATCCCCGCACTGCGCTCGAGCGCCAATTTGAATGCCTCGGGATTGCGGCCTTTGCTGATCTCGTCCGCCGCGCTGTCGAGCAGCGCCGTCAGGAACGCTGCCGTCCGATGCGCACGCGCGGACTCCTCCTGCGCCAGAGCCTCCGCCTGCCGTGAGCGCGCGGCGAGCTGTTCGGCCATCATTTTCTCCTGGCGGGCCACCGCCGCCTGCCACAGGGCCACCGCAGCCCCGCCGACGAGTGCCAGCACGCTTACACACGCCGCCGCGAAGGCGGCCCGGTGCCGCCTCATCCAGCGGCCGACCACATAGCCAGGCGAGGGCGGGCGGGCGAGCACAGGCAGGCGATCGAGGTACCGTTGAAGGTCCGCAGCAAACTCCGCTGCGGAAGGATAGCGGCGGGCCGGCTCCTTCTCGAGGGCGCAGAGCGTGATCCAGTCCAGATCGGCATCAATGGTGATGCCGTCGTCGTCGCAGACCGGCCCGACTTGCTCCGTGCACACCTTGCTCACCGGCGGCCGGACCCCTCGGCCAGGCACCTCCGTGCCGCGCCCGTTGCTCTCAAGAGCGGCAGCTGGCAGAGGGACCACGAGTTTCGTGGACTCCAGCCGCCGGCCCGCCGCTCGCTCGCGTGCGAGCTTCCGGTGGTGCGAGGGCGGCCGCGGCCTTTCCTCGCGGATGATCCGGCGCATCTCCGCCTGCCCGCATGAGCCGAGCGTCACCACATCCACCGGCGGGCGACCCGCGATCAACTCGTAGAGCAGCACACCGAGCGCATAGATGTCGCTGCGAGTATCCACGCCGGCCAGATCGTCGATTTGCTCTGGAGACATGTACAATGGGGTGCCGACAAGCGTGCCAGGAAGCGTCACATGCGGCAGGCCGGCCAGTCCGTCCCCATGCATGGCCTTGGCGATGCCGAAGTCGATGATTTTGGGCACCGGTCTGCCATCCACCTCAGTGACGAGAATGTTCGTCGGCTTCAGGTCGCGGTGGATCACGCCCTTCTGATGCGCGTGCTGCACTCCCATGCACACGTCCCTGAAAAGCAGGATGCGCTCCCGCAGGGGCAGCCGCCCCTCCCGGCAATAGCGCGTGAGCGGCACGCCCTTCACCAGCTCCATCACGAAGAAGGACCTCCCGTCCGCCGTCATGCCGGCATCCAACAGCGCGGCGATGTGCGGGTGCTCCATGCCGCCGAGCACCTGGCGCTCCTGCTCGAAGCGGCCCAGCACCTCCCGGCTGTCCATGCCCGGTTTCAGTACTTTCAGCGCCACGGTGCGCCGCACGGGGCGCGTTTGCTCGGCGCGCCACACATCGCCAAAGCCGCCCTCGCCGATACGCTCCACCAGCCGGTAGGGTCCCAGTTCATCCCCCTCCCGCTCCGGGCCATCCCCGACGGGAGACAACACATCCCGCAACAAGCCGGCGGCAAGCGCATCAGGCAGTGTGTATTCGGGCTTCGCTGCGGGAGCGCTCATGGAGGGCGGCCCATTACTGGGAAGCCGGATGCGCAGTTGCAATGCCTTTTTGCCACATCAGGCAGAATTTTTGCTTCAAGAGGCCCGTTTGAAAGACCCACATGCGGTCTCCCCAATCCTCCTGATGAACGCCTCCTTCACCACCACCAGTTGGACCGTGATCATTGATGCCGCAAGCAGCCAGGTGGCGGAGAGCCGGCCTGCATTTCAGGCCCTGTGCCTGCGGTACTGGGAGCCGCTCTATGCCTACGCACGCGGCATGGGCAAGAACCACCACGATGCCGAGGATGTCACCCAGGCATTCTTCGCCCACATCGTCGCCACCAATCTGCCCGGACGCACCAGCCAGGGGAGGGGACGCTTCCGCTGGTTCCTCCTTGCCTCCTTTCGCAATTTCATCGTCGGCGAGCACCGGGCCGCGACGACGCAAAAGCGCGGCGGCCTGAACGGCGAAGCGGTGAGCCTGGAGCAGTGCGATGATGCCTCACATCCACCGGTTGATGGCGACTCGCCCGAGGCTGCCTACGACCGCAAATGGGCCCACACCCTCATCCGTCTCGCCCTCGACAAGCTGGCAGAGGAACAGAACGCCGCCGGCCATGCCGAGCGCTTCGCCGCACTGCGCCCGCTGCTGCTCGATCCCGTCCGGGGTGAAGCCGCGCAGTCAGGCATCGGCACGCGTCTCGGCATGTCCGAGGGGAACATTCGCACCAGTCTCAGCCGCCTGCGCGCCCGCTTCCGCGACATCGTGCGCCATGAGGTTTCCCTCATCGTGGCCGATCCTGCGGAGACCGACGATGAAATCGCCCATCTCCTCAGATCCCTGCATTGACCGTCGCCGGCCGCTGCGGGCATCGGCATCAGGCCCTGTTTTCACTCGTCGCTCGCCGGGCCGGAGTAAAGCCAGCCTCGGCACCTGCTGCATCCACCGAGTTCTCTGCGATCATCATCCGCCGCAGGCCGCCATCCTCTCCATCGGCTCCATTCGCAACGTCCCCGTCGTGAATGACAAAGGCGCGATCGTCGCCGGCCAGCGCATGTGGGTCGGCCTCAGCGGCGACCACCGTGTCGTCGATGGTGCCGTCGCCGCGACCTACCTCACAGAGTTGCGCAAGCTCCTCGAGATCCCCGCGCTGATGCTCGTGTGAGAAAGGTAGGGCGCTCAGTCCTCTGAGCGCCGCGAACGCTCTCACGGCTTCGGTATCATCTCAGAGCACCCGATCGCGCCTCGTCGCCTCGCGGCGGCTGCGGGAGCAGCCGCCCTACCTTTGCCGCGTCACCAGCGGCTCACACGGCTGTCCAATTGAAAGACCTGGCCTGACACGCCCTTCATCGAGTCGAGAAATACGATGAACCGCGCGGCATCCTCCACCGTGTTCAGCTTGCGCAGCAGGTGCGTCTTCGTCAGCTCGTCCTTCGTCGCGGCATCGCTCATCAGATGCCGTGTCATCTTTGTATCGAGCAGACCCGGCAGCACGCAATTGCAGCGCACGTTCTTCGCGCCGTATTCGGAAGCCGTGCTCTTCGTCAGGCCGATCAGTCCGGCCTTCGCCGCGGCATAGTTTGCCTGACCAGCTGTACCAAACAGCGCGGCAAAAGAGCCGATGTTGAGGATGTGGCCGTTGCGCTTCTTCGCCATCAGCCACATCGCCTTCTGGCTGCAAAGGAACGCGCCCTTGAGGCACACATCCAGCACCCGCTCAAAGTCCGCCTCGCTCATCTGCACCAGCGGCCCGTCGGCGATCACGCCCGCGTTGTTGATCAGCAGATCGAGGCTCGTCACCAATGAAAAGAAATGTTCCACCGAAGCTGGCGACGTCACATCCAGGTCCGCACGCCCCGGAGCCAGCACCGTCCAGCCATCCGCCTCCAAAAGCCCGCGAACGGCCTTCGCCAGATCGCCTTCTCCGCCGGTGATGACTGCTGTCTTTGGTTCCATTGCGCGCAGTGTTCAATCATTGAAACGAAGGCGTCAAACAATGGGATCCGGGCACACATCCCGCCGCTGGCATTTGAGGCAGTGGTCGCCGAGGTAGAAGGCGTCGAGGAAGGTCATCAGTTCGGCGATGGTTTTTCGGTCATCGGTCACGATGCCGGCCTCGAAGTTGCGGCGGTGATCGCTCTTCGCGCCGAGGCCTGCGCCGGTGAGATTCGCGGAGCCGATGTAGGCGATGCGGCCGTCGGCGATGATGCACTTCATGTGCATGCGCGGACAGAGGATGCGGTTGAAGAGGTCGCTCTCGATCAGCTCGGGGAAGCGGTCGAAGTCCGCGCGAAATCGCGGCCCCGGCTCCTTCGCATGAACGAGCCGCACCTCCACGCCCTCACGCACCTTCCCCGCGAGCACTTCGAGAAAGGGGATGAACTTCCCGCGCGCGCCCTCGACATGCAGGTCCTTCAAATCCGCCGTCACGAGCCAGAGTAACCTCGTTGCCGACGGAACGATCTCCTTCAGCACGGCGGTGTAGGTGTCGTGGTTGAGGACAAGCTTCATGCGGACCTATTACTCAGTCGGCGAGTGATGTGCGAGAAGCTGAGCGAAGGCCAACGGCCTTCCGTCTTCCAGCCCAAGGTTGCGCGAGGAACGAGCGCTACCTTGGGTCCGCCATCGAAGTGAACCCTTTGCCCAAGAGCGAACCGCAACGCGGTTCCGTCCATCGTGCAATCACCCCGCCTGACGGAACCCCATTTGGGGTTCGCCCTTGGCGAAGGTTTGCGCTTCAACGATGGACCCAGGGTTCTGCTGCGCGAACCCTGGGCTGAATGACACAAGCCCGTTGGGCTTGAGGCAATGGCATCCGTGACGTTGTCTTTGGTCATTGCCCATTTGGACATTGGTCATTCGCATCGCCGCCTCACTTCCCGATCCGATACAACGCCTTGTCGGTGCGGATGAAGACGGTGCCGTCGAAGGCGATGGGGCTGGCCATGATCTGGCCGTCGAGCTTGTTCTGCGCGAGGATTTTGAAATTGCGCCCGGCCTGCACGACGGTCACGACGCCTTCGCGACTGCTGAAGAACAGTTTGCCATCGGCTAGGATTGGCGACGCGCTGAACTTTCCACCGAGCCGCTCGCGATAAATCATGTCGCCCGTCTTTGCATCGACGCAGCTCACGATGCCGCCGTCATCGACGTAGAAGAGCAGGCCGTCCGACACGACGGGCGATGACATCTTCGGAGCGTTCTTGTTGTTCCGCCACGCGATCTCGGGTGTGTCTTTGCCAGCGTATTTCAGCGCGATCATCTGCGCCTTTCCGAAGCAGGTGCTGACGTAGATTTGCTCCGCATCGGCGACGGGGCGCACGGACATCGAGAAGCCCAGCTCGCCGTAGGGCACCTTCCACAATTCCTTGCCCGTGGCCGGCTCGTAGCCATAGAGCCAGTCGGCCGCCGGGCTGGTGATCACGGGCTTGCCATTGATCTGCACGACGAGCGGCGTGGCATAGGCCTTCTTCAATTGCGCACGGTCGTTCATCTTGCCCGAGCGCGCCGTCTTCCACGCCATCTTGCCCGTGTTCTTGTCCAGCGCGGCAATAAATTGCTGATCGCTGCCATCGAAGTGGATCACGAGCTTGTCATCGACGAGCACCGGCGTGCTGCCCGGGCCGTTCTCGTGCATGATGCGGATCTCCTCGTTCTTCCACAGCACCCTCAGCGATTTCGTATCGAGGCAAGCCGAGCCGAGCGAGCCGAAGTGCGCATACAAGCGGCCTTCTTCGATGACCGGACTCGGCGAAGCGTAGCTGTTGAGCTGATGCACCCACTGCGGCTCTTTCACGTTCAGCAGTTCCACATCGTGCAGCAGCTTCCCCGAATCACGTGCCACGCAGAGCGCACGCAGGCTCACCGATTCCAAAACGGTGAGCGGCTGATCGCCCGTGTTCGTTTTCAATCGCTTCTCCGCATCCTCTGGCGTCGCAGCCTTCTCGATGGCGGTCGTCATCCAGATTTCATTTCCCCAAACGACCGGCGTGGACCATCCGCGACCCGGCAGCTCCGTCTTCCACGCCACGGCCTTCGTCTCGCTCCACTCCACCGGCACATCACGCGCCGCAGCGACGCCCTGACCATTCAGCCCGCGCCACTCGGGCCAGTTTTGTTCTGCAAACGAGAGACCTGTGACTGCGACGATACCGAGGGAAAAAGCGAAAAACTTCATGCGAGAGCGGACCGATGATGCTTCAAGAACGCACTGCCGCATCCGTTTTCATCGGCATCGCAAAGATGCACAATGCGCTCACGCATCCTTCACGCCATGCACCAGCTTGCTCAGCGAGTCTTTGGCGTCGCCGTACAACATGCCGGTGTTGGGCTTGAAGAAGAGCGGATTTTCGATGCCGGAGAAGCCTTTGCCTTTGCCGCGCTTGAGCACCACGACGTTCTTCGAGCGGTCCACTTCGAGAATGGGCATGCCGGCGATGGGGCTCTGCGGGTTGTCGCGCGCGTCGGGATTCACGACGTCGTTCGCACCGATGACGACGGAGACGTCGGTGTTCGGGAAGTCGGAGTTGATCTGCTCGAGTTCGTAGAGCTGCGAGTAAGGCACGTTGGCCTCGGCGAGGAGCACGTTCATGTGGCCGGGCATGCGGCCGGCGACGGGGTGGATGGCGAACTTGACCGTGACGCCGCGCTCTTCGAGCACGTCGGCAAGCTCGCGCACGACATGCTGGGCCTGCGCGGTGGCCATGCCGTAGCCGGGGACGAAAACAACCTGCCGCGCGTAGGCCATCTGCATCGCCACATCTTCAATGTGAACCTCGCGCATCACGCCGCCTTCGGCCGCGGCGCTGCTTTGTGAGGCACTGCCGAAGGCACCGAAGAGCACGTTGCCCATCGAGCGGTTCATGGCCTTGCACATGGCCACGGAGAGAATGAAGCCCGAGAATCCGTCGAGCGTGCCCGCGATGATGAGCACGTTGTTTGAAATGGCGAAGCCGGTCGCGGATGCGGCGAGGCCGGCATACGAATTGAGGAGCGCCATCACCACCGGCATATCGGCCGAGCCGATGGGCAACACGAGCATCACACCAAAGGTCCACGCGAGAACCACCATGAGCGCCAGTGCCCAGGTTTGTGATGGATCGAGAACCAGCCGCACCAAGAGCAGCAGCATGACGACAAGGAGCGAGAGATTGACCATCTTCTGCCCTTTGAAAGTGAGCGGCGTGCCGGGCAGCAGGTCCTGGAGCTTCCCAGCCGCGATGAGACTTCCCGTCGTGGTAAGGGAACCGAGCAGCACCTCGAAGCCGACCACGATCATCTTGAACGCATCAAAGTGCTCGTGATGAGAATGATGTTCCGCAATACCGACCAGCGACGCGGCCAGCGCTCCGAAAGCGAGCGACAGCGCCGCCCTTTGCGGCAGGGCCGTCATCGGGACCCAGTACGACATCGTGCCACCGATAATGCTGCCGATGATGATGCCTGCGGCGATCCACTGGTAGCTGATGATCTCGTGATGCAGCAGGGTGCCGACGATGGCAATCAGCATCCCCAGCTCCGCCATCTTCATCCCGCGCCGCGCGCTGTCGGGATGCGTCATGCACCGCAGTCCGTAGATAAACAGCAGCGAGGCGAGAAGGTAGCTGATCTCGATGAAGATGTGCGTCATGGCATCGGGCTATTCTTCTTTCTTCGGCGCGATGGCGTCCTTTTTGCGGAAGAACGCGAGCGTCCGCTCGGTGATCCAGAACCCGCCCACCACATTGATCGTGGCACATGTGACGGCGACGAACCCGAGCACCGTGCTGAAGGTGCTGTGCTGCGCCCCCGCGGTGATGATGGAACCGACGAGCGAAATACCCGAGATGGCGTTCGTCGCGGACATCAGTGGTGTGTGGAGCAAAGGCGGAACGCGTGAGAGAACAAGGTAGCCGAGAAAGGCCGCGAGGCAGAAGATGTAGAGCGCGGGGATGAGCGTGTCGGCGTTCATGATGACGGCTTGGATTTGGATTCGACCAGCTTGCGCAGACCTTCGTGAGACACCGCTCCGCCGTGCGTGACGAGGCAGCTCTGAAGAATGTCGTTCGCAGGATCGAGCTTGAAGGTCTTCGCCTCGCGATCCCAAAAGTGATCGACGAGATTGCCGAGGTTGTTCGAGTACATCTCGCTGGCCACGCGCGGCACACGGCCGGGAAGATTCGCGAGGCCGATGATGCGCACGTCGTTGATCAGGACTTCCTCGCCGAGCTTCGAACACTCGACATTGCCGCCGCTCTCGACGGCCATATCGACCACCACGCTGCCGGGCTTCATGCCATCGACCATCGCGCGCGTGACGATGACGGGCGCCTTGCGGCCAAACACCTGCGCCGTCGTGATGACGAGATCCGCCTGAGCGCAACGCTCCGCCATCACCTGGCGCTGCTTTTCGAGCTGCTCGGGTGTGAGTTCCTTGGCGTAGCCTTGCGCCGTCTGGCCCGTCTCGCCGAGATCGACCTTCACAAACTTCGCGCCGAGCGACTTCACCTGCTCCTCGACCACGGGCCGCGTATCGAAGGCCTCCACCACCGCGCCGAGCCGCTTTGCCGTCGCGATGGCCTGCAAACCGGCGACACCCACGCCGATGATGAAAACCTTCGCCGGAGCGATGGTGCCCGACGGCGTACTCATCATCGGGAAGATGCGATGCAGACGCTCCGCGCCGAGGATCACCGCCACGTAGCCCCCGAGGTTCGCCTGCGAACTGAGCGAGTCCATCTTCTGAGCGATGGTCGAGCGCGGGATCATCTCCATGCAAATCGCGCTCGCACCGCTGGCGGCCAGTTTTTGGAGCAGCGCGGTGTCGTTGAACGGATCGAGGTAGCTCACATGGATCGCGCCGCGCTTCAGCGCCGCCACGTCTTCCGCCGCCGGTTTTCTCAAACGCAGCACGAGATCAGCCGCGCCGAGCGATGCCTTCCGGTCCGTGGAAACCTTTGCGCCTGAGCCCTGGTAATCCGCATCGGAAAAGAAAATGCTTTTGCCGAGACCCGTCTCGACTTCGACCTCCGCACCCAGTTTCACCAGGCGCGCCACCGTCGCCGGCACCACGGCCACTCTTCGCTCGGTTTGATCCAGTTCTGTGGGGACGAATATCCGCATTGTATCTGCCGCGTGGTTGGTAGCGAATACACAGCCATCGGCAAAGACAATCTTGCCAAACAACACAGAAAATTTGCCAGACAACACCCGCCCCGCCGCAGTGTGGAGGCGTCTTTCACCAGTGACCTGGCACTAGCCTGGCAGCGTGCTGGTTTCAGGTGCCGGCCGTCACGAGCTGCTGCATCACGCGCTCACCTGTCCGGTCGTGATCACCGGCTGCGTGTGGCTTTCGGACACGAGGGAAATCATGAGATTGTTCACCATCGTGGCCTTCTGCTGATCGTTGAGCTTCACGACGGAATCACTCTCCAGTTTCTTGAGCGCCATCTCCACCATGCCGACTGCGCCTTCGACGATCATTTGTCGTGCCGCGATCACGGCGGCGGCCTGCTGGCGGCGCAGCATCGCCTGCGCGATCTCCGGACTGTAAGCGAGATGCGTGAGCTGCGCTTCGATCACTTCCACGCCGGCGATCTCCACACGCTGCTGCACCTCAGCTTGCAGTTTTTTCGCGATTTCTTCGGGATGACTGCGCAGTGCGACTTCTCCGGCAGCGTGCGGCTCATACGGGAAATGATTCGCGAGCTGGCGCAGCGCCGTCTCGCACTGGATGTGGACGAAGCTCGTGTAGTTCGTCACATCGAACATCGCCTTCGCCGTGTCCACCACTCGCCAGACGATCACCGCTGCGATCTCGATCGGATTTCCGTGCGCGTCGTTCACCTTGAGCTGCGGGCTTTGGAAATTGCCGATCTTCAGCGAGACGAACTGCTTCGATGCAAAGGGATTCGCGAACCAGAATCCGCTCTCCTTCACCGAGCCGGTGTAATTGCCGAAGAACGTGAGCACCCGCGCTTCATTCGGCTGCACGACAAAGAGTCCTTTCGTCCACAAGATCACCAGCAAAACCGCCGGAACCAGAAGCAGCGGCCCGAGATCCGCGTTTCGCCCCGCAAACAAGCCCTTCTTCACGAGAAAAGCCACGGCCACGATCAAGACCACCAGCGGGATGAGTCCCTGCACCTTCAATGCGTTGCGCTCTTTCATGGCGGGGAGGCTACTGGCATTGACGCTTCTGTCGAGAGCCGAACAGCGATGAACAATCCGCCGTTGATTACCCTGCCACCGAAAGATAGTCTTGGCGCATGACTGTGGAGGAATTGCGAAAGAACATCGAGCACCTGGCGGAACCGGAATTGAAGGAGTTCTCAAAGTGGTTCGATGAGTACATCGCCGATTTGTGGGATGCACAAATCGAGCGTGACGCTGCTGCCGGCAAGTTCGACAAGCTGGCGGAAGAGGCCGTCGCTTCTTATGAGGCAGGGAAATGCACTGAATTGTGATGAAGCATTATGCATCGCCACGGTTTTGGCAGTGTTACGAAAGATTGCCCGAAGACATTCGAGTCCTCGCTGATGAAGGCTTTGCCACTTTGAAGACGAATCCCAGGCATCCAGGACTGCGCTTCAAAAAGCTACGGCAAGATGTTTGGTCGGCACGGGTTGGTCTTCATTACCGCGCGCTGGCCCGCGAATGGAAGGATGGCCTGCTTTGGTTCTGGATCGGCCACCATTCCGAATACGACAAACTTCTCTCCTGACATTTTCACTCAATGCACCCTTTCCTCACCCACGACTTCCACATCCGCTGGTCCACCCTCACACCCGACGTCATTCAGGCCGACATCGACGAAGCACTGAAGCTGGCGGAAGCGAATCTCGATGCGCTCATCAGCCTGGATCGAGGCAAAATGAACTTCGATTCCGTCGTGCTCGCGCTCGATGAGGCGACGCGGGTGTTGAACGAATCATGGGGCCTCGTGCAGCACCTCGACTCGCTGTGCAATTCGCCCGCTCTGCGCGAGGCGCACAATGCGATGCTGCCGAAGGTGAGCGCATTCTTCGCGAAGATTCCGCTCAATGAGCACCTGTGGGATTTGCTCGAGACCTTCAGCAAGACCGACGAAGCCAAAGCGCTAACCGGCGTGCGTAAACGCGCGCTCGACGAGACGATGGACAGTTTCCGTCAGCACGGCGCGGATTTGCCGCCGGACAAAAAGAAGCGACTGGAAGAAATCGAGTCCGAGCTGTCGCAGGCCACTCAGAAGTATTCGGAGAACGTTCTCGACTCGACGAACAAGTGGGAGCTGATCATCGACACGCCCGAGCGGCTCAAAGGATTGCCAAAGAGCCTGCTCGATGCCGCGAAGGCCGATGCGCTGGCGAAGAATCTCGGCAGCGAAGAAGAACCGAAGTATCGCCTCACGCTCAAAGCGCCCTGCCTCATCCCGGTGATGGAATACGCGGAAGACGAGTCGCTGCGCCACGAGATGTGGCTCGGCTCGTGTGGGATCGGCTTCGGCGGTGAGCACGACAACACGGCGCTCATCTGGCAGATCCTCCGGCTGCGACAGGAAAAAGCACAGGTGCTCGGAAAGGCGAACTTCGCCGATGTCGTGCTCGAGCATCGCATGGCGAAGACCGGCGCGACGGCGCTGCGCTTCACCGAGGATCTTTACGCCAAGGTGAAGGCGGCCTTCGATCGCGAGACCGTCGAACTGCAGGAATACCGAGCCGAGGAACTGCATCAGCCCACTGATTTGTTCCAGCCGTGGGAAGTCGCCTACTGGGCCGAGAAACGCCGCCGCGCGCTCTTCGACTTCGATGCCGAGGAACTCCGTCCGTTTTTCCCTCTCGACAAGGTGCTCGCCGGCATGTTCACGCTCGCGGAGAAGGTCTTCGACCTCCGCATCACCGAGCGCGAAACCATTGTCGTGCCACACGGCGAGCCGAGCCCGGCCAGCACCGATCCGCATCGTCCCGGCCCGGTGGAAGTGTGGCATCCGCTCGTGAAGTTCTTCGAAGTGCGGAACGAGAAAGGCACGCACATCGGCTCCTTCTACGCCGACTGGCATCCGCGCGACTCGAAGCGCAGCGGCGCGTGGATGAACTACCTCAAAGGCGGCCTGCCGCCCGTCGAAGGTCGCGACCGCCGCCTGCACCTAGGCCTCATTTGCGGAAACATGACGCCGCCCGTCGAAGGCAAGCCCGCTCTGCTCACGCACGACGAAGTTTGCACCGTCTTCCACGAGTTCGGCCATCTGCTTCACCAGCTCTGCGGCAATGTCGAAATTCCGTCGCTCAATGGCGTCAGCGTTTACTGGGACTTCGTCGAGCTGCCCTCGCAGCTCCTGGAAAACTTCTGCTGGGAGCGCGAGAGCCTCGATCTCTTCGCGCGCCATTTCGAAACCGGCGAGACGATTCCCGCGCGTCTCTTCAAGAAGATGCTCGCCGCGCGAAACTACCGCGCCGCCAGCGCCATCATGCGGCAGCTCTCCTTCGGCAAACTTGATCTCGAACTGCACATCAACCACGCCACGAACGGCGCAGACCTCGACAAACTCGCCCGCGACCTGCTCTCCGGCTACACCATGCCGCTGAAGACCGAGCCACCGACGATGGCACGGCGCTTCGGTCATCTCTTCAGCAGTCCCGTCGGCTACGCCGCCGGCTACTACAGCTACAAGTGGGCCGAGGTGCTCGATGCCGATGCCTTCACGCGCTTCCAAAAAGAAGGTGTCCTGAATCCCGCCGTCGGTCGCAGCTTCCGCGACAACATCCTTTCGAAGGGCAACTCCGAAGACCCCGCCAAACTCTTCCGCGACTTCATGGGCCGTGATCCCGATCCGATGGCGCTGCTCATTCGCGCGGGGCTGGCGTGAGCGTTCCGGTGCCCAGGCCGGACCGTTCGCCGCAGCGGTCCGTGTCAGGGCCATGGAAAACACGCTCCAGTTGCGAGGTTTGCCGCCGGGTGCCGTTGGCAGTCGCGGCAACCTTGCTTCGAGGAAGCCCTCCGGTTCATGATCTCGCGTCACCTCAGTATCTTCGACACACCCGCATGCTGGCTCTCTGTGGCATCGGGCCAGGCGGAGTTGAATCTCTCGTCCTCGAGGGGTGCTTTGCGGCTGGATTTCGACTTCAAAGGCGGGCGCGGCTTCGTCGTGGCGCGGCGCGAGATCAGGCTGGCGCTGCCTGCGGAGTTCGTGCTCCGTTTCCGCCTGCGCGGACGCGGGCCGGTGAATCACGTTGAAGTCAAGCTCGCCGACGTGTCGGGAAAGAATGTGTGGCGCCATGAGAGGAAGGACTTCGCACTGCCGTCGCGCGCGAAAGAGATGCGCATCGCGAGTCACGACATCGAGTTCGCCTGGGGTCCTGCGGGCGGCGGCGTGATCAGCGAGGCCGGGGCGCTCGAGTTTGCCATTGTGGCCGGCGAGGGCGGCGCGGGAACAGTGTGGCTCTCGGATTTCTCGATCGAAGACCACAGCCTGACGCGCGCGCCACGCGTCACATTCTCCAGCGCACGGCGCAAACCCTCGTCTTCACTGGTTGCGACAGGCGCGTGGCAGCCTTTGAAAAACGATGCGCGCCCGTGGCTGTCGCTCGATTTTCACGAGCCGCGGCTCATCGGCGGCCTCGTGGTGGAATGGAGCAAGGCGGGGCCGCCGGACGGATTCCGCGTGCGCGGCTCACACGATGGGGTGCGCTGGAAATTGCTGTACAGCGCGCCACATGCCGGCGGGACGCGCAGCTACATTTTTCTGCCGCGCACGAAGACGCGGTGCCTTCGCCTCGAAGCAGTCGGGCCGGTCAGCGTGCGCTCGCTGCGCTGGCAGAGCATTGAGTTCTCCCGCTCCCGCGAAGCATTCTGGCATCATGTCGCCGCGCGCGAGCCTCGCGGCTGGCACCCGCGCTGGCTGATGCGGGAGCAGAGCCTGTGGACGCCCGTCGGCATCCCGGGCGGCTCCACCTGCGCGCTCATCAATGAGGAAGGCATGATCGAGGTCGCCGGCGCATCATTCTCCATCGAGCCGTTCGTGTTCGTCGATGGCCGCCTTTTTACATGGGCTGATGTGCGGTTGCGCCAGTCGTTGCGCGATGGCTGGCGGCCCGTGCCATCGGTGTTTTGGGAGACGGCGGAGTGGACGCTGCAAATTGAGGCATCGGTGTCCGCCACCGGCGATCTGCACGCCCGCTACGTCCTGCGCAATCTCACCCGAAAGAAACGCAGCTTCACGGTGTTCGCCGCCATCAGGCCGATTCAAGTCACGCCGCCTTGGCAGCGATTTCGCGAGTCAGGCGGCATGGGTCGCATCAAGAAACTCGGTGAGCGCGAGCGCACGGTGCTGGTCGAAAACACGCTGCAGATCGTGCCCCGCACGGAGAATGTCTCGATCGGCGCGATGATTTTCGACGAAGGCCCGCTCGTCGGACGGCTCGCGACCGGGAAAGTGCCGCGCCTGTCGCACGTCGAAGATGCTCTCGGTCTGGCGAGCGGCGCGCTGGCATTCAGGCTTGATCTTCCACCACACGGCGAAAAGGAAACCGGCTGGATCACCAACGAGACCCGTGACTCATGCAAGTCAGGTCAGTCCCGAGACTCACACGCCCCAGACCCTTGGGCGAAGAAGCTTCCCGAGCACCAACTGCGCGCTCCATCGTGGGCCGCTGATGCGATTCGCGCGCTGCTCACCGCCACAGCACACATTCTCGTCACGCGCGCCGGCCCCGCTTTGCAGCCGGGGCCGCGGCGCTACACACGCTCGTGGATTCGTGACGGCACGATCATGAGCGCGGCGCTGCTGCGCATGGGCTGCGCGGCCGAGGTTCGCGAGTTCATCCGCTGGTATGCCCCGCACCAGCGCGGGGACGGCTTCATCCCGTGCTGCGTGGATCGTGACGGGCCGGACTGGCTCGTCGAGCACGACAGTCACGGCCAGTTCCTCGCGCTCATCGCCGATTACGTTCGCTTCACCGGCGACGCGGTGCTGTTGGCCGGGCAATGGCCGCGCGTGGCAAAGACGGCGTCGTTCATCGAGTCGCTCATCGAACCCGCCGGGCTGCTGCCGATCTCGGCAAGTCACGAAGGCTATCTCGCGCAGCCGGTGCATTCCTATTGGGATGACTTTTGGGCGGTGCGCGGCCTGAGAGACGCGGCTGCGCTGGCGGCGCGGCTTGATCATCACGCTGAAGCCGCCCGATGGCGGGACACTGCCAAAGAACTGAGTGCCGCCTTGCTGCAGTCCATCGAGTCAACACGGGCCACCAAGCAGCTCGATTACATTCCTGGCTCGCTCGAGTGGGCGGACTTTGATCCCACGGCGACGGCGAATGCTGTGACACTCGGCTCCTTGATGCTCGACGATGAGGCGCTGACGCGGACGTTCGACAAATACCTCGCCGACTGGCGGAAAAAGCGTCGCGGCGACCTGGAATGGACCAACTACACGCCGTACGAGATACGCATCATCGGCGCACTCGTGCGGCTTGGCCGCCGGGACGATGCGCTGGAGCTGCTGCGGTTCTTTTTGTCGGATCGCCGTCCGCTGGCGTGGAATCAGTGGCCCGAGATCGCATGGCGGGATCCGCGCGCACCCGGTCACATCGGCGACGTGCCGCACACCTGGATCGCGGCGGAGTACGTGCTCGCGGTGCAGAGCCTGTTTGCTTATGAAAGCGAGTCGCGCCGCGCGATCATCATCGCCGCCGGCCTTGCGCCCGAGTGGCTCGAAGGCGACGGCGTCCTGGTGAAGGAGATGCCGACGACCTTCGGCGCGCTTAGCTACTCCCTGCGTGCCACTGGCGGAAAACTGGTCTGCGAAATCAGCCGGGGCATCACCGTTCCGCCGGGCGGTCTTGTCCTCCGTCCGCCGCTTGCCGCTCCGGTCTTGGGAGCGACCATCAACGGCAGCTGCTCGCGCGCGTTCGACGGCGGCGAAATCGTGATCACGGAGGTGCCGGCACACATCGTCGTCGAGTGCCGGAGCGCTGGTAAAGCAGGCCGCCGCTGAACGCCGCCTTTGGCGCACGGGACTGGAGGCGTCCCTCCAACCCCACGACTTGAAGGAAACATCCGAGGGCAGGGTGGATCAGGTCTGGCTCGGCGTGGGAAGGTTCCGCGCGTCGGTGTCGGCCACCTGTTTGTGCAGGCTGTGACCGGTGCGGCGCGCGTGCCAGAGCACGATGGGCGCGGCGACGAAGATCGACGAGTAGGTGCCGACCACGACGCCGATCACGATGGGCAGCGAGAATTCCTTCATGGCGGGACCGCCGAAGAGGTAGAGCACCACCATCGGAATGAACGTCACGAGGCTGGTGAGCAGCGTGCGGCTGAAGGTGAGCGAGATGGCCTCGTTCATCAGGTCGGTGATGGTGCCGCTGCGGCTGCGGATGATTTCGCGCACGCGGTCGAAGACGATGATGGTGTCGTTCACCGAGTAGCCGGCCACGGTGAGGATGGCGCCGATGTGCACGAGCGACAGCTCCTGGCCGAAAATGACGGAGAAGCCGAGCACGATCACGCAGTCGTGCACGATGGAGACGAGCGCGCCGAGGGCGAAGGAGTATTCATACCGGAAGTAGAGGTAGAGGAATATGCCGCCGAGGGCGAGCACCACGGCCCACGCGGACTTCTTTGCCAGCTCGGTGCCGATGAGCGCGCCGACGGTTTCCAGGTTCGTGCCGGAAACGCGCGCGCCAAACTGGGATTCGATCTTCGCCTGCACCGCCGGACCCGCGAAGGACTCGGCGCGGACGGTGATCATGTTGCCGCCGGCGGAGTGGCTCTTCTGCACATAGAAACCGCCGATGGAGACATCCTTGCCCTCGTCGTTCTTCGCCGTCAGGCCCTTGAGGGCGGTTTCGATGTCGGCGGTGGACAGCTCCGGCTTGCCGGGTTCATCCTTGAGCTGGAAATGCACGAGCGCACCGCCGCGGTAGTCGATGCCGAGCGCGTGCTTGCCCTTGATGGCCACAGCCGCGAGGGCGATGACGCACAGGATGGTGGAGAACATCACGAACTGGAAGCCATACTTCATCACGTCGTAGATCTTGTGCGGGATGATCTGCGCGACGGAGAGCTTCTGGATGATGCCGGGATCGACGAACCAGTGCAGCGCCACGCGTGTGACGATGAGCGCGCCGAAGAGCGTGCTGAAAATGCCGATCACCAGCGTGATGGCGAAGCCCTTCAAGAGGCCGCTCGCCATCATCAAAAGGATGGCCGAGGTGATGAGCGTGGTGACGTGTGAGTCAAAGATGGCCGTGAAGGCGCGGTCGTGCGCGGCATCGAGCGAGGCGCGCAGAGTCTTGCCGGCGCGCATTTCCTCGCGCAGGCGCTCGTAGATGAGCACGTTCGCGTCCACCGCCATCGCGATGGTGAGGACGAGACCGGCGATGCCCGGCATCGTGAGCGTGAACTGGAAGAGTGACATGGCCCCGATCACGGACAGCATGCTCACGGCCAGACCGATGAGCGCAACCATGCCCGCGACGCGGTAGTAGATGACCATGAACACGGCGGTCAAAATCAGGCCCACCATGCCGGCGTAGATGCCTTGGCGGATGGTCGCTTCACCGAATGCCGCGGACACGGTGCCTTCCTGGAGGATGACCATCGGATTCTCCAGCGGATTCTCCAGCACGCTGGCGAGCGTGCGTACTTCAGTCTCGGTGAAGTGGCCGGAGATGACGCAGGTGCCGCCGAAGTGCGTGGTCTGCAGCACCGGCGCGGAGATGACCTGGCCGTCGATGATGATGGCCAGCGGCTTGTGCAGATTCCCCTCGGCGATCTTGTCGAAGAGGTCGGCGCCTTCCTTGTTGAAGTAGAGATAGACCTTCCAGCCCTCCGCATCATACGACGGGTGCGCGCTCTTCACGTACTTGCCGTCGAGGTCGGTGCGGTTTCTCACGAGCATCGACTTGATGCCTTTGCTCGGGTCGCGCATCGGCATCTCGACGTAGCCGATGGAAACGCCGCCGCTGGTCTTGATGCGCTCCAGTTCAGCCTCGCTGTTGTCATGCGCCATGCGGAATTCCAGGTGCGCCACCTGCTGGATTTTTTCGCGCACGGAGGCGATCTCCTCCTCCTTGACGCCGGGCATCTGGATTTCGATGCGGTCCGCGCCTTGCGGTGCGATGAGCATGTCAAGGTGCCCGTCTGGATTGAGGCGCTTCTCCAGGATTGAGACCGCCTGGTCGATCGATGCCTTGTTCACCTCGCGCGGCTTGCCGTCTTCCGTGAGGCCCGGCTTGAGCTGGACAACGAAGGTGCTGCCGCCTTGGAGGTCGATCCCTTTCTTGATGCCCTCGCTGCCGAAGGCCCAAAGGAAGAACGCCACCACAAGCGCGGTGAGGATGGTGCCCAGACTGCGCTTCCGCTCATGCACCGTGGTGCCGAGATAAAAGAGGAACAGCAGCAGCAGGACGGCGCCGGAGACGAAGGTGATCTTGGGGCCCATCTTGAGCAGGCCGAGGATGAATGCGACTGGAGGATTCATGATTGAAGGGAAAGAGATGCGGGGGGCTGGATGCGGGACGGGCAGACGGCGGTGGCGCGGCAGCTATGACTTGGCTGGCGCCGCTTCCTCGGGCTTGTCCGCGGCTTTTTTCACGGAAGCGATGGCGGCGCGGTCGTACTCGATGCGCACATTGTCCGCCACCCTCAGCATCACCGTGGTTTCCTTGATGCTGGAGATGATGCCGTGCTCGCCGCCGGATGTGACGACGTGATCACCGGCCTTGAGGGCCTTGAGCAATTCCTCGTGCTGCTTCTGGCGCTGACGCTGGGGACGGATGAGCACGAAGTACATCATCACGAACATCAGCACCATGAAGACCATTGGATTCCCGAGAAGACCTCCCGGGGCACCCGCGCCGCCACCTGCGGACTGGGCGAAATGAAGGAGCGCGTCACTCGACGCGAAGGCGGGCAAGGTCATGTGTCAGGGCTTTCTGTCCGGGGTTGGTACCTCGACTTCACTTCGGCGCGGAACTCGTCGAAGCAGCCTTGCTCGATCGCACTCCGCGCCCGGGACGCGAGGGACGTGTAGAAATGCAGATTATGGAGGGAAATCAACCGCAAACCCAGTATCTCCTGGGTGTTGACGAGGTGCCGCACATAGGCCCGGGAAAAGCCCGCGCAGAGCGGATGGGTGTCCTCGGCGATGGGTCCGAAGTCGCGCGCATACTTCGCGTTTCGCAGGTTGATCGTGCCGTCCATCGTGAACGCCGTGCCGTTGCGCGCCAGCCGGGTGGGCAGCACACAGTCAAACATGTCGATGCCGCGCGCGATCAGCTCTATCATCTGCGGCGGCGTGCCCAGGCCCATCGCGTAGCGTGCCTGGTCGTGTGGCAGCAGCGGGCACACCCATTCGGCAATGCGCATCATGTCCTCTTCCGGTTCGCCCACGCTGAGGCCGCCGACGGCGTAGCCATCGAAGCCCATCGCCACCAGCTCGCGGGCCGAGCGCTCGCGCAAGTCCCGATACACACTGCCCTGAACGATGCCGAAGTGAAGCTGCGGCTTTCCGGCCGTCTGCGGCCGGTTTCGATCGACCCAGTCGCGGCACCGCCGCGCCCAGCGCAGCGTCAGCTCCAGGCTCTCCTCCGCCGCCTGATGCTCGCACGGATACGGCGTGCATTCGTCGAAGAGCATCGCGATGTCCGAGCCGAGCGCCGCTTGAATTTCCATGGCCGTCTCCGGCCCGAGGAACATCGGCGTGCCATCGACGTGGTTGTTGAAATCCACGCCCTCCTCCTTGATGCGGCGGATTTTCGCCAGTGAGAAAACCTGGAAGCCGCCGCTGTCAGTCAGGATCGGCCCGCTCCAGTTCATGAAGCGATGCAGCCCGCCTGCCTCCTTCATGATGTCCATGCCCGGCCTGACGAAGAGGTGGTAAGTGTTTCCAAGAATGATCTGTGCATTCAGTGCGCGCAACTCATCGGGACTCACACCCTTCACCGTCCCCTGCGTGCCTACCGGCATGAAGACCGGCGTCTCCACCGCCCCGTGCGGCGTGACCACACGGCCCCGGCGCGCGGCGGAGTGCGGATCGGTGGAGAGAAGCTCAAACATGGAAGGGCGGGAAAAAAGGCCCCGACTCTGGACGCGATTGGCCCATGTGTCCACCACGCGCCGCTCGTTCCGCCGGACCGCTCAAGGCTTACGCATGAATTGCTTCTGAGTGAATTCCCACAAGATTCAGGACGACCACGGATGGGACGTCCTCTGAACCCATCTGTGGAATCCTCAATCGGGGCAAATCACGGAATTGAGGTTTTCGCTTTCGATTCATGCGCAAGCCCTGCGGACCGCAGTGCCGGAGCCGGTCAGTTCGGCTTGGGGGCCAGGCCATCCCGTTCCTGCCGCAGCTTTTCCATCAGCAGTTTGGCGCTGTCGAGCTGCGTCTGAATCTGGTTTGCGCGTTCAGTGGCGGCATTGGCCTTGATGAGATGGGAACTGATGCGCCCGAGGGCCTGCGCCCGGCGGTGCAGATTCTTGTAGTCTTCAGCCTGCTTTTTCCATTCGTCCCTGCTGCGTTCGGCGATCTCAGTCTGCACCTGCAGCTCGGCCATTCGACTGTCGATCTCCCGGAAGCGAGCTTCGCGTTTTGCCGCAGCTGCAATGGCGGCGGGGCTGTTGTCACTTGCCTGACCTGCGGGCGCGGCCGTCCCGGTGCTGCCAGCGGGGCTGGCATTGCCTGGAGGTGCGCCTTCGGCCGCGGGAGCCTTCTTCACCATCTCCTCCAGTTCCGATTCGGTCTTGAGGCGAAATCTGGCCGCCAGCTCTGGCGGTGCGTTCTTGGCCCGGAGCTTGGTCACCCCTCCGCCATGCGCGAGGGTGATGTCCGCATCCGTGATCTTCTGGATCTTCGTGTTCTCCAAGACGGCTCCCGAAGGAAGCTTGACGCTGCCGAGGCTCTCGCCGAGAGCCGTTTTCCGCACGGCGGCGACAGCATCGGCAAACTGCTGGCGAATTTTCTCCGGTGCGTTCTCCAGTTCCTCCAGCCTTCGCGTCGCCGCTTCCCGATCTTCGAGAACCGCCGCGATTTTCGTGTCGAGATCGTCGAGCGTGTCCAATTCACGCCGCGCCAGCGCAACATCCGCCTCGCGCCGCACGAGCGTCTGCTTCTTCATGTCCATCAGCCGGCCGGCTTCCTGCACCCCGAATTCAGCTTCCCTGATCTCGCGGGAAAGCTCGTCGATTTCCGACGTGTGGATGACAAATCCCGCGGCAGCGACAACGAACGCAAACGCGAGCACCCAGACCATGACCTTTCCCTCAAACATCGTGATGCGGCGGTTTCGCGGTTCTTACTTTCGCTGGAACTTGTTCTCGTACTCCCTCAGCTCGTCCGTCACGGACTTGTTCCTCTCCTCCAAGGTCCTGATCCTTGAATTCAGGACGGCGGAATCGGCCGTGACCTCCTTGAGCTGCTTTTCCGCCGCCTCAAGTTTCTCGCGGAACCCGCCGCTCGCACTGCGTTCCAGCGCTTGCGCGGAATTCTCCACCACGCGCAACTGATCATCGAGCGCCGCCATCATTTTCCGGGATTCTTCCAGCTTTTCGCGTGCTTCGATCACCTGGGCTTTCAGTGCCTGCTTCTTCTGGCACGACGCCAGCGGCATGACGGCGGCCGCGAGGCAAAATGCCCGGAAGATTGTCGGTGAGAGATTCATGCGGGACCGGATTTGACGACGGGCTATTCATAGTTCCGATCCCGTCGCGGTGGCAAGGTCAATCTCGCTTTCTTCCACGGTTCACTTCGTTGTCGAAGACAACGAAGTGCGGTGCCCGGCACGTCGATGAACTCTCGGCCGTTACGATGCAGTCGAAGGCGACGCGCGGTCGCAGGCTCGTTCGCCAGAACGAGGCGGAGTCCCCAACGCGCTCTGCCGCGCGCGCCTACACCCGCGCGCTCGCACCTTGCCTTCGTGGATGCGTCCGACTGCATCGTTGCGGCTTAGGATTCCGGTGTCCACCTGGAACTCGGCGAATGTCTGGCCTTCCTCCCGGTGATGCGCCAGCCAGTCGTTTGGGCCGGGTTTCGCAAGGGGCTTGAACGCCGTGGCGTCGTCGGAAAAGGCGGCGCGCTCGATCGGTGGCAACTGGGAGACGTCGCCGACAGCCGCCTTCAAAGACTGCCGCGAGCCGCCTGCGTCTCCGTCCGCCGCAAGGGCGCGCGCGAACAAGAAAACGGGAACCAGAATGACCGGTTTCATGAGCGCCATATGGATGGAGGTGCATCGATCAGAAGCAAAGGTTGAAGGCGCCGGATTATTCCCGGCGCTGATGCACGATCAGATGGCGTCAGAACTGCCAGGCCGTCCCAGGGCTTACGCATGAATTGCTTCAGAGTGAATTCCCACGGATTCAGGACGACCACGGACTGGACTTCTTCTGAATCCATCTGTGGAATCCTGAATCTTGTGGGACAACTCAGAAGCACCAGACTCACAGAGGCATTTCATGCGTAACCCCTGAGGCCGTCCTCGGTGGGCGAACTCCATCTTGATCGCCCCTTGAGATTACGCTAACTGGCCGGCCCATGAATTATGATTTGATCGTCATCGGCGGCGGGCCTGCGGGCTACGTCGGAGCCATCCGCGCGGCGCAGCTCGGCAAGAAGGTGGCCTGCGTGGAGAACGACCGGGCCGGTGGCACCTGCCTGAACTGGGGCTGCATCCCGACGAAGGCTTTGCTGAAGAACGCGGAGCTGTATCACACGCTGACCCATCGCGCGGCGGAGTTCGGGCTTAAGATCGAGGGCCTGAGCTACGACTGGAGCAAGGTCATCGGCCGCAGCCGCGGCGTGAGCGACAGGCTCAACAAGGGCATCGAGTTCCTCTTCAAGAAGAACAAGGTCGATTACCTCAAAGGCACCGCCAGCATCCCCGCCGCAGGCAAGGTCGAAGTGACCGCCGCCGACGGCAAAAAGGAGACGCACGACGCCGCGAACATCCTCATCGCCACCGGTGCGAAGAGCCGGCCGATGCCCGCCTTCCCCTTCAATGGCAAGACCGTCATCGGCAGCAAGGAGGCGATGACATTGGCTGCGCAGCCGAAGAGCATGATCGTCATCGGCGCGGGTGCCATCGGCATCGAGTTCGCCTATTTCTTCAATGCTTACGGCACCAAGGTCACGGTTGTGGAGATGCTGCCCGACGTCCTTCCCGTCGAAGACACGGAGGTGAGCAAGCTGCTGGAGAAGAGCCTGACGAAGGCCGGCATCCGCATTCTCACGAACACGAAGGTCACGGGCACGGCCGAGGACGGCACAGGCGTCAAAATCACCGTCGAGGGCGCGGCCAGTGAAACGCTGGAGGCCGAGGTCTGCCTCGTCGCCATCGGTGTCGCGCCCGTGCTGCCTGGCGGGATCGACTTGAAGCTCACTGAGAAAGGCTGGCTGCAAACCGATGACTGCTACCAAACGAGCGTCAAAGGCATCTATGGCGCGGGAGACATCATTGGCCCGCCCTGGCTCGCGCACGTCGCCAGCTACGAGGCCGTGCAGTGCGTCGAAGGTCTCTTTACCAAGCACAAGCCGAAGAAAGTGGGCGTCTTCCCCGGTTGCACCTACTGCCATCCGCAAGTCGCCAGCATCGGCCTCACCGAGCGCGCTGCGAAGGAGAAGGGCCTCAAGTTCAAGGTCGGGAAGTTCCCGTATCAGGCGAGTGGCAAGGCTCTCGCCGCCGCCGAGCCGGAAGGCTTCGTGAAGATTCTCTACGGCGAGCCCCACGGTGAGATCATCGGCGCGCACATGATCGGCAGCGAGAGCACCGAGATGATCGCCGAGATCGGCCTCGCCATGAATCTCGAAGCCACCTGGGACGAGATCGAAGCCACCATCCACGCCCATCCGACGCTGTCAGAGATGGTCAAGGAAGCGACGGAGGTTGCGAAGGGGCATCCGATTCATGTGTGATGTCGCCGTTGCTTCCGAGGGCAGGGCGGAGTTTGTTGGCGGGCATGAAACCGGACCTCTGCCGCCTTCAGCATCTGCTGCGTGAACGATTGCGCATCATCGCGGATCACGCGCTGCGTGACAGCGATCCGGCGCTCCATCTGGACATGCTGCGCGAGGTATCTGCCGCGCTCGACGATGAATTCCGCAGCCACCGCGCCGCCTTGCCCGCAAAGCTGGTGCATTTCATGGCGCAGGCCAGTTACGAGAAGGCGCTGGCCTTCATCGAGGACTCGGCGGCCGATGAGGCAAACATCGCCGCTGTCTGACGGCGGCTTCCGCGAAAGCGGAGCCGGGCGGGAATGTCGCAAGCCGGCACGGGCCAGCCTGCAAGCGCCTACATGCCGGGTGGCTGGCCTTTCACCACTTGGGTGCCGGCGATGAGATCGTGAACGCAGCGGCGGTCCTCGCGGAAGATGAAGCAGATGTCCGTGATCGAATAGAAGAAACCCAGGAACGGCACCATGCCGATCAAGCCGTTGACGAAGCCGCGCAGCAAGATGGTCTTCACTCCGCCGGGGTTTGCTCCGTCGGGATGTGTGACGATGCGGACGGACATCCACTTTTTGCCGAGCGTCTGGCCGCGTTTTGCCAGAAGCACCAGATTGTAAACGAGCAGACCTACAAGCAGGAGGCTGGACACGCCAATCAAGGCGAGCGAGAGAGGTGAGGGGTTCAGCGGAGCGTCGTCCGATCTGGGTGCCATCATGCCGACGCCGATCATCAACGGAACGGCAAAGGGGATGGTGATCACTCCGTCCAAAATCCTTGCCACGAGACGGTCAACCGGAGTCGCAAGCTCAAGCCCGCCGGCAGCCTGCCTGCTGGAAATGATGCCGGCCTGCGGCGGGGCATACGGATTGAGAGGCTGCCCGGCTGCGAGCGCGGACGGCTCAAAGCGCTGGCCGAGCTGCTGCCAGTCGGCCATGCCCTCCGTCCAGCAGAGATCGGCGGGAGAGAATTCGTTCCGCTGCAGCCGCGCGCGCACTTCTTCCTCGCTGAATGTGCCGGCTTGCTGTCCGTTTCTGGCGATGTGGTATTTCATGGGCGTGAGCACCGTGGTCCGCGGCGCGGCGGACGAGTAGCCACGCCGCTCGCGCGTGTCCAGCCGCTTTCTCTGGCGCGCCTGATTTCCCCGGGGCAACGCTATTTGGCACTCACGCAGTACACGGCCTTGTCGGAGCGCAGGATCATGCGCTTGCCGACGACGGCTGGCGTGGCGTTGAACTGCGTGGTGTCGGAGGCGAAGACATTGACCCCGATCTTCTTGTACCGCGGTCCGGCCTCGAGCACGAAGGTGCCGTTCTTCCGGGACACGCAGTAGAGCTTGTCCCCGACGAGAACGGGGGAGGCGTAAAAGGGCTTGCCGCCGCCGCGCCGTCCGCCACCAAAGCCGCCGCCACCGCCTGGGCCACGTCCGCCCGGGCCTCGGCCTCCAGGGCCGCCTCCGGCATCGCCGCCTTCCATCACGCGTTCGCGATAGATCGACTCGCCGGTCTTTGCGTCCATGCACATGGCAAAGCCGCCGTCATTTATGACGTGCAGACGGCCCTCGTGCAGAATGGGCGTGGGGACGTAGGAGCTGTCGTTCTTTGACCAGAGCTTGTTCGCGGCGGTCACGTCTCCCTTGCCGCCGCCGATCTTGAAGGCGGCCGATCCCTGCACGGGAAAGCCGCCGAAGACGAAGAGCGCATCCGCGCCGACGACCACGCCGGGCGAGACATTGCCCGGAAGATTGTGGGTGGCGTACCAGCGCAGCCTGCCCGTGTCGGGATTCATTCCCCAGAGTTCCTGCGCCACGCCGAACACGAGATCCTGCGTGCCGCCTTCGCGATTCACCAGCACGGGCGTGGTATAAGATGATTCGAGCGAGTCGGCCTCGGCCTTCCATATCTGGCTGCCGGACTTCTTGTCGAGTGCGTAGATGGCGCGGCTTTCGTCGGCCGCGATGACGACGACAAAGTCCTTGTGCACGATGGGGCTGGCGGCCGATCCCCATCGCTTGCCGGACGATCCCTTGCCGAGGTCAGTCTGCCACAATTGCGCGCCGTCCATGTCGAAGGCCAGCGCGCCGCTCTTCCCGAAAAAAACGTAAACGCGCTCGCCATCGGTGACGGGCGTGTTGCTGGCGTAGCCATGCTCGGTGAGCATGCCTTGGTACGGATCCTCCGGCTGCGCGGCGGGCACGGTCTTGTCCCAGATGATTTTTCCGTCGGCAAGGTTCAGGCACGTGAGATGGCGCACCAGCTTGCTCATATCGCCGCCGCCACCCGCATCGCCGTAGCCTGACCAGCAGGTGACAAACACTTTCTCCCCCCACACGATGGGACTGGACGAGCCGGGGCCGGGCATCTCGGTCTTCCACGCGAGATTCTGGGTGTCACTCCATGTGACTGGCACGGAGGCGTCTTTGGCGGCGATGCCGTCGCCCTCCGCACCACGGAGGCGCGGCCAGTTTTCGCGGGCGGTGGCGACGGCGGTGAGTACGACGACGGTGAGAGAAATGGCCAGGCGTTTCATGGCGGTGTGAAACCGGCGGTGCCGGAAAAGGTTTTCGCCCGTGCCAATAAAGTCCGCCGACCGGCGTTTTGGTGCGGGCCGCGTCTCACACGGCACGCGTTGCGCGCACCGCGTGAAGGCCGCCGGCCCCGGCCAAACTGGTTGCCACGCCCGCATCCAGCCGTCATCATTGCCGCCTGTCCTCCAGTTTTCGAATCCACCCATGAACGTCCTTTCACTGCAACTTTCCCTCGCGGCCGCGTGCGCCGTCTGCGCGCCCTTGATCCCAGCCTCCGCCGCAGAGGCCGCGAAGCCCGGCGGCGCCGCGTCCAGCGCTCCGGTGGACGTTGGCGGCTTCGGCAGCGACGAGCCGGTCGAGCGCAAGGACGAGCCCACGCGCGGCATCATCGCCTTCGGGCCGAAGGATCATGTCTATTCAGGTCAGAGCCACTGGGAGCAGTTTGACTGGAAGATGACCGCAAAACGCTGGGGCCACTACCAAGTGCGGCTGACCTACACGATGAATCACCAGACGCTAGGCGCGCAGATCAAGTTCGGCGAGCAGCGCGTGAAGGCCATGCTTACCGCGGCCCCGCAGCAGAAGCGCGCCTACTTTGGCGAAATCTTCATCGAGAAGCCTGGCGAGCACACTTTCTCTCTTTACACGCCGGCCACCGGCGCGGGATCAGGCTTCACCATCCACCGCCTGGAGTTCGTGCCCACGTTCGAGGGCGACGAGGTCACCCAGGGTGACGACGGCACGGTCACGCTGCTGGCGAAGGACGCCACCACCTGGTCCGAGAACATGCGCTACGAGCCGAAGCCGGAGAAAAACTGCCTCGGCTACTGGACGGACCCGAGGGATTTCGCCGAGTGGGAGTTCGATGTGGCGAAGCCCGGCCGGTTCAAGGTCATCGTCTCCCACGGTTGCGGCGGCGGAAACGAAGGCAGCACCGTGGCCGTGAAGCACGGCGGACAGTCGCTGAAATTCACCGTCAAAGACACCGGCGGATTCCAAAGGTGGAGCGACGCTGAGATCGGCGAGATCGAGATCAAAGGCACGGGTCGGCAGCGCCTCACCGTGGCGCCCGAGAACAAGACCAAGTCCGCCGTGCTTGACGTTCAGAAAGTCGTGCTCAAGCCGGTGGGGTGAGCCGGTCCGTCATGATGACGTCCCGATCTCCCGCCCTGTCGCGGGTGCTGGCGCGGATCAGGCTCGCCGGCTGGCTCATCCTCGGCGGCGGACTGCTCCTCCATCTGACGATTCGCGACCGTGTCGATTACGTCGCCACGGTTTTCTATGCGCTGCCGCTGCCCGTGCTCGCCGGCCTCTCGCTGCTCCTCGCGGCGTGGAGACGCTGGCGGCGCGCAGCGCTGGTGCTGGCCGCGGGCATCACCGCCGGTTGGATCTCGCGTTCCTGGTGCGCGCACCAGCCGCCGCCCGCTGCCGCCGGCTCGCACGAGTTCCGTGCGCTCTACTGGAACATGGGCCGGCCTGCCGGCCCAAGCGCTGATCTCATCGATCTGGTCAAAAGACTGCAGCCCGATGTGGCGGGCTGCGGCGAGCCGGGAAGGGAATTCATGCAGGAGGGCGCTGCCTACGAGCAGGCGCTGCCCGGATACACTTGTCACTTGATGCCTCGTGGACTCATCCTTCTCTCGCGTTGGCCCGTGAGGATGCGCGGACGCGGGCGGCTCGATGATACCGGCGCATTTGCCTTCTTCGACGTCAGCGCGCCCCAGGGTTTGGTGCGCCTCGTCCTCGTCGATGTCTGGGCAGACCCACTGCTGCCGCGTCATCGTTCGCTGAACGAAGCCCTCTCATATGCCGGAGGCGACGCGCGGTGCATCGTCATGGGCGACTTCAACACGCCCGCGGAGTCCGTCTGGTTCGAGCCCTATCGCCGCGCACGATTGCAGGACGCATTCGAGACCGCCGGCCGCGGCTTTCGAGAGACATGGTTCTGGCGCCTGCCGGTGCTGAGCCTGGATCACATCTGGGCCGGCAAAGACTGGCGCGTGCTCGAGGCGCAAAAGATCCACCGCTGGTCCAGCGACCACGCCGCGATCTTCGTCCGCCTTCAACCGTAGTTCGTTGTCTTGCTTCGCCCGCCCGCCTCGCCACACTCCGCGGCGGGCATGATCAACATTGTCGAGGAAACACAGGGCTGCACGGGGCCGTCGCTGGCTGAGCGGATGCGGCTGGCGTTTTCCGAGACAGGCGAGCTGAGCGCCTCGGCCGATTTTGAATACAGACCGCAGCAGCAGCGGATGGCGGAGCTGGTGGGGCACGCGCTGGAGACGAGCAGCCCGCTCGTCGTCGAGGCAGCCACGGGCGTGGGCAAATCGCTCGCCTATCTCCTGCCGTCGGTGCGCTTCGCCCTGGAAAACAAGCGCAAGGCCATCGTCTGTACGCACACGATCAATTTGCAGGAGCAGCTCATCAACAAGGACATCCTCATCGTGAAGAAGATCGTGGGCGATTTCCGCGCCGAGCTGTTGAAGGGCCGCTCGAACTATGTCTGCCCGAACCGCCTCGCGCGCGCATGGAAGGAGGAAGGCGGGGATCTTTTCACCAGCAGTGAGAATGCAGAGCTGCAATTGCTCGCCGAGTGGGCCGGCAGGACGCGCGATGGCACGTTGAGCGATCTGGACTTCTCTCCTTCAAGCAAGGTGTGGTCCCTCGTGTGCAGTGAGCCGCATGCCTGCACCCCGCGCCGTTGCCCGCCGGGCAGCGGATGCTTTTACCAGGACGCGCGCCGCCGCATCGCCGAGGCGGACGTGCTCATCCTGAATCACACGCTCTTCTTCACGCTCCTCGCATCGTCCGAGGAGCTGGCCGCGGATGACGTGAACTTTCTCTTCCCGCGCGACTTCGTGATCCTCGACGAGGCGCACACCATCGAAAACGTCGCCGCAAAACAGCTCGGGCTGCATGTGAGCGAGTCGAACATCAAGTTCGACCTTGGCCGCCTTTTCAATCCGAAGACGCGCAAGGGCTTCTTCGTGCATCACGGCAACCGCGAGGGCGTGCGCGAGGTGGAGCAGTGCATCGAGGCCGTGGAGATGTTCTTCCGCGCCGCCGAGGCGCGGTGCAGGTTTCCCGGCAGCTACAGCCGCGAGTATCGCGTGCGTGAGCCGGGCCTCGTCGAGGACACGGTGTCCATCGTCCTGCAACGCGTCGCTCGCGCCGCGCTCAAGTCGGGCGACGAGGCGAAGCACGAGAACACGCGCCTCGAATTTCACGACCTCGCCAAGCGGCTCACCACGCTGCGCGCCACCGTGGCCGCCTTTCTCGATCAAAGCGAGGAAGGCCATGTTTACTGGGCCGAGAAATCGGGCGGCGAGCATCGCAACTTCTCCTTCCACAGCGCCCCCATCGACGTGTCCGGAAAGCTGGAGGAAATCTTTTTCCAGGGTAACAAGGCCTGCGTGTTCACCAGCGCCACGCTCGGTGTCGGCGAGGATCAGGCGCTCTCGTATTTCCGCAGGCGCGTCGGCGCGCGCAATGCCAGGGCCGCCTGCATCGAAAGCCCGTTCAATTTCAAGAAGCAGATGCGGCTCTATTTGATGAAGAAGATGCCCGAACCGGCCGCGCGCGAGTATCACGCCGAACTCAAACGCTGGATTGCACACTTCCTCGATCGGTCCCGCGGCCGCGCCTTCGTGCTCTTCACCAGCTACTCTCTCATGACGCAGATGGCAGACCAGCTCGAAGAGCACTGCGATGAACAGGGCTGGCGGCTGCTCGTGCAGGGGCGCGGACTGCCGCGCCACCAGATGCTGCAGGAATTCAGAGAGGACATCCACAGCGTTCTCTTCGGCACGGACAGCTTCTGGACCGGCGTGGATGTGCCCGGTGAGTCGCTCTCCAATGTGATCATCACGCGCCTGCCCTTCGCCGTGCCCGATCATCCGCTCACTGCATCGCGGCTCGAGCACATCGAGGAACAGGGTCTCAATCCCTTCACCGAGTACTCCGTACCCGAGGCCATCTTGAAACTCCGCCAGGGTGTCGGTCGCCTTATCCGCTCCGCGAAGGACAAAGGCATCTGCGCCATTCTCGACAATCGCATCCTCACCAAGCCTTATGGCCGCGCCTTCCTCAACGCGCTGCCGGATTGCCCGACGGAGATCGTGGAATAAAGTGGTGCAAGCCTTCGGCTCGCACTCCCATCTGTGGAACCCAGGGGTGCACCCCTTCACATGTCCCTCGCCCGCCGCTTGCTCCGTCTGCTCGCAGTCATCGTGCTCACGCCGGTGATCTTCCTTCTCGGCTGCCAGTCGCGATTGATCTACTACCCGAAGCCGTATGGCCCGCACGACATGGAGGCGCTGCGGAAGGCGGGCGGGCGGCGGTTGGACTACCGGACGCAGCAGGGACGACAGGCGGCCTTCTACATCCCGCCGCAGTCCGGAGCGAAAACCGCTCCGCCGCGCGTGTGGTTGTGTTTTGCCGGCAATGGGTCGCTGGCGCTCGACTGGCGGTGGTCGCTGGACGTCTGGGACCGGGGCTGCGGCTACCTGCTCATCGATTACCCGCGCTACGGCGCGTGCGAGGGCGCGCCCAGTCCCTCGGCCATACGGGAGAGTTCGGTGGCTGCGGTGAAACGGTTGGCGGAGGAACTGCACATGGGCGCTGATGAACTGAAGCCGCGCCTGTCAGTGCTGGGCCACTCCATCGGCTGCGCGGCCGCGCTGATGGCGGCGGATGATCTTGATGCAAAGCGCGCCGTGCTCATCTCTCCCTTCACGACGATGACGGAAATGGGCCGGATCGTGCTCGGGCGACCGCTTTGCTGGTTGAACCTGCACCGCTTCGACAACCGGCGGCACCTCGCCGGCATCGCAAAGAAAGGTGCGAGCGTGACGATCTTCCATGGCGTCGAGGACGAAGTGATACCCGCCGCCATGAGCCGCGAATTGGCGGCGGCACATCCCGAGGCCGTCGAACTCGTCGAGGTACGCGGCGCCGGGCACAACGACATCGTCGCCATCGCCGCGCGTGAGATCAGTGCGGCGATGATTCGGTGATCCTGGGCGCGCACGGGCTCTCCCCGGTTCTTCGGAATGATCTTTCCCGCGACCGCGCGTGGCATCGGTGGCGTAGATCACGGGCTTGTGGTGACGAGGAACCCCTCCGGGCATCTTTGTCTCCGTCACGGGAAATCGAGTGTTGGTGGGAGCCGTGCTGGATTTGCGTCAATCGCCAAGAGCCATCAAGAAGCGGCTGGGAGATATGTGACCTGGGTCACTTCGCCAGCGCCTTGATGCGCTTGCAAACTTCCTCGACATTCGCGCGGCTGTTGAAGGCGCTGATGCGGAAGTAGCCTTCGCCTGCGCTGCCAAAACCCGAGCCTGGAGTGATGACGACGTTGGCCTCGTTGAGCATCTTGTCGAACATCTGCCAGCTCGATATGCCGGCGGGACACTGCACCCAGACGTAGGGTGCGTTTTCTCCGCCGTAAACGGCGAGCCCGGCGTCGCGGCACGCTTTCACAAGCAGGGCGGCATTGCCCATGTAGTGCTCGACGAGCGCCTTCACCTGGCTCCTGCCTTCGTCACTGTACAGCGCCTCAGCACCCTTTTGCACGATGTAGCTCGCGCCGTTGAACTTCGTGCTGTGGCGGCGGCTCCAGAGAGGATGGACCGGCTGCCTGGCACCGGCGGTGGTCCTCCCCATGAGTGTCTTTGGGATGACGACGAATGCACAGCGCATGCCGGTGAAGCCGCCGTTCTTGGAGAAGCTGCGGAATTCCATCGCGCAGTCGCGGGCACCGTCGATCTCGAAGATGCTGCGCGGCAGTTTTGGATCACGGATGAACGCCTCATACGCGGCGTCGTAGAGGATGATGGTGTCGTTTTTCAGCGCGTAGGCCACCCAGGCCTCGAGCTGCTCGCGCGTGGCGACGGCACCCGTGGGATTGTTGGGGTAGCAGAGATAGACCAGATCGAGGCGCTCGACCGGAATCTCGGGTACGAAGCCATTGGCGGGCGTGCATTTGAGATACGTCAGGCCGGCATACGCACCGCTCTCGTCCGCCTCGCCGGTGTTGCCGTTCATCACATTGGTATCGACGTAAACCGGGTACACCGGATCCGTGATGGCGATCTTGTTCCCTCTGCCGAAGATGTCGAGGATGTTTCCCGTGTCGCACTTGCTGCCGTCGGAGATGAACACCTCGTCGGCCTGGATGGTCATTCCGCGCGCCTGGAAGTCGTGCTCGGCGATGGCCTTGCGCAGAAACTCGTAGCCCTGCTCGGGACCGTAGCCTTTGAAAGTCCCGCGATCTCCCATCTCGTCCACGGCCTTGTGCATGGCGCCGCGCACTGCCTCCGGCAGCGCCTCGGTCACATCGCCGATGCCGCAACGAATCAGCCGCTGGGCGGCCGCCGGATTCTCGTCGGTGAAGGCTTTCACGCGGCGGGCGATTTCGGGGAAAAGGTAGCCGGCTTTGAGCTTCAAGAAGTTTTCGTTGATGAGTGCCATGGAAGTGCGGACTGGGCGGTTGTTGAAGGGCGCATTGCGCCTGTTGGAGGGATGGGGTGGATGGTTGATGCCGCGGGCTTTTTTTGCTGTGAAACCGCGGGGAATACGGCGGACGGTCAGCAAAAGCGGCCCGATGAACGCGCCGAGAATAGCAGAAGCGCCGCTGTTTCCAATCGTTTCGAAGCAGGCTCCCACCCGGTTTTAATGGCCTCGAAAAGTGCGGGAATCGCAAGTGCGTGAACCTTCGCCCGGCCAAAATGCCGGTGGCGATCACCGGTAGTAGATGAACGCTTTCGCGTTGAAGAACGCATGGGCCAGACTCTCCCATGCAGCGGGCGTGTCGCCGCCGAAGGATTGGAGGGCGGAGTGCCAGCGCTTCGTTTCAGCGTCGTTCGGTTCGCGGGAAAATGCTCGGATGAACATGTGGCGCACGCGTTGCTCGGGGCTGGATGGGTTCTGCGTCAGTTGCTGGGTCCAATGCCTCGCCATGGCGGGGACGGAAGGGATCGTTGAGGAGGACGAGGGCCTGGGTGGTGACGTTGGTGACGTCGCGGCAAACTCAGCATCCTGCTGGGAGATGAGCGCGAGTTTGCGCCGCTGCATGGCCACAGCGTCCTGCGGAGCGATGTTGTCCACCGGTACGCCCTTCGCGCGGAAGAGCGCCGCCTGACGACTGGCGGGCAAGAACGAGCCGCCAGTTTTTTGAGCCCGCCATTCTTTGCCTCCGCGCGTCAGGGCGCTTGACTCATTGCCGGCACCGATGCGACACTAGCGCCACTTGATCATGCCAAGAGGTTCCAATGTTACACTCTGCTCCTTCTGCGGCAAAAGCCATGCGGAAGTGAAGAAGCTCATCGCCGGGCCGGGAGTGTACATTTGCGACACCTGTATCAATGTTTGCAAGACCATCCTTGACCGCGAGGCCGCTGCGGACGCGGATTCATCTCAGCCCATGCTCGTGCCGCGTCCTTCGGAACTCATGGCGCTGCTTGATCAGCACGTCATCGGCCAGCCGCATGCGAAGAAGATACTGGCCGTGGCGGTGCATAATCATTACAAGCGCATCATCCACTCACAGGCCCAGGCCATTCGTCAGGCGTCGAATGTCAAGCGTCTGGCACCGCATCTGCCCGATCCGAATGACGTGGAACTCGAGAAGAGCAACATTTTGCTCATCGGTCCCACTGGCTGCGGCAAAACCCTGCTGGCCAAGACACTGGCCAAGGTGCTCAACGTACCTTTCAGCATCGCCGATGCCACCACACTCACCGAGGCCGGATACGTGGGTGAGGACGTGGAGAACATCATCCTGCGCTTGCTCCAGGCCGCCGACTACGATGTGCAGCGTGCGGAGCTGGGCATCATCTACATCGACGAGATCGACAAGATCGGCCGCAAGACCGAGAACGTGAGCATCACGCGGGACGTGAGCGGCGAGGGCGTGCAGCAGGCCCTCCTCAAGATCATTGAGGGCACGGTGTGCAATGTGCCGCCGCAGGGCGGACGCAAGCATCCGCAGCAGGAGTACATCCAGGTGAATACTGAGAACATCCTCTTCATTTGCGGAGGTGCCTTCGTCGGATTGGAGCAAATAATGAAACGCCGCCGTACCGGGAAGGCCGTTGGCTTCGGTGCCACGCTCGAGACCATCGAGTCGAAAGCTCATCTAAACGCCGACGATCAACTCCGCAGGGAAGTGGAGCCGCACGACTTGCTCTCTTTCGGCATGATACCAGAGTTCGTCGGTCGCCTGCCGGTGATCTGTGCGATGGAGGCACTCACAGAGCCGGAACTGGTGCGGGTGCTCACAGAGCCGAAGAATGCGCTCATCAAGCAGTATGCCAAGCTCTTGAGCATGGACGGTGTCGAACTCCATGTGAACAAGGACGCTCTGCTGGCCATGGCCAAGGAGGCGGTCAAGCGCGGCACTGGCGCGCGCGGCCTGCGCAGCATCTTTGAGCGCATCATGCTCGAGGTAATGTATGACGTGCCCAGCCGCCGCGATGTGCGCTCGGTGACGATCACCGAAGCCGTCGTGAAGGGGGAGCGGCCGCCAATGATTCGCAAGCGAGTCGAGAAAAACGCGGCGTAGAATCGAGCTGCGTGCGGGAGAAGGAAGGGAATCTGCTGATGGTGTCCCATTTTCTCCACTGGCGCTCGCTCATTCGATCCTGAGCTTTGGCGGTGGGGGCAGCTTCAGAATGGCTGTGTTGGCTTCGGCCGGCTCCGGGTCCACTAGTTCGGGACGCTTCACAGGCGTGCCATCGGCGTCTTCCACGGGTTTGGCGCGCAGAACGGGCACCATGGACTGGTAAGGATCGGCACCGAGGATGGTCAGTCCCTTCATCTGCACGGACTCGACGTGTGCGAATTTGGTGGAGTCAGGGTTGATCGGTACGAACGCGTCGGGACCAGAGAAGCCTGCGATCGCGCGGATGTCGGGCGCCATGCCGTCACCGCCGCCGTGGACGTTGCAGTAGCTGTCGAAGTTGGTGCCGGGGCGCATGTACTCGTAGTAGGTGTGGCGCACGGATTTGATCTCGCCGCTCGCGTCCTTCACTTTCTCGTAGCAGAAGTCAGTGGCTCTCATTCCGCTCTTCCGGCAGAGTTCGACGCGGTCGGCGCCTTCGGGCGGAGAGATCTCGCCGGCAGGATGCTCCTTTTGAGTGGCATTGACGACGTCAGTCCACACTGGGAGCGCGATTCGGTTGGAAAACGCGCCTTCATAAATGGGTTTCTGCTTGTCGAAGCCCACCCATACGCCGCAGGTGACCGCGGACGTGTAGCCGAAGAACCACAGATCCTTGAACTCGTAATGCGTGCCGGTCTTGCCGCCGGCGAGATAGGGGCCAAGGCCGAACTCGGCGACCGCCGGGCTGCCCGTGCCACGGTGGAGCGCCTCGACGAGGCAGGAGTGCGTCTGGTAACAAGCCACGGGATCGGCGGCCTGCACCGTGTTCTCGGTGTCCTCGCTTACCTGGAAGACCACCTTGTCATCAGAATCCGTCACGCGGTGGATGAGGTGCATCTCCTTCGGCCGCGTGCCTTTGTTCGGGAAGACGGAGTAGGCCAGGCACATCTCATCGAGCTTCGCCTCGCTCGCACCGAGGTAGCTCGAGGGGTAGTCCTTCACTGGTGACTGGATGCCGGCTCGGGAGGCGAAGTCCTTCAGCGCGGGCAGGCCCGCCTTTTCGCCGAGGCGCACCGTGGCGGCGTTTCGTGAGTTTACGAGCGACTCGCGCGCGCTGATGGGACCCATCGACCACTTCGACTCCGCAGCCTCTGCGCCCCACTCGCCAAGGATGCCGGTGAGACCCCCGATCATAACTCGCTGGTTGTTGATGGGGGTGTCATCGAGCTGTGTGCCCGGGAAGCAGTCCGGCCGGCTGAAGGCGGCGGCATAGACGAAGGGCGTGAAGGCCGTGCCGACCGGCCGGCCTGTGCCGCCGCGGGCACGGTTGAACTGGCTGTCGAGAAAGTCGCGCCCGCCCACCATGGCGAGGATGCTCCCGTCGGCATTGTCCATCACCAGCGCGGCACACTGGAGGTACTCGGGCTTCGGGCGCGGGGTGGCGGGATTGATCTGCCCGGCGTCGATCTTCGCCTTGTAGTCGTCGATCACCTTCTTGAACTGCGCGTACGTCTGGTGCTGGTAGCCCGCCTGGGATTCCACCTGGGCGAGACGCTTGCGCACGGACTCCTCGGCGGCCTTCTGCAGCACGGGATCGATGGTCGTGTAAATCTGGAAGCCTCCCACTCCCGCGCGGCCCTCGCCGACGAGTTTCATCACCGTCTGCCGCACGTCTTCATAGATGTAGGTGAGCTGCGAATCGGTGGCGGACTGCGAGCGGGTGACCATCGGCTTCTGCTTGAGCGCGATGTATTGCTCGCGGCTGATGTGGCCTTCCTCAAGCATGCGGCCGAGCACCATGTTGCGCGATTCGATCGACGCCTCCGGATGCTTCAGCGGCGAGAGGCGGTTCGGGCTCTTGATCAATCCGCAAAGAGTGGCGGACTCCTCGACGGAGAGGTCCTTGGCGTCCTTGCCGAAGTAGCCCTGCGCCGCCGCCTGGATGCCGTGATACCCGGCGCCGAAGTAGATCTTGTTCAGGTACATCTCGAGAATCTCGGTCTTCGAGAAATTCCTCTCGATGCGCGCCGCCAGGAACGCCTCGAGAATCTTCCGGCTCATCTTGCGCTCCAGCAAATTGAAGCTCTGTCGCGCGAGCTGCTGCGTGATGGTGCTGGCGCCCTGCGTCACCCCGCCCGCCTTGAAGTTCAGCCACACGGCGCGCACGATGCCCACGAAATCCACGCCCTTGTGCTGGAAAAAGCGTGAGTCCTCCTGCGCGGTGAGCGCATCGATGAGCGTGGATGGCACCTCGCTTATGGAGACCGGCGTGCGGTTCTGGATGAAGATGCGCGCCATCTCCCCGCCATTGCGGTCGTAGATGATGCTGGCCACCTCGAGATTCCGCATCTTCCCCAGGTCGAAGGTCTCCGCCTTTTCCCGCAGCGGCTGCACAAAGAACATGAACGCGCCGAAGCCCGCCACGCTGGCGAGGATCAAGAGCACGAGCAGCACGCTGAACCAAGTGCGCCGGTAAAATGGCGTCTTCCAGCGCGCCGGTCCGCGCCAGCCGCTGTCTGCTTCAATCTTCGATTTCTTGCCGAACATCGCTTTTTGGCCGGGAGGAAAATGGACGGCTATGCTACCTCGTTCCTCCGCCTCCGCCACCTGATTCACACGCCATGCCTTCCAGTCCGCTTCAGCAGGTCATTCGCGAGCGCATCCTCGCTTCGCCGGATCGCGCCCTGTCGTGGGCCGCGGTGATGGAGCTGGCGCTCTACCATCCGGAGCACGGCTACTACGGCCGCGGGCCGCTGCACCTCGGGCGTGGTGGCGACTTCTTCACCGCCGTGAGCGTCGGGCCGCTCTATGGCCGGCTGCTTGCGGGGCTGGCGGCAAAGGTCTGGCGAGCGCTCGGCGCGCCCGAGGACTTCGCCATCATCGAGCAAGGTGCGCATGACGGCCGGCTCATGGAGGACGTGGCGCGCGGACTCGATGACATGAGCTGCCCGCTCGCAGCGCGGGCACGGTTTCTCATCGTCGAGTCCAATGACAAGTACCGCGCGGCACAGTGCGCGAGGCTCTCGCCCGTGCTTGGCGCGCGTCTCTCGTGGGCGGCTACGCTGGATGATCTCCGCCGCCAGCCGAGCTGCGGATTCTTCATGTGCAATGAGCTGCCTGATGCCTTTCCCGTCCATCGCATCCGCTGGACGGGCGCGGAGTGGGTAGAGCGGGTCGTCACCGTGGACGATGATGGATTCACCTTTGTCTGGCGCGATGCTCCGCTGCTGGATGCCTGCGTTGAGGACGAGGTCGTACGTCTGCCGCCCGACCTGCCGCCCGGATATACGACCGAAGTGCATCCGGCTGCGGCCGCTTGGATGCGGCAGCTCGGCCGCGCCGCCTTCCACGGTGTGGCGCTCATCGCGGACTACGGTCTTGAAGATCACGAGTACTATTCACCCGCGCGGAATGACGGCACGCTCCGGCGGTATCATGATCACAAAACCGACGGGAACGTTCTCTCCCGCCTCGGTGAGTGTGATCTCACCGCGCACATCAACTTCACCCGCGTCATGCAGGAGGCCCGGGCGTCGTTCGAATGGAGCCGCTGCATGGACCAGGGAAGCTGTCTGACGCGGCTGGCGGCGGACTGGCTGCGTGGTCTGGATGGCCGCCCGCCGGCACCGGAGACCGCCGCACTGCTGCGGCAATTTCACACGCTCACGCACCCGGCGCACATGGGCGGCAGGTTCCGCATGTGCATCTCCGGCAGGGGGCTGCGTAAGGATGATGTACTGCCTGGCTGACGATCTCGGCGTGGGCTTCACGGGCGCGGTTTGATCACCGTCTTCCTGCTCGGCAATCCAGCCAAGCCTGTGCCCGATCCACCCCGAAAATGTCAGCCCGCTCTGACGCGGCAGCCTCACCCCGCCTCTCCCACCTTCTGCCCCGCTAGTTTCGCGGCGCGTTCGGCGAGTTCGACGTGGAATTGCTCCGGGGTCGGGGCTTCACCGAGCTGGCGGGTGCGGGCGAACCAGTCGGCGAAGATTTCTCCGGGCTGGCGCTCGTTTTTGAAGGCGACGAGGAATTCGCGGACCTTGTTCGGGATCTCTTCACCGGTGACGCTCTTGAACTCGAGACCGGCGAGGCGATTGCCCCGAATGCTGCCGCCGATGAAGACGGCGTATTTGTTCGGCGCGCGACCGACAAAGCCGAAGTCGGCGTTGTAGGGGCGGCCGCAGCCGTTCGGGCAGCCGGTCATGCGGAAAAGGATCGGCTCGTTTTCGAGGCCGAGTTCGCGCAGCGTGGCGTCGATCTTGTCCATGAAGCCGGGCAGCACGCGCTCCGATTCGCTGAGCGAGAGTCCGCATGTGGGCAGCGCGACGCACGCGTGTGCGACCTTGCGGGCGCGCGTCATGCCGTCGGCATGAACGACGCCGTGCTTCGCGAGGATGGCGTTGACGGCGTCCTTTTTGTCCGCCGGCACGTCGGCGATGATCAGATTCGTGTTCGGCGTGACGATGAACGGCAGATCGAGCGTCGTCGCGATTTCAGCAAAAGCGGTGCGATACTGCGGGCCGCCCGCGACATCGGTGACGCGGCCCATGCTGACATGCACGCAGCAGTAGAGCTTGCCATCGCCTTGGTCGTGCCAGCCGAGATTGTCCTCGACGGTGTCAAACTTCAGCTCCTTCGCCGGTTCCGTCGAGATTCCTGGCAGACGGCTCTGCACTTCCGCGCGGAAGGCCTCGATGCCCATCGTCTGCACCGTGTATTTAAGGCGGGCGTTTTTGCGATCCGTGCGGTTGCCGTGATCGCGCTGCACCGTCACGACGGCCTCGACGGCATCGACGACGTTCGCGCGCTTCACGTATAGCAGCGGCTGCGCGAGGTAGGGGCGCGTGGCGAGCTGGCCGTGGCTCATGCCGAAGCCGCCGCCGACAAGGATGGTGTAACCTTCGACGGCACCATTCACGACATGCGGCACGAGACCCACGTCCTGCGAGTAAACATCGGCGTCATTGATCGGCGCGATGGCGATGCCGATCTTGAATTTGCGCGGCAGATAGACCTTGCCGTAAATCGGGTCGTCGCCCTCCGCAGCCTTCGTCTTCTCGCGCACGGCGGGATTGACTTCCGGATCTTTGATCCAGTCTGGATCGAGTTTTTCACCATCGAGCCAGATGTCGGAGTAGGCCGTCGAGCGCCACAGGAAGCGCTGGCTGATCTCTTCCGTCAGCGTTTGCGAGTCGGCATGCACCGCGTCTTTGATGGGCGCGGCAGGTCCCATCGTATTGCGCACCACGTCGCCGCACGCGCCCATGGTGGTGAGGCCGCTGCGGTTCACGCTCTGGATGAGTTCCTTCATGTTGCCCTTCAGCACGCCATGAAGCTGGATGCCCTGGCGGTTTGTGAGGCGGATGCTGCCCATGGCCTTTGAGCACAGCGCGTCATGCAGGAGCCACTGCTTCGCGGTCACGCGGCCGCCCGGCATCTTGCTGCGCACCATGAAGCTCCAGGCCTTCTCCTTGCCTTCCTTCGACAGTTTCGCGCGCAGATCGCGGTCGTCCTGCTGGTAGGAGCCGTGGTGCTTGAGCAGGACGTTGGACTCCTCCGGGATGTGCGTGGTCGTGGTGTCGGCGAAGTTTTCGGCGAGTTCACCCCGCAGGCCATGGGAGGCGAGCTTGAGGTCTTCAACGGATGCTTTGCTCATAAAATAATGCGCGCGGTTTTTGAGGGGCGCGCAGTGTGCGGCAGCGGGGGCCAATTGCAAGGCTGGGATGCATCCCAGGAAAATCGGATTCCCAAACAACAGGCGGTCTGCTACTTTCGCCGCATGATTTTGGAAACCCTGCCCGTCGTGCAGCAGCTCTCCGCGGATGACAAGATTCGTTTGTGGGAAGAGCTGTGGGATCAGATCGCCGCGGATGAATCGCGCTGGCCGGCGCGCGAGGATCACCTTGCGCTGCTGAACGAGCGGCTGGAGCACTACCGCGCGCACCCGGAAACCGCCTCCACCTGGGAAGATGTGCAACGGCGTTTTGAAGAGTCTCGCCGTCGATGAGCGAGATCATCTGGCCGGCCGGAGCAGAAGCGGATTTGCTCGAGCACTATTCGCGATACGAGGACATTTCGCCCGGCTTGGGAGACGGCTTTTATCAACGGGTGAACGAGGCTGTTGACTTGCTGCGCTCTTTTCCCGAGATCGCACCATCGCATGTGAAGCCATTTCTCCGGCTGCTGCTGAAAAGCTTTCCGATCGGCGTGTTTCATATGCTGGAAGGCCGCCGCATTGCGGTTCATGCCTTGCTGGATCTCCGTCAGTCTCCCAAGACCATCATGCGCCGGCTCAGCGGCCGATTGTCCTGAACAACTTTTTGTTTTCACCATGCCCACCCGCAAAACCCCTGAAACCCTCCGCAGCCACCGCTGGTTTGGCCGCGATGAACTGCGCTCCTTCGGCCATCGCTCGCGTGCAAAGCAGGCGGGGTTCGATGCGCCGGATTACGCCGGAAAGCCGGTGATCGCGATCTTGAATACGTGGTCGGATCTGAACTCGTGCCACATGCACCTGAAGCTGACCGCCGATGCCGTGAAGCGTGGCGTGCTGCAGGCGGGCGGCTGGCCGCTGGAGGTGCCGGTGATGAGCGCGGGCGAGATGTACACGAAACCGACGAGCATGTTTCACCGGAACTTCCTCGCGATGGAGACGGAGGAAATGCTGCGCGCGAATCCGATCGACGGCGCGGTCTTGCTCGGCGGTTGTGACAAATCCACGCCCGGCCTGCTGATGGGCGCCTTCACGATGAACATCCCGGTCATCTACATGCCATGCGGCCCGATGATGAAGGGCAACTGGCACGGGGAGACGCTCGGCAGCGGAAGCGACGTGTGGAAATACTGGGACGAAAAACGCGCGGGCAATCTGAGCTGGGAATCGTGGTGCGAGATCGAGGACGGCATCGCGCGCAGTCCGGGTCATTGTATGACGATGGGCACAGCCTCGACGATGACCGCGCTCGCCGAAGTGCTCGGCTTTTGCATTCCCGGCGCATCGTCGATTCCGGCGGTGGACAGCGCGCACACGCGTATCGCTGCGGCAGCGGGACGGCAGATCGTGGAAAACGTGTGGGCCGATCTGAAGCCGTCCGACATCATCACCGACAAATCTTTCGACAACGGCATCGCCGTGGACATGGCGCTCGGTGGTTCGACCAATGCCATCGTGCATCTCGTGGCGATGGCCGGCCGCGCTGGCATCAGGCTGCCGCTCGAACGCTTCGACGATATCTCGAAGCGTACGCCGTTGCTCGCGAACCTGCGGCCAGCAGGCAAATACCTGATGGAGGATTTCTACCTGGCCGGCGGCATCCGCGCACTGCTCAATGGAATGCGCGCGCTGCTTCACTGCGACCAGCTCACCATCACCGGCAAGACCCTCGGCGAGAACATCGACGGCGCGGAAATCTTCAACGAGGACGTCATCCGCACGCCCGACCGCGCGCTCGCGCCAGACGGCGGCACGGCGGTCCTGCGTGGCAATCTCGCGCCGAACGGAGCCGTCATCAAACACGCCGCCGCGTCGAAGGAATTGCTCACCCACACCGGTCCCGCGCTCGTGTTTGAAAACTATGCCGAGTTGAAGGCGAAGATCGACGACCCCGATCTGCCGGTGACGAAGGACAGCGTCATCGTTTTGAAGAACGCCGGCCCCGTCGGCGCGCCGGGGATGCCGGAGTGGGGCCAGCTTCCGATCCCGAAGAAGCTCCTGAAGGAAGGCGTGCGTGACATGGTGCGTCTCTCCGATTGCCGCATGAGCGGCACGAGCTATGGCGCGTGCGCGCTGCACATCGCGCCCGAGGCTGCGGTCGGTGGTCCGCTCGCGCTGGTGAAGACCGGGGATCTTGTTGAACTCGACGTGCCAAACCGGAAGCTGAATCTCAAAGTCTCTGACGACGAACTCGCGAAGCGCAGGGCTGCGTGGAAGCCCGCGCCGCCGCGCTACCCGCGCGGTTACGCGAAGCTCTACGTGGAGCACGTCACGCAGGCCGACGAAGGCGCCGACTTCGATTTCCTCCAATACGGCCCGCCAATTCCCGAGCCGGACATCTTTTGAAGTGGTGCGACCCGCCGGGTCGCATTCGGGCGCGTTCCCATTGCGGGCAAGCCAGCGGCTCGCCCCACGTTGACGGCGGAAATTCCAGCCGCAGCAGTAGCGTTCCATCACCACATGATCCGCCGCGCCACCATCTTCTCCGCCTTGCTTGGGCTGTCCGTTTTCGTTTCGCCAGTCCGCGCGGCGGGTGACAAGCCGGCGGATGGGAAGAAGGCGGGCGGCAAGAAGGAAGCCGGAGCCGAAAAGCCCGTGAAGGTGAAGGCCAAAACGAAGCCGCCTGTGCCACCTCCGCCGCCGCCATCACCGTGGGGCGATTTTTATGAGAAAGATTTCCCGTTCTTCAGCAGCGTGCTCGATGCACGCGATGTCGGCGAAGGGTTCCCGAAGGACAACCTCACGCCGCGCGGCATCATCCTGAATCTCGGTCACAATCTCTGGGCCTGCTTCGACACCGATCTTCTCCGCATCGCCTGCATATGGGAGGGCGAGGAAGGAAAACCACCCGTCACGCCCGACGGCCTCGCGCCCGGCTCGTATCACATCGCCGGCCAGAAGACCAAAGACGGTCAGGACGATCTGCCGAAGCCGATTGGCAAGGTGTGGCTGGCAAACGGCATCTATCCGGGCTGGCAGGTCGGCGACAAACCGAGCTTCACCGATCCGCGTGATTCAGGGCCGAGCAAGGAGGAGGTGGGGAAGGGGCCGATTCAATCCGGCATCGGAAGGTTCAATGGCCTCGTTGTTAATGGACCTGCCACAGTACTCGACTATTCCGTGAATGGGGTTCAGGTGTTGGAATTGATTAGCGCGGATGTGGACGCCGATTCCGCAGTGCTAATTTGGGACCGGTGTGTGGCAAGACACAACGAAACCATGTTCTATCGCGAGGGCTTTCCAGACCAATCGGTGATTGGGCAGAGTGACGGCAGGACAGGTCTGCCGATCAAACGAGCATTCGATAAGGGGTGCCGGTTTCAAGTTTTGCCATCTGTGGACATGAAGTGGGCGTGCGGCGTCTCCGTCACAGATTTTCCTGCACATCACCGTGACTTACCGAAAGGTGCGGTTGGAAGACTTCTTCCTCCGGACGAGCGAAACCGACTTTTGAACACTGCCAGAGGCCAGGTGGGTGGAACAAAGCTGCTCCAGCACTGGCCCCAAGCCATCACCACCCACGCGGAACTCGAACACGCCAAAGCGCCGTCCTACGTCCTCGATGACATCCCGCTGCCGCTGGAGAATCCGTGGAAGCGCAACGTGCGTCTCGCGGACATCGACTTCCTTGATGACAAGGGTAACGCCGTCGGTGTGACGATGGATGGCGATGTGTGGCTGATCTCCGGCCTCGTGAGCGACTTGAAGGAGGTGAAGTGGAAGCGGTTTGCCAGCGGGCTGCATGAGCCGATGAGCATTGTGGTCAGAGGTCAGGGGTCAGAGCCACAGAAGTCAGAGCGTCAGAGCCTCAGAGGTCAGCAATCTCGTTCGGGAACGAGTGGCGATTCGTCGGCTGCTTCGAAATCTGAGGGTCCGACTTCTGATCCTCTGATCTCTGCCTCTCTGACCTCTGACATCCTCGTCTTCGACCGCAACGGCATCTGGAAACTCCTCGACACGAACGGCGACGGCGAGTGCGATCGCTACGAGATGTTCTGCAATCTCTTCGCGCAGACGGCGGAGACGCGGGAGTTCCCGAACTCGATGAAGCTGGGGCCGAAGGGTGAGCTTTACATTTCCAAAGGCGGGCAGGAGGGCACGACGTTCGGGAAGCACAATGGCACGGTGATCAAGGTCGCGCCGGATGGGAAGAGCTTTGAGGTGATCGGCTATGGCCTCCGCCAGCCTTTCCTCGGTGTGCATCCGAAGACGGGGCTCGTCACCGCGAGTGATCAGCAGGGGAACTATGTACCGAGCACGCCGCTGCACATCATCAGCGATCACCATTTCTACGGTCACCTGCCGACCATCGCGCCGAAGGAGCAGTATCCCGAGACGATCACCGAGCCGCTGACGTGGATCCCGCATCCGGTGAATCCGAGTTCGGTGTCGCAGGTGTGGCTGACGGACGCGAAGATGGGGCCGCTGAACGATGAGTTCATGCTCGTCGGCTACAACCGGCCCGAGCTTTTCCGCGTGCTCATGAACACGCGCTTCCAGCGCCCGCAGGCGACGGTGATGAGCTTCTGGCGCGACTTCGATTTCGGCCCGCTCAATGCGCATGTGAATCCCGCGGATGGACAGCTCTATGTGGTCGGGTTCCAAATCTGGGGCACCACCGCGAAGAAGATCAGCGGCCTCGCGCGCATCCGCTACACCGGCGGCGAGCGCGTGATGCTGAAGGAATGCACGCCGACGGACAAAGGCCTGCTTCTCCGCTTCAATGCGAAGCTCGACGCGAAGCTGGCCCCCGATCCCGCAAGCTACAGCGCCGAGCGCTGGAACTACAAGCGCACGGCTGAGTACGGCTCGCCGCATCTCAAGCTCGACGGCACGCCTGGCCAGGAATGGGTGAACGCGAGCAGCGCTTATTTGAGCAAAGACGGCATGAGCGTGCTGGTCGGCATTCCCGACATGAAAGCGGGCGTGCATCAAATGCGCATCGGCTGGGGATTGAAGAGCGAGGCGGGCTTGAAGGCGGAGAACACGGCCTACTTCTCGCCGTGGGACCTGATGACCTTTGATCCGGTGAAGGAAGGCTTCGGCGACATCAAGGTCGATCTCACACCGCGCAAGACCGCCGACGTGGCGCTGGCAAAACCGACCGTCGAGGAAGGCCAGCGGCTTTATCAAATGGTCGGCTGCATGGCCTGCCACAGCACGGATGGCACGACAGTCGGCAAAGTCGGCCCGAGCTGGCGCGGCATCTTCGGCACCGAGCGCGAGATCGGCAAAGCGAACGGCGAAAACGTGAAGACACCGCTCAAGGTGAAGGCCGACGAAGCCTACCTGCACGAGTCCATCGTGAATCCGCCCGCGAAAGTCGTGAAGGGCTTCGAGAAATTCGACGCCGGCATGCCGATCTACAACGGCATCCTGAACGAGTCGCAGATCCAGTCGCTGATTTTGTTCATCAAGAGCCTGAAGTAGGGCGGGCACACATGCACCTCGACCACGCCGCTTGCGATGTCCTCGGGATTTATCGTTACCGCCGCACACAGATTCGCGTTTGAATTCGCGTGTGCGCCACCGCTCTTCCAAAACCAGCCCATCGTGATGCCGGACGCCTTCGACGTGCAATCATGCATCGCGCTCGTGCGCAAAGGCGACTCGCCAGCCGCGGAGTCGCTCATCGCGCATCTGCATCCGCTGGTGCGGCGACTCGTGCGGAATCATTTGCCGCGTCGCGAGAGCGAAGAGGATCTCGTGCAGGACGTGTTCGTGAAAATCTTCCAGCGCCTCGAAGCCTACGAGCATCGCGACGGCGTTCCCTTCGAGCATTGGGTCTCGCGACTCACCGTGCGCACTTGTCTCGATGCTCTGCGCGCCGAGCGCTCGCGACCCGAGTGGCGCTTCGCCGATCTGAGCGAGGGCGAGGCGGAGTGGATGGACTTTCTCAACAACCACCAGACTCAAGAGCCGACGCATCATTCTTCATCGGATGCGAAGACCATCGTCGCCCGATTGCTCGCGCAGCTTTCGCCTCCCGATCGCCTCGTGCTCACGCTCCTCGATCTCGAACAACGCTCCACCGCCGAGATCAGCCAGCTCACCGGCTGGACGCGGCCCATGGTGAAAATGCGAGCCATGCGCGCACGGTTGAAGCTGCGAAAACTCGCGCGGCAGCAGATGAAGAGTGAATTTCAATGACACGCCATGACTGACTTCGACCAACGCTGGCAAAAGCTCGCCAGACAAGCCGACGGCCTCCTCGATGAAGCGCTGCCCGACCTGCCCTTTGGCTGCGCCACCCGCGTCCTCGCGCGCAGCCGCGAAACCGTGGCCGAGCCGTGGGAGGACATCGTCAGCGCACTCGGCCTGCGCGCCATTTTTGCGACGGTTGCCGTTGGCCTCATCGCCGCCGGGTTCGCTTTTGCCGACTGGTATGAATTCCGCATTGAGCGACCCGCCGTCGAGCGCACCATCACCAACGACCTCTCATGGCCCTGATTCGCAGCCGTCGCCTGAAAGTGGGCCTCCTGCTCTCGCTGCTCGTCTTCGTCAGCGTTGCGGTCGGCTTCGTCCTTGGCGTGGGCCTCACCTCCGCCATCAACAAAAAGAAGGAGCAGCCCACCTTCTGGAAAAGCGCCGCGATGAAGCAGCTCGAAAAACTTCACCCGACCGACGAGCAGCGGAAGAAATTCGACGCCCGCACTGAAAGCGCCGTGCAAGAACTCACCGCCCTCCGCGCCGAAGGCATCACACGCATCTGGGACATCGTCGATCGCGCCGTCACCGACATCGACAAAGACCTCACTCCCGAGCAGCGCGAGACCTTCCAGAAAATCAAGCCGAAGCAGCCCGCTGATCAAAAGGTGAAGTGATCTATTCCTCTAGAACTCATCGCCATTCTCTATTCGGAGTTCCACGCGATGCGGCGCATTCATCTGCAACAGAAAAACCGTCGTCCGCCCGATCCCAGTCCGACCGATGATGAGGCCACCCTCGCGCACGAAATGGTCTTTCCACTCTTGGCTTCGCGGATGGAAGAGAGCCGTCATTTTCCCTGTGTCAGGGTCGATGCTCGATATGTTTGGACCCTTCAGCAGATTGCAGTGGTTGCATGAGAAAGCGAGATTCGACCGATCATCATTTCCGCCATGTTGCCGGGCGATGATGTGCTCCACATGGTAGTGGAAGTAGGGTTCCCAAGCTTCGGCCATGCGACAGTACTCGCAGCGTCCCAGCGAGACCTCTCGCACCCAGCGACGAGCTGCAGCCGAGACCCCCATCAGACCGCTCCATTGATTTTGCGACGAGCCTTCGACTGTAGGACGCCGAGGAAGTTGGCGAAGAGAACGCAGCTTTCGTATTCTGCGCGTTGTTCCGCGGTCAGTTCACCCTCATTCGCTCGTTCCGCCAGCCACTCTACACGGGCTACAGCTTCGGGTGAGGCACGCAATTGCACAAGCGCCTTCAACGACGGTTCGTCGAGGCAACCCGCTACGGGCGACATCAGAGCATCCAAGGTCGTGGCGTTCATGGCTGGAGTTTAGCCATCAGCCCGCAAAAAGGCAATCTTCGCCATCAGCCCAAACATTTTCACTTCGTCCGTTACCACCCTTCAACTCCACCGTTACACCCTCCAACACTCAACCAACACCCTCTCCAACTTCACCATGCTTATCTCAACCATTTTCATGTGGGTGGCCATCGCCGCCGGATTCATCATCGCACTTCCTTCGCTCTGGCTTTGCGGTCAGGCGCTTTGGCCGACGGCGGCTGAAAAGCGCGCGCGAGTCGCCGCCACGGGCAACATCAAGTCATTGATCATCGGCATCGTGCCGCTGCTCATCACGATCGCGATTCTCAGCAAGCTCGGCAAAGCCGGTCTCGCCGGTGTCATTCCGCTGACCATTCTCCTGCTCTGGGGCTTCGCCAGCGCCGACGGACTCGCCACTTTCATCGGCCGCAAAGTCTGGCCCTACCTGGCCTCCTCGAATCCGTGGAAGCAAACGATGCGCGGCGGATTCGTCCTCGTCGGCTCCGCGCTGCTGCCGCTCGTCGGCTGGGTGCTCGTGCTACCGCTCATCGCTGTGATGGGCTGGGGCATCAGTGTGAGGTCGTGGTTTGTGAAGCCGCAGGTGGAAGCGCCCGCTGTCGTGCAGGCGTGATGTGTTGCCGGAGTATTCAGTGTTCAGTTTTCAGTATTCAGTATTCAGTCGCTGAGCCGAACACGCAGATGCCACCGCCAACGCTTGCGCCACTGAACACTGACCACTGAAAACTGAATACTTGCCCCCTTGATGCAGACCACGCGCCGTTCAATGCTCAAAGCGACCGCCCTCAGCGGCAGCGCAGTCGTGCTCGCGAGTTGCGATCAGGCGACGAAGCAAATCACGCAGTTGCTCGGCGAAACCGTGCCCGATCATCTCGCCGTGCCGGAGAGCGCGGCGATCGATCCCGATTTTCATCTGCTGTCGCGTGCAGCATTCGGACCATGGCCGGGCGATGTGCGGCGCGTGAAGGAAATCGGCCGCGAGGCGTGGATCGAGGAGCAGCTCGATCCCGATTCCATTCCCGACAACGCCTGCGACCTCCGCGCCGAGCGATTCGAGTCACTCTACTTCGCCGCGGGCGATGCGTATGAATTTCGCAAGCCGGTGCTGCGCGATGAAATCACGCGCCATGCTCTGCTGCGCGCCGTTTACAGTCGCCGGCAGCTCTTTGAAGTCATGGTCGAGTTCTGGACCGATCACCTCAACATCGACCTCGAAAAAGGCGACTGCATTTATCTCAAGCCGAGCGACGACCGCGACGTCATCCGCAAGCATGCGCTCGGCAATTTCCACGATCTCATCCGCGCCTCCGCCACTTCGCCCGCGATGCTCGTCTATCTCGACGGCAAATCGAACAAAGTGCGCAAGAAGACCGCCGACAAGCCGAACGAAAACTACGCGCGCGAGCTGATGGAACTCCACACGCTCGGCGTCCACGGCGGCTACACGCAGGACGACGTCCGCGAAGCCGCTCGCTGCCTCAGCGGTTGGGCGTTTAATCGCAATCGCTTCTTCGCGCTGAATCAGGGCGAGAGCTACTTCGAGCCTGACTGGCACGACGACGGCGCAAAGACCGTCCTCGGCACCACCATCGCGGCGGGCGGCGGACAAAAGGATCTCGACGATCTCGTGAACATCGTCTGCAGCCATCCGAGCACCGCGAAGTTCCTCGCCACAAAGCTCTGCCGCCGCTTCATCAGCTACACACCACCCGAGAGCATCGTCAGCCGCGTCGCCGCCGAGTTCACGAAGACAAAGGGCGACATCAAGAGCCTGCTGCGCGTCATCTTGAAGTCCGACGAATTCGCCGCCAGTCGCGGTCAGCTTTTGAAGCGCCCGTTCAAATTCATCGTCTCCGCCCTCCGCGCCACCGCAGCCGACACCGGCGCAGAAAATGGCATCCTCGAGCCACTGCATCGCATGGGCCACGGCCTCTTCCAATACCCGACGCCCGACGGCTATCCCGACGAAGAACTTCCATGGATGGGCACGCTCATGTGGCGTTGGAATTTCGCCCTCGCCCTCGCCAGCAACAAACAACCCGGTGCTCGCTTGAACCTCGCGCCGCTCATCCAGGCGCTTCGCACCGAGAAGAAAAATGAACCCGCCGCTGCCATCTGGTTCTCCCACTTCATCGGCCGCAAGCCAACCGCTCAGGAGCTTTCCGCGCTCACCTTCCCCAAGCCCGAAAAGGAAGACGCCTCCCCGGAGTTCGGCGCTGAATCCAAACACACCGCCGGTCTCGTGCTCGCGAGTCCGGCTTTTCAGAGGTGCTGATGCGGAATCAATTTTGTATTCTGTCCACGCATGAAATTCAACCTCCCAACTTCGTTCTTCGGCGGTGCAGACCCTCTCGGCCGGATTTTCCTGATCGGCTGGATTATTTACGTCGTCGTTTACTGGATCTGCCTCTTCCAAATCCTGCGCGCCACCAAGTTTGAGACCGGCGACAAGATTCTCTGGTTTCTCGTGATCACGATGGCTCCGGTGCTCGGCATCGTCGCCTATCTTTTCCTGTGTCCTCCGTTTGTCAGAAACAACGCCGGACCCAATGACAACAGCCGGGGGCCGTCGTCGCCTGTGTAACTTCTCCGATATGCAATCGATCGCCAACTGGACATGTCTTCTCCTGATGGTCGGGCTTGTCTTCGCACCCCTGCTACTAGGCGCAGCCAAACGGCAAAAATATCTCCGCATTTTTTGGAGAACGTGGGCTGGCTTGTTGGCGTGGTCGGTTCTGTGCTGCTTGCTCGTTCCGCTGGCTCTTTATCGCGTCACAGGTGACAAGACTGTTTGGGATAGTTTCCCCGAGCCAGCGGGTATTGTGGCAATGGCGCTCGCCGGCTGGCTCACGGCAGCGATCCTAACTGTGATCGTGAAGAGCCTTTTCGAGTTCTTTTATTCCCGTCGCGATCGCGCAATCGCAAAGACAAAACCGTCCGCACCTTGAACGGCCATGCCCCTCCTCACCCGCCGCGCTCTTCTCTCGCAACTCGCCTTCGCTGCCACGGCTGCGGCGGCGAAGGAGACGACTCACACGATGATCTGCGTCTTCCTCCGTGGCGGGGCGGACACGACGAACATGTGGGTGCCGTATGCTGACGATGCCTACTACCGCCAGCGGCCCACGCTCTCCATCAAGCGGCCCGGCTCGGCGAGCGATGCGTCGATCAAGCTCACCGATCACTATGCGCTGCATCCCGCGCTGCGACCGTTTGAGAGTTTGTTCAAAGAAGGTCGGCTGGGTGCGGTGCAGTCGGTGGGCATCACCGACAACACGACCGGCTCCCACTTTGAATGCCAGGACCAGATGGAGCACGGCGTGTCGGCCACGGAGCAAACGGTCGGTGGTGGTTGGCTCGGGCGGTTCATGCGCGCGCGCAGCGACCGGAAACAATCGCCGCTCTCAGCCGTCGCCATTGGCAAAACTCTGCCCGAGTCGTTGCGAGGCGCTCCGGCGGCGAGTGTGCTGGAGCACATCAACGACATCGCGATCAAATCACCTGCGGGCCATGAAGACGACATCGTCTCCGCCTTGCGCTCGCTCTACGGCGCTGACGTGACATTGCTCGGCGAGCGCGGTACGGAGACGCTCGATCTCTTCAAACGAGTCTCCGCGCTGCAAGGCAAAGACTACACGCCCGAAAATGGCGCGGAGTATGCGAAGAACGATTTCGCCAGCGGCCTCGCGGAGATCGCACGGCTCATCAAGGCGCGCGTCGGTCTTGAAGTCGCGTGCATCGACCTCGGCAATTGGGACACGCACTTCTTCCAGGGCACGGCCAATGGCTCGCAAGCCGAGCGCATCCAGACGCTCGCTGATGGCATCGCCGCACTCGATGCCGATTTGAAGAGTCACCGCGCGAACTACACCATCATGATCACCACCGAGTTCGGCCGGCGCATTTATGAAAACGCCTCGCTCGGCACCGATCACGGACGCGCCTTCACCTTCATGGCGCTCGGAGATCGCGTGAAAGGCGGCCGTGTGTTCGGCCCGTGGCCGATGGAAGCGACCGATGAGAGCAATCCGCTGGGCCCTGGCGGCATCAAGCCGGAGACGGATTTCCGCGTCGTCTTCGGCGAAGTGCTGCGCGGTTCGCTCGGCCTGAGCAACGAGCAGGCGAAAGTGGTGTTCCCTGGTGTGGAGATGAAGAGCTTGGGGGTGATGAGTTTGACGGATTCAGGCGCTTGAAAAACTGCTTGCCCAAACATGCATCGCCCTTACGATAGCGGCCCTTTTCGCCGGGCAATGACGTCGGGCGCAAAGGCAAACCCAACAACGCCTGCTCAACCGAATCGACCTGTGGTCGAGCGTTCCTCCGGGTGGAGGACGTGCGGAAGACGGCACCTAGAAGCACGCCATGTCCCAAGCACTTGCCGAACTCGTCGAAGCCGGAGTCCATTTTGGACACCAGACGAAGCGCTGGAACCCGAAGATGAAGCCATTCATCCTCGAGTCGCGCAATCAAATCCACATCCTCAACCTTGAGGAGACCGTCAAACAGATCGATGCCGCCGCGGAATTCCTGAGCGAGCTGGCCCGCAAAGGGAAGCGCATTCTCTTCGTCGGCTGCAAGCGTCAGGCGCAGGAGGCCGTGAAGGAGGCGGCCGAGGCTTGCGGCCAGTTTTACGTCAATCACCGCTGGCTCGGCGGCACGCTCACGAACAACGACACCATCAAGAAGAGCATCGCCCGCTGGGCCTACCTCGACGACATCGAGAAGAAGCCTGAGTTCAAGATGATGAGCAAAAAGGAGCTGGCGGCGCTGAACCGCGAGAAGGCCAAGCTCGAGCGCAACCTCAAGGGCATCCGTGCCATGGACAGGCTGCCGGACGCCGTGGTCATCGTGGACGCCCACCGCGAGCACATCGCCGTGCATGAGGCGCAACGTCTGGGCATCCCGATCGTCGCGCTGGTTGACACGAATGCGAATCCCGACCTCGTGAGCTATCCCATCGCGGCGAATGACGATGCCATCCGCTCCATCCGCATCATTCTGCAGAAGCTGATCGACCCCATCATCGTCGGCATGGCCGAGGCGAAGCGCTAAACGCGGCGGCAATCCGTCATACTCATCTTACACCCCTCCATTTCACCGTCCCCCCATGGCTCAGATTACCGCTGAACTCGTCAAAACCCTCCGCGAAAAAACCAACGTCGGCATGATGGAGTGCAAGGCCGCGCTCACGGAAGCCGACGGCGACCTTGAGAAAGCCGAGACGATCCTTCGCAAGAAGGGCATCGCCAAGGCAGACAAAAAGGCAGACCGCCAGACGAAGGAAGGTATCATCGCCTCCTACATCCACCTCGCCGGCCGCGTCGGCGTGCTCATCGAGGTGAATTGCGAAACGGATTTCGTGGCGAAGAACGACAACTTCCGGGAACTTGTGAAGGACATCACCCTTCACATCGCCGCATCGAATCCGCGTTTCCTCCAGCGCGAGGACGTGCCGGCCGAGTTCATCGCGAAGGAGCGCGAAATCGCCGCCGAGCAGGTCAAAGGCAAGCCCGCGAACATCGTGGACAAGATCGTGGACGGGAAGATCGAGAAGGTCTTCGCCGAGAACTGCCTCCTTGAGCAGGCATTCATCAAGAACCCGGACATGACTATCCGCGACCTGCTCAAGAGCAAGATTGCCGAGATCGGTGAGAACCTCGTCATCCGCCGCTTCGTGCGGTACGCGGTGGGCGAGGAGATTTGAGCTGCGTCCCCTGTCTCGTGCAGATTCATCCACTTCATGAAGGCGGGTCGTGAGACCCGCCTTCATGGCGTATGGAAATGGCTGCCTGGTGGCGGACCGCTGACGGGCGTTGCCCGCCCACGGCGGTTTCAAGACTCGCGCTTGCCGCCACAAACGTCCGCTGCCACACTTGGCCTGCTATGAACCGGCCCTTTCTCCTCATCGCGGCGCTTGTCGTGTGCCTGCTTCCTGGTGGTTGCAAGAAGCAGCCGGTGGTCCCCTACGGCCAGCTCGAGTGGAAAGACGAGAGCTTCTTTCTCAACGGCAAGCCCTTCAACGGCATCGCGCAGGACAAGCACGCCAACGGCCAAATGCGCGCCGAGTACCCGATGAAAAACGGCAAGCCGCACGGCGTGGTGCGCGAGTGGTGGGACAACGGCCAGCCCTCGACCGAGACACATTTTGAAAACGGCCAGCGCCACGGCAGCAACCGCTACTGGAACCGCGAGGGCCGGCTGCTGAAGGAGCAAGAGTACGATCACGACAAATCCATCAGTGAAAAAGTCTATCCCACGCCAGCCGCAGCCGTCGGCAAGAAAGACCCCTGATCGAACTTTCCGTCATCCGGATTTCGTCGCTCGTCCATTCATCACATGGCTCCCGTCATCGCCCTTCTCATCATCGCTCTCGTTTCGCTCCTTGCGGTTCGAGTGGGTGCGACGGCACTGATGATGACCGGGCTGAGCTGGGACACCGCCAGTTTCCAGTCATACTCTGCATTCTTCGGCGTCGGGTTCACCACGAAGGAAGCTGAGATGGTGGTGAATCACCCCGTGCGCCGCCGCATCATCCGCGACCTCATTCTCGTCGGCAATGTGGGTCTCACCTCCGCCCTCGCCACACTCGTCGTTACGATCCTTCAAACCGGCTCCGGCGGTAATGCGGTACTCATGTTTAGCTGGTTGATCGGCGGCCTCGCCGCGCTGTTCGTCGTCTCACGCCTGAGCTGGTTTCAGAAGGCCGTGGATCATCTCATTCAGCGTGCGCTCGAGAGCACTGGCATGGTGCGTGCGCTCGACTACGAACTGCTGCTTCGCATCCAGCATGGATACGTCGTCTCCGAAATCGAAGTGCTGCCGGATACTTTTCTCGCAGGCCGCACGCTGCGTGATTCGCGGCCTTGGGATCGCGGAGTCGTCATCCTGGCCATCAAACGTGACGGTGCCACCCGCCACGGCATCCCCAGCCGTGACGATTTGATTGAGGCTGGTGATGTCCTCACCGCGTATGGCAAGGAATCCGCTCTTCAGGCGATGACGCAGCCGCTTTCTACTCTGACTCCTACCGCATGAATCTCACCAACCAAGTCTGCGCTGTCACCGGTGGTGCCAAAGGCATCGGCTTTGCCACTGCGTCCGCCCTCACTGCGCGGGGGGCTAGCGTGGCCCTCATCGACACTGACGAGGCCGCCCTGAAATCCGCCGTAGCGGCACTCGGCAAAGACAAGGCCAGCGCAGTCCGGTGTGACGTCACCCGCGCCACGGATGTGCAGGCTGCCGTCGATCAAATCGTCGCGCAGCTCGGCCCCATCGCCGTCTGGGTGAACAACGCAGGCCTTGCCCGCCATCGCTGGATTCCCGACTACACCGAGGCCGAGATCGACCTCATGCTCGACGTGAACCTCAAGGGCACCATCCTCGGCTCGCAGGCCGCCTTGAAGGCGATGATCCCGCAAGCGCGCGGCCACATCATCAATGTCATCTCCACCGCCAGCCTGCGCGGCATTCCGAGCGAGACGGTGTATTGCGCCGCCAAATGGGGCGTGAGGGGTTTTACTCAAGGCCTCGCTGAAGAGGCCGCCGCCCATCGCATCCGGGTCACTGCGGTTCTTCCCGGCGGTGTCGACACGGCCTTCTGGTCTGATGCCAGCGAGAGAGAGGCACCGACCCAGCTTTTCCTCAAACCCAGCCACATCGCCGACGGTATCGTGAGCTGCATCGAGATGGATGATTTCTGCGTCCCGCGTGAGCTGGTGCTCCGCTCGCTGGACGACAGTGATTTTTCAGTGAAGCCAGTCTGAACCCACGAGGACTTCGCGCTCCGGCGGCCGTTAATGGCCGCTCGCCAGCAGGATACTCCATTCCCGATTCGATATTCCGTCGTATCGTTGGGCGTATTTTCCGCCTCAAACAACGCATACCGCCATGTTCACCTTCTCCGGCAAAGGCTCGATCACCAACTGCGACGGCATCACGCGCCGCGATTTTCTCCAGGCCGGCGCGCTCGGCGCGCTGGGGCTGACGCTGCCGTCGTTCGAAGCGCTGCGCGCGGCCGGGGCCGTGGACAAGTCGAAGGACTCGCGCTCGTGCATCATGATTTTCAATCTCGGCGCGCCGAGCCAGCTCGATCTCTGGGACATGAAGCCGGATGCACCGAGCGAGATTCGCGGGCCCTTCAAACCGATCCGCACCAAGAGCGATGCGTTTGAGATATCGGAGATACTGCCGCTGCACGCGAAGATGGCGGACAAATTCTCGCTGATCCGCAGCGTGTATCACACCGCTGCTGCCGTGCATGACACGGGGCATCAGATGATGCAGACGGGCCGGCTCTTCACCGGCGGCATCAACACGCCGCATGTCGGCAGCGCGCTCACGTTTCTCAAAGGACGACGCACCGATTTGCCCGGCCACATCATTCTGCCGGAGACGATGGGCCCGACGGGCGGCAACATGCCGCATGGGCAGGACGCCGGCTTTCTCGGCAAGGCGAACGACCCTTTCGTGCTGAATTCCGATCCGTCGTCGAAGGATTTCAAGGTGCCCGACCTGCTGCCGCCGAAGGAAATCGGCGAGGTGCGTTTGCAACGCCGCAAAGAACTGCGCGAGCTGGTGGACAGCTCGGTGAAGAATTTTGAATCGAGCGAGACGGCGAAACTCATGGACGCGAACTTCGCCTCCGCTTACCGCCTCATGACCAGCACCGAGGCGCGCGAGGCCTTCGATCTGACGAAGGAGCCGATGAAAGTGCGCGAGCGCTACGGCATGAATCGCTTCGGTCAGAGCTGCCTGCTCGCGCGTCGTCTCGTCGAGCGCGGCGTGCGTTTCGTCACGGTGAACACCTTCATCACCGTCTTCGGCGAGATCACATGGGACATCCACGGCAGCAAGCCCTTCACCAGCATCGAAGGCATGCGGGACATCGTCGCACCGATGTATGACCAGGGCTACACCGCGCTGATCGAGGATCTCTTCCAGCGCGGCATGCTGGGTGACACGATGGTCACCTGCCTCGCCGAATTCGGCCGCACGCCCAAGGTGAATCCTGCCGGTGGCCGCGATCACTGGCCAAACTGCTGGACCGTCACCTTCGCCGGCGGCGGCGTGAAAGGCGGTCGCGTCATCGGCAAGAGCGACGACATCGGCGCCTACCCTGCCGAACGCCCCGTCCAGCCCGGCGACATCGTCGCCACCATCTACGACTCCCTCGGCATCGACCTCGAAACCGAGATCCCCGGCCCGCAAGGAAGACCGTTCCCTGTCGTCGATCGCGGAATGGCGCCGGTGAGGGAACTTTTCGCCTGATATAGAATCATGATCCGATTTGGTATTCTGTTCCTTCTTGGAGCCCTGTCGCTTTCTGCTGCCGAAGTCTCCTTCCGCAACGAAGTCCAGCCCATCCTCACGCGCTACGGCTGTGCGATGGGGGCGTGTCATGGCGCGGCGGCGGGGCAGGGTGGATTCAAATTGTCGCTGCGTGGATTCGATGATGACGGCGACTATTTGAGCATCACCCGTCATGCGAATGGACGACGCGTCAGTCTGGAAGATCCGGGCCGCAGCTTGCTGTTGCTGAAGGCGACAAAGATGGTGCCACACAAGGGCGACAAGCGCTTCGACGCGAACTCGCCCGAATATAAGATCCTCGCCGACTGGATCGCCGCCGGTGCGCCGGGTCCAAAGGCAGACGATGCGCGCATCGCGAGTCTCGAGGTGTCGCCGCCGCATTTGATGACGAAGCCGGGAACGGCGCAGCAGATCAAAGTGACGGCGCGCTTCACCGATGGCCGCGTGATGGATGCGACGCGCTGGGCGAAGTTCAATGCGAGCAATGCGTCGGTCGCCACGGTCGATGACAACGGCCTCGTGAAAGTAACCGGTGCCGGCGAGGGCACGGTGAGCGCGTGGTTCCTGAGCCGGCTCGCGATCGTCACCGTGACCGTGCCGCAGCAAAGCAAGGCCGATGAAGCGGCCTTCGCGCAGATGAAGCCACGCAATTTCATCGACGAACTCGTGCTGGAAAAACTGCGCGAGCTGAACACGCCGCCTTCGCCTCGCTGCGATGATCACGATTTCATTCGCCGAGCCTTCCTCGACACGACAGGCGTGCTGCCGACCTCCGATGAAGTGCGGCAGTTCCTCGCCGACAAATCGCCAGACAAACGCGATCGCCTGATCGAGACGCTGCTGAAGCGGCCGGAGTTCGTCGATTACTGGTCGTATCGCTGGAGCGATCTGCTGCTCGTGAATAGCGACAAGCTGCCCGTGCAGTCGATGTGGTCCTACTACGGCTGGATTCGTCATCACGTGGCCGCGAACACGCCGTGGGACGAGATGGTGCGCGAGCTTCTCACCGCCACTGGCAGCACGTTCGAGAATGGCGCGGGCAATTTCTTCTTGCTGCATGATGAGCCCACCAAACTCGCCGAGACCGTGTCCGTCGCCTTCCTCGGCATGTCGATCGCCTGCGCAAAGTGCCACAACCATCCGATGGAGAAGTGGACGAACGACGAGTACTTCGCCTTCTCGAATCTCTTCTCGCGAGTTCGCGCGAAGAACGGCCAGATCGCCGATGAGCGCGTGATTTTCTCCGCCACCGAAGGCGATCTCGTGCAGCCGCTCACCGGCAAGCCGCAGCCGCCGCGGGCGCTCGAAGTGCTGAAGCCCGTCTCGATGACCTCCACCGAAGATCGCCGCGTGCCGCTAGCGAACTGGCTCGCCTCGCCGGAAAACCGCTGGTTCAAGCGCGCCATCACGAACCGCGTGTGGGCGAACTTCTTCGGCGTCGGCCTCGTCGAGTCTGTCGATGACGTGCGCATCACGAATCCAGCCAGCAATGAAAAGCTCTTCGCTGCTGCGTCGGAGTTCCTCGTGAAGAACAAGTTCGATCTGAAGTCGCTCATGCGCACCATTATGCAGAGCGAGACCTATCAGCGCTCCAGCGTGTCGCTGCCCGGCAATGTGGCCGACTCGCGTTTCTACTCGCGCTTTTATCCGCGTCGCCTGAAGGCCGAGGTGCTCATCGACGCGATCTCGCAGGTCAGTGGCGCACCCACGAGCTTCAGCACGGACCGTCGCAATCAAAACAAGAAGATGGGCGAGGCCTACCCAATGGGCTTCCGCGCGCTCCAGCTTCCGGACTCAAACATCTCGTCCTACTTCCTCAAATCCTTCGGCCGTCCCGACCGCGTGCAGACTTGCGAGTGCGAACGCACGAACGAACCCAGCATGGCCCAGGCGCTCCACATCGCGAACGGCGAGACGCTGAACGAGAAGCTCGCGCAGAAAGACAACCGTATCGACAAACTCCTCGCCGCGAAGTTGCCCGACGCCGCTCTCGTCGATGAAATCTACCTCAGCGTCCTCTCCCGCGAGCCCACGGCTGCGGAGAAACAAAAAGTCACCGCCCTCTTCAAGTCCGCCGCACCCGCCGACAAACGCACCACGCTCGAAGACGTGTTCTGGAGCCTGATGAGTTCGAAGGAGTTTTTGTTTAATCACTAACCGCCAGCACTTCAGTCGATGAAACGATTTGTTCCAATTGCAGGGCTGGCCCTCACTTTTGTTTCCTTCGTCGGTCTTGCAAAGGCTGCCGACTTTCAAAAAGACATCTTCCCATTGCTCGACAAGCACTGCGTGGAATGCCACTCGGAAGACGACGCGGACGGAGATTTGAAGCTGGATTCATTCGCCGGTTTGATGGCGGGTGGGAAGACAGGGAAAGCGGTCGAGGCGGGCAAAGGGACTGACAGCTTGCTGGTGAAGTTTCTCGAAGGTCGCTCGGGGAAGACGGGCAAGAATCAGTTTATGCCGCCAGGGAAACGCGAGCACTTGAGCGCGGAGGAGATCGCGTTGTTTAAGGCGTGGATCGATGCGGGAGCGAAAGGCCCGGCATTGGTGGCGGGGCAGAAGACGGCGACGCGGCGGGAGGTCGCGACGCCGAAGATCGCGCCGAAGGGCGAAGTGAAGCGGGCGATTCATGCGCTGGCGTTTTCGGAGAAGACGCAGTTCATCGCCGTTGGTCGCTACGGCGAAGTGGAGCTGATCAATCCGGTCACTCGCGCGGTGGTGCGGAAGCTGGCTGGATTCAAAGGTCAGGTGAACGCGCTCGCCTTCTCGCCGGATGGCGCGTCGGTTTATGCGGCCGGTGGTGAAGCGGGCATCGCGGGTGATGTGCATCGCTGGCGAGTGGCCGACGGCGTGCATGTGAAGTCGTATGAAGGCCACACCGATGCGTGCTATGCGCTCGCGATTTCGCCAGATGGAAAACAGATCGCGACGGGCGGCTATGATCAGAGGATCAAGCTGTGGGACGCCGAGTCGGGCGCGGAAATGAAGATGCTGCGGGGTCACAATGCCGCTGTGTTTGGCGTGGCGTTTCGACCGGACGGCAAGGTGCTCGCCAGCGCGAGTGCGGATCGCACGGTGAAGCTCTGGAGCCTGCCTGAAGGCGGACGACTCGACACATTTTCGCAGCCGACGAAGGAGCAATACACCGTGGCCTTCACGCCGGACGGCAAACAATTGCTCGGCGGCGGGGCGGACAATCGCATCCGCGTCTGGCAGGTGAGCACGAACGCGAAAGAGGGAACGAATCCGCTGCTACAAACGCGCTTCGCTCATGAAGGTGCGGTGCTGAAAGTCGCCTTCTCGGCTGATGGCAAAACGCTCGTGTCGTCTGCATCGGACAAGACGGTGAAGGTCTGGAATGCGGCGGATGTAACGGAAAAGCTGTTGCTCGAAAAGCAAAGCGACTGGCCACAGGCGCTGGCCTTTGCGAATAAAACGCAATTTGCCGCAGGCCGGCTCGACGGCACGCTCGGCGTTTATGACGCGGCGACTGGCAAAGCGGTGATGCCGCCTCCTCCGTTGAAAGCCGACATCACGAAGATCGAGCCGCGTGGCGCGCAGATCGCCGGCACACGACCTGTGACGGTCACCGGCAAGAATCTCATCGCGGCGACGAAGGTGATGTTCTCGAATCCCGGCATTCACGGCGAGATCCTGCCTGATGGAACGGCCGACCGGACCAAGGTGCGCATCAAGGTCGATGCTACAGTGCCCCGTGGCAGCTACGACATGTGGATGACATCGGGCGGCGGCGAATCGACGCGCGTGAAACTGCATGTCGATGATCTTCCGATGATCTCGACCTCCGCGCTGACGCTCAAGAATGAGCCGATGAAGATCACGCTGCCGATCAGCGTGTGGGGGAAGCTGACCGAGGTCGGACAGAACGACGTCTTCAAATTCCAGGCGAAGAAAGGCGAGACGATCGTCTTCGATCTCGGCATCAAGGCCATCGAGTCGAAGGCGCTGACGCCAGCGCTCGCCTTGCTCGATGCGGGCGGCAAGGTGCTCGCGTCGAATCGCGGACTCGACAGCGGGACGGATCCGTTTCTCGCCTTCAAGGCACCGGCGGATGGCGAATACCAGATTCGCGTGAGTGAGGTCACGCTCGAGGGCTCGCCGGATTACATCTACCGGCTCACGGCTGGCGCGCTGCCGTATGTGACGGGATGGTTCCCGCTGTCGGCGCAGGCGGGAAAAGATGTGTGCGTGAGATTGATCGGCCACAATCTTGCCGCTGAAAAAGTCTGCACTGCAGCTCCGGCGAAGGCGGGCATGATGAACGTGCCGATCGACACGAAGACCATCCGCAGTCGCAAGCCGGTGCAACTCGCCGTGACGACGCTCGCGCATGTCGATGAGACCGAGCCAAACGATTCGTCGGCCAAGGCGCAGCCGATCACGTGGCCCTCGAGCGTGAACGGAGTGCTGCATCACGACCGCAGCGACGACGCGGATGCCGATCTGTTTGCCATCGAGGCAAAAGCGGGGAAGCCGCTCGTAATCGAGACGCTCGCCACAGTCGCGGGCTCTCCGGCCGATACGAAGATCGAGATGCTCGATGCCGCGGGCAATCCGGTGCCGCGCATGTTGCTGCAGGCCGTGCGCGATTCGTGGATCAACTTTCGCAGCGTCGATGCCGACAATCCCGACATTCGTCTGCAAAACTGGCAGGAGATGGACTTAAACGATTACGTCTATCTCTCCGGCGACGTGACGCGCATCTTCCGTCTGCCGCGCGGTCCGGACAGCGGATTTCTCTTTTACGCCGCAGGCAACAAGCGCCGCGCTTACTTCGACACCAGCGCCACCGCGCACTCGCTCGATGAGCCGTGCTACGTCGTCGAGCCGAAGCCGCTCGGTGCGAAATTTGTGCCGAACGGTTTGCCGACCTTCACGCTGAACTATGCAAACGACGACGCGGGCTATCGGAAGATGCGCACTGACTCGCAGCTCACCTTCACCGCGCCGAAGGATGGCCGCTATCTCATCAAGGTGACCGACACGCGCGGCTGGAGCGGCGAGCGCTCGGTGTATCGGCTCACCATCCGCGAGCCAGCGCCGGACTTCAGTGTCGCGATGGATGCCGGGAAGATTCCGCTGCCGGCTGGAGGCGCGGTCGGCTTTTCGCTGCGTGCTGATCGCAAAGACGGATTCGACGGACCGATCGAGGTGAATATCGCCGACGCGCCCGCCGGTTTCATCCTCTCCACGCCCGTCGTCATTCCGGCAGGACTCGACATCGCGAATGGCTCGCTCTTCGCCGCGCCGGATGCGCCGAAGAACGCCGACTGGAGCAAAATGAAAATCACCGCGTGCTCGATGATCGCCGGCGCAAAGACGTGCAAGCTCGTCACCGGATTCGCAGCGCCCGCGCTTGCCGCGATGGCGAAGGTCAGCGCCTTCATCGAGCCCGAAGTCGCAGGCAAGCCCGCGATGCAAAAGCTCGCCGATCTCAAGAAGCCGCTCGAACTCACCATCGAGCCCGGAAAGAGCGCGAAGGCGTGGATTCGCGTCGAGCGCCACGGCAACGACGCGCTGCTGAACTTCGACGTTCACAACCTGCCGTTCGGCATCATCGTCGATAACATCGGCCTCAACGGCGTGCAGGTGCGCGAGAAGGAAAACGAGCGCGAAATCTTCCTCACGTGCGCGAAGTGGGCCGAAGAACAAGACCGCCTCGTCCACGCCGCCGTTATCTCCGCCCGCACCGAACAAGACAGCGCCGGCGTGCAGACGAGTTTCCCGTTGTTGCTGAAAGTGAGGAAGTCGGCGGCGGTGACGGCGAGGTGAGAGAGCCGAGGTGATCGCGGTCAGTGATTTGAACTGACTGAACGCGAAACGATCCCGCCAGCGTGGAATCCGGCCTCTACACACGATCCGCAATCGAGCGGCTGGCATGGCTCGCGATAGCGAAAGAGGGAAGTGCAAGCAAACGCAAGCCACCCCTGCCCGCGCACTTTACGGCCTCGTCACCTTAAGATGCAGGAAGCGCCGCGGGCCATCGCCGATGGGGAGGTTGTCGCGCGCTCGAAGGGTGGTGGCGTTGTTGACTTCGATGGTGGTGCCGGTGGTGGTCCAAGTGGTGAGATCGGTGCTGATCTCGATGGTGCAGGTCACGTCGGTGGCAGCGGGATTGCGCGGGATGGTGAGACGGAGATGGCCGGTTGTCGTGTCGGTGGTGATGGGATGACTGGCAGCGGTGAAGGGATCGAGGTTCAGCGCATACTTGATGAGGTTCGGGATGCCGTCGTGAGCGGGCGTGGCGGTGTCGGCTCCGTTGCCGGTGTTGGCGGCGCTGCCGAATTTGGCGAGGCGCCACGCCTCGATGGGCGTGAGCGCGGGGGTGATCTCGATGGTGGAGATGCTGAGCGGCGGCAGGGTGACGACCCAGTTCGACAAATCAGCGGGCACTTCGCCGACGAAGACCGGTGTGGTTTGCGTGCCTTGCAGCCGATACACGCGCGCGATGCCGGACGCGGAGATGCTGGCGAAGGACACGTCCTGACTCGTTGGTGAGCGATTGATGGCGACAATGACATGGCGGTTCGCGTTGGTGCTGTCGCGGCTGATGTAGGCGGAGACCTTGGACGTGTCGCTGGAGGTCGTGGGCACGGAGATGTCGCCGAATGATCCGAGGCTGCCGTCGTAGTCGCGATACATTTTGAATCCGGCGAGGATGAACGAGTAGCTCTCGCTCATGGGCCAGAAGGTGGCGGCGAAGATGCCGCGCTGACCGAAGATGCCGAGGTAGTCGCACTGCGCGATGCTGCCGGCTATGTGGTTGTCGCCCGCGCCGTTGTATTCGGTGACGGCGAGCTTCGTGCCGGGCCAGCCGGCGTCGATCTTGTCCTGCAAGCGCTTCAAGATGTAGATGGGGCTGCCGAGGACGTCGTTGCTGATCCACGAGTCCTCCTGATAGGCGGTGTCCCAGAGGCTGCGCGGGTTTTGCACGATGGCGTCGATCTCCGCGCTGTTGAGTGTCGCGCCGCGCAGGCTGCCGATGGATGTGCTGGTGCCGGGCACGCGCGCATCGACATACCAGTGAACGTCATACACATCGACGAGGCGGTGGCCGGCGGTCTGCGAGGCGTTCTTCATCGCAAGCAGATACTTGTCGGTGAACCACATGGTGTTCGGGAAGCCGGGCTCGACCTGCCAGTTATACATGCCGAGGAAGCCGTAGTGCGCGGGGCCGAAGATGACGGCGTTCGGCGCGGTGTCCTTGATGGCGCTGCTGAGGTCGATGGTCTTCTGGATGTAGGCGTCGGAGTTCACCGGCGTGCGCGTGATCTCGGCGTGCGTGCTCGGCCACAGATCGGGTTCGTTGTCGAGGCTGATGAACACCGGCATCTGCGCGTCGCCGTAGATGTCGCCGGGGAAAAGATTGCGCAGCGACCAGACGGACTCGTCAGCATAGACGAAGGCATCCGAGGTGGACGGCGTGGCGGTGAAGGCCGTGCCTTTGCGATACACGAGCTGCTTGAAGCGCGTGGCGAGATGCGTGGGATCATTCAAATCGACCGGCCCGCTTTTGTCGGCGGCGACATAGCCGAGCATCGGCACCGTGATGAGCGAGGCCATGCCGCGCGTGCGCAGATCCGCCACGGGTTCGCGGATGGCTTCGTTCGGCGTGGAGCTGCTGATGAGGAAATCATCGCTCTGGTAATACCAGTCGTTGCCCGCGTTGGAGGCGTTGTTCTCCCAGTTGTAGGCCGTCCAGCGATTGCCACCGTAGCGACCGAGCGTGAGATGGCGCGGCGTGGTGCTGCGCTGCATGAGGCGGTTCCAGGTGCCGTTGCTGTCAAAGCCGATGATGTCGTTGATGCCGTAGATCCACGGCGAGATCGGGCGCGTGTGTGCGGTGTCCGCGGTGATCGTCACCGTCGGCGTAGCGGCGGCGGTGGTGGTGAAGGTGGTGCTGCCCGTGGTGGTGAAGTGGAATGAATCCGTGGCCGCGACGGTGACCGTGTAAGTCGTGAGCGGCTCGATCAGATCAATGATCAGCGACTGGCTGCTCGCGAAGGTGCTCAGGGTGCGCGTCACCGGTTGTCCGCCGGTCTTTTGATAAGTCACCACCGCAGTGCAGGGACGCTCGGCAGTCCACGAGATCGTCGCGCGATTGCCCGTGATGTCACTCACCGTGATGGGCGAGAGCGAGGGCGGCGTGGTCGGAATCGGCGGCACGGTGAAGGTGCCGGTGAGCGTGCCCTGGTTCGGCGTGGCGTTCGTGTCCGTGCGGTGATCGCGCGCGATGATGCGATACTGATACGTCGCATTCGGCGTGAGGTTCGTGAGCAGCGCGGAGTGCGTGGTGAGCGGACGCGTCGCAGGTGCGAAATCAGCCCAGCCATTCGGCTCGGTCTGCACCGTGCTGGTGTAGCCGCCGATGCCGAAATCAATCTGGCACACCGCCGGTTCATCCGTGCCAAACGCGAGCGTGAACTGCTGGTAGTCGTAGCTCAGGGTGCCGGAGTTCACCGTGATGACCGGCGGCGTGGTGTCCGGTGCCCAGCCTGCTTTGACATCAGCCAGGCGGAAGTGCGTGGTCGCCGCGCCCGCGTTGTTATAGAGAAGGAAGCCGGCGAAGGCGGGCCACTTCGGTTTCATGCGCTGGAGGTCGAGCGTGATGTGAATCCACTGGCCGAACTTCTGCGCGGGCGTCATGTCCAGCCAGCCGGGAATGAGGTCGGTGAGGTAAGGCTCGTTCTCCGCGAGACTCGTGTCATCGAGATACGCGACGAGGCCATCGTGCCCGGCCGAGTCCGGCTCGAAATACACGTCGAACTCGATGGTGCGGAACTCATTGAAGAACTTCCACTGATTGTCCCACCCCAGGCGACGCTCCGCGAGTCCGATGGCTTCGAAGACGTTCGACGGATCAAAGCGCACCTCGATGGCATGACCCGAGCGCCCCGGAGCGGCAGCAGCGAAGTCTGTGAACAACGGTCCGTTTTGCTCCCAAGCCGAGCGCACCCAGTCACCCACCAGCGCGCCATTGTATGCCTGCACATACGTCAGCGTCGGCGGCGAAGGCGGCGTGTAGGGCGGCCCCGGCACGGTGAAGGTGCTCGTGTAGGTCGCACGATTCGGCGTGGCCGATGCGTCGGTGCGATGGTCCATCGCGATGATCTTGTATTGATACGTCGCTCCCGGAATCAGGTTCGGCAGCGACGCGGCGTGCGTGAGGTTTTGATGATCGCGCGGATCAAAGGTCTGCCAGTTCCGCGACTCGTCCGACCATGTGCGGCTGTCGTAGCCGCCGATGCCGTATTCGATCGCGCACACCGTTGGTTCATCCGTGGTGAAGGACAAATCCAGCCGATGCGCCGCTGCATTGTAGCCCGGCGCATTCGTTGCGAGCACCGGCGGCGTCACGTCATCCGCCCAGCCGAGCTTCACATTCATCACACGATAATGCGGCGCGCCCGTGCCCCAGCTCGCGATGAGGATGCCGGAGAACGCCTTCAATCCCGGCTGCCACTGCGTGAGATCGACCGTGATGTGAAACCACTGACCGTAGCGCTGCGCGTTCGTCATCGACGCCCAGCCGGGAATCAGGTCGATGAGATGTGGCGAGGTGGGCACGTCATAGTTGCCCGTGGGCCAGAGCAGGATGTCCTCCACGCCCGTCGAGCCCGGCTCCAGGTAGATGTCGAACTCCACGGTGCGCATCTCGTTCATGTGCTTCCATTGATGCACATAGCCCGAGGTCACATCCTGCAGGCCGAAGGCCCAATACGAGTTGCCCGGATCAGGCCACACCTCGATGGCATTCCCCGCCCGCCCCGGAGCCGATGCTGACAAGTTCACATTCACCGGCCCCGCGAGATCCCAGACAAAGTGCGTCCACGTTCCCTGAAGCGCGCCATCGTAGGCGGCGAGGTAGTGGGGCTGCGTGGCAAAAGCCGACGGCAAGGTCAGAAGAAGAGCGGCGAGACTGGTGATCCACGATTTCATCGGCTCGATTCAGGAGAGAAACACCCGCGCAACAGGTCGCTCAATCGCGGCTGAAACACCATCAGTTTTTCCGGCAACCTCGAAGCACTGATCCAACTGACGAGCGGGTTGGTGAGTCTTCGTGCTCGTGGACATCAGGGGCATCGCCAGTGGTGTGATTCAGCAAGGTTGACGGGTAGGGCGCTTGCTCCTGCAAGCGCCGCCGGGCGGACATCAAGGGTTTCGTTCAAGTTTGGCTTCATGCGGAGGGTTCCCGGCCTAACGCGGCGGATTGAGGACAATCCGCCCCACCCGTCAATCCTGCTGGATGTGACCGCCAGGGGCCGCGCCGTGCCGGTGCCTCGCGCCCGCGATGGTGAGTTTCCTGCTTCACATTTTCAGCCGAGCCGCTAGCATCCGACGCGAATGAACGAGGAAACGCCCGCTCCACGTCCCACTGCCGGAGGCCGATGGTCACCGCCGGCGCCGGAGCACATGCATGCGATGCTGCCGCAGTATGACGAGTGGTCGGTGCTCGGGCTGGGCGGCATGGGCGCGGTTTACAAGGCGAGGCAGACTTCGCTGGATCGCATGGTGGCGATCAAGGTGCTGCCTCCCGAGGCCGCGGACGACGAGACGGAGTTCATCGAGCGCTTCAAGAACGAGGCGCGCACGATGGCGAAGCTGAATCATCCGGCGATCGTGGCTGTTTATGATTTCGGCACCACCAGTGACGGGCTTTTGTACTTCGTGATGGAGTACATCGACGGCACGGATGTGTGGAAGATGCTGCAACAGCAGGGGAAGCTCTCCGTCGATCACGCTCTGGCGATCACGGCGCACGTCTGCGATGCGCTGGCCTATGCGCATGAGCACGGCGTGATCCACCGCGACATCAAGCCGGCGAACATCCTCATCAATCGCGAGGGCGCGGTGAAGGTGGCCGACTTCGGCCTCGCGCGCATGCATGATCCCGCGCAGACGAGCGGGCTGACGCGTACCGGCATGGCGATGGGCACGCCGGACTTTGTGGCACCGGAGACGCTGATCGAGGGCACGAATGTCGATGGCCGCGCCGACCTCTACGCAGTGGGCGTGATGCTTTACAACATGCTCACCGGCAAGATCCCGCGCGGGTTTTTCCAAATGCCGGGCGAGGCGACGGGCTGCGACAAACGCTTCGACGCCATCGTGCGCAAGGCGATGGAGCACGACGTGAAGCAGCGCTACCAGAGCGCGCGGGAGATTCGCCGTGACTTGGATTGCATCCTTACCGTGCCAGTGGCGAAGGCGAAGACGCAGCAGCAACAGCGGCCCGCCGGAATGCAGCCGAGGCCGCGCCAGAATGTGCCGCCGCCTCCACCGCCAAAAGGCGCGCCGTGGGGGATCATCACCACGGCGGCGCTGGTAGTGCTCGGCGGTGCGGGCTTCTTCTTGCTGAAGCGCAGTGATGCGCCTGCCACGCCATCGTCGGCCGGCGAGATTCAAACTGAGCCGCCAAAGCCCGAGCCGCCGAAGCCGCGGGTGGTGGAGACCAACCCGGCGGCTGAGAAGCCGCCGACGGCAACGCCCGCGCCCGCCACGAGCGCCGTTGTGCAGCGCGAGCCGAACGCGCCGAAGGGAAGTCCGCTCTCGAAGTTTCCCGTCGTGGACCACGGCGGGCATCGCTATCAGCTCGTGGAAGAGCGCATGGCTTTCAACAATGCGCAGAAGCATGCCGAGAGCCTCGGCGCACATCTGCTCACGATCACGAGCCAGGCGGAGATGGACTGGCTGGATCAGGCTCTGCCGCCGATGCTGAGCCAGGCACCCCAGCGCATGGCCACCATCGGCGGCTTTCGCGAGGGCATCGTGTGGAAGTGGATCACGGGCGAGCCGTTTGAGTTCACGCGATGGCAGGGATCAAGGTCGTCGCCCGACTCGGAGCCGGAGAAAAATTATGTGCTCAAGCTGACTGCCGGCGACACGATACCGCTGATCTGGGGCGTCGGGAGCCTCGAGGCGGGTCGTGCATTCGTCATCGAGTGGGATGACGTGCCGGCTTCCGCGCCAGTCGCTGCGCCGGTGACGAAGGAAGCCGCGCCGCCCGTCGTGGAGAGCGACGGAGCGAAGCGGCTGCGTGAGCTGGAGACAGGCTTCCGCGCGGCGCTGGAGCGCGATGTGCTGGGCCAGCATCGGGAGAAGCTCGCGGACCTGAACACGAAGTACGTCGCGGCGCTCGAGCGCGAGCTTGGCAAGGCCACGGCCGCTGCGAAGCTGCAGGAGGCGCTGGCTTTGCGCGAGGAAAAGCAGCGCATCGAGTCGGGCGAGGCGCTGCCAGCGGATGACGCGGCGGATTTGCCCGCCACGCTGAAAACACTGCGCGGCACCTACCGCACGAGCTTCAAGCCCATCGAGGCTGAGCGGAGCAAGGGGACCACGGGCCTGTTTGCCAAATACGAGGACGTGCTGAAGGCCGCTCTGGCGGAGTGGACGAAGGCCGCGAAGCTCGATGACGCGAAGCTGGCCGGCGACCGGCTCGAAGCGCTCGCCCGCGAGCGCGCCGAGATGCTGGATGAGGCGGCGGAGCTCGTCGAGGGCGGCAAGGAGATCGTGCTGAAGGGCAAGGATCGATTCACGTCTCCGGAGAAATATGCGCCGCCGGTGGAGTTCATCATCGTGGCGAAGACGGACAGCGTGAACCTGCGCATGGCCTACGCGCAGAAGACTGTGATCTTCAACTGGGAGCGCAATCAGGACGAGCTGCGCTTTGACGACGACGCGGGCGGAGCGCGCCATGTGCCGGGCAGGGGGCGCATTCCGGCGAACGAGTTTGTGACGATCCGCTGGCGCATCATGCCGAACTCTCAAAGCATCAGCGTGAACGGCGAGCGGCGCGTGATGCACTTCGGCGACTACTCGAAGGTGTCGAAGCCCGTCGAGATTTTCCCGGCGGACACCACGGTTACGCTGAAGTCCCTGCGGGTGCGCGCCGGCAGCGTGAGGGCGTTGGAGGATCAAGTCTCCACCGTGCCGGAGATGCGCGAGCGCCTGCTGAAGGCCGGTGCGTGGACAGGCAAGATCACGATCCCCGCAGGCACCTACCGCCCGTTTCGGCGCATCGACATCGGGGCGGCTGGAAATGGAACCAAGAACCAGTCAGACGAGATACGTGGAGACGTCACCAGCCTGCCGGGCATGAAGATGGAAGGCGTGCGCTTTCATCTGCTGGAAGGCTCGTGGAAGGCGGACGGCGGGCTGTTCCGCGATGTGAAGATGACGGCCGATCTCGGCGGCAGCCTCGAGGCGAGGAACAGCTTGTTTCAGGACTGCGCCTTCGCGAAGGAAGGCATATGGGGAGTCAGCTTCTTCAGCAGCAAGTGGAGCTTCACGAACTGCGTGTTCACCGGCTCCTTCATGCAGGGTTGGAAGCTCGGCGAAGTGGGCATGAAGCTGGACTCATGCACCTTTTACGACATGGACCTCGTGCCAATCGCCTACAAGGAAGACGCCGGCGCGGAGGTTACCAAGGATTGGCTGAGCATCCGAAACTGCCGCTTCATCCACTGCCGCGCGCCCGAGAGCTTTGCCCTGGCCACGAAGAATTGCGTGTTTGAAAACTGCACGTTCGGCGAGCCGGAAGAAAAGCTCCCGGTGAAGACGCCGCTGAGTGCCGCCATCGAGATCAAGGACGCGATGAACCAACCGAAAGCAGGCAAAGGGCGCAGCATCGAGGCAAAGCCCGCAGGTGCTGATTCAGCAAAGACCGGAGCCACGCTGCCGCATGTGCGTCGAGATGGGCGGCTGGATTTCAAAATGGCACCGAAGTAAGAACCGGCACGCTGGTCGAGTTCACAATAATGGCACGGATGCCGGACGCGCCGGCAGTGCGATGAGAGTCAGTCCCAGTCCAGCCTGTCACGAAACCGTCTGCCGGCGAGACCGGCGAGGCGTGCCTGGATGATCAGCGTGAAAAAGGCAATCATCGCCGCGAGGATGATCGCAAATATTGCGGGAAGCGGCTCGACCACCTCCATGATCAGCCCGATGCCCGCTTTGACGAGCAGAAGGAATCCGACAGGAACAAGGTATCCTGGCAAGCTGCGGGCGATGGCAGGGAGCACCTTGTGCGGGAGTGCGGCAATGAACGATCCGTGCATGATCAGCGCGACACAAGCCATCGGATGGTAGATCGAACCGAGCAGATCGAGGACAATGGCGATCAATCCGGTGTAGGGTGACGGCATTTCGGGAGTTCTCGCGGAATAAAGCATTTCTGGGAAAAAGGAGATGAGATAAATGCCGACAATCTCGAAAGCCGGCCGCCACACATCGTCTGTCATGTTGGATAAACCCGGCCAGTCGGGCGCTGAGTCCTTGCCGCTCATGGTCGTCTCAATGACTTCGAAGTAGTATGCGGCGAAAAAACCTACGCCAAACAAGGTGGAGAAAACTCCAAAGAGCGGCGCTACGGAACCAATCCCGAGCAACACCGCCAAGATGGCTCCAGGAATAATGGTGGCCCACCCATCTTTTCGCAGCGGATAGGCGGCCGCATCTCTGACGACGGCGACCGCCCAGGCCACGCATCCAGCTTCGGGATCAAGTGATGAATTGCGGACTTCCTTGGCCGCATGTGCCTCGGGAGAGCTGGCTTCGGGTGCGCGCTTCTGCGGCACGCCGGCCACGGACTGCGCTGGTTCAAAACGATGCGAAGATCCGTCGGAACCGGTGTCGATGGACGGCGGCGGCGGAACATAGGGTTGATCGCTCGATCCCATGTTGCTGGATACGCACGAGCTTGCTTCACTTCTTCCACCAGTCCGCCGGCTTCTCCCATGGCGCGCTGGTTTGATCCTCTTCGCTGGCGGAATCATCAGCGAGGCGTGCGACGGGCTGGGTGGAGATTTGATCGAGCGTGGCTTCGAACTGCTCTTCGGCGCAGAGGTTCCGGCCTTTCCGCCAGATGAACCACATCCAGAGCGCGAAGCAGGCGAGGGTGAAGAAGAGCGTGAAAAGGGTGAAGAGCACGAAGGCATCCGACGCTGGCGAGATGTTCGTCACGCGCTCGGTGCGGTGGGCGAGGTCGAAGTCGGGTGGATCGGGCGCGGTCATGCGAAATGACGAATGGAGAATGGAATGACACGCGCTCTGGCATGCAGCGCGGCGTCATTCGTCGAACACGAGGCGCATCGGGATCATGGTGGAGAAATGGAAGCCGTGGCGCTGGAAGAAGTCCTGGGACTCGGCGCTGATCTTGTCGGTGAGGAGCGTGATGCGTTTGAAGCCGCGCTCTTTGGCGAACTCGATGGCATGCTCGAGCAGGAGGCCGCCGTAGCCCTGGCGGCGGTGCTGGGGATGGACGATGACGTCCTCCATGAGCACGACGAGGCCGCCCTCGGCGGTGCTAATGGTAAAAAGCAGGTTCACCATGCCGATAACCTGGTGATCGGTGCGCAGGACAAAGATTCGGCCGCGGTTTGGCTGCTCGAGGATGAGGCGGAGGCCGTGCTCCTGCTTCTGCCGGTCAGGCGCGAAGTCAGCCTCCTCGCTGAAAAGGGCGACGAGCAGCTCGACGAGCTGGGGCATGTCCTCGAGCGTAGCCGGCTCGATACGCGGCTGGGTGGAGACGGCGGTGGCAGCGATCATTGCCGGAGATGATAGAGGGAAGACTTCCGGGTGGAAATGAAATTCCAGCGTGGGCAGGGGAAGAGCAGGGCTTACGCATGAATGGCCTCTGAGTGAATTCCCACGGATTCAGGGCGACCACGGATTGGACTTCTTCTGAATCCATCTGTGGAACCCTGAATCATGTGGGACAACTCAGAAGCACCAGACTCACAGAGGCATTTCATGCGCAACCCCTGGGGGAAGAGGTGCGGTCATGGCGTCAGGGCTTGCGCACGCGATGACACTGAAAACCCGGTCGTTGCGGGGCCTCCCGCCGATTCAAGAGGGATCACAGATTGCACTCAAGGAACAATCGGGGGGCCGTGAATCTTGTGGAAGACTCCCTCGGTCGGCCATTTATGCGCATGCCCTGCGTTTTCACGGAGACCTGCGCAAAAACGCTGCAACAAATCAGGTTGCGGCAGCGGCATCAACCATCACACTCCACTTCGCATTGTCTTTGTGAAACGCACCCCCGGCAGTTTCCCCGTCTCCGCCATACCGCATCACGTGCCCTTCCGCGCCATGCGCGCGCTGGTGCTGGCGTGTGGTGCCGGATGGTTGTGCGGCGGGGCGGCGCTGCCGGCGGACGAGGCGCAGGTGTCCTACAACTTCGAGGTCCGTCCGCTGCTGGCGCAGAAGTGCTTTGCCTGCCATGGTGCGGACGCGGCGAAGCGGAAAGGCAAGCTGCGGCTCGACGTGTGCGAGGTGGCCGTGGAGAAAAAGGCCGTGGTGCCCGGTGATCCCGGCGCCAGCGAGCTGCTGGAGCGCATCTCTTCCGCTGATGAAGACGAGGTGATGCCGCCGCCGGAGAAGCATGATGCGGTGACGGACAAGGAGAAGGCGCTGCTTGCGCGATGGATCGCCCAGGGTGCGAAGTATGAGAAGCACTGGTCCTTCACGCCGGTGGTGGCACCACCCGTGCCCGCCACGCCGGGTGTGACACATCCGGTGGATGCAATCGTGCGCGATGCCTTGACGAAGCAAGGCTGGAAGCCGGCTGCCGAGGCGCCACATGAGGAATGGCTGCGCCGTGTGACCTTTGCGCTTACGGGCCTGCCACCGACGCTGGAGGAACTGAATGAGTTTCTGAACGCCGCGAGTCAGACCGGTCAGGCCGACGCAGTCGATCGAGCCTGCGCAGCCGTGGTCGATCGCCTTTTGAAGTCTCCGCACTACGGCGAGCGGATGGCCGTCGTGTGGCTGGATGCCGCACGCTATGGTGACACGTATGGCCGCCACGAGGACGCCGACTCCGAAGTCTGGCCGTGGCGCGACTGGGTGATCCGCGCGTTCAATGACAACCTGCCCTACGACAAGTTCATCCAGTGGCAGATGGCCGGCGACATGCTGCCTCACGCGACGCAGGACCAGATCGTGGCCACCGCCTTTCACCGTCTGCCGGTGCAGTCGAACGAGTCTGGCAGCGACCCTGACGAGTTCCGTTGGGACCAGGTGTTCGACCGCGTGAAGACCACCGCCACGGCCGTGCTCGGCCTCACCTTGGAGTGCTGCCGCTGCCACGATCACAAGTACGATCCTCTGACGAGGAAGGACTACTACCGCCTGGCCGCCTTCGTGAACAACATCGACGAGCTCGGCCTCTTCTCCCGCTTCACGAACGGCATCCCCGCGCCCACGACCTTCGTGTACAAACAGGGGGAGGCTGCAAAGCACGAGCAGCTCAAGCTCGAGGTGAATAAGGCCGAGGACGAACTGCGTGCCGCGCACGCCGGAGCGAAGCCCCGATTTGATGGATGGCTGAAAACCAATGCGCCGCCGGCCGGCGCCAGCCTCTGGGCCTCCCTCGCCGGAGGCTCGGCGGCACAGATGCGCAGGCCATCGGTGGCCCGCCAGCCGGAGCTGTATCAGAGCTTCGACATCGTGGACATGAAGCAGCGCACCTTTCTGCCGGACAGCGATCCATCCGCCGGCGGCGTGGGCGCGGTCATGACGGGCGTGGATGCGAGCGGGAAGTTCGGCAATGGCTGTGTCTTCCCGAAGGACAAGCCAAAAAAGTACGGTGTGCCAAAGCTCGCCCACTACCTGCGCTGGCAGCCGTTCAGCTTCTCGTTCTGGTTCCGGTGCGCCAAGGTGCCGGACAAGGGCGTGATCCTTCACCGCACGCGCGGCGGGCTTGATGCGGCAAACCGCGGCTACGAGCTGACTTTCGAGAACGGCAGGCTCACCGCCACGCTCGGCCACTTCTACCCCGGCAATGCGATCCGCATCCAGGTGCCGGAGAGTCTCGACTTCGCCGGGTGGCGGCACATCGGTTTCACCTACGACGGCTCCAGCCGTGCGGCCGGGATGAAGCTCTTCGTCGATGGCCGGCAGATGAAGTCGCAGATCATCCGCGATCATTTGTACAAGGACATCGACTACCTCGCGGAGTGGGGGGATCTCGATGCGCTGAAGGTGGCCGACGCCACCGGCGGCGAGCAGATCATGCTTCAGCTCGGCGGGCGGAATCTCGACAGCGGCCTGCGCGATGCCGCGCTCGATGAACTGCGCGGCTACGACGCGCAGCTCAGCGTGCCGGAGATGGCGCTGCTCGGCGGCGGGAAGATCGACGGCGGGGACGTGGCCTGGCTGGACTGGTTCGTGCGCGAGGTGGATGCGGAGGGCAAAGCCGCGTGGCAGAAGCTCACGCAGGCGCGCAAGGCCGAAAGCGAATTCTCCACCCACCTCACCGAGCTGATGGTGATGAATGAAATGTCTGGGGAGCGCCGGCCCACGTCGATGCTTACGCGCGGCGATTTCCGCCAGCCGGCCGAGCCCGTGCAGCCCGGCACGCCGGAGGCCCTGCTGCCATATCCGAAAGGCGCGCCTCCTGATCGCCGGGGTCTTGCGCAGTGGATGACGGATCGCCAGAATCCGCTCACGGCGCGTGTCGAAGTGAATCGTCTTTGGGCCATGCTCTTCGGCAAGGGCATCGTCGCCACGCAGGAAGACTTCGGCGTGCAGGGCCGTGTGCCGTCGAATCCGGCATTGCTCGACTGGCTGGCCGCGCATTTCATGGACGGCGGCTGGGATATCAAGGCGCTGCTGCGCGAGATCGTGCTGACCAAGACCTACCGGCAGTCTTCCATCCCTGCCGATCCCTCGATCCGCAAGAGCGACCCCGACAACCGGCTGCTCGCGCGCGGCCCGCGCTTTCGTCTGCCCGCCGAGCAGGTTCGCGATGCCGCGCTGGGCGCCAGCGGCCTGCTGAATCCGGCCATCGGCGGCCCAAGCGTGAAGCCCTACCAGCCGGCCGGCCTCTGGGAAGACAGCGGCACGCAGCACAACTACGAGCAGGACACTGGCGACAAGCTTTACCGCCGCAGCCTCTACACCTTCTGGCGTCGCACCTGCCCGCCGCCGACGATGAGCGTCTTCGATGCGCCGACGCGCGAGTTTTGCCTCGTGCGCCGCGAGTCCACGCTCACGCCGCTGCAAGCTCTCGCCGTGATGAACGACACCGGTTTCCTCGAAGCCGCGCGCGTGCTCGCCGAGAAGCTCGTGCGCGCTCATCCGGCAGCCGGGCAGCAGAGTGATCGCGTAACCGAAGCGTTCCGCCTTCTCACGGCTCGCGCGCCGACCGGGAAGCAAATGCAGGCGATGGATGCGCTCATCAACGAAGCGCGCGAGCATTACTCAAAGAACACCGGAGATGCCGCCGCACTCTTGGCCGCGACCGGCGCATCAAAACCCGACGACAAACTGCCCGCCCCGGAAGTCGCCGCCACCATGCTCATGACCCGGGCGCTCATCAGCAGCGATGCGTTCGTTTCGAGCTACTAGGATTCACCCGCCATGCAATGCCATCGCTACACCGACCCCAGCCAGCTCACGCGCCGTGAGTGGCTCTCGCGCACGGGCTGCGGAGTTGGCGGCGCGGCGCTCGCCACGTTGCTCGGCGCGGAATTGTCCGCGCACGCTCGCGGGGGGCTGCCCGCACTGCCGCACTTCGCGCCGAAGGCAAAGCGCGTCATCTGCCTCTTCATGAGCGGCGGCATGTCGCAGCTCGACTCCTTCGATTACAAGCCCACGCTCAAGGAGCACGAGCAGGAGCCTCTGCCTGCCTCGGTCTTCAATGGCCGCAAGCCGCTGGGCATGTCGAAGCTGCAGGCCAGCTTCCCGATGCAGGGATCGGCGTTTGAATTCAAGCAGCATGGCCAGAGCGGCGCGTGGATGAGCGACCGGCTTCCGCACCTCGCCAAACAGGCCGACCGCATCTGCTTCCTCAAAGGCATGGTGTCCGACGCGGTCAATCACGATCCCGCCATCATCTTCCTCAACAGCGGCGCGCAGCTTCCCGGCCGCCCGAGCATGGGCGCGTGGATCAGCTACGGCCTCGGCTCCGAGAACGAAAACCTGCCCGCCTTCATCGTGTTGGTGACGAAAAAGATCGCCGACCAGCCGCTCTCCTCGCGCCTCTGGGACAGCGGCTTTCTTCCTTCACAGCATCAGGCCGTGCCCTTCCGCGCCGGCGCGGAACCGGTGCTGTACTTGAACAACCCGCCCGGCCTTCCCGCCACACTGAACCGCAAGATGCTCGACCGTCTGCGCGAGGTGCAGCAGGACGAGCTGGCGCGCCGGGGAGAGGCCGAGATCAGCGCCCGCATCGAGCAGTACGAAATGGCCTTCCGCATGCAGACTTCGGTGCCCGGCCTTGTCAGCATCGCGGATGAAAAGCCGGAGACTCTCGAACGCTACGGCCCCGACGTGAAGAATCCCGGCAGCTACGCCTGCAACTGCGTGCTCGCCCGCCGCATGAGTGAGAGCGGCGTGCGTTTCGTGCAGCTCTACCATCCCGGCTGGGATCATCACGGCGGTCTTAAGGTCGGCTTTGCCAAAAACACACAGGAGATCGACCAGCCGACCGCCGCGCTGCTGCAGGACCTCGCTGACCGTGACATGCTCAAGGACACGCTCGTCATGTTCGTGTCCGAGTTCGGCCGCACGCCATACTCACAGGGTGCGCAGAAGGAAGGCGGCGAGTATGGCCGTGAGCATCATCGTGACGCCTTCACGGGCTGGCTCGCCGGTGGCGGCGTGAAGGCCGGGTTCACGCATGGCGCGACGGATGACTTCGGCTTCGATGTCGTCGAGGGGAAGGTCACGGTGAACGATTTCCACGCCACCTTCCTCCATCTCATGGGCATCCAGCACGACCGTTTCATCTTCCCCTTCCAAGGCCGCGACTTCCGCCTCACCGACGTGGCGGGGAAGCTCGTGAAACCCATCCTCGCATGAGCGCCGCGCGCACGATGAAACTCATGCGCCGCCTGCTTCCGCAGCTTCTTCTCGTCGCCTTCGCCCTCGCATGCGCGGGATGCAAGAAGCAGGAGAAACCCAAGTCCGCCAAGCAACAGCGCGAGGACATCATCAGGCGGGGAAACGAGGAACAGGCCGCGCTTGGCAGGTTCACCGCCGCCGTGCGCGAGATCATCGTGTGGCGCCAGTCGCAGCCCGACGCCGCGGATGCCGCCGCGCGCGGGCAACTGGCGGCCGCGCTCGCGCAGCGGATGGAGAAGGTGCCCGTCGCCGGCCTGGCCGACGATCTTGCCAAGGCGTGGCCGCCCATGCTGAAAGCGTGGCGGGATCTGGCGAAGGCGGGCGAGCCTGCGGAGTCATTGCGGGAGGCCGGCGCTCGTGCCGCAGCGGACATCAACCGTTGCCTTTCCGCTCACGGTGTGACCGACATCCGGTTCTGACGCGCGCTTCCCTGTTGGCGCGATTTCCCGTCTCGACAAATGCAGCCCCTCCCGCTTGAATGCGCGCTCCCGCTCGCATGACCTGGCTGCAAAACTACGATCCGCTTCACCATCCGGTGCTTTCCACCGTGCTCGCAGCCGTCCCCGTCGTGGCGCTGCTAGGCATGATCGCCTGGGGCCACATGCCCGTGCACAAGGCCGCCATCGCGGCGCTGCTGCTGGCGCTCGGCGTGGCGGTCTTCGGCTGCGACATGCCGGCGAAGACGGCGGGCATGGCGGCGCTCAATGGCGCGTGCTACGGCCTGCTGCCCATCGGCTGGATGATCCTGAACATCATATTCCTCTACAAGCTCACGGTGGACAAAGGCTGGTTTGACGTGCTCAAGAACCAGCTCGTGCGCATCGCCCCCGATCCGTGCTCTCAGGTGATCCTCATCGCGTTTTGCTTCGGTGCCTTCTTCGAGGGCACGGCGGGCTTCGGCTCGCCCGTGGCGGTGACTGCGGCGCTGCTCATCCAGCTCGGCTTCAAGCCGCTGCAATCGTGCGGCCTTGCGCTCATCGCGAACACCGCGCCGGTGGCCTTCGGCGCGATGGGGACTCCGCTCATCGCGCTGAATTCCGTGACCGGCATTGACCTGCTCACGCTTTCGAAAATGGCCGGCCGCCAGCTTCCGTTCTTCTCCCTGCTCGTACCCTTCTGGGTCGTCGCTGCTTACGATGGCTGGAAGGGCGTCCGCGAGACGTGGAGCATCGCGCTTGCGGCCGGCCTCGCCTTTGCCGTGCCGCAGTTCCTGCTGTCGAACTTCCACGGCCCCTGGCTCGTGGACATCGTCTCGTCGATCACCTCGCTCGCGGCGGTGATCGTCGTCTTGAAAATTCGCCACCGCGCACTGGAGTCGGAGGCCGCGCACCATCCCGCGCGCTGGCTCTGCTGGTCGCCGTGGATCATCCTCAGCGTTGTGGTCTTCATCTGGAGCCTCGGCCCCGTGAAGAAGCGGTGCGATGATTTGTTCAACCGCACCCTGCCCGTGCCGGGTCTCCATAACGTCGTGCAGCGGGTGCCGCCCGTGGCACCGGAAGGTGCTCCGCCGGAAAAGGCCGAGTTCAAACTGAACCTCGTCTCGGCCACGGGCACGGGCATTCTCGCCGCGGCGCTGCTCTCCGGGCTGCTGATGCGCTATTCCATCCCGCGCATGGCCCGGCTCTACGTCGAGTGTCTCTGGCGTCTGCGTTACTCGCTGGCGACCATCGCCGCGATGCTAGCGCTCGGCTACGTTACCAAATACTCCGGCTGTGATGCCACGATGGGACTCGCGCTCTCGAAGACCGGCGTGCTCTATCCATTCTTCGGCACACTGCTCGGGTGGCTGGGCGTCGCGCTGACCGGGTCCGATACATCGTCGAACGTGATCTTCGGCAGCCTGCAGACCATCACGGCGAATCAGGTGGGCATCAGCCCTGTGCTCATGGCCACCGCGAACAGCACCGGCGGCGTCATGGGCAAGATGATCGATGCACAGAGCATCGTGGTGGCGAGCACGGCCACCGGCTGGTTCGGCCACGAAGGCCGCATCCTGCGCTACGTCTTCATTCACAGCATCGTGCTCGCCGCGCTCGTCGGCGTCCTCGTGTTCCTGCAGGCGTACGTGTGGCCCTTCACGCTGATGGTGCCGGGGCGGTAGGATTGCAGTACTCACTGCAGTTCTCCCTTCCGGCAGTCAGCGCGGAGAAATCGAATCAAAGGGCGGCGAAAGCTGCCCCGGGCTGCCGGTGGTCTCGCCGGGGGAGGCGGGTGGTTCCGGCGCGCGGGATGCTTGGTGCTGGCTGGTGATGATTTGGCGATGTGAATTACTGATTGCTTTTTGAATTCGGACTTCGTAAAACCGAAGCGCTATGAGTCTAATATCCGAGTTCAAAGAGTTCGCATTGAAGGGCAACGTCATCGATCTCGCCGTCGGCGTGGTCATCGGCGGTGCATTTGGGAAGCTGGTCGATGGCGTGGTAAACGGCGTCATCAATCCGGTCGTGGGCATCGTGACGGGCAAGGGTGCCGCCAGCGCCCTGCTCGACGGTGTGTGGAACCTCGGCTCCGGCGTGCTGAACTTCCTCCTGTTGGCCGCCGTGGTCTTCTTTGTCTTCGTCAAGCCTATGAACAAGCTCAAGGCCATGACTGAGAAAAAGAAGGAGGAGTCCCCGCCCGCTCCGCCGGCTGACGTGGTGCTGCTCACCGAAATCCGCGATCTCCTGAAAAAGTAACCCGGCACAGCCTGCACTCTCAGGCCCCGCGGCCCGGTGCCGGACGCATGCGCGTGCCGGCACCGGGTTTCTTTTGATTTCGGAACCGGGTCATCGGCGGTTGCATTCACGCACCACCCGGTCATGTGATCCGCGCTTGAAAACCATCATTGCATTCATCGAACCGGTCGGACTGGCATGGCTGGGCCTCACCGCGCTGCTCGCCGCGCTCGTGTGGCGGCGGCGCTGGCGTGAGGCGCTGCTGCTCGGCGCGCCGTGGCTGCTGTTCACGCTGGTGCTGTGCACTCCCGTGCCGTCCTGCCTGCTCGCGATGCTGGAGCGCCCGTGGGTCGGTGTCGAGCCCGCCAGGCTCCCGGCTGCTGATGCCATCATCTCTCTCGGCGGCACCGGGGAGCCGTCAGCGAACGAGCTTGTGGCCTTTCATTTCACCCAGGGTGCCGACCGCCTGATGACATCCGTCGATCTGGCGCGGCGTGGAAAATCCCGCACCCTCGTCTTCGGCGGCGGTGGGTACTTTCGAGGCGGCGCTTGGGAGTCCGAAGCTGATGCCGTGAAGGCGTGGATCGACTCCTGGCGCGTCCTGCCGGAACCCGTCGTCAGCCTGGGCCTGTGCGTGGACACGCACGACGAAGCGCTGAAGACCGCCGCTCTCGCAAAAGAGCGGGGTTGGAAGTCGCTCATCATTGTCACATCAGCCAGCCACATGCGCCGGGCTGAGGCGACCTTCCGAAAAGCCGGCCTCGATGTGAGGTGCGCACCGTGCAACATCCGCTCCTCGCTGCTGCGCGAGGACAGTGTGGACTGGCTCCACCCGCCGCACTACAACGGCATGGACATCTTCAGCACCTGGTTCCACGAGCTGCTCGGCTCATGGGTGTACCGCTGGCGCGGGTGGATGTAGCTCCGCTCACGCCAGCACCGGCTTGACCACATTCCCAAACACATCCGTCAGCCGGTAGTGACGGCCTTGGAACTTGAAGGTGAGCTTCGTGTGGTCGATGCCGAGGCAGTGCAGGATCGTCGCGTGCAAGTCGTGCACATCGACGGGATCGCGCGTGATGTTGTAGCTGAAGTCGTCCGTCTCGCCGTGCGTGTGACCGCGCTTGATGCCGCCGCCGGCCATCCAGACGGTGAAGCAGCGCGGATGGTGGTCGCGCCCGTAGTCATCCTGCGTCAGCCGCCCCTGGCAATACACCGTGCGCCCGAACTCACCACCCCACACCACGAGCGTGTCATCGAGCAGGCCGCATTGCTTCAAATCCATGATCAGCGCCGCGCTCGGCTGATCCGTGTCGCGGCATTGGCCGGCGATTTGCTTCGGCAGCTTCGTATGCTGATCCCAGCCGCGGTGGAAAAGCTGGATGAACCGCACGCCGCGCTCGGCGAGACGACGCGCGAGCAGGCAGTTCGCCGCAAAGGTGCCCGGCGTGCGTGCCTCCGGTCCGTAGAGATCGATCACGCTCGCGGGCTCCGTCGAGATGTCCGTCAGCTCCGGCACGCTCGTCTGCATACGATATGCCAGCTCGTACTGCGCAATGCGTGTGTTGATCTCCGGATCACCCACGTCGGCGAATTGCATCTGATTCAGCTTCGCCAGATCGTCGAGCATCCGACGCCGCGCACCCGCATCGAGCCCGGCCGGATTTGAGAGAAACAAAACGGGATCGCCCTGCGAGCGGAACTTCACGCCCTGATGCTTCGTCGGCAGGAAGCCGCTGCCCCAGAGGCGATCGTAGAGCGGCTGGTCCATCGGATTGCCCGAGCCGTTCGAGAGCAGCGCCACGAACGCCGGCAGATCGCGGTTCTCGCTGCCGATGCCGTAGCTCAGCCACGCGCCGATGCTCGGCCTGCCCGCGAGCTCCGCCCCGGTCTGGAAGAACGTGATCGCCGGATCGTGATTGATCGCGTCCGTGTGCATGGACTTGATGAAGCACAGCTCGTCCGCCACCCGGGCCGTGTGCGGCATCAGCTCGCTCACCCACGCGCCGCTCTGCCCATGCCGCGCAAACTTGAACCGCGTCGGCGCGATCGGAAACCGGTCCTGCCCCGCCGTCATCCCCGTGAGCCGCTGCCCTTGTCGGATCGAATCCGGCAAATCCGTTCCGAAGCGCGCCGCGAGCGACGGCTTGTAGTCGAACAAATCCATCTGCGCCGGCGCGCCGGACTGAAACAAGTAAATCACGCGCCTGGCCTTCGCTGGAAAGTGCAGTCCGCTCGTCTCGCCCGCAGCCTCCCGCATCACCGCGGCCAGCGCCGCCGCACTGACGCCCCCGCGGCCGAAGAAGCGGCGGCGGGTAATTGAGAGGAGGTGATTGGAAGTCGGCTCCATGACCAGGATTGGCAATGCAAACGCTGCGCGTGACGCTGTTTTGCCGGAGACTCGTCGTCTCATTCTCCGATTTGGAGGGCGCTCACATCCTTCCGCCCGGCTGGTGCTTTTCCACCAGATCCGCGGGCAGCGTGATGGTGCCCGCGGCGGGCGAGCCGATGGTGAGCCGCACGGTGCGGAACCAGAGCAGTTGAAACGGCTTTCGGTCCACCACCTCGGCCCACGGGATGAAGAGTGGCGGATGGCCGATCTTGAAGATCGGCATCACCTCCATGAAGAAGCCGTCGCGCGCGAAGTGCAGCTTCAGAATACCCTTGTAGCGCGCCATGCCCACCATGCCGAAAACTCGCCGGCACTCCTCGCCCTCGGGCGCGCGCGTGCCCGCGGGGTAACGCGCCGCCAGACGGTTCCAGCCGCCCGCGCGGCTCATGATCCACACGATGCCACACCACAGCGCGGGGAAGAAGACCACGAAACCGCCGATGATCGCCACCGGCAGCCACCACGGGAAGAAGTCGGACGAAGATGTGGACGTATCCATGTGCAGCAAAACGCAGCCGAAGCCAGGGCTCCATCACGTCGACGACTGGGTTCGGGCGCGGATTCTGCGGCGTGCGGGCGTTTCAAACCGATAGTAAGAAAGATGGGATACGGTCAGCACCAAAGCCATCTCCGCCACGATCCAGGTCAGCCGGCCGCCGGCACTCCAGCCCACGACATGAGGGCGCAAATGATAGATGGGGACCATCCCGAGGGGGATGTGCCACATGTAAATTGAGTAAGAGATGTCCCCGAGCCACACGGCGGGTCGTGAGGAGAGGAACAACCCGGCGCGGTGTCCTGCCGGCGGAACCGCCAGACCGTAGATGATCGCCGGAAAAGCCGGCATCAGGCAGCGGCCATCCACCTGCCACCATGCCCGCGCTGCGACTCCGACCAGCAGCCAGACGGTGCCGGCCGTCGCCCACCAACCCGCGCCCCTGCCTGCATTCGACTGCCACAGCCTGAACAGGAGCGCCCCGCCGAAGAAACCGCTTACTCCCCTCCCCAGGCTTACATAGCCGTGCGTGAGCGTGGGAATGGACACACGCACCGCCAATGCTGCCAGGACGCCGGCCGCAAGAATCCATGTCTTGTCGATCCTTACGGCACATATGAATGCCAGCGGCGTGACGACCACATAACAGAAACATTCCACGCTCAAGGACCATGAGGCGATGTTTAGGCTTCCGAGATTCACGGCCGGCCAGTTCTGAACGAGCAGCAGGTTTGACACGACCGTGCGGGTGTCCAGGTAGGCCGGCCACTTCCGCAGGACCACCGCTCCTGCCACGAAAAGGAGCAGCATGACCGAGAAGGACAGCAGATGCACCGGGAACACCCGCGCCAGCCGGGCCGTGAAATAGCCTTTCCAAAAACCCGGTGTTCGCACGCCGAAGTTTTTCAGATAAGCCAGCGTCATGACGAAGCCGCTGAGCCAGAAAAAAAGGTCCACCGCCTCGTTATGCCATTCCACCAGCGCCAGCGCCCGTTCCCATGACGGAAAGAGACCCTGAAAGTGGAAATGCGCGAGGAAGACCACGGCGGCGGCGACTCCTCGCAGCCCCGTCAGAGATTTGAGATCGCCTCCATTTCCTTTTCTGCATGGGTCGCGCGCTTGATCGATCCACATGCGGCGCTCTTGCGTCTGATGCGCGCGTTGTCAAGCACTTGCCAGCCGGCCAGCTGAAGCAGCGCGCTTCAACGCCATGTTCGCCGACCCGCGATCAACCAAAGAGCGCCGTCAGCGCCCTGCCCTCATCGAGCAGATTGTAGCGCCGGCCCAGCGCGTCGGTCGCGCTGAGATCGTCGATGCCCATGGAGTAATAGACCGTCTTCGCGATGTCCTCGGGCCGGATGGGATTGTCCTTGGGCAGCTCGGCGCGCGCATCGGTTTCTCCAAAGACCTGTCCGCCGCTGATGCCGCCGCCGGCCATCAGCACGCTCATGCAGGCAGTCCAGTGATCGCGACCGGCTCCCGCCACGCCACCGGAGCGCCGGTCGCCGACCTTCGGCGTGCGGCCCATCTCGCTGGTGACGAGCACGAGAGTCTCGTCGAGCAGGCCGCGCGATGACAGATCCTCGATGAACGCCGAGAGGGCGCGGTCGAACGGCGGCAACAGATAGTTCTTGAGGCAGTTGAAGTTGTCCCCGTGTGTGTCCCAACCTCCCGCGCTCTTGCATTGGTTCGCGGTGCTCTCGTCTTCTTTCCAAAACACGGTGACGAAGGGCACGTTCGCCTCCACGAGACGCCGCGCCATGAGCAGGCTCATCGCGTTGATGTTGTTGCCGTAGCGCTCGCGCAGCTTTGGCGATTCCTTCGTGATGTCGAAGGCTTCGGCGGCGGCTGATGACGAGAGAAGGGAGAATGCGCGCTCTTGATGACGGATGAGACTTTGCACCTCGGCTTCGGTGTCGAGTTCGGTCTGGGCTTCGTTGAACGCGGCGAGCAGCGAGCGGCGGTCTTCCATACGCGCGGCGGTCATGCCCTTGCCCTGCAGCGTGAGGGTGGGAGAGGCAAACCGCAGCGGATGATCGAAGTCGCCGATGAGATAAAATGGATCGTGTTCGACTCCCAGACGGCCCGCGAACTGACCGGGGCGCGTGTAGGGCAGCTTGCTCGGTTTGTGCGGCAGCGAGATGATCTGCGGCAGGCCGGGATGCACGGGCCGCTTTGCGCCGACCACGCAGCCCATGTAAGGCCAGTCTTCGCGGTACGGCCGGCGGTCGTTGCCCTGCTGCTTGAAGGTCGCGTCGGGCACATGGCCGGTGAGATTGTAGTAATAGCCCGCGTGGTGATCGCCCGTGGCCAGTCCGCCGTCCGTCACTCCATGCACGAGCGAAAAGTGGTGCGCCTGCTTTGCCAGCAGCGGCAGGTGCTCGCACAAATGAATGTCCGGTGACGTGGTGCGGACGGGCTTGAACTCACCCCTATACTCGCGCGGCGCATCCGGCTTCATGTCCCACATGTCGATGTGCGATGCGCCGCCACAGAGGAAAAAGAGAACCGTCGATTTTGCCGGTTTCGCGGCCACCGGCAGCTTCACCACCGGTCCAGTCGATGCCAGCGCACCCGGCCCGAATCGCAAGCCGGCAAGCCCCAGCGTCGAAGCCTGGAGAAAGGTTCGGCGGTTCAAAGCTGGACGGAAGAGCGGCGGGCTCATGGTTGCGAAAAACGCGCACTACTACGGCGGGCCGCCGGCGATGTTGTCATCCAAACGCCTCAGGAACGCACCATGTGCGCCTCATGGTGGCTGAACGGTCTTCAATGAAGCACCGGCTGCCGCCCAAACTTTGATCAGACTGCGTCCGGCCGGCGTATTGAAACCGCATCGAGTCTGAGCCGCGCCCCGCCGACAGCCCATTTCATCATCATCCGCCACCGCCATGAGAATCACCGCCCTGTTTCTGACGCTCGCCTTTGCCGCCCAAGCGGCCCCCCCGCTCGACATCGGTTCACGCTGGGAGCTGTTCGTGGATGAGTATCTCGTCGCGCAGAAAAGCGGCGTCGCCTTGAAACTCGCCGAGCCGGTGCGGCGCGAGGTCGTGCTCAGCACCGATCAGCCATGGGAGGGGCAAACCTGCGGCTACTTCTCCGTCATTCAGGATGGCAAAAAGGTGCGCCTCTACTATCGCGGCTCGGATGGTGGCAGCGATCACAGCGATGCGCAGGTGACGTGCGTGGTGGAGAGCGACGACGGGATCCACTTCACGCGGCCCAAGCTGGGTCTCATCGAAGCCGGCGGCACCAAGGACAACAACGTCATCTGGCGTGGGGTCGAGTCGCACAACTTCGCGCCCTTCCTCGACTCGAATCCGAATGCGAAACCCGACGAACGCTACAAGGCGCTCGGAGGCGTCAAGCAGCCGGGCAAGAACTGGGCGCAAGGCGAGACACCCGGCGGGCTGTATGCCTTCACCTCGCCCGACGGCATTCATTGGAAGAAGATGAAGCCCGAGCCAGCGATCACGAAGGGCGCGTTCGACTCGCAGAACCTCGCGTTCTGGGACAGCACACGCAGCCGCTACATGAGCTTCAGCCGCATCTTCTCCAACAAGGTGCGCGCCATCCAAAGCATGACCTCGAATGACTTCCTCGCGTGGAGCGATGGTGTGCCGCACAGTTACGCGAAGGACGTGCCAGCGGAGCACTTCTACACCAGCGCCACGGTCCCATGCCCCACTGCGCCGCACCTGTTCCTGTCGTTCCCGAAACGCTTTGCCACCTCGCGCGTGAAGGTGCCCGGACACAAAGGCGGCCCCGGCGTGAGCGATGCTGTCTTCATGTCCAGCCGCGATGGCACACACTGGGATCGTCCCTTCCTGGAAGCCTGGGTGCGCCCTGGCCCCGACATCGACAACTGGACCGAGCGCAGCAACATGACCGCCTGCGGCATCTATGAGTCGAGCGAGAAGGAATGGTCGCTCTACATCAGCGAGCACTACCGCCATCCCGATCATCGCATCCGCCGTCTCATGGTGCGCAAGCAAGGCTTCGCCTCCATGCACGCCGACGCGAAGGGCGGCGAGTTCACCACGAAGCCGATCAAAGTCACCGGCTCCAAGCTCGTGCTCAACTCCGCCACGTCCGCCGTCGGCTTCTTGAAGATCGAAGCCCTCGACGATACGGGCAAAGTGCTCGCCAAGTCCGCTGAGATCTTCGGCGACGAGTTCGAAGCCAACGTCCTCGACGTGTCCAAGCTCACCGGCCAGACCATCACGCTCCGAGTGCAGATGAAGGACGCGGACCTGTATGCGCTGCGGTGGGCTAAGTGACTTGATCCTCCAGCTCGGAAGAGCAGGGGATCGACCAGCTTGGTCTGCTGTCCCGTGGCTTTGCCCAGGTCTGTTTCTGCCAGGACTGTTCCGAGTGGTTTCAGTATTCTGTCGGCTGAATGTGTCGCTGTCGTTCACGCAGCAGATCCGCCGATCCAAGCGATGGTCGAACTCGCGAAGCACAGCATCATGCTCGGCGTTGGAACCGAAGCGAGCTTCCGCAATCTGCGGGCGTGGGAGGCGCGGCCGGATGCGGAACGTGAGCCACGACGTAACAATTGACCGGACAGCCGGGGGCGAAGCAGACAACGCAGTGACAGGCGCATGACGCTCCGGGCGGGCGTCTGGTTTTGCGACGCTACTTCTTCCGCAACGCCTCCACGTAGAACTTCCAGTTGTCCTCGCCGAGGGCGTCCAGCACCTGGTCGGGGTTATGCGGGATGCCGGGCAGCTCGCGATAGGTGTGCGGGATTTTCAACTGCTCCAGATGCTGGTGGAAGGCGCGGTTGTTTGGCATTGTCTCATCCTTCTCGCCCACGATCTGGCGCAGCAGCAGACCGGAGCGCAGGTTCGCGGCATTCACCTCGGCGAGCTTCCACGGGCTCAGCGCACGGTAGCAATCCATGTCGCCGCCATAGACAGAGCGGAACAGACGCTCGCGCATGCGCGGGCTGGCGCGCGGTGTCTCGGTGAACTCGGGCTGCATGGGACCGGCGCCCATGGGCGATGCGGCACAAAACATATCCGGGTGGGCGAGCGCCAGGCGCGCGGAGCCATAGCCGCCCATGCTGAAGCCCTCGATGATTCTGCCCTCACGAGCGGCGACAGTGCGATAGGTGCGGTCGATGTGCGGGATGAGTTCCTTGAGCACGATGGTCTCGAGTTTGATCGAGCCGTCCTTCCAGTCGCACCACATGCCGTTGGGCAGTCCGTTGGGGAAGACGATGATCATCAGCGGCATCTTCCCCTCACGCATGGCGGCGGCGTAACGTCGCGTGTGGCTCATCACGGCCTGCGCCGAGCTGCCGCCGCTGCCGTGTAACCAGTAGAGCACGGGAAAGCGCTGGTCTGTGCTGCGGTCATACGGCTCGGGTGTGAAGACGTAGCAGCTCACCTGCTGTTTCGCCGCGGCGCTGTCGAAGAGCACTCGCTTTACGCGTGGCGAGTTGATGTCTGGCAGCACCCACGGGGCTTGCACCTGGGCGCGGGCAACGGTGTGAGCGAGAAGCAGGCAGCAGAGCAAAAGAAGGATTTTCATGCGCGACTTCAACCCGCCGGTGATCATGGCGTTGCACAGAGTTGATGGACCTGGCTCGCCCTGCTCATGGCAATGGACGGTCTGCGACGGGAGCAGCAGCGATGCCTGTGACCGATGCGTGACGGCGGGTTCGCTACTTTGCCCCGAAGTGCACGATCTTTCTGACACTCGCTCCCTCCACCCACTCCGGTGTAATCATGATCTGGCGGGGCACTGCGGGGATGCCGCGTTCGTTATGGAGGAGCTGGGTGGCGAGGAGATCGACGGCTGCGGCGGCGGTTTGGTCGCGGCGGTGGCTGATGCCTGCGAGGCCGTGGCTTTTTGGATTCCAGTCGTGGGCGACGAAGCCGATGTCTTCGGGGAAACGGAGGCGGAGTTGCTTCAGCCAGCCGGGCACATGCGTGTCGAAGGAGATGAGCGCGTCGGGGCGGTGCTTTTTCATCCAAGCAGTGAAGATATCGCGGCAGCTCGCGATGTCGTTGTGAGGGAAGAGCAGAAGGGGCACGCGCTGGCGTGGCGGCAGGCTTTGCTGAAAATGCAGCATCGCGCCGCTGTAGAAGTTGTGGGATCGGTCGTCGATCCAGCGCGTGATGGCGAGGCCGATGCGCCGGTAGCCGCGTCTCGTGAGTTCAACGGTGGCGGTCTGGATGCCGAGCATCATATCGGCCATGGCGCGATGCAGCGGTGGATCGGGCAGGCCGCGGGCGATGGCTACGGAGGCGAAGCATGAGTAATCAATGCCGGCGCAGAGCAGCTTCGATGATTGTGGCGATACGATGATGCCTTCGATGCCGCGTGCTTGCAGGATGCTGGTGAGGCGTCTGGCAGTGAGGTTGTTGCGACCGAGCCAAAACTCCTCCGCGCGATAGCCGTGCTGCGCGGCGCGACGCTCGATGTCGGTAAAGTCCACGTATTGATAAGCGGGATCGTGAAGCACATCGCGTGGCACATGCTCGCGGATGAGGGCGATGACCCCGCGCTCGGCCTTCGCCTTTCGTCCGCGCACGAGATGCATCATGCGGCTGAGATGCGGGTCGGGCTGGTAATCGAGTTTCGCCGTCGCAGCGAGCACGCGTTCGCGCGTCTCGGTGGTGACGCGCGGCGAGTTTCTCAACACACGGGAGACGGTCATGGGCGACACGTCCGCCATTGTGGCGATGGCGCGAAGGTTGGCAGAAGGCTTCTCAGGCATGATGGCGTGTTACAATAACACGCGACCGCCATTGAGAGCGAGCCAGGAATTCCGTTTTATTATCAAAAATCATTTTCAATGAACCCCGACTTCGCTCACCATGCCACTCACTCGCTCCACGATTAACCGCAGCCTCCGCATTGCCATCCATGTGGCGGAGCATTTCAACTTCGCGCTGCCGCCCTATGCGCGCTGGAGTCTCGATCAGTGGAACAAGGCGGGCTCCGCGCACGATGAAGTGCGTGATTGCATGCTCGGTTGGGATGTCACCGATTTCGGCAGCGGCCGGTTCGAGGAAATCGGACGCGTGCTCTTCACGCTGCGCAATGGCCGCTCCAATGATCCGCGTTACCCGAAGGCGTATGCCGAGAAGCTGCTCATTGATCCGGACAATCAGCGCGCACCGGCCCACTATCATCGTGCCAAGCGCGAAGACATCATCTGCCGTCACGGCGGCAACATCCTCGTGCAACTCACCAAGGCCACGCCGAAGGGCGGCTGGTCGGATGAGCGCTTCCCCATTCAGGTGAATGCCTGCACGCGCATGCTCGGCCCGCGCGAGATCGTGCGCCTGACGCCTGGGGAGAGCCTCACGATTCCGCCGGGAACGATCCATCAATTCTGGGCCGAGGAAGGCACGGGTTGGGAGTTTGAAGGCGGGCGCTACTCGCTCAGCAGCGAGATCTCCAGCGTGTGCGACGACTGGAATGACAACGTCTTCTTTGATTCGTGGGCGATCCGTTTCCCCGAGATCATCGAGGACGAGCCTCGCGACTTCTATCTCTGCCAGGAATACCCGAAGGCCTGATGCACACACCGTTCACGCATCGCATCGCGCTCATGAACTCCAGTTACAGCACTCGGTCATTGATCCTCTATGGTCGCACCGCTTGCGACAACGAACCGCGCCTGCGCCGCCTGCTTCGCAACGGCTGGCAGATCATCACGCTGCCGGATGAAGGCGACATCGCGGCGTTGCGCGAGGCTTTGTCGAAAGCCACGGCGATGATCTCGCTCGGCTGGAAAGCGGAGTGGAAGGATGCGACGACGACGCTGCGGATGATCCAAGCGCCGGGCGCGGGCGTGGACGCGTATGATGCGAAGGCTCTGCCGAAGGGCTGCGCGCTGTGCAATGTGTATGAGCACGCGACTCCGATCGCCGAATACACGATGGGCGCGCTCGTGGCGCTGACAACGGGCATGGTGCGGCGGGATCGCGCGTTTCGTCAGGGCTCGTGGGAAGGAACGGGTCGTCGTGATGGCATTCCGCACGATGAGTTGTGCGGCAGCACGCTGGGCTTGATCGGCTACGGCACCATTGGGCGTGAGATCGCCGTGCGTGCGCACGCGTTTGGCATGAAGCTGCGCGCGGTGCGTTCGCGCGCGACGCATGAAGGTGATCCGCTGCTCGAATGGATTGGCGGACCGGAGCGCTTGCGCGAGTTGCTGGAGACCAGCGATCACGTCGTCGTGTGCTGCCCGCTCACCGAAAGCACGCGCGGTTTGCTGAATGCCGAGCGCCTGTCGTGGATGAAGCCGACGGCACAGCTCGTGAATGTGGCGCGCGCCGAAGTGGCGGACGAGCAGGCGCTTTACGAGGCTTTGAAATCCAGGCGCATCGCCGGCGCGGCACTCGATGTCTGGTATCGCTATCCCGCCAGCGGCTTCGACGTGATGCTGCCATCGACGGCTCCGTTTCATGAACTGGAGAACATCGTCATGACGCCGCACCTCTGCGCCTGGACGCACGCCATGGTCGAGCGCCGTTGGACCAAGATGGCGGCAAACCTTGATGCGCTGGCGGAAGGGCGCGCGCTGCAAAACGTCGTGGCGCAGGCATAAACAAACCCATCTCACACCAAACATGAAAAGCACCCTTATCCTCCGCCTAGCTCTCCTGCTCGCGCCGCTGGCAGCTCTGCACGCCGCTGAACCCATCACCATCGATCTGACCAAGCGCACCTGGCAGGGTATTCCCGGACTCGAATGGACAGCGAAGGGCCGCCTGTTTGCTTCTTGGTTCACCGGCGGACCAAAGGAGCCATCGCCGGACAACACTGTCGTGCTTTCACGCAGTGATGACGGCGGAAAAACCTTCAGCGCGCCTGAGGCGATGGCATTGCCGATGAGCGACGGCACTCGCTGCTTTGATCCCACCCTCTGGATCGATCCGAAGGGACGGCTTTGGTATATCTTCAATCGCGGCAACAAGGAAACCGCGAAGCACGACGTGTGGGCTCGCATCTGCGATGATCCCGATGCTTCGCCACCGGTGTGGGGCGCAGAGTTTCGTCTCGGGTATGATGTGCCCTTCGCCTTCCGCATGAACAAGGTCACCGTGCTGTCCACAGGTGAGTGGCTCATGCCAGTGACGCTGGCGGAGAAACCCGTCCGTGCGTGGAGCACAGGCTACAACGACCAACAGACACCCACCCTCCACGGCGTGGGCATCTCCACCGATGAAGGTCGGACATGGAAGCTTCACGGCGCGGTCAAATCACGGCCGTGGGCGCTGGAGAACATGATTATCGAACTCAAGGATGGCCGCCTCTGGATGCTCATTCGCACCGACAGCGGGGTGCTCTGGCAAAGCCACTCCACTGACAAAGGACGCACTTGGAGCGAAGGCATGGCGAGCACGATCAAGAGCCCCGGCTCGCGCTTTTTCATCCGCCGACTCGCCTCCGGTAATCTCCTTCTCGTGAACCATCACAACTTCAAAGGCCGCAGTCATCTCACGGCGCAGCTTTCGAGCGACGATGGTGCGACATGGAATGATGGCCTGCTGCTCGATGAACGCGGCGGCGTCTCTTACCCCGACGGCGTGCAGGACAAGGACTGCGTCATCTGGATCACTTATGACCGCGACCGCAATGGCGCAGGCGAGATCTTGTTGGCGAAGTTCCGCGAGGAAGACGTGGCCACAGGCAAGGATGTCTCGCGGGCGGTGTCCCTGAAGCAAGTCATCAACAAGCTCGACAAGCCAGCATTGCTCCCGCCCGGCTGGAACCCGAAACGCGCGGGCGATGAAATCCTCTCCAAACTCATCAAAGTCAGCGCACCGCAGGTGAAGGGTGCGCACGATGCGGACCTCGTCTTGGTTGGCGAGCGCGCTTTCATCGTCGAGCACGACAATGACATCAAGCCGGGTCACGGCGCGGGGACTGCCCAGTATTGCGTGCTGACGATTGTGAATGTGAAGACGATGAACGTGGACCGAGTCGTGCCGATGGCGAAGTCCGCACAGGGTTTTGGCAATGAAACGCTGCCAGTGGGTGCCTGCTTTGTCCCGCGCATCATCAAGCTGAACGACACCACGCTGCGTTGCTTCTTTGCGTGCGAGGACCAGAGCGGCAAGAGCCAGTCGCAGACGTGGTATCGCGACTTCGACATCGGCTCGCTCACCTTCGCGCCGGACATCCATCGCGTGAAGCTCAAGACCAGCGACGGCACCTTCGACATGCAGCCGCAGTATTTCCACGCGGATGCTGCCAAGCACGGCTTCAAGCAACCCGCCAAGGCCTTCGGTCTCTACCTGCTCGATGCGTTCAAGGTCATCGACGGCAAGACCTATCTCGCGATCAACAACTTCCCCGGTGCGCAGAACGCGCTCGCGATGCTGAACGAGTCACGCGACACCATCGAAGTCATCGGCCACTACAACGAACCCGCCGAGCGCAGGCTCACCGAGTCGTCCGTCAATCGCCTGCCTGATGGCACCTGGATGGCCATCTGCCGCACCGAGAGCGGCGACCGCAACTACGTCTTCACGACGAGCAAGGACGGCAAGACCTGGGCGCAAGGCGAGCCTCGACCCTTTGTCAGCAAAGGCAGCAACTCCAAGCCCACCTTCGACAAGTTCAACGGCCTCTATTACCTCGGCTGGCAGGAAGCCACGCGCATCACCAACGGACACGGAGTCGGGCGCTACATCTTCAACATCGAAGTGTCTCGCGACGGCGTGAACTGGGAGCGCAAATACCGCTTCGAGTCCCCGAACTCGTTCCAGTATCCAACCTTCCGCCAACATGAGGGCTCGATATGGTTCACCGTCACCCAAGGCTCCGGCGGCAGCACTGATCGCATCATGTTTGGCAAGCTGGAGACCTCAAAACTGTGAAACCGACACTCCCCGCAACCCAACCCATGAAAATCACACGCACCACCACCTACCTCGTCGAGGGCATCAAATACAATTGGACCCTGATGAAGATCGAGACCGACGCCGGCATTCACGGCTGGGGAGAGGCCACGAACTGGCCGGGCTCGCCGCTCGTCGAAGCCGCGTGCAGGCATGTCGGCCATTTCATTCTCGGCAAGGACGCGCGGCAGATCGACTTCCTGTGGACAAAGATTTATCGCGACATGAACTGGCTCGGTCAGGCGGGGCCGTTGCTCTCGGCGATAAGTGCGGTGGACATCGCGCTGTGGGACATCAAGGGCAAGGCGCTCGGCGCGCCGGTGTATGAGTTGCTCGGCGGCGCGTATCGGAAGAAGATCCAGCTCTACGCGAACTACTGGTTCATCGAAGGCGGCCACACGCCGGAGGATTACGCGCGGCAGGCGCGCGAAACGGTGGCGAAAGGATTCACCGCGCTGAAGTTCGATCCGTTCGCTCACACGAGTTACTGGTATGGTGACGACCTCAGCGCGAACGGCTCGCTCACCGAGGCGCAAAAGCAGCGCGCGGTGGATGTCGTGGCCGCTGTAGCCGAGGCGGTGGGGCGCGATGTGGCGATTGCCATCGAGACACATGCGTTTCTCAATGGCCCGACGGCGGTGGAGATGGCGCACCGGCTCGCCGATTTGAAGTTCAACTGCATGTGGTATGAGGAGCCGTGCCTGCCGGAGTTCCCGCAGAGCATCGCCGACATCCGCAAACGGATCCCGCTGCCCGTGTGCGTGGGCGAGCGCCTGCACAGCCGCTTCATGCTGCGCACGGTGCTGGAGCAGCAGGCGGCGGACTTCGTGATGCCGGACATCACGCGCTGCGGCGGCATCAGCGAGATGCGGAAGATGGCGAACATGGCCGAGACCTACAACGTGCCATTCGCTCCGCACAATCCGAACGGCCCCTTCTCCACCATCGCGTCCGCGCACACGATGGCCACGATCCCGAACTTCTTCCGTCAGGAGTTCATGCTCAAGGATGTGCCGTGGCGCGATGAATGCCTGTCGCATCCGCTGCCGATTGTGAACGGCCACTTCGAGCTGCCGGATCGTCCAGGCCTGGGCTTCGATGTGAATGAAGATGTGCTGCGTGCGCATCCGGGTTTCCAAACTCAACCAGAGGGCCGCAACTATTACGTATGAAGACGAAGACTGCCAAACTGTGGCGTGATGATGACGAACTCTTCGCGCTTGCCCGGCGCGAACTCTTCACTGCGGTCGTGGGCGACATCATGGACCAGCTGGGTTTTCAGAGGCAATTCCTCCCGCCGAAGATCCAGCCGTTGCGCGATGACATGGTCGTGATCGGTCGTGCGATGCCGGTGCTGGAAGCGGACATGGTCGCTGACGGCGAACCAAGCGGGAAGAATCCAGTGATGGCGCAGCCGTTTGGCCTGATGCTGCACGCGCTGGATGATCTGAAGCGCAACGAGGTTTACCTCTGCGCCGGCGCCTCGCCTGAGTATGCGCTCTGGGGCGAGCTGATGAGCCTGCGCGCGCAGAAGCTCGGTGCCGTGGGCGCGGTGATGGACGGCTGGTCGCGCGACACGCGCGGCATTCTCGAAATGGGCTTTCCCTGCTTCTCGCATGGTCGCTATGCCCAAGATCAAGCGCCGCGCGGGAAGGTGATCGACTTCCGATGCTCTCTCCAAATCGGCAATGTGCGCGCCGAGCCGGGCGACATCATCTTCGGGGATCTCGACGGCGTGTGCGTGGTGCCGCGCAAGGCGGAGCGCGAAGTCTTCGCGAAAGCGCTCGAAAAGGCGCGAGGAGAGAAGCTCGTCCGCCAAGCATTGGAGAAAGGCATGAGCGCACGCGATGCCTTCCGCAAGTTCAAGATCATGTAACCCCACCAGCTCAACGCCATGAACACGCTGTCATGCTTCCTTCTGATCACGCTGCTCGGTGCGAGCACGCTGGCGCACGCTCAAGCCCCCGCGCCGAAGGCAAAAGCCAAAGCTCCAGCCAAGAAGCCCGTGCTCCCCGCTGGCATCGACTCCCGAAACATCACGACTGGCTTCAACATCCCGAGCGAGGGTTACGCGGACCAGCCTTACATCGTGAAGACGGATGATGGCGCGTGGTTGTGCGCGATTACGACGGGCTCGGGACACGAAGGCGCGGGCGGGCAGCACATTGTTTCCATGCGCAGCACGGATCGTGGTCGCACCTGGGGGAAGCAGGTGGACATCGAGCCGGCGGATGGACCGGAGGCGAGTTACGTCGTGCTTTTGAAGACGCCGTATGGCCGCATCTATGCGTTCTACAATCACAACACGGACAACGTGCGCGAGGTGAAGCGTGAGGACAAAGGCGTCTATACGCGCGTCGATTCGCTGGGGCACTACGTCTTCAAATACAGCGATGATCACGGACGGACCTGGTCTGCGCAGCGGCACGAGATTCCCGTGCGCGAGTTCGAGTGCGACCGTAGCAACATCTATGGCGGCAAGCTGCGCTTCTTCTGGAATGTGGGTCGTCCGCTGATCCTCGGTAATGCCGCGATCATGGTGCTGCACAAGGTGGGCGCGATGGGCGAGGGTTTCTTCTCGCAATCCGAAGGCGCGTTCCTGAAGAGCACGAACATCCTCACCGAGCGTGATCCGGCGAAGATCACCTTCGAGACCTTGCCGGATGGCGACATCGGCCTGCGCACGCCTGCGGGCGGTGGCCGTGTGGCGGAGGAACAGAGCGTGTCGAAGCTCAGCGATGGCTCGCTCTTCTGCGTGTATCGCACCATCGACGGCTGGCCGGTGGTCGCTTACAGCAGGGATGGCGGTCACAAGTGGACTGCACCGGCTTACATGACCTACACGCCCGGTGGAGCACATGTGAAGCATCCGCGCGCGGCGAACTTCGCGTGGAACTGCTCGAACGGGAAATTCCTCTACTGGTTCCACAATCATGGCGGTTCGTTCATCGGTCGCATGACGGCGGACAAGGCGGGCGGGATGCCTGCGGCGATCGTCGGTGCGGCGGGCAGTCCGTATGATGATCGCAATCCCGCGTGGCTCATGGCCGGACGCGAAGTCGATACGCCCGAGGGCAAACGCATCGAGTGGTCGCAGCCCGAGATCGCGCTCTACGACGACGATCCTTACATCCGCATGAGCTATCCCGATCTCGTCGAGGAAGACGGCAAGTTTTACATCACCGAGACGCAAAAGAACGCCGCGCGTCTGCATGAGATCGCGCAGCCGTTGGTCGATGGTTTGTTCAACCAATGGGACAACCGCACGGAGGCAAAGGAGGGCATGGTCATGGAGGTCCAGGGCGGGGCGTCAAAGGTCAGGATGGCGAGACTGCCGGGCCTCAACTTCCGTGACACCAAGCGCGCTGACTACGGCGCACGAGACACGCGCACCGGCTTCAGCTTCGATGCGTGGTTGCAACTCGATTCTCTCAAGCCCGGCCAGGTGCTCCTCGACAGTCGCGATGCGAATCGCAAAGGCATCACGCTCAGCGTTGCCGACAACGGTGCACTTCACTTCACGATGAACGATGGCCGCCAGGAGGCGTCATGGGACAGCGATCAAGGCAAGCTCGCGACCGGCAAGCCGCAGCATGTCGTCATCACCGTCGATGGCGGACCGAAGATCATCACCTTCGTCATCAACGGCATCCTCTGCGATGGCGGCGAAGAGCGTCAGTTCGGCTGGGGTCGCTACAGCCCCACGTTGCGCACGCCGAATGGCGCGGCAGAGATGCAACTCGGCGCAGGCGTGAAGTCGCTGCGCGTGTATGGCCGTGCGCTGCGCACAAGTGAAGCCGTGGGGAACTTCCGGGCAGGAATGACGATGGGTCGCTGATCTGTTATTCCTTTTGTGACAGGAGAATGGGGACAAGAGAATAATTCATTTCAGAAGACATCAGTTTCATTCTCCTGCCCACATTCTCCTGTCATCAATTCCTTACCCCCGCCCAACAACCAAGTCTCAACACCCCTGATGACCATTCCAACACGCACCCGCTACCGCGTCGTCGGCTTCATGCTTGCTCTCGCCGGCATCACGTATCTGGATCGTGCATGCATCGCCACGATGTCGCCGAGCATCCGGACTGATCTCGGGCTCGACAAGGATCAGATGAGCTGGATCTACAGCGCGTTCGCGATCGCGTATGCGGCGTTTGAGATTCCGACGGCGTGGTGGGCGGATCGCATCGGCACGCGGCGGGTGTTGACGCGCATCGTGGCGTGCTGGTCGGCCTTCACGATGCTAACGGCGGCAGCTTGGAATTTCGGTTCAATGCTCGTCATTCGTTTCCTCTTCGGCATTGGTGAGGCAGGCGCGTGGCCGGGTGTGGCACGCACGTTCTCGCGCTGGATTCCGCGCAGCGAGCGAGGGACGATCCAGGGAATCTTCTTCGCCGCGGCGCATCTGGCGGGAGGACTCACACCGATGCTGGCGCTCTGGCTGATGCATCAAGTCGGTTGGCGATGGGTGTTTTTGATCTTCGGCATTCCGGGCATCGTTTGGGCGATTGCATGGTTTCGCTGGTTCCGCGATGAGCCGGAGGAGCATCCATCGGTGAGCAGAGATGAACTGGAGAAGATCAAGGCGGGTCGCGACAACAGCGCCGGGCATCACGCGGGCTGGGCGTATTGGGAGCAGTTGTTCAGTCATCGCAACACGCTGCCGCTGTGCCTGATGTATTTCCCGAACAGCTTCGGCTTCTACTTCTGCATCACCTGGCTGCCGGATTATCTGAAGGAGCAGCACGGCTTCGACTCGATGCAGCTTGGGTTCTTCTCCGGATTGCCACTGATCTTGAGCGTCACCGCTGACTTGCTCGGCGGCGTCTCGACCGACTTCATGACGCGACGCTTCGGCTTGCGCGTTGGGCGAGTGAGTGTCGGGGCATTTTCGTATCTCGTCGCTGGCATTGCCATGCTGCTCGCGACGACCACGCATCAGCCCGTGCTCGCCGCGTGGTGCATCGCGATCGCGGTAGCCGCGAGCATGTTCACGCTTGGGGCGTCATGGGGCACGGTGATCGACATTGGCGGCAGTCACGCGGCCGTCGTTGGTGCGGCGATGAATACGTCGGGCCAGATCGGCAGCGTGATCAGTCCGCTGCTGGTCGTGTGGTTGCAAAAGCACTATGACTGGAATGCGCCGGTGCTCCTCATCGGCGGACTCTTCCTGATGGGCGCGGTCGCGTGGTTGTTCATCAATCCGAACAAGAAGGTGTTTGAGTAGCGATGTGAGGACGGGGCTTCGAGCGACGTTTGGGCCAAGACTCCCCTTCCCTATGCACCGCCTCTTAATTTTCCTCTTCGCTCTCGGCACTTCGCTCTTTGCCCAAGACATCCAGCGCTTCATCGCGATCGACAACGTGTGCGCGTGGCCAAACCTCACCGTGCTCCCAGACGGCAGCATCAATACCACGATCTTTGGCAAGCCTAGCCACGGACAGATGGCGGGTGCGGCAGAATGCTGGAACAGCATGGACGGCCTGTTCTGGGAGAAGCGCGGTGTTCCCGCGCCGAATGATGCGGACACGAACCGCATGAATGTCGCTGCTGGCCTGGCAAAGAACGGAGACCTTATCGTCCTGTGCTCGGGGTGGACGAATGTGAAGCAACCTCAGCGTCCGAAACAGGCGGTGTTTCGCGATGACATCCTTTCTCTCTGGGTGTGCCGCAGCAGCGATGGCGGAAGGACTTGGTCACAGATCAAAGACTTCCCAGCACCGGATGCAGGCTGGACGAACTACATCCCCTTCGGTGACATCAAGCAAGGCGACGACGGCTCGCTGCATGTCTCATGCTACGGCGGCGAGTGGGTGGATGCGACGAAGAGCACGAAGACGAAAGGCTACCGCTCGTGGCACTTCCGCAGTGATGACGATGGCAAGACCTGGAAGCGCACCAGCATCATCGGACCGAAGAGCAACGAGACGACCATACTACACCTCGGCGGCAAACGCTGGATGGCAGCGGCACGCGAGACGGCGATGGATTTGTATATCTCCGAGGACGACGGCGTGACTTGGGGTGAGCCGAATCGCGTGACGCAGAAGAACGAGATCAACGGCCATCTGCTTCGACTCAAAGACGGACGCATCCTGCTCACGCATGGCAGTCGCATCAAAGGCGAGACGGGTGTGCTGGCGAAGATCACGAGCGATGAAGGCAAGACGTGGACCGAGCCCGTGCGCATCGCGAACACGCTGGAGTCCGACTGCGGCTACCCCAGCACGGTGCAGCGAGCAGATGGCAAGCTCGTCACCGCCTGGTATTCCAAGGCGAGCGAGAACCATCAGCGCTATCACATGGGTGTGGCCATCTGGAGCGCCCCTCTGAAGTAGCTTCGGTTGGCAACCGAAGCCGAAGTCCCATAGCCCGCCTTCTTACCTCTCGGACTCGATTGCGAATCGGATCAACTGCCGACCATGAAACGCTTCATCCTTGCCCTCTGCTGTCTGCTCTCGCCTCTGCTCGCGCAGGAAAAGTATCCGCCGATGCACCGCCTCACCTGGGAGGAATATGTGGGCACCCTCGCCTTCTGGAAGAAGTCGCATCCAAAGGTCGCGGTGCTCGAATCACGCGCGTTGAGCGGACAAAACATGCCGGTGTATCTGCTCAAGATCACGGACCCAACGGTGAAGAACACCGACAAACAAGTGTGCCTCGTCACCACGCTGCACAGCGGCCCTGAGCGCACGGGCACGACGGGTGCGATGGCCTTTGCGGAGTGGTGCTTGAGCGATGATCCGCTCGCGGTGGAGACGCGGAAGAAGCAGATCGTGCTGATCATGCCGTGCGTGAATCCGCTGGCGATGTTTTACACGGATCGCTTCCGCAACGAGCACGGCGTTGATCCTTACACGGGCAATGGGCGCGTGGGGAAGCTGTGGGATGTGAAGTCGCTGTCGCTGATCAAGCCGGAGGACGCACCGGAACTCGCGGCGGTGTTGTCGGTGATCGATGAATACAAACCCGAGGTCCACGCGGACCTGCACGGCACTGGCTTGCAAGAGTATGCGCCGGAACAGCTTGGCTCGCGGCAGATGTATCACGGCCAGATCATGACGGAGGTCACGGGCGCGGCGTATTCAAATTACGCGCTGCGTCCGTGGGACTGGCGTGTGACGGAGGCGATGATCGCTGCGGGCAAGGAGGCAGGCTTTCCCTCGGATCGCTTCGAAGCTGATGCGCAGCGCACGTTTTGGGGACCGGAACTCGCGCCGCTCGGCAAGAAGCTCTGGCACGGCATGCCGCTCTTCTATTCGGCGCACTACAGCTACGCGAAGTATCACACGATGGTCATCACGCAGGAGGTCGCGTGGGAGCAGAGCCTTGTCGCTCGCATGAAGGGACTCATGAAGATCGGCAACGAGGCGTGGCTGGATGAGCGCCGCGCTGGCTACCCGGTGAATCGCATGAGGCACTTCGTTGGTCATTATGTCACCGCGTATGGCCGTAACGCGACGGAACTGCGCGCGAGCCGCGAAGAGCTGTGGAATCAGCAAAGCGACTTCGCACTCGGCTTCCTTTATCCGCAAACGGTGGGCCGCGAGAGTCTCGTGGTGGCAACGACTTCGGCGGCGAAGAAGATGATCGTCGCGAAGGAGTTCCCTGAAGCGGTGAAGAAGTTTATTCAATCAGGTCCCGAGCTGAAAGTGGCGATGGAGATGCCCGACGAGCAACTGCTCGCGGCGACAGCCGATGCGAAGATCACGCACGGCATCGGCTTCAGAGTGCGATTGCCGTATCGCGCGCCCACGAAGCTCGATGTGCGCCTCAACGGTCGCGCCTTGAAACCCGTCGCAGCGGATGGCTACGAGAGTTGGTTCGCCGATGGCTTCACTCAAGTGCAGGTGAACGTGCCACCGCAGAAGCTCGCTGCGGATGGGCTCTACTTCATCACTTGCGCTTACGAGCCGGATGAGAAGCGCCCCAATGGCTGGATGCCGCCCGCCGAGGTGCAAAAAGCATCACTCACCGCCACGGCGGATGCCACGCCTGCGACGTTCGTCGATGTGCCGTATGGCAATCACTTCCGTCAGACAATGGACGTGTGGCTGGCGAAGTCGGAGACGCCATCTCCTGTCGTCTTCTACATTCACGGCGGCGGTTGGGGCGCTCAGGACAAGACGGACATCCATCAGCACCTCGACGTGCGCGCGTTCCTCAATGCCGGAATCTCCGTAGCTTCGATCAACTACCGGTTCCTCGCCGATGCGAACGCCGCGACGAAGATCACGCCACCGCTGCAATGGCCGCTGATGGATGCCGCGCGTGCCTTGCAGCATCTGCGCTCGAAAGCCGCCGAGTGGCATCTCGACAAGACGCGCATCGCGGCCAGTGGCGTAAGCGCGGGTGGATGTTCATCCCTGTGGCTCGCGATGCACGACGACATGGCCGATGCGGAGAGCGCTGATCCCATCGCTCACGAATCCACGCGTTTGATTGCCACGGTAACGAAAGCTCCGCAGCCGTCGCTTGATCCGAAGCAACTCGTCGAATGGATCCCCAACAGCGAATACGGCGGCCACGCCTTCGGCTACGTCGGCAAGACACGCAAAGAAACCTTCGCGCCCTTCCTCGCGAATCGTGAGAAACACCTCGCCGATCTTCGCGAGTGGTCGCCGATGTCGCACGCCAGCGCTGATGATCCTCCCGCATTCATCGTGATCGCGAAGGAAGACAAGCCACCCGTCAAAGGAGAAGTGCAGACCGATCCCACGCACAGCGCTGTGCTCGGCTTGATGCTTCAAGATGTGTTGGGTCCGCTCGGTGTGAAATGTGAAGTGCGTCACCCCTTGGATGGCCTGCCGGAGACTACGATGCAGGAACTGTTGATGAAGGAGCTTCGATGAGCGCGGCAGCGTCGTGGAGTGCGGTGGCAGAGCCCTGAAGGGGCGGCGACACCGCTTTCGTTCGCGCGAGTTGCTATCGAACACGAGGAGACGTTCGAAAGCGGTGTCACGGCCACCGCACTCCAAGACGCTTCGCGACTCTCGTTGCCGCTGGGCTCCAACCGCGACATCACATGCTGTGCTCGGCGACACGGCTTTCGTTCACGCGGGGTGCTGTCGAACACCTGGCGACGCTCAAAAGCGGTGTCACAGCCACCGCACTCCAAGACGCTTCGCGACTTTCGTTGCCGTTTGGCTCCAACCGCGGCATCACATGCTGCGCTCGGCGACACCGCTTTCGTTCGCGCGAGTTGCTATCGAACACGAGGAGACGTTCGAAAGCGGTGTCACGGCCACCGCACTCCAAGACGCTTCGCGACTCTCGTTACCAATCAGCGGCAACGTCGAACTCGTCTTCGAGGCTTACGTGGTCCGTTTTGAAGCGAGTGATGGCTTTGACCATCGCAGGGCTGGTGTGGCGCTCGAACCAGGCGGCGGAGCACCACGGATAATCGGCGGCTCGTTGCACCAAGCCGTGCTTCACGGCGTTTCGATGGGTGTAGTTGAGCCGGGCGAAATAGGATCGCTCGAAGCTCAGGAGCGTCTCGCGGTAGTTGTGCCACACCTTGCGTTCGGGTTCGTGGTCGAGCTTGTTGATCCACTTCGCGGTCTTTTCGTGGAGGAGTCCCAGCATGGTCGGGAGACTTTCGGCATTGGCGGGAGACTCGGCGACGAAGTGATAGTGATTCGAAAACACGGCCCACGCTTCAAGCCGCCATCCGAAGTCGGCGCAGACTTTGAGAAGACCGCGATGGAGCACGGCCAGACGTTCGGCGCTGCGGAAGTGGTGGAGCTTTCGATAGGTCGCTGCGGTGACGAAGTAGATGCCGCGTTCTCCGAGACGATGCAGCGGGGCGTGCGGCCACGGCAGTTTGGCGTCTTGGTCGGGAGTCATTGGTGGGATCGTTGAGAGATGGGAGGTGGAATCAATCGGGATGTTCTGTGCGCGGGGGCGTTCGAAAGCGGCGTCACAGCCGCCGCACTCCAAGACGCTTCGCGACATTCGATACCGCGATAGCGTCTTGGAGTGCGGTGGGAAGCGAAGCGCCACACCGCTTTCGCAGGCCGACAAGACGATCAAAGTCCGAAAGACATTCGCCAGCCCCAGCTTTCGTGATCACATAGCCTCAAGACAATCATGAAGCGCTTCGTCCTTCTTCCCTTCCTCATCACCCAAGCACTAGCCGAACCCACCATCTCCGGCATCTGGATGATGGGGCAGTCGTTGTGCGATGGCTCGGAGTCGCTGCCGGTTGTCAGCACCAAAGACACCGGCTTCGGCAATTTGATGTTTCAGCGGAGCGTGCGGACGTGGTTGCCCAAGGACAATTCATCGGCCCCGGAGAAGCGTCCAGACGATCAATTCGTGTTGGTGCCATTGAAGGCGACGGCAAATGGAGGGCTCGGTGAGACGGTGGCGAATGGGATGGCGGATCACTGGGCTTCGGTGCTGAAGGTTGAGAAGAAGGCAGCGAAGTTTCTCGTCGCGTGTGCGGGACAGGGCGGGCGGCAGATTCAAGAGCTGTCGAGTGCGGACTTATCCACCGATCAACGGACTCCCGAGGCGAAGAAGCACGGCGGCGGCTACTACAAAACGAGTCTGGATGATGCGCGACGTGCGATGGCACAGGCGAAGGCGATGAGCGCGAAGTTTGAAATGAGGGTGCTCTACTGGATGCAGGGCGAGGGCAATGGAGGGCCGACGGGCGGCATCGTGCCGACGCGTTGGGATGCGGAGCTGCCGCGTAAGGACGGGCTCGCGTGGTATCGCGATCAACTCATCGCGTATCGCAAGCAATGGTCGGCGGACTTGTATGCGATCACGGGGCAGAAGGGCGAGCTGCCGATCTTCACGTATCAGACGCTCGGTCCTGCGGGTGAGGCGCAGATGATGGCGGCGGATGCGGATGCTTCGATCCATCTCGTGGGGCCGCACTACGCGGTGGCGAGCGCGATCAACAGCCGAACGACGCTGGGTCGGTATGGCGATCCGATTCATCTGTCTGCCGATGGTGAACGCTGGTGGGGCGAGCAGGTGGGCAAGGTGATGCATCGCGTGCTGGATGAGGGCGAGGACTGGCAGCCCTTGCGTCCGCGTCGTGCAAAGCTGGAGGCGTCGCGGGATGGCGTGGTGATCGAGTTTACGGTGCCACGTCCGCCGTTGGTGATCGACACCACGTTTCTCGCGAGAGAAGAGTCGGCGATTGATGGCGGCTTCAGTTCCCTCGCGGGCTTCCGCGTTCATGGCAGTCGAGTGATCACGCTGACCAAGGTGGAGATCATTTCTCCGACGAGCCTGCGCATTCGTTTCGACAAAGCGCTGCCAGCCGATGAGAAGTGCCGCGTGAGCTATGGGTATCCGTTTGCATCGGCGCTGGGCAGCATCGCTGCGATTCGCAAAGGGCCCGAGACCGACGGACAAGCAACGGAAGAACTGGTGCTGACGAAGAGCGCATCCAAGGAGCTGAAACCGCTCACGGACGAAGGCGCGTTCTTTGTCACCAACACGTCCGGCACGAACTCACGCGTCGCGATTCGTCAGGTGCATGAAGAGAGCGGCGTGACTGTGCTGCGCTACGAGCCGCGCGAGTTGCGCAACGGAACTCCGTTCGCCGTGGGGCAGTCGATTGTCGCGATGCGATCGTTCAGCTACGGCAACGTCCGCGACTCCGATCCTGAGCGCTCGGTGCATACGTTTGCCGATGCGGCTTATGGCACACGAGCGGGGCAATCGTATCCGCTGTGGAACTGGTGCGTGTTGTTCTCGGACTTCGACGTTGAGGCACCATGAACCGACTGCTCGCAGCTTTGACCCTGCTGATGAGTTCCGCGCTTGGGGCTGCGGAACTCTTTGATGAAACCAAGGCCACCACGCTCTTCGCTTTCGACAACGTCTCGATCCCGCACACGCAGAATCTGCGGCTCGAGATGCGGCAGCCGGTGAAGCACGCGGCGAATCCGTTGCTGCAGCGTGGCGGGACTGGAGCACCGGATGCGATGGGCGTGCAGTTTTATGGCTCGATCATCAAGGACGGTGGGAAGTATCGGCTCTGGTATGTCGCGTTCGATGATGACGTGAAGAACAGTGTGACCTCGGCGCGCTGGCGTGCGGCTTATGCGGAGAGCGACGATGGCCTGCACTGGGTGAAGCCGGACCTCGGGCTGGTGGAGTTTCATGGCAGCAAGAACAACAACCTCGTCGATGTCGGCGGCGCGTGGGGTTTTGTGAACTTGAAGGTGCTCAAGGATGAGCGTGATCCTGATCCGTCGCAGCGCTACAAGATGACGACGCATGTGTATTTCCGTGACAAGCGACGCCTCGGCACGCTGCTGCCGTTCGTGAGCGCGGATGGTTTGCGATGGAGACCGGTGAGGGACGTGACGCCACTGAAAGCGGAGCTGCGCAAAGACGATCTGTTGCTTCCCGGCGTTCACTTCGAGCCTTGCGGCGGCTTCTATCAGTGGGACGGGCAATTCTTTGCCTGCGGTCAGAATGCGATGAACGCTACGCGACCGTATCAAGGCCGCGTCTCGCGCACTTATCGTTCGTCCGACTTCGTGAACTGGTCATCGACGAGCAGCATCGCCTTCGTGCGGGAACCTCAGCATGAAGCACTCGGTCCCGGTCGCAGTCTGGAAGGCGAGCAGTGCCACGAAGGCGTCAGCGTGTGGAACCGCGGCAACGTGTTGCTCGGTGTCTTCGGCCAATGGCATGGGGCGAAGGAGTGGAAGGACATCTCGGTGGATCTCGGCTTCGTCATTAGCAACGACGGCCTCAACTTCCGCGAGCCCGCGCATGAGTGGACGATGATCAAGCACGGTGACGACGGCCAGTGGGATCAAGGCGGCGTGATTCAAGGGCAGGGCTTCGAGAACATCGGCGAGCACACCTTCCTCTACTACGGCGCTTGGGACCCACGCGCCACAGGCGGCCAGCCACAGCATCGTGGCGGGGTCGGCATCGCGATGCTGCCGCGCGATCGGTTCGGTGATCTCGTCGTCGAGACGGTTGGCGAAGGGCCCGGTGACTACCAGTTGCCGAAGGTCGTCGCGGAGCTCGTGACCATGTCCGTACCGGTGCGCCGGCCGCGCTTTTACATCAATGCAGACGGCCTCGGTGACGACGCAGTGCTGCGCGTCACCTTGTTGGATCACTTCGAGCGCGTGATCCCCGGCCACACGGCCATCATTCGGCAGAACGGCTTCCAAACGCCCGTGCGGTGGGACGCACCGGACGAGGAGCCGGGCCGCGTGCGGCTTCGTCTCGTGTTTGAAGGGAGGAAACGCACCGACATTCGATTGAGCGCGATCTACGTCCAGGATCCGTGAAAGTCCGCCGTGGCGAGTTGCGAAGGCGGCGACGAACGATATGGGAGAGAAATGAGCCGCCTGCTTCCCCTTGTCTTCTTTTTCGCACATGCCGCCAGCGCCGCCGAGATAATCGTGCACGCCTCGCCTGAAGGCAGGATCAACTCCCTGGCCGCCGCTCGTGATGAAGTGCGCCGCATCCGCCAAGCGCAGCCCGGCGATGCCGTGCGCGTGCGGTTTGCCGCCGGTACGTATGCGATCACGGAGCCGGTGGTGCTGACCGAGGCGGACTCCGGCAAGGCGACGGCACCTGTCACCTACGAGGCTGCCGGCAAAGCCAAAGTCATCATCTCCGGCGGAAGGCGGATCACCGGATGGGCGAAGGGCGACGGCGACCTCTGGCGGGCGGATGTGCCGAAGGTGCGAGACGGCTCATGGTATTTCGAGCAGCTTTGGATCAATGGCCGCCGTGCCACCCGGGCGCGCTCTCCGAACACCGGCTTCTTCAGCATGTACTCGCAGGCCGGCGGCGATGCGTTTCCGAATCTCAAGGAGCCGAACTTCAGGGCCTTCGTCGTGCGGCCTCCGCAGATGGAATTGTTGAATGCAATCCCGGCTAGCGAGCTGTCCGACGTACTCGTCACCGTCACGCACGCATGGACCGTAGGGCAGTGTCGCATCGAGGCGCTGAGTGCGGCGGCGCGCGCTGTCGAGATCAGAGGCCGCAGCCGGTATCCATTTGTCGAGTTCGAGCCGGATCAGCGGTATTTCATCGAGAACTACCGCGCGGCGCTCGACGAGGATGGCGAGTGGTTCCTTTCCCGCGATGGCGTGCTGCTCTACAAGCCGATGCCGGGCGAGGACATGAGCACAGCCGAGGTGGTGGCACCGGTGGCGGAGAAGTTTCTGGATTTCAAAGCGGACTGGGCGGCGGGCAGACATGTGAGTCATATCACCTTTCGCGGAATCACCTTCGCTCATGCCCAGCAGCTCTACGGCCCCGATGGACATCACGATGGCCAGGCTGCGTCCGGCGTCGGCGCGGTGCTCGAACTCGAAGGCGCGCGTGAGGTGGCATTTGAAGACTGCGAGATTGCGCACACGGGCGGCTACGGCATTTGGTTTCGCAAAGGCAGCTCGGATTGCGCGGTGCGGCACACGTATCTGCACGACCTCGGCGCAGGCGGTGTGCGCATCGGCGAGATCGTGATGCCGAAGAGCGAGGCGGAGTTCACGCAGCGCGTCACGGTGGACGACAGCATCATCCACAGCGGCGGGCGGATGTTCCCCAGCGCTTGCGGCGTTTTCCTCGCGCACGCGGCGGATTGCAGCGTGACGCATTGCGACATCGGCGACCTCTATTACACCGGCATCAGTGCGGGCTGGGTGTGGGGTTACAGTCCGAGCCCGTCAAAGAGGAACCGCTTTGACTACAATCACATCCACCACCTCGGTCACGGCTACCTCAGCGACATGGGCGGTTTCTACGGCCTCGGTCGCGCGGAAGGCACGACGGTGAGTCACAACTATGTGCACCACGTCGCCAGCTACCGGTATGGCGGCTGGGGCCTTTACACCGATGAAGGCAGCACTGGCGTGACGCTTGAAAACAACCTCGTGCACGACACGAGCGAATCCACGTTCCACCAGCACTACGGGAAGTGGAACCGGGTGAGCAACAACATCTTCGCCTTTGGCAAGAAGGCGCAGATCCAGCGCTCGCGGCCGGAGAAGCACGCCTCGTTCGCCTATGAGCAAAACATCGTGATCTACGACACGCCGACATTGCTAGACGGCACATGGTACAACTGGGAGCCGGGCACGCTGGAGATGCGCAACAATGTGTATTGGAATTCCGCCGGTCTGCCGGTGAGGTTTCACGACACCGACCTCGCCGGCTGGCAGAAGAAGACGGGGCGGGATGAAGGCTCGATCGTCGCCGATCCGCTCTTTGTCGATGCCGCGAAGCGTGACTTCCGCCTCAAGACCGAGTCGCCGGCGTTCAAGCTCGGCTTCAAGCCGTTTGACTTCGCTGAGGCCGGCGTGCGAGGCGATGCGAAGAGCGAGTGGCGGAAGCTGGCGATGAGCCTGTCATTCCCGAAGTGGGATGAAGAGAGCAGGCCGTGGCCGATGCCGGAGTTCTCGCTGAACGAAGACTTCGAGCACATGGGCCTGAGCTTTCCCACCGTGCCGCGGCAGGAGATTCACTGGCAGAACAAGGGCGACTCGATCTTCGTGTCCGACGAACAGGCGGCTTCCGGCAAACGCAGCTTGAAATTCACCGACGTGCCCGGCCTGAAGCCGCAGTGGGATCCGCACTACGTTTTGAAACCGAAGTACAGCAGCGGCATGGCCGCCGTGTCCTTCAATCTTCGCCTCGGCGAGAAGGCGAGCTTGTTCGTCGAATGGCGCGGTGAAGGGCAGAAATATGTGACGGGGCCGAGTCTGTGGATCGAGAGCGGCCGGATCGTCGAGCGCAGAACCCAGACGAAGCTCGATGTGCCGGCAAACGCGTGGATCCATATCGAGGCGACGTCTGCCCTCGGCAGCAAAGCGGACGGCAAATGGACGCTGCGCATCACGTTGCCAGGCCAGCCCATGCGCGAGTTCAAAGAACTGCCGTGTGACGAGGGGTGGAATGAATTCGCCTGGCTGGGTTTCGTCAGCGCATCGAAGGAGAGCAGCGTGTTTTATGTGGATGATTTGAAGGTAGAACAACGCTGACGTGCATGCGCGTGCCCGGGCCTCCACGCAGCATCCGGGAACAGGGAAGCGCGGAAAACATCGAAGACGCAGAACCGTCAGCCCCAGCCGTTCGATTACGCCAGCCATGAAAACCATTGCGTTGATTCTTCTCATCCCCGGCCTGGTCGCCGCCGCAGCTGAGCGCCCGAACGTCCTCCTCATCCTGGTGGATGACCTGAAGCCGGCGCTCGGCTGCTATGGCGATGCCGCGGCGAAGACACCGAACATCGACCGCCTTGCCGCGCGCGGCATGAGGTTTGATCTCGCGTATTGCAGCCAGGCGGTGTGCGCGCCGTCACGCTTTACCTTGATGCTGGGATCGCACTCGAGTTCCACCGGACTCTACGGCCTCGGCAGCAGGCTCCGACAGGCGCTGCCAGAGGCCGTCACGATGCCGCAGCACTTTGCCAGATACGGCGGCTACCGCACGGAGTCGGTCGGGAAAGTCTTCCACGTCGGTCACGGCAACGAAGGTGACCCGCCGTCTTTCAGCGTGCCGCCGTTCAAGGACAAGGTCATCGAATACCTCGACCCCGCGAGCACGGACGGCGGCAGGCTCACGCGCGAAGAAGCTCTCTTCACGAATCAGAAGCTCGATCAGATTCCCAGCCTGCCGCGAGGAGCGGCCTTCGAGTCTCCGGAGGTGAACGATGATGACTACGCGGACGGCCGCGTCGCCGCCGAGACCATCAGAAGACTGGAGGCGGCCAGCGTGCGCCGCTTGCGGGAAGGCACGCCATTTTTCATCTCAGCGGGGTTCGTGCGTCCGCATCTGCCGTTTTGCGCTCCGCGGAAGTACTGGGACATCCACGATCCCGCAAAGCTGCCGATGCCCCGGTACGAGCAATTGCCCGCAGGCTCGCCAAAGGTGGCGCACAAGCGCGGCGGTGAGATCGCGGCCTACAAGCCGGTGCCGGAGCAGGAAGACGCGGAATTCTCCCCGGCGCTGAAGCGGGGGCTGATCCACGGCTACTATGCCGCCACGAGCTTCGTCGATGCACAGATCGGCAGGGTGGTGGATGCGCTCGATCGGCTGGGACGCATGAACGAAACCATCATCGTGCTCTGGGGAGACCACGGTTTTCACCTCGGCGACCTCGGCATCTGGACGAAGCATACAAACTACGAACAGGCGAACCGCATCCCGCTGCTGATCATCGCGCCCGGCATCACCAAGCCAGGCGGCAGCACGCGCCAGCCCGCGGGAAGCGTGGACATTTTTCCAACGCTCGCCGAACTCGCCGGGCTGCCGAAGCCGGGAGGTCCCCAGCCGGTCGATGGACTTAGCCTGGTGCCAGTGCTCAAGGATCCGCAGGCTCGTGTGCGTGATCACTCATACCACTGCTACCCGAAGGGAAAGCTCGGGCGCGCGATCCGCACGGAGCGCTACCGGCTCGTCGAGTGGAAGAAACCGGGCGCGCCCCCCGGCACGGCGGAACTGGAGCTGTATGATTACCAGAGCGATCCGCTCGAAACGACAAACCTGGCCGGCGAGAAGCCGGAGGTGGTGGAGAGGCTGCGGGACCTCCTGGCGGGATACCCCGAGGCCAGGCCGCTGCCATGAGCACGGCGCGGCCTTGAAGATTGCCTGCAAAATCCAGCCTACGTGCATCTTGTGAGCGGAGTCCGCCCGGCACAGAATGCATGTGCGTCCCGTTCGCTTCACCACATTGCCCGCCGGCTTCTCCATCATGCAAACGCTCCTCTCCGAAGTGCCCGGCCTGACGACGCGCATCGTGAAAATGCTGGCGAAGGAAGGGATCGAGAAAATCTCGGACGTGGTATGGATGCTGCCATTTCGCCACGAAGACCGCCGGCGCGTGGACGCAGCGGCTTTCCAGGCGGGTGCGGCACCTTGCAGCCATTTCGTGCGCGTGGTGAAGACGCATGTGCGGTTCTTCGGCCGACGGCGCGGTGCAGGTGTGTTTGAAGCCGTCGTGGAGCATGTAGATGGCAGCGGTCTCGGTCAGCAGCTCACGCTGCGCTGGTGGAACATGCCGTTCATGTCGAAGTCCATCGCCACCGACATGGAGCTGGTGGTGTATGGCCGCATCAAGGAATTCAAGGGCCGGCTTTTCATGGATCACCCGGAGCATGAGATCATCCGCGGTGGCGATGACGACGACGCGGGGAAGATACACACGGGCCGCATCACGCCCGTGTACCGGCTGCGCGGCGCTCTGTCGCAAAAAGCCGTGCGCACGGCGGCGTGGCACGTCATGGAGATGCTGGATGATCGCTTCATCGCCGATCTGCTCCCCGTGCCGTCAGACAAGGGCGGTTTCGCCGGTTGGCACCGGTCGCGCGCGCTCCACACCGTGCATTTTCCGGCCGTCATCGACGAACTTGAAACCGCGCGGCGCTATCTCGCGCTCGAAGAATTTTACGTCTGCCAGATCCGCGTCGTGCGCCGCCGCCGCAGCGCCATTGAAGCCGGCGGCAAAGCCCATGCGGGTGATGGCAGCCTGTCGCACGCGTTTCTCGGCGCGCTGCCCTTCGAGCTGACCGGCGCGCAAAGGCGCGCGCTCGGCGAGATACGCCGCGACATGGCCGCCTGCGCACCGATGAACCGGCTGCTGCACGGCGATGTCGGCAGCGGCAAGACCGTCGTGGCTCTCGCCGCCATGCTCGTCGCCGCGGAGTCCGGCAGCCAGGCCGCGCTGATGGCACCGACACAAATCCTCGCCGAGCAGCATTTCCGCACCGCGCGCCAGTGGCTCGCACCTCTGGGCGTGCGCGTCGAATTGCGCCTCGGAGGCGAAGGTGGCGAGCCGGTTTTTCCGCCGCCCGACATCCTGATCGGGACGCACGCCCTGCTCTACAACCGGGCCGCGCTTCAGAATCTCGGTCTCGTCGTCATCGACGAGCAGCACAAGTTCGGCGTGGCGCAGCGGGCGCGGCTCATTGAGAAGGGAAACACGCCGGACGTGCTGGTGATGACCGCGACACCGATCCCCCGGACGCTGACGCTCACGCTCTACGGCGACCTCGACGTCTCCACGCTGGACGAGCGGCCGCGCGAGCGCGGGAAGATCGTCACAAAAGTGCGCCCGCGGAACAAGGCGGCCGAGGCGGCGGCCTTCCTGCGCGAGCAGATCGCGCAGGGACGGCAGGGCTATCTGGTCTTTCCTTTGATCGAGGAGTCGGAGAAGCTGGACGCGGCGGCGGCGAAAAAGGGGCACGAGGAATGGACCCGGCTGCTCGAGCCGCACCGCGTCGGCCTGCTGCATGGGAGACTCAGCGCGGAGGACAAGGAGGAGGTCATGCGTGGCTTTCGCGCCGGGGAAATCAGCGCGCTGGTCTCCACCACCGTCATCGAGGTGGGCGTGGACGTGCCGAATGCCACCGTGATGTACGTCCACGATGCCGGCCGCTTCGGCCTCGCGCAGCTCCACCAGCTTCGCGGGCGCATCGGTCGCGGCAGCCACACGTCGTATTGCGTGCTCTTCATTGACGAGGCGGATGACGAGGCCAGGCAGCGGCTCGCGATCATGGAGGAGACGGACGACGGCTTCCGCATCGCCGAGGAAGACCTCCGGCGGCGCGGTCCCGGCGACGTGCTCGGCCGCGCGCAAAGCGGACAGGCGCCGCTCCGCTTCGCCGAGCTGCTGGCCGACACGCGGCTCGTGCGCATCGCGCGTCAGCTCGCCGAGCGGACGCTGGACGAGGACCCCCGCCTCGAAGCAGCCGCTCATGCTGAACTCCGCCAGCTCACCGCCGAGGCCGACAGCCCGCATTCGATGCGCCAGTGAACACCGCGCCGCGCGCAGACCGCCGTGCCTTCCACGACAAAGGGGGGAGGGCGGGAACGGAAGACAAATCAGCCAATAAAGCCGCCGCAGTGCGCGTCCTAGCTCCGGGAGTTGTCAGCCCCGTGTAAAACTTTGATCGCTGTCGTGATTCGCATTGCCATCCCCTCGCCAGTCTGATGTAGATTTCAGCCCTTCATCCAAATCCATGTCCACCTCCATTCCGCTCCCGCAAGACGACGTCGCCGCCATTGATGAACTCCGCCAGGTCTATCGCCGTCTCGGTGATGAGCTGGGCAAAATCATCGTCGGCCAGCAGCAGGTGATCGAGCAGCTCTCGATCTGTCTTTTCGCCCGAGGGCACGCGCTGCTGATGGGCGTGCCCGGTCTGGCGAAGACGCTCCTCATCAGTCGGCTGGCGGAGACGATGTCGCTGTCCTTCAGCCGCATTCAGTTCACGCCGGACCTGATGCCGATGGACATCACGGGCACCGACATCCTTCAAGAGTTGCCGGGTGGTAAACGCGCCTTCGAGTTCGCGAAAGGCCCCGTATTTGCGAACATCGTGCTCGCCGACGAAATCAACCGCGCACCCGCGAAAACGCAGGCAGCGATGCTCGAGGCAATGCAGGAGCATCGCGTCACCGTCGCAGGCCGCACTTATGAGCTGGACTCGCCCTTCTTCGTGCTTGCGACGCAGAATCCGATCGAGCAAGAAGGCACCTATCCGCTGCCCGAAGCGCAGCTCGACCGGTTCATGTTCATGATTGGTGTCGATTATCCATCTCGGGATGAAGAGATCGCCATCGCGCGCGGCACGACCGGCGACACGCTGCCGCGACTCGAGCATGTGCTCGACGGACCCAAGGTGCTAGCTTTCCAGCATCTCGTCCGCCGTGTGCCGGTGCCGGATCACATCTACGAATTCGCCGTCGATCTCACCCGCCGCACGCGACCAGCCAGCAAAGAAGCGCCCGCGTGGCTGAAGCCGCTCGTCGGCTGGGGTGCCGGCCCGCGCGCCGTGCAGTATTTGATCCTCGGTGCCAAAGCCCGCGCCGCTCTCCACGGCAGCTACATGGTGCGGCTCGAGGATGTGATCGAAGTCGCCGAGCCCGTGCTCCGACACCGCGTGATGACCACGTTCACCGCCGAGAGCGAAGGCGTCAGCAGCCGGGATGTGACGAAGCGGCTGGTGGAGGAATTGAGCAAGGCTGCTTAGCCGAAAGAAACGAAAGAAACAAAAAATAGAAGCAGAGTCTCCGCTAGCTCCCCTTCTTTTCCTTTTTTCGTTTCTTTCGGCCAACTCAAACGCGATGGCCGCCACCGACCGCAGCTTTCTCGATCCAGCCGTTCTCAACCGGCTGCTCGCGCTGCCATTGAACGCGCGGCATGCCATGATCGGCAGCGTCTCCGGCAAACATCGCAGCCCCGTGCGCGGCTCATCGCTCGAGTTTGCGCAGTATCGAAAATACGTCCCCGGCGACGACACCCGCAGGCTCGACTGGCGCACGTGGGGCCGCAGCGATCGCTTTTATATCAAGGAGTTCGAGGCCGATACGAACCTGCGCCTCTGCCTGCTCATCGACACCAGCGGCTCCATGGGCTTCGGCCCCAAAGGTGCCACTCGCATCGACTACGCCCGCCGACTCGCCGGTACGCTCGCCTACATCGCCGCGCAGCAGGGCGATGGCGTCGGCCTCTGGAGTCTCGCCGAGAAAGCGATCGAGATCCCCGCCAAACGCGGTGCCTCGCATCTCGGCCTCGTGCTCGACCAGCTCGCCGCCATCCAGCCCGTCGGCGACACCACGCTGCTCACGTCCTTGCACGATGCCGCCGAGAAAATCCGCCAGCGCGCGCTCGTCGTCATCTTCTCCGATCTCTTTGTGCCGCCCGAGGAATTGAAGTCCGCCATCCAGCACCTTCGCTTCCGCAAGCACGACGTCGCCGTCTTCCATCTGCTCGATCAAAAGGAACTCGACTTCGATTTCGACCGCCCCGCCCGCTTCATCGACATGGAAGGCGGCGAAACGGTCCTCGCCGATCCGTCGCTCATCGCGCGCAACTACCGCGAAGCCGTCCGCCAATATCTCGTCGGCATCGACGAACTCGTCCGCACCACCGGCATCGATTACCACCGCGTGAAGATGCACGAGAAATACGACGACGTGCTCGCCAAGTTCCTGCTGGGGCGGGTGGAGAAGAAGGGGGGAAGGAGATGAGCCAGTTCACCGAAACCCAAGTTGCGCGTTTTGGGAAATGGGCACGCTGGCTCTGTCACTGGCTTTTCTTCGCGGGTGCGGCCATTCAGTTTCTGTTGGCGCTGACTGATAAGACCGACGAAACACGATTCTGGAGCGATGTGATTTTTGGCTTCGTTCTCATGGGCGTTTCGGTTTTCTGCTGGATCAATATTCACCGACTCAAGAAGGCAGCCTCGCTGGGCGAGGAGAAGAATCCAACGGGCGGGGGTGATTCATGACCTTCCTCCAGCCAGCGCTCCTCCTCGCTCTGCCGCTTGCTCGACTTTCAGTTCAGGCCGGCACGAAATCAATCCGCACCCGGCGTCCGAGAGCGTTGGCGGCTCGTGTGAGCGTGGTCAGCGTGACCGACGTGCATTCGGGATCGAGCAAGCGATCCAGCGCGGCACGCGAAGTGCCCATCGCGCCAGCCATGTGCGCCTTCTTTTGGCCTTGCTTCTTCATCAGGTCGGCGAGTTTCATGGCCGTCGCGCGTTTGAGGGCGACCAGTTCGATTTCCTCCAACATTCCTTCTTCCTTCAGGAACTCGTCCAGCGTGCTGCCGCGATGCGGATTATTCTTCTTATGCGTTTTGGGTGTAGTCATGTTTGCGTTTCAAGGCCAGCGCCTTGTCCTCCTTGGGTGTCTGTTGGGTTTTCTTGATGAAGCCATGCAGCAGGATGATCTCCTCTTCATGAACGAAAAAAAGCGTGCGTGCGATCCGGGTCGGAAGACGGCTGCGCACTTCCCAGATGCCGTCGCCCAGACTGCCCACCAGGGGCATTCCGAGCGGCCAGCGGAACTGCACAGTCATCAAATCCTCGCCCACAGCCTTCCGTTCCTCCGCCGGCAACCCCTTCAGCCACTCGCGCACCGGCTCATTCCCGGTGCCGGTGCGAAAGAAGATGACAGGAAGTGGTCGTTTGGCGGGCACTTCGCGGACTGTATCTATTCTGATACACCTTGCAATCGGTTCATTTCAGAAGCGTCCGCCGCCGACGTCAAAATGCACGACAAATACGACGACGTGCTCGCGAAGTTCCTGCTCGGGCGGGTGGAGAAGAAGGGAGGGAGGAGATGAGTGCGGCAACGCCAAATCACGAAGCAGCTTCGTCTCGGAAACCATGGTGGTATACTCTTGGCTATCTGTTTTTGGGAATCGGCACGGGGACACTCCTCTTCGTCGCCTATCACACCTTTTTCGCCCATGTGCCAAACGTGATGCGCAAGGCGTCGATCGAGATGAGGGTGGCCTTTGGGATGGTCGAGATCCTCATTGGTCTCTGCTTCTTGCGGTGGAAAACAAAATCGCCGAGCAGCCGAGATGCGCCTTCACAAGCGAACGAATTACGAACGAATACTCGTCTTGCCCCGAGGCGTGAGAATCAGGAGGAAGGCGATGACTGAAAGCCTCACCAAGACAAACGAGAAACCGCACCCGGCGCTGGTGTGGCTTTGGTGGCTTGCGGCTCCTGTGGCTGTCGTTACTAGCGTTCTTCGTGAAGTAGAATCGGCCTCTGCCTACAGATGGCAGTTTTGGGGTTCTATACTTTTCGTTGTTGGTTCCGGCATTCTGCTCCGAGCAAAGGCCTTTGTGAGAGATACCAAGGACGGCCCGCCAGATGCTTGCGAGGAACGGAACCGCTTCGTCATGGCTCGGTTCTTCAAGTTTGGGGGGTGTCTCGCATTGATTGGCTTGGTTGGGGCACCGCTGATCGGATTGGGTGAGGCATTGGAAGGTGGCCAAGTCGATTGGCTCCGGCTGACGCGTGAAGCGTCGGGCGCAGGTGTGGCGGCTGTGCTCTCGTTGAATTTTGCGCGACTTCAAGCCATACCCATCACCATAAAGCCTTCTTCGGGAATCGCCTCAAACGCATTGAGCACAGAGCAGACGACCAGATGACCTTCCTCCAGCCAGCCCTGCTCATCGCTCTGCCGCTCGCTGCGCTGCCGGTGATCATTCACTTGATCCATCTGTATCGCCGTCGGCAGGTGAAGTGGGCGGCGATGATGTTTCTGCGGCTGGCGCAGAAGATGAACAAGGGGTTGTCGCGCCTGCGGCAGGTTTTGATCCTCGCGGCGCGTGTGGCGGCGGTGGCGGCGATTTTGTTTGTCATCACGCGACCCCTCGCCGGCGGGTGGCTCGGTCTGACGGGCGGCGCGCCGGACACGGTGATGGTGCTGGTCGATCGCTCGGCGAGCATGGAGCAGATGAATCAGGCCACGGGCATCTCGAAGCGGCTCGCCGGACTGCGCAATGTGGCAAAGGCCATCAACGATGCCGTCGGCACGCGATCGCATCTCGTCGTGCTCGACAGCGCGACGGCCAAGCCGCAGCCGATCGAGAAGGCGGATGCGTTGCTCGATCTGCCGCAAACGGAGGCGACGGAGACGGCGGCGGACATTCCCGCGCTGATGCAAGGCGCGCTCGATTACATCACGACGAACAAGACCGGCCGCACCGATGTGTGGCTGCTCAGCGATCTGCAGCAGAGCGATTGGGATGCGAGCGGCGGCCGTTGGGAGGCGCTGCGCAGTGCGTTCGCGACCGTGCAGGGCGTGCGCTTCCATTTGCTCGCCTATCCTCAGCCGGCGCAGGACGATCTCGCGGTGACGGTCGAGCGCGTGACGCGTCGCGAGACGAGCGAGAAAGCCGAACTGCTCCTCGACCTGCGCATCATCCGTCACACGGACAATCCGCAGCCCATCGAGCTGCCGCTGCGCTTCGCGATCAATGGCGCGAGCACGACGACGAAGGTCGAGATGAAGGAAAGCCAGCTCGTGATGCAGGCGCACGCGATCCCGATCGACAAAGCCGCGAAGCGCGGCTGGGGCCGCATCGAACTGCCGTCAGATGCGTGCGCCGCGAACAACGTCTTCCATTTCGTCTTCGATGAAGCGCCCGTCCTCCGCTCCGTGATCGTGTCCGATGACGATGCCGAATCCGGACCGCTCACAGCCGCGCTGTCGGCTCCGGCCGATCCGACGCGCAAATACGCCGCGACCGTTCTCAGTCCGAAACGTGCCGCCGAAATTCCGTGGGACGACACCGCACTGATCATCTGGCACGCGCAGCTTCCGAAGCCCGACGACGCCATCGCGCGCCAGCTTCAAGATCACGCGGCAGCCGGTCGCTCGATCATCTTCCTGCCGCCCGAGTCGCCTGATGCGGCGGAGATTTTCGGCCTGCATTGGGATCGCTGGGAAAGCAGTCCGGCCGACAAGCCACAAACCGTCGAGTGGTGGCGCAACGACACCGGCCTGCTCGCGAACACACGCGACGGCGCTGCGCTGCCGATTGGCTCCGTCGAGATCATGCGCCGCTGCGGCATCGTCGGCGAGGCGATCCCGCTCGCGAGAGTCGCCGGCCGTCAAACGCTCCTCATGCGCGCTGCTTCCGAGCGCACCGGCGGCGTTTATTTCCTCGGCACGCTGCCCGGCCCCGGCGCATCGAGCCTCGCGCGTGACGGCGTCGTGATGTTCGCCATGCTGCATCGCGCGCTGAACGACGGCGCGCGCAGCCTCGGCAAAGCGCAGCAGCGTTTCGCCTCGGCGACCTCGCTCGGCAGTGATCCATCGAAATGGAAATCCGCTGATCCAAAGAGCGCCGAAATCGTCTCCGCCAGCCTGCCACTTCATGCGGGTGTCTTCGCATCCGGTGACAAACTCACCGCCCTTAATCGCCCGCTTGGCGAAGACGATCCGCAACGCCTCACGACCACCACGCTGAACGAACTCTTCGCCGGACTCGACTTCCGCATCCTCACCGACAACCTCGAAGACGGCCGCAGCCTCACGAACGAAATCTGGCGCACCTTCCTCGTCGCCATGGCCCTCGCCCTCATCATCGAGGCGCTGCTGTGCATGCCGGAGCGACGAAGCAACACGCAGCCGGTGACGGTTTAGCCGAAAGAAACGAAAGAAACAAAAAACCTGAGTCATCCAATCACTTCATCCTCTTTTCCTTCTTTCGCTTCTTTCGGCCATCCAATCCCAACCACAATGAAAGACCCCGCGTTCCAACTCACTGACATCGTGCGCGAGACAGGATACCAGATTCACTGTTATCTCGGCCCGGGTCATCTTGAGAAGGTTTACGAGAAGGCGTTGGTTCACAGGCTTCGCAAACAAGGCTTCAAGGTGGAACAGCAAAAGCGGCTTGTCGTTTATGACGAGGATGGAACGGAGCTCGGCGAGTTCTACGCCGACCTCGTGGTGAACGACATCCTGCTGCTCGAATTGAAGGCGGCAGACAGCATCGCCGATGAACATGTCGCACAGATGCTTGGATACCTTCGAGCTTCCGGCGTCGAGCATGGCGCCATCGTCAATTTTGGCGGCGAGAAGTTTCAAATCCGAAAACTCGGCATGAAGGATATTCCCGGCATGTCGCGCTTCCGCCGACAAAACCTGAACTGATCAGCCGAAAGAAACGAAAGAAACAAAAAATCCAATTCTCCAATCTCTGCTTCTTTTTCGTTTCTTTCGGCCAACCTCATGAACCCCACCTCCCAATCCCTCGTCTTCTCGCCCTCTCCGACTTCGGTCGCGGTGAGTGTGGCGTTTGTCGGGGTGATCGTGGTGCTGGCGTGGATGGGTTGGAAGCGGAGCGGGTATCGCACGTCGATTGGCTTTCTCGAAGTGCTGCGCGTGCTGATTGCCGTCGCGATCGCGATCACGCTGAATCAGCCGGAGTGGCGGGAGATTTTCAAGCCGACGACGAAACCGACGTTGGCCGTGCTGGCGGACGTTTCGCGCTCGATGGAGACGCGGGACATGATCGATGCAGCGAATCCATCCGCAGAGCCGAATACGCGCGCGGAGATGGCGAAGCCGCTCGTCGATCCGGCGGCGTGGGCGGAAATCGAGAAACGAATGGATGTCGTGATCGAGCCGTTTTCATCGAATCTGCAGCCGAAGGAAGAAGGCACCGATCTCAATGCCGCGCTCAGCCAGGTGGCGGAGAAACATCCGCGATTGAATGCGGTCGTGCTGCTCAGCGATGGCGATTGGAATACCGGCGACGCGCCCGCGCAGGCGGCGACACGTTTGCGAATGCGCGACGTGCCGGTGTTTGCCGTGCCGCTCGGTTCGGAGTCCCGGCTGCCGGATGTGGAACTGACGAGTTTTGAAGTGCCGACGTTCGCCATCGCGGGCAAGCCGCTGCGCGTGCCGTTCTCCATCGAGAGTTCGCTTCCGCGCGATGAAACGACGACCGTCGAGATGAAGTCATCGACCGGCGAAGTGGTGACGAAGACCGTCGTCATCCCCGCGATGAGCCGCATGACCGATGTGCTCACGTGGAAGCCCGAGAAGCCCGGCGATTTGAAACTCACGCTCAATGTCGCGAAAACCGGCGGCGAGCGATTCATCGAGAACAACTCGATCGAAGCGCCGCTCTCGGTGCGAAAGGAGCAGCTCCACGTGCTCGTCATCGAGACGTATCCGCGCTGGGAGTATCGCTACTTGCGCAATGCGCTAGAGCGCGATCCCGGCGTCGAGGTGAACTGTCTTTTGCTCCATCCCGATCTTGGCACGCCGGGCGCGGGTCGCGGCTATTTGAAGACGATGCCGAAGGACGAGGAGCTGACGAAATACGACGTGATCTTCGTCGGCGATGTCGGCACCGATAAAGGCCAGCTCACGATGGAGCAATGCGCCGCGCTGCAAAAGCTCGTGCGCGATCAGGCCGCTGGTCTGGTTTTCATGCCCGGCCTGCGCGGATATGAGGCATCGCTGCAAGGCACCGCGCTCGCCGATTTGTTGCCGATCGTTTGGGACGATGCGCAGCCACGCGGCTGGGGCACGTCGTCGCCAGGCAAGTTCGCGCTCACCGAGGCCGGCACGCGCAGTTTGCTCACAAAACTCGAGGACACCGACGAAGCCAGCGCGCGCGTCTGGACCACGCTGCCCGGCTTCCAATGGTATGCGCCCGCGCTGCGCGCAAAGGCGGGCACCGAGATTCTCGCCACGCACGGCACGGAGACGAACCGCTTCGGCCGCGTGCCATTGATCGTGACAAAGACGCACGGGTCTGGCAAAATCCTCTTCATGGGCACCGACGGAGCATGGCGCTGGCGCAAAGGTGTTGAGGACAAGTACCACTACCGCTTCTGGGGTCAGGTGGTGCGCTGGATGGCGTATCAGCGAAACATGTCGCAGGGCGACAAGATGCGCCTCTTCTACTCGCCCGATCGTCCTCGCAGCGGCGCGGTGCTCACGCTGAATGCGAACGTCATGAGCCTCGGCGGCGAGCCGTTGCGCGACGGCACGGTTATCGCGCAAATCACCGCGCCCTCCGGCAAAACATCGAGCGTGCGCCTCATGCCTGCTGGCGAAGAAGCGTGGGGACTCTTCAACGGCGTCTTCACACCCGTCGAGCCCGGCGAGCATCGCGTCCGCCTCACCTGCGCCGACGCCGGCTCCGCGCTCGACACCACGATTTCGGTGCAAGGCACCAGCCTCGAAAAACGCAATCAGCCCGCGAAGCTCGACGTGCTCCGCGAGATCGCGCAACTCACCCGCGGCAAGCTCATGGAAAGCGCCGATCCAAAAGCCGTGATCGCCGCCATCGCAAAGCTCCCCCAGCCCGAGCCGCAAGAGCGCCGCGTGCAAATCTGGGCACATCCCGCGTGGGCGGGGCTGCTGGTTGTGTTGATGGGTGTGTTTTGGGCCGGGAGAAAGGCGGCGGGGGTGTTTTAGGGATGGCCGAAAGAAACGAAAGAAACCAAAAAATGAATTTCATGAGCTTCCTTCGCGACAACCACGGGTTCAATCAGCGCACCAAACCCTTCTTTTCCTTTTTTCGTTTTTTTCGGCCATGAAAACTCAACTACCACCAATCTTGGAAACCAAGCTCGCGGACTTCCGTCAGCGCGTTTGGGCTGTGAAACTTGCTGAGGGCCTGCTCGCGGCTCTCTTCGGCCTCGCGCTCTCTTATTTGGTCGTCTTCATCCTCGACCGTCTCATGGAGACGCCGTCGTGGTTGCGCGGATCGATCTTGATCGCTGGTGCGGCGACGTTGGGGCTCGGGCTGCCACTAAAATGGCATCGCTGGGTTTGGCGTCAGCGTCGTCTCGAAGATGCAGCGCGGTTGCTGCGGCGGACGTTTCCGCGACTCGGTGATCAATTGCTCGGCATCGTCGAACTCGCGCGGCTCGATCACGCGTCGCAGGGACGCAGTGAGCGATTGGTCGAGGCGGCGATGGCTCAGGCGGCGGAGGCGGTGAAGGATCGTGATTTCACGCAGGCTGTGCCGGATGCGCGGCATCGTCAGTGGTCGTGGGCGGCAGGTGGCGCCGTGGCAGTGGCGGTGCTGGGATTTGTCGTCGTGAACGAAGCGGCGCGGAATGCATTTGCCCGCTGGCTCACGCCGTGGCGCGATGTGGAGCGTTTCACGTTCGCGAAAGTCGAGCCGCTGCCGGATCACAAGGTCGTGCCTTATGCCGAAGCGTTTGAATTGCCCGTGAAGCTCGCGGCGAACACGCAATGGTCGCCGACGGAAGGCAAGGGTCGCATCGAGAAGCAGCCGCAGGTGAAGGCGAAGCTGGCGGAGGGCAGTTACAAGTTTGCCTTCCCGCCGCAGAAGAAAGACGTGCCGCTCGATGTGTCGCTCGGCGATGTGCGGAAGACAATGCTCGTGCAGCCGCGCACGCGGCCTGAACTCGCGGAGATGTCCGTGAAACTGAAGCTGCCGAAGTATCTCGAATACAAAACGGAACCGAGCATCGACGTGCGCGGCGGATCGGTGAGCGTGTTGAAGGGCGCGGAGGCGGCCTTTGAAGCAAAAGCCAGTCGCGATCTCGCGAGTGCGGAGCTCGACGGCAAAAAGCAAAAAGTGGCCGGCGAAAAAATCGTGACCGACTACAAGACGGTCCGCGCCGACGAGGAGAAGACCTTCAACTGGCAGGATCGCGACGGCCTCACGCCGCGCGAGCCGCTCGTGCTGAAAGTGCGCGCGGTGGAAGACGAAGCGCCGAAGATCGTCGCCAGCCGCGAGACGCTCGAGCAGGTGGTGCTCGATTCCGAAGTCGTCACATTCGACATCACGACAGCGGATGATTTTGGTGTGAAACGCGTCGGTCTCGAATGGACGGGCTCGATGATGAAGGGCGACGGCAAGACGCCGATCACCGGCGAGAAGATCGCCGCGAGCGGTGCGCCGGAGAAACGCGATCTGCAGGCGCGCGCGACCTTTTGTGCCACTCGCGACGGCGTCGAGCCGCAGACCATCGAAGTGCGCGCGTGGACGGATGATTACCTGCCGGGCCGTCAGCGCTCGCGGTCGGCGGCGTTCGTGCTGCACGTGCTGAACAAGACCGATCACGCGCTGTGGCTGACGGAGCAGTTCGGCAAATGGCTCGAAGTGGCGAAGGAGAGTTACGAGAAGGAACAGCAGCTTCACGAGATGAACAAAGAGCTGCGCCAGTTGAGCGCCGCCGAGCTGGATCGTCCGGAAAACCGCCGTCGCGTCTCGCAGCAGGCCGCTGCGGAAAATGCGCAAGCCTCGCGCGTGGACAGTCTCACGAACTCGGGCCGCAGTCTCGTCGAGCAGGCGACGAAGAATGATGAGTTCGACGCGAAGCGCCTCGAATCGTGGGCCACGATGCTGAAGTCGCTGAAGGACATCTCGGCCAATCGCATGCCGAGCGTGTCGGATCTTTTGAAGCAAACCGCCGGCGCGCAGAGTGGCAAATCGCAGCCGCAGGACGGCAAGCCGAATGGTGCGCAGCAGACGGCGTCGAAGTCGGACGGAGCAGGCAAGCCCGAGAAGACCGATGGCGCGAAGCAATCACCCGGCGCTCAGAACAAGAGCGGCCCAAGCGTCACGCAGGGCGCACCTTTGCCCAGCGCACCGAAGCCGCCGGCACCTATCGACCCGAACGCGCCAGCGAAGCCGCCGGCTCCGAGCATTGCAGATCGCGAAGCTGGCTTCATGAAGCCGCCGGAAGCAAAGCCTGCTGATCCGAATGCAGCACCGAAGCCACCGGGCGGCGGCAAATTGAAGCTGCCAACCACTCAACTCGCCGCAGCGCCAGACAAGAAGAAGGACGAGGAACAACCGAAGCCCGCTGAGTCGCCCGCGCAGCAGAAGATGGATCAGGCGATCACCGAGCAGAAGGATTTGCTCGCGGAGTTCGCGAAGGTGTCGGATCAGCTCGGCGAGATTTTGGCGAGCCTCGAGTCGAGCACGTTCGTGAAGCGCTTCAAAGCGGCCTCGCGGCAGCAGATGGGCATCGCATCGAGCATCAGCCAGAAGACGCTCGACTCCTTCGGCATCGAGCGCGCGGAGGTCGCTGCTGCGAAGCCGATCGCCAAGAATCAAAAGGATCAGAGCGAAGTCGTGCGCGTGATTCAGAGCGATCTCGAAGCCTACTTCCAGCGGAAGCAGGACGCGCGCTTCAAGACGATCCTCGATCAGATGAAGAAGACCGAAGTCGTGCGCGCACTCGCACGCGGCGGGGAAAAGGTGACCGCGAATCTCACCGGTCAGGGCCTGCTCGGCTCCGAGTATTGGGCCGACACGCTCGACCGTTGGGCGGAAGAACTCGTCGCGGCGAGCAATTGCAAATCCTGCTCAAGCTGCAGCGGCGACAGCCTGCCGCCGGAGATCGTGCTTAAGGTGATGCAAGCCCTGCGCGATGAAATGAAGCTGCGCGACGAGACGCGCGAACTGGAGAACTCGAAAGCCTCGCTCGAGAAAGACAAGTTCACCGTCGATGCGAAGGCGCTCGGGAAGAAGCAGGGTGGCATCGGCGCGCACACGCAGACGGCCATCGACGACATCCTCGCGATCCCGGAAGGCGCGCAGAAGTTTGGCAAGGAGCTGAAGCTGCTGAATGCCGTCGTCTTCGTGATGCAGGATGCGCAGGGCATTCTTTTGTCGCCCGACACAGGAGACAAAGCGATCGCAGCCGAGACGGAAGCCATCGAGCTTCTGCTCCAAGCCAAGCGCGCCGGCAAAGGCGGCGGTGGAGGCGGATCGAATCCCGGCGGTGGCGGCACGGCGGCCAGTGCTTCATCAGCGGCTCTCGCTGATCTAGGCCCCGGATCCGATGCAAACAGCTCCGTCACCGCGCGTCCCGTCGGACAAGCGACAGGTCGCGCCGGGAAGGAATTCCCCGAAGAGTTCAAGAGCGGCCTCGATGCCTACTTCAACAACCTCGAAGGCCAGCGCGGCGCGAAGTGACGTGGGGTGGCGTGAGAGATTGGCCGAAAGAAACGAAAGAAACAAAAGAGGTGAGGACCAGCAGGGAGATTTTCAGCGAGTTGGTGATGGGTGCGGATGATCGTGAGATCGTCGCTGCGTCGGCATTGTCATCAGCATATGCATCACCATCGGCCACGCCATCACCTCATCAGCGCCAACGGCGCGGCTCATCACAGCCTGGGGTTTCAACCCCAGGTTTCGGAGCGGAGAGAGCAAGAAGCGCTGTAAGCGCGTGTCATGCACGTAGCGTTGACGCAGACGGAACGACACCTTCACCTCATGAGACGCGCTTACAGCGCTTGGCTTTCTCTTGCGCTCGTGTCCTGGGGTTGAAACCCCGGGCTAGAATGGGACGCGCCGTTGGCGCTGGACGGACAGCAGCACCCCTTTTTTCCTTCTTTCGTTTCTTTCGGCCATCTATCCTCGCTCTCGTCGTCATCACCTCATCCGCCGCATTCGCTGCCGACAAACCGGACCCGAAGCAGCCGTGGTGGGTGCGGGCGAAGGTGGCGCTTGACCCGCGGGTGGAGAAGGAACTGGCGGCCATCGCGGACAAGATGGAGCCGCTGCGGCGGAAGGACATCGAGGAGCACATGCAGGGTGTCGTCGAAGAATTGCTCTCGACCACAGGCATCACTGACGGCGCGAAGAAGAAGGAGATCGAAGCGGCGGCGAAGCGCGCGGTGGATGGAACGATGAAGCCGTGGAAGCAGGCGGTGACTGAGACGAATCGCGTGCGGCTGAACACGCCCAGTCCGACGCGCGCGCTGGGCTTGATCAGGAACTGGTATCTCGAAGGCATCGCCGTGAGCCGGCTGGTGCTGGGGTGCAGGCTGCCGGACGAGCAGCCCGTGTGGAGCACGTCGCTGAAGTCGATTTTGTCCGCCGAGGAGTTCACGAAATGGGAGAAGGCGGCAAAGGAAACCTGGAAGAAGCGTGACGATGAAGTGGCCGCCTTGTTGAAGGGCTGGGACGAGAACCAGCGCGAGGGCGTGACGATGATGATGGGGCAGAAGGTGAACGACCTCGCGCGGGAGATAAAGCTGGACAAGGACCGTCAGAAAAGACTCGGCGAGGCCGCGACGGCCATCGTGGACCGTTTATGCAAGGCGGAAGTCGATCACGCGACGGAATGCCTGCGCTTCGAAGTTGCGAGGCGCCGTGCCGAGACGAGCGCGCGTGGGCGCGGCACGTTCAACGGCTACTACATGGACCTCGATCCGACCGAGGATCCCGCTTGGCAGCAGGCGCTTGCGAGCATCGTCACGCCCGGGGAAATGGTGGCGTGGAAGAAGCACGAGGCGGAGGAGAAGGCGAAGTTTGAAAAGGAAATTCCCGCTTTGTTGAAACCGGGCATCGATCAGATGACGCAGTATTGGAAGTCGGGACTCGAAATCGAGACCGGCAATCTGGTCACGGCGCTGAGCTTGTCGCCTGAGCGCGCGAAGGCGCTGGAGCCGGCGGTGAAGGCGGCGCTCGAGAACGCTGAGAAGACCTACACGCGCGTCGCGAGGGAGCAGCTCGACAAGCTCGACAGCCAGGCGCGTGAGCGTGTGCGCAAGCAGGGGCGCTATTACATCGGCCTCGATGACAACGACCTGCCGCAGAACGATCCCGAATTCAAAGCGGCGCTGGAAAAGCTGCTCACGCCCGAGGAGCAGAAGCAGCTCGCGGCGACAAACGATGCACGGAAGGCCAGGCGCGTGCGTGCGCTCGGCCAGGTGCTGCTCGCGGAGATGGACAAGAAGGTGGCGTTCACCGCGCAGCAGCGCGAGAAGCTGCAGTCCATCGCCGAGCGATTGCTCAAGGACGTGGAGGAGCTGTCGCCTGCGTATCGCTCGCGATACAATTACGACTTCGACCCGGGCAAGTTCTTCGCCGCCGCGGCTTCGGCTACGGATGCGGAGTTGAAGGCGGTGCTTGAGCCCGTGCAGGTGGCTCACTGGCGCGAGGCGTGCGAGGCCGCGAAAAAGGATCCGCGCTACAACCGGCGCAACTTTGTGCCGCCAGATGTCGCCGCGCCGCCAAAGCCGAAGGAACCCGAGCGGCCGAAGGAACCGGAGGAAGTGGAGATTCAGGTCTCCGAGTATCTGACGAAGCGCAGCGCCGCCGAGAAGACGCGCCTGTTCGCGGAGATGAAACTCCAGGCCGAGGACGCCGTGCGCGTGGCGGCGCTGCCCGCGGAGAGTGCGGCGCTTTTGCAAACGGCGGCGCGCGGAGCGGCGGAGCGGGTGCTGGGTGGTTGGAAGCTGAACACCGAAAGTAATCTGCGCTCGAATCTCCAGGGCGTGAACGCCGGCGGCATCAAGCAACGGCTGGCGGGCATGGAGGACTACTATTTCTACAACCGCGGCAACGGCGACGGCCCCGCCAACAATGCTGTGTGGAAAAAAACCGTGGAGCGCGCATTGAACGACGCGCAGCGCGCCGCGTGGAAGAAGGAGACGGATGCGCGGAGTGAATTTGCCAATCGCGCGAAAGTGGGCGCGGTGATGGCGGAGTTTGACCGCCGGCAGCAACTCACCGCGGAGCAGTGGGGCAAGCTCGAGCCGATTGTCAGCGGCATCGTGAAGGAATACAGCGCGGACATCGAGGACTACTTCTCGAACCAGACGCCGTGGTATCTGGAAACCTACAGCTGCCTGATCCCCTTCGCGGGCGTACCGGAGAAGGACATGAAGGCGATTTTGTCGAAGCCGCAGATCGACCGCTGGCAGGGCGAGGACTCGGGCAATGCGTCGAACTACTGGGAGAATTTGCAGCAGAATCACAAGAACCGCGTGGGGAGGCCGAGATGAAGACAGGCACTGAGATCGAATCGGAATGGGGAAGCGGTGGCGCTTGCAGCGAACGAGGGATCACCCCCTCACCCCAGCCCTCTCCCCATGGGAGAGGGAGACGAGGGCGCTCCGCGCCATTGATCGAATGTACGTTGGTTATTCGAGCGGCAGCTCGTCTGCTCCCTCTCCCTTGGGGAGAGGGCCGGGGTGAGGGGGAAGCCGGTCGGTTGCCCCAACACGTACGCATCACATCTCGCGGCACCATCGCCGCTCTCTGCTCGCTGCTTGTCATCTTCGCCTTCACCACCGTCACTCACGCGCAAGATCCGAGCCTGCGCTTTGGCGGACAGATTCCGCCGGAGGTGGACACGATCTATGAGCGCGGCCTGTCATACCTCGTCGGCGCGCAGGCGGATGATGGAAGCTGGAAGGGCGGCAATGACGGATGCGGTGTGGATGGCATCTGTCTCATGGCGTTCCTCGCGAGCGGCGAAGACCCGAACTACGGACGCTATGCGCGCACGGTGCGCAAAGCGGTACGTGCGATCATCACGAAGCAGGATGCGACCACCGGCTATCTGCCGAACAGCATGTATCACCACGGCTTTGCGATGCTCGCGCTCTCAGAAGCCTACGGCGTAGTTGATGAATCGCTGCTGTGGGAGGGCAGCAGCAAGGTCCGGTCGATCGGGCAGGCGCTGGAACTCGGCATTCGCTGTGCAGCGACCTCGCAGAAGAAGAACAAGTGGAATGCGTGGCGCTACTCTCCGGATGCGACCGATGCCGATACGTCGGTCTGCGGTGCCATGCTCATGGGCCTGCTCGCCGCGCGGAACGCCGGCATGGACGTGGCCGACGACATGATCAATGGCGCGATGGACTACATGCGCCGCAGTACGGGCAAGGACGGCAGCGTGGCCTACAGCGGCGGCTTCGGCGGCATGGGCGGATCGATGAATCTCACGGCCATCTCCGCGCTCGTCGGCGCGGTGACGAAGACGAAGGAGACCGAGCAATACAAGGCAAGCCTCAGGCGCCTGCTCGACAATCTGGAGCATCGCGAGAGCGGAAGTTACGCGGAGTACTTCCGCTACTACATGGCGCAGGCGCTTTTTCAGGGTGATTACGACGCCTGGCAAAAGTGGAACGCCGCGAAGGTGCGCGAGCTGCACGAGATGCAGGGCGACAACGGCTCCTTCAACAACAACTCCTACAGCACCGGCATGTCCCTGCTGGGCCTGGCGCTGAACTACCGGTTTCTGCCGATTTACGAAAGATGAAGAAGGCCGCACAGAGATGGTGGAGTGAGATGAATGGGTCCTGTGCGACCTGTGTGATCTATGTGTGCCTGGCGCTGCTCTGCGCCAACGCCCGCGCTGACGTGGTGAACATCCTGCGCAATCTGCTTGGCGGCGGAGACAAGCCTGCCGAAGCGACCACTCCCGCAAATGCCTCGCCGTCGCGTCTGCGCTGGAACAATGGCGAGTCCATCCCGGGCGAGATTCTCGACGGCAACGCCGTGGCGGTGCGCTGGAAGACGACGCTCTTTGCCGATCCGCTCGAGGTGAGCTGGCATGTGCTGCGACGCATCGACCAGACGCTGCCGGCGGTGGAGGTGAAGGAACCGTTCAGCTTCGTGCTCCGCGATGGCAGTCATTTGTGCGGCGACGTGGTGGAGATCACGGACAAGACCATCACGCTTCGAAGCGCGAGGCATGGCGATGCGACCGTGAAGCGATCCGAAGTCCTTTCGATGCGGCGGCTCGGTGGTGGCGATCTCGTCGCTGCGGGCCCGACCGGTGATGCGGGCTGGTCGGTGCTTACGGAATCGGGATCGCGTCGGAGTTCGCCGGACCCGGGATCGAACTCATCCGTGCCCACGCTGCTCGGCGGGCCAGGCGGCGCGCTCTCGCTGCCGTATTGGAATCGCGGCGCGTCATTGAAGGCAAAGCTGCCGGAGATGATCGACGCGGAGTTTCGCGTGCGCTCGTCGCAACGGCCGGATTTCAAATTCGGGCTCGCCTACCTCGCATCGACAATGCGGCAGCTCGCCATCGAGACATGGGATGACGAACTTGTGCTGACCACTGGCGATGGCTTCAAGGTGATCCGCAAGATTGCCGGTGACGAACGCGCGATCGCTTTGCGCGTGTGCTGGGATGTGAAGGCGGCGAAGTGTTCCGTGTTCACGCCGGCGGGCGAGCTGCTCGCAGAATGGCAGCCTCCGGAGGAAATCGCCGCCGCCGCGGCCGGCGTGAATGTGCAAAACAAAGGCCGCGATCTCGCACTCGAATTCCTGCTCGTGCGGAAATGGAACGGGAAGCCGCCGTCGAAGGTGGACGAAAAGCTTCCGCGTCTCGAACTGACGACCGGTGAAATCTTCGCGGGCGAAGTGACGCACGGTTCGGCGGGGACTTTCCGCGTCAGAGCGCCCGGCGAGTCTGCCGAGCGCGAGGTGAAGCTGGCGGAAGTGGACGCCATGTTTTTCTCCAATGACGAAGCGAAAATCTCGCCGCACGAAGTGTTGCTCAGCTACGCGGACGGCACGCGCATCGCAGGGAAGATCGACTCGATCAAGGACGGCGAGGTCGCCATGCGCACGTCGTTCGCGGATGCGCCGGTGAAGTCGAAGCTCGACGCGCTGCGGCAGATTTTCATCGAGGTGCCGTCGCCGGATGGGAAGCCGCCGGTGTTGAACATCGTGGACATGGACAACCTGAAATTCGCACCCGCATCGCTGCATGGGAAGCTCGTGGCCGATGGCGGCAGCCAGCCGAAGTGGCTGGCCATCGGCGGCGTGAAGCCCGCGTCGGTGAAGAGCGGCGATTCGTTCGAGATCACGCGAGCTTTCCCCGCAGGCACGGAGACGCCGACCGCTCCCGCGCTCTTCTTCACGAATGCCGGTGACATCCTGCCCGGCGATCTGCGCGGCATCGACCGCTCCGGCGTGGAGATGATTTCGGAGATCATGGACGGGAAGCGCATACCGGCCGATGCGCTGAACGCCGTGCAATTCGGCGCGACGTCGCGGCTGAATCTCGCGGACTTCGGCGATCCGGGCTGGCAGATCGTCAAAGGCGGAAAGGATGGCGGTGGGGTGAAGCGCGAGGGTGATTCCGTGGCGCTGGAGCCGGACACGGCCATCGGCCATGTGGCGGCGATGCAGTGCAGCGAGATCAAATTCTCCATGGCCTACGGCGGCATGAGCACGGTGCGGCTGCGATTGTTCTGCGCGGGACTCGACGGTGAGAGGGCGACGAGCGTGATGATCTCCCACTGGGGCAGCCACATCTACTCCGGCATGGAGATGAACGAGAACCAGCTCGCCGATCAGCAGCGCACGATAGTGCCATCGGGCAAGCCGGTGAACGTGCGCATCGTGGTGAAGGAAAAAACCATTGAGCTGAACATGAACGGCGCGCTCGTGCAGACGATCCAGGTGCCGGTGGCGAAGCGGCTCGGCTCCGGCCTCGTCATCGAGCCGGCGGGCCTTTGGGGGAATACGGTGAACGCCGTCTCGCTCACGCATTTCAGCGCGCACTCGGCGCCGGGCATGACGTGGCTGCCCAGCGTGAATGCGGAGACAAAGATGCATGCGCTCACGGTGCCGCGCTTCCGCAAGGAGGACCTCGCGCACCATGCGCTCATCGCATCGAATGGCGACGTGCTGCGCGGCGAGATCGATGCGGCGACGGCCACGCACTTTGGCTTTCGCAGCGGGCTGGAGACCTTCCGCGTGCCGCGCGATCGCGTGAAGGCGGCCATTTGGCTGAAGAAGCCCCTCGCCGACGGTCAGGTCGTCACCGTGGAAGCGAGCCCGACGCAGAAACTGCTCGAGCAGAGAATCCAGCGCAACATGCGCTACAGCAACGCTGAATTGCGCAGCCTCGTCGGCGTGCTGGAGCGCGAGGCATCGGGCCTGCGATTCGTGTTGCCGGCGAAGGAGGACTCGCGCCGCTTTCCGTTTCAATTTGGCGGACAGACAGTGGGCGAGGCGCTCGACCAGATTTGTGCGCTCTTTGGTTTGCGGCATCACGCGGACAAGGACGGGAAGATTGTCCTCGAAGAAGCGCCTGCGGTGCCGAAGGGCCTGGTGCAGACGAGCCGCTGGCTGAAGGCCGATGCGTTCACGGACAAGGCGTCGCCGAAGGAAGTGCTCGATGCGAAAGGAGTGCCGTTTCCGAACGGCGCATCCGCCATGTGGGACGCCGCTGCGCATCAGCTCACGGTGACAAACACGCCGGAGAATCAGGCGAAGCTCGACGAGGTGCTGGCGAAGGAATTCGGCGGCAGCCTCGGCTCGCCCACGCATTGGCTGCTGCTGGCAAATGGCGCGCGGCTCGGTCTCACGGTGGACAAATTCGAGGCCGCGAAAATCACTGGCCATCATCCGGTGTACGGCGCATGCCACGTGCCGATGAAGCAGGTGTACACGATCCGCACATCGAAGCCCGAGCCGACCACGACGATGGGCGCGCTGGCCGACTGGCGGCTCGTTTATGCGCCCGATCCCGTGCTGCCCGAGACGGGTGGCGAGAGTTCGCCGATGCTCGGCAAGCCCGCGCCGGTCTTCAAGCTGCCGCTGCTCGGCGGCGGTGATTTCGATCTCGCGCAGGAGAAGGGCAAGGTCGTGGTGCTGGATTTCTGGGCCACATGGTGCGGACCGTGCATCAAGTCGATGCCCGGCGTGATCGAAGCGATGTCGCAGTTCCCGAGCGACAAGGTGAAGCTCGTCGGCGCGAATCAAGGCGAAGGCGGTGATGTGGTGAAGCGCTTCCTCGAGGCGCGGAATTTGAAGCTCGCGGTCGCAATGGACGGCACGCAAAGCGTCGCGCGGCAATACGGAGTGGAAGGCATCCCGCACACGGTCATCATCGGACCCGACGGCAACGTCGCGTGGGTGAAGACAGGCTACAGCCCCGAGGGCCACACCGAGGCGGCGAACGCGGTGAAGGAACTGCTCGCGAAGCAAAAGTGATCGCAACCATCCGCGGCCATGAGACTGGAGACGGGAGTTGAGAGTTTTTGGTGGCGAGGTGTGAGGCGGGGGGCATGGCCGGACACGAGCGCGCAGCGCCTTGGGCTGCGGCAGCCTGCTGCCGCTTTACCAAGGCAGCCATGCTGCCGTCGGACGCGCGTGAGTCTTTGCCGCGATGAATTTCAGACAGGCGGGGCGCTGCCAAACATTCGACGCCAGCTGGGCTGGCTGGAGAAACCGGCAGCAGGGCTGCGCGCAGTCCAAGGCGCTGCGCGCTCTAGCTGTGTGTTCGTTATGCTGACGACGTGCGTGGCGGCACTTGCGGACGATGCGCCGCATCAGCTCATTTGGCGCGATGGCTCCTCGCTCGCCGGTCGCATCACGAGCGCGACGACGGAGGAATACACCGTCGAGTCGCCGTTCTTCGCCGCGCCATTGGTGATTGATTCATCGGCGATCGGCGAAGTGCAGTTTGCGCGTGGAACGGCACCGGAGCGCGAGCCGTTTCTCTTCTCGCTCAAAGACGGCACGTCGATCTGCGGTGCCATTGCGAACATCACCGAAAGGGAAGTGACGGCACGACATGCCACGCTCGGAGATTTTGTCATCCCCACGGGCACCCTCCTCAGCATCCAGCGCATGACGGAGGCGGATTTGTCGGCACCGCCCGGGGGACCGGGTGCGGATCAGAACGACGATCAGCCCAAAGCTCCGCCCGGTGCAAAGCCAAAAGCCGGAGCCTTCGCCGGCACGCTGCACGCCACGCCGCTGCCGGGGCGCTGCGACATCGTGTTCAAGATGCGCACGCAGTCGAAGGAGTCGTTTCGCGTGATCGTCACGGGTGCGAACGACCGCAAGGTTACGATCGAAGCGAAGAACGGCGATTTGATTCTGCAAGGCCGCCTCTTCGTTCTCATCAAGAACATCAGCGCCGTGGATGGTGCCGTGAACCTGCACCTCTATTGGAACCAGCGCACGGGGCAGTGTGCGCTGTGTACGTCAGCCGGGGTCTGCATCGCCGAAACGAACAAGGGTCCGGTCGAATCACCGGTGCCCGGCGACCCGCAGGGCGTCCGCATCGAGCGCTCGGAGCCGACTTTTGCCATCACGTTTCTCGGTGTGAATTCGTGGGACGGCATCGTGCCGAGCGAGCACGAGATCACCGGCCCAGGCGTCATGCTTTCTGACGAGACTGGCATCAAGGGCCGCGTGATCGTGTCGAACGGGAAGACCATCGGCGTGCGCGGCCCCGATGGCCGCGTGGTGTCCGTGCCGGTGGAGAAAGTCGTCCGTGTCCGCTTCGATCCCGAGCGCACCACGCCGTCGAAGCCCGCGCCCGTTGCATTGTGGTTTGCGGACGGCACGCACATCGAGGGAAAGCTCGCCGGCATTCGCGATGGAGCCGCAACGTTTGAAACGCCAACGGCAAAAGCGCCGGTGCATTTCAAACTCGAAGCCTTGCGGCAGATGATTTGTCGCGGCGCGGACGACGGTGAAAAGCCAGCAGTCGTGGCAAAGGAGACGCTGCGAGTCGGTCCCCGAATATTGCTTGGTGCGCTGAGCAAAGACGCCGACGGTGTGCAGTGGAAGCCGACGGGCGCGAAAGCCGCCGTGCCGCTGGCGAAGGGCGTGGACTATTCCATCACGCGCGAGGTCGGTGCCGCGCCGGTCGATGGCGCGGTCTTTCATCTGGCGACTGGCGAGGTTTTGTCAGGCAGCTTGATGGCGATGAACGAGAAAGAGGTGGAGGCCGGGTGGAGCTATGGCTCGTCATTCAAACTGCCTGCAACCATGGTGCGCGCGATTCAGTTCGCGGCGGATCGGGTGAACCTCGCGGGTTTCGACGATGAACACTGGGCGCCCAACGCCGAAGAGGGCAGCGCCGTCTCGCTGAAGAACAGCGAGGCTACGCTGTCCGGTCGCTCCACGCTGGAGCATCCCGATGCCATGCGCGCGAGCGAGATCTGCTTCACCTGGCAGCCGACGGGCAGCTTCTGCGAGTTGGAGCTGCTGCTTTTCACGGAGAAGGGCGAGGGCAATTCCCGCGGCGTGAGCGTGCGTTTGAATTGCTCGCAAAACCGGCTGCGCGTGCTGAAGCGGGACAGGGCGAGAGCGAATGTTACCTCCGAGCTGGGCAGCATGATCATCGACATGAGCCAGCCGATGACGGTGCGCATGGAAGTCGTGGAGCGATCGGTCGCAATGTCGATCAATGAATCGTGGATCAACGCATCGAAGCAGGTTCTGATCCCCGTGGATGATGAGGAGAAAGCGGGCAACGGGCTGATCTTCAGCACCACGCAGGGCGGATTTGTAGTCATCAACGGAGTCATCAATGGGGGAAGACTTCTGTTGCGAAACGGCGGGGATTCAAAACCCGTCCGCATCTGGGACTTCTCCGCCACGACGAGCGCCGGTCATCTGCGCCCTGCGGGAGGCGTGCTGCCTGCCACGCGACAGGAGACTCTGCTCATCCCGCGCTTCCGGAAGGATGCGCCGCCGAAGCATGTGCTCGTGGCCACGAATCGCGATCTGCTGCGCGGCGAGGTGGTGGCCGTTGCGGCCGGGCATCTGCTGTTCCGCACCGGACTCGAAACCGTGCGCGTGCCGTTCGCGCGCATCGCGGCCATCGTGACGCCGTCACCGGTGCTCAAAGAGGCCAAGGCTGCGGAAATGAAGCCCGAAGGACCGAATGCACTGCTGCCAGCGGCCGAGGGCAATGGCACCGATGGGACAAGGGGCAGTGGCGACGCCGTGACGTATGTGAGCCTCAATTCCGGCGGACGCATGGGATTGAAACTCGAGGCGATCCGCGGCGGCATGATCACGGGGAAGCATCCGCTCATCGGCGAGTGCAAGATTCCGCTCGCGCTCGTCACCGGCCTGGAGACGCGTGTGACAAACGCGCTCATCGCCTCACATGCGCTGGATGCGTGGCGCTGGGAGTTCGCGCCGGAGCCGGTGCTGCCGGAGACGGGTGGCGAGAGTTCGCTCGATCTCGGCAAGGAGGCCGCGGCATTCAAACTCCCGTTGCTCGGCGGCGGCGACTTCGATCTCCCGGAGCAGAAAGGGAAAATCGTGGTGCTCGATTTCTGGGCCACATGGTGCGGCCCGTGTGTGAAATCATTGCCCGGCCTGATCGACGCGATGTCGGCATTCCCGGCGGACAAGGTGGTCTTCGTCGGCCTCAATCAAGGTGAAGGCGGCGAGGCCGTGAAGCGCTTCCTAGAAACGCGGAAGCTCAAGCTCGCCGTGGCGATGGACGCCGCACAAAGCGTCGCCCGGCAATACGGCGTCGATGGCATCCCGCACACCGTCATCATCGGCCCCGACGGCAAGATCGCCTGGGTGAAAACCGGCTACAGCCCCGACGGCGCAAAGGAAGCCGCGGCGGCGGTGGCGAGGCTCCTGGAAGGGCGCTGACTTGGGCGGTGCCAGACGCACCGCGCGCGGCACCCGTTCTTGCATCTGCGGCCTCCAGCCGTAGTATCGCGCCCCCAAATCAGCAAAACACCAAGTCAATGAGCACAACCAAGCACGTCGCAGTCGTCGGCGCCACCGGAGCGGTGGGCGTGGAGATGCTGCGCTGCCTCGAGCAGCGCGGATTCCCGGTCGGCGAGATTACCCTTCTGGCCTCAGCACGCAGCGCGGGCAAGAAAATGAAATTCCGCGGCTCGGATGTGACCATCAAGGAACTCAAGGCTGACTCCTTCAAAGGCGTGGACATCGCGCTCTTCAGCGCCGGCGGCGGCATCTCGCGTGATTTCGCGAAGCACGCCGTCGATGCAGGCGCGGTGGTCGTCGATAACTCATCCGCCTTCCGCATGGACGACAAGTGCCCGCTCGTCGTACCGGAGATCAACGCCGACGACGTGAAGAAGCACAACGGCATCATCGCCAATCCGAACTGCACCACTGCCATCTCGCTCATGGCGCTCTATCCGCTGCATCAGGCCTTCGGCGTGAAGCGCATCTTCGCCTCCAGCTACCAGGCCGTGAGCGGCACGGGCGCGCAGGCAATCGAGGAACTCGCCCATCAGGCCCGCAAGTGGGCCGACCTCAAGCGCGAGTGGGACGCCGCCAAGCTCGACCATCCGCCGCAGGTGTATCCTCATCAGATCGCCTTCAATGTCATCCCGCACGTCGATTCCTTCCTCGACTCCGGTTACACGAAGGAAGAGATGAAGATGGAAAACGAAGGCCGCAAAATCATGCATCACCCGGGTTTCCGCGCTTCGGTGACCTGTGTGCGCGTCCCCGTCTTCCGCGCGCACAGCGTGGCCATCAGCGCCGAGTTTGAAAAGCCCGTCACAGTCGAGGCCGCCCGCGAAGTGCTCGGTCGCGCGCCGGGTCTCGATGTAATCGACGAGCCGGAGCACAAGAAGTATCCCGTGCCCCTCGACATCGCCGGACGTGACAACTGCGCCGTCGGCCGCATCCGCAAGGATTGCGCGATGGACAACGGCCTCGCCTTCTGGGTGGTGGGTGACCAGCTTCTCAAAGGCGCGGCGCTGAATGCGGTGCAGATCGCGGAGTGTTTGTGATGCGGGAAGGCTGTCATTGGGAGATTGGATTTCGGACGCGTTGAAACCATGACCGGCTTGAAGGCATTCCTCGAGACGACTTGCAAAGAGGTTGATGCCGCACTGGACCGCTTCATCCCGTCCGCAGAAGCCAGTCCTCCGACGATTCACAAAGCCATGCGGCACAGCGTCTTTGCGGGAGGAAAGCGGCTGCGCCCCGTACTTTGTCTTGCTGCGGCGGAGGCCTGCGGCGGCTCGGCGGACGTGGCGATGCCCGCTGCCTGCGCCGTCGAGTGCCTGCACACCTACTCGCTCATTCACGATGACCTGCCGTGCATGGACGACGACGATTTCCGCCGCGGAGTGCCGACCTGCCACAAGGTTTTCGGCGACGGCATCGCGGTGCTTGCGGGCGATGCCCTTCAGGCGCTGGCATTTGAATTCGTCGCCCGGACGCCGGCGAACGACCGCTTCACCGCCGGCGATTACGTTCTCGAACTGGCCGTCACTGCCGGCAGCCTGCATCTGATCGGCGGTCAGGTGGCAGATCTCGAAGGCGAGGGCAGGAAGCTGCCGATGAACGAGCTTCGATACGTGCATGAAAGCAAGACGGCAGCCCTGCTCACGACTTCCGTTCTGCTCGGCGCGATGAGCGCGGGAGCGAGTGACGGGCAGATCACGGCGCTGCGAAAGTTTGGCATGGCCACCGGCCTCGCCTTCCAGGTCATCGACGACATCCTCGATGTCACGCAGACGAGCGAGAAGCTTGGCAAGAGCGCTGGCAAGGATGTGGCGGCCGAGAAATCGACCTTCCCGGCCTTGATTGGCCTGGAGGCTTCACGCGAGGAAGCGCGGCGGCTCACAGCCGAGGCCCATGATGCGCTGACCGTTTTCGGCGAGTCCGGGCTGCGTTTGCGACAGCTCGCCGATTATCTGCTCCAGCGCGACTATTGAGAGAGCGAGAGACCCGACGCTCTCACAATTGAGAGAAAACTGGCCGGTTTCACCAGTTGTCAGGGGTTTGTCACATCCGTCTGACAATCTTCTTACAACTTCTGAATTTCATTCGTGCGACTGTTGGCGCACAGTATCACCGTTGGAGGTCGCGACCGTTGCGGATCGAAAGATTGCATGAAGCGAGAAACAGATCGGCAAACCGAGCGGCCTCTCAAAGTTTTTCAATAATGGGCTGTGGAACCCCGTGCTGTATGTGAGGCACGGGGTTCTGCTTTTTCAGGCGGAGGCAGGAGCAGCACGCAGCCTCACTCAAGCGTGGTGCCTGCGGGCGGCGGCTCCGTGTTCGGCGGAGGCTTTGGCGCGCCCGGCAACGGGGCCACGATGTTCACCGGCCAGGGGCGGAAGCGCTCGAAGATGCCGGGCGCGAGTTCCCGGCTCGTCTCGTAGCCCCGGCGCAGCATCTCCAGTTTGGCATCGATGTTGTCCACATGATGAAGGGCGATGGCCTCCGGCGTTTTGGGCAGCACGGGCGATCCGAATTGATGCTCGCCATGATGCGCGGCGATGAGATGCAGCAGATGCAGGCGCACATGCTCGCCCGGCGGCTCGATCGTCGTCCATTCCGTGGCGGCGGGCATCTCCATCATCTCGCGCCAGAGCTTGTTCACGAGTTCCAGACCGAGCGCGATGTGGCCGAGCATCTCGCCGTTGATGTTGTAGGGCATGTTGAAGCCGGTCTCGGGATAAGAGTTCTCCCAGAGCTTCCCGCAATCATGAAACAGCACGCCGGCGATCAGCAGATCGCGGTTGAGCAACGGGTAGGCGGAGCAGACGGCGTCAGCACACCGCATCATTTGCGCCACATGCTCCACGAGGCCGCCGCGGCGCGCGTGATGATTCTCGCGCGCGGCGGCCGCGCGGCGGAAGCGCTCGCCATGCCGCCCGAGGAAAAGCAGCGACAGGTTCTTCAGCCTCGGATCGCTCACGCCATTGATGAAGCGGACGATGTCTTCGTGGTCGGCGCGTTGCCTTGCTGCCCGCTCCTCACTGCCGTTGAGCAGCAGGGCGATCTCGTCGTTGTTTAGCACCCGGATCACCGGCTGCCGCGGCTCGAGGCCGAACTTGCCGGTGTCGATCCATTGCGCGGCCAGTTCGACAAAGTCTCCGCGCTTCAGCTCGCCCGCGCGCTGGAAGGCGGGGCTGTTGTCGAAAACCCGCCACAGCAGGGAGTCGGCGGCATCCGCCAGCTTCACCTCCCAAAACGGGCTGCCCTGCGAGGTTGTCTTCTCCGAGCGCCCGTCCACCTGCGCATGGACGCGGTACGGTTGCGGCGACGGCCCGGCCACTTGCTTGAGCTGGGTGATGGTGAGCAGATCGCTGGCGTCGTCCTCGGGCACGGTCACAGTGAGAGCGGATTTTGCGCCGCAATGCAACACCAACCTCGCCCGCCCAAATGCTCACCGTTTCATGACCTTGACGCTCCGCTTGAGCGTCAAAGGTGCCTCGAGCGTGGCTTCGGCGCCACCGCCATCGTCCTCGTCGCTCTTGCCGATGGTGCCGCGGAATCGGAGCGTGCCGGACAGATCGGCTTCCACGTCGGTCTGGTCACGCAGGCTGCGGGTGATGAAGCCGGCGAAGCGCGCCTCGATGCGGTTGCGTTTGCCATACACTCCGGTCACCAGGCCGCCGATGGCGATCTTTGCCCGCCGGTCGCCCTCCACCTCCTTCAGTTCGTCCAGCCGGCAGTCGATGGTGACGGTCAGGCCCGGATACGCACTGGCGAGCGTCGAAAAATCCGGCCGCCACGGTTTGCCGATCTCGCGCGGTTCATCGCCGTAAAGTCGCGCGACGGACCGCACGGCCACGTCAAAGGCGGAGAATTGCCTGAGCGCGTTTTGCTCCGCGGCCGATGCCTTGCCATCGGCCAGCGTGAACTTCCAGCCGCCATCCGGCTCGCGTTTCCCCGTCACCTTCTTGCCGCCGAGCTTCCCGCCGGCCAACTTCGGATCACCGGGCTTCGAACCGATGGCAAAGCGGATGCTGCGCGTGCACTCATGAAACTCGAGCCGCTGCTCGTCGGCACTTTCAAAGGAGCGCGTCAGGCGGTCCCGCAGCAGTGCATTGGCCGCACCCTTCAGCGGCTGGGCGCCGAGCATCACCGCCATTGTGCCGCCGTTCAGCTCGATGGTCGTGGATTCCTCCAGCACCAGTCCGGCCACCGGCTGATGGTCCGATGCCAGCACCACGGAGTCAGCGGCATGAATGGCACAAGGCAGGACGGCGCAGGCCGCAATGCTGACGGCGGCGGGGATGAAACGGCTCATGCCCGCACTGGAACCCCGCGTCCGTGTGGCTGCAAGTGCGCGCATCGTGCGCATCACATTCCGCGCCGGTCCTGGATGATGCGCCGGGCTTGCCACCCGCCGGCTCCTGCTCCATGAGTCGCTTCCCATGCCGCCGCCCAGGAAATCAGCCGCAACCGCCGCGTCTAACGTCCATGTCATTCTAGGCACCGACGAGGCGCGGGTGAAGGAGGCTGCGCTGAAGCTCGTGCAGCGACTCACGCCGCCGGATGCGGGCGACTTTGCCAACGACGTCATCGACGGCACCGCCGACAACGCGGAGATGGCCGGCCAGATCTGCAACAACGTCATTCAAGCGCTCCAGACGCTCCCGTTCTTCGGCGGCGCGAAGGTCGTGTGGCTGAAGAACGCCAATTTCCTCGGCGACAGCGTCACCGGCCGCGCGCAGGCCGCGGTGACCGGCTTCGAGAACGTGCTGGACGTGCTCGAAGGCGGCATCGGCTCCGATGTGAAGTTCGTCCTCAGTGCCACGAGCATCGACAAACGGCGCAGCGCATACAAGCGGCTCGGCAAACTGGCGGCCATCGAAGTCCATGACAAGCCGGACACCTCGAAGGCCGGATGGGAGGAGGCCGTGATGATGCAGGCGTCAAAGTGGGCCCGTGAGCGCGGCCTTACGTTTGAAACCGGAGCGCTCGAGCTGCTCGTGCAGATGGCCGGCGATGACACGCGCCAGTTGGAGAGCGAGCTGGAGAAGATCGACCTCTACCTTGGCGAGCGCCGCCGCGCGGGCGTGGCCACTGTGCGGGGTCTCGTCTCGATGAGCCGCGCGGGCGTGATCTGGGAGATCGGCAACGCCATCGGCGCGCGCGATCTCAAGCGGGCGCTCGAATTGCTCGGCATCCTTGTTTACCAGGGGCAGAATCCCGTGGGTCTCCTGCTGGCCGCCATCGTGCCCAAGGTGCGCAGCCTCCTGCTGGTGAAAGACCTTCTGACGCGTCACAAGCTGGGCACCGGCTCGTACAATGCCTTCAACATCTCGCTCGAAGCCCTTCCGGCCGCGGCCACCGCGCACGTACCACGCAAGAAGGATGGCACTGGCTTCAATGCGTATCCGCTCTTCCTGGCCGTCCATGATTCCACGCGCTTCACGCTCGACGAACTGCACGCCGCCTTCCGCGCCTGCCTCGATGCGAATGCGAAGCTCGTCACCACCCAGCTCGATCCGAAGCTCGTGATCGAGCGGCTGCTCGTCGGCCTGCTCGCGCCGGCAAAGAAACGCGTGGCTTGATCAGCGCTCTCCGAGCTTCACCGGCAGCACTTTGCCCAGGCCCTTCCACAGGCCGAGGAAGCTCTTGATGCCCACCGCATCGGAGGCCGAGAGTTCGAACGAGCCGGTCACCTGTCCGTTCACGGTCTGATCCATCGTCAGCGTTCCGTCCTGAAAGGAGCCTGACAGCGGCACCTTTGCGGCACTGCCGGCCGACTCGAGGTAATACCAGCCGCTCACCTTCCGGGGACCGCCAGGCTCACCGGCGATGGACAGGCCCATCACCACGGGCTGACCTCCCACCGTCCCGGTGAACTCGCGCTCGCTTTCCTGCGACGTCACCGCCGGAGCAGCCGGCGGAGCCTTGGCTTCCACTGGAGCGTCCGCGCTTTTCTTCGCCTCAGGAGCCGGAGCGGGCTTCGCCGGCACCTCGGGCTTCGCGGCGGGTGCCGCCGGAGCTTCCGTGGTCGCGGGCTGTTCCTTCTTGCCACAGGCACAAAGCATTCCGGCGAGCAGGACGGAGACGATGGAGCGGGTTCGGAGCGCAGGGGTCATGGTTGGATCAGGCAGGTTGGATGAATTGACCCGCCGTCTCATGCGGTTGCTGCGGTCGGCGGGGCCGGCATTGTAGCACACCGGGATGAAATGCAGCGCAAAAGTTTGTCTTCCCGCCCAGCGCACGCCCTGGGATCCCTCGGGCCGCCTACTCGGCTTTCAACGCCCAGAGCTGCTTCATCGTGGCGACGTACACCACGCCGTTGGCGATGCTCGTCGTCGCGCTGATCGGAGACATCAGCTCGAGATTGCAGAGCAGCTTCTTCTCGCGTCCTTCGGCCAGCACGGCCCAGTTCCCTTTGCGCGTGCCGGCGTAGAGCCTGCCGTCGGCGATCATGACCGAGGCCCAAAACGGTCCGTTCATGTCGTGCGTCCACACCCCCTGGCCGGTGGCCGCGTCCACGCAATGGATCACACCGTCCGCATCGGCGGCATACGCGAGGCCGTCATGGACGGACGGTGTGCAGAGCGTGTGTTTGCCCAGCGCGTGGCTCCACAGCTCCCGGCCGCTGCGCGGATCCACGCACTTGAGCCAAGATTCGTTCTTGCCCCAGAAGACATCACCGCCGCCGGCGATAAAGAGCCGGCCATCAGCGAATACGGGCATGCCATAGATGTTGCTCGGTCCTTCCTGCCGGTTTTGTGTGAAGCGGTGCACCTGTGTCTTTGGCGCGGTGGGATCCATGTCGTATTGCCAGCGCTTCGTCAGCTTCAAGAGTTCACCGCTCGGCGCGGGCTGCTCCAGCGGATCAAAGGCATACGTCATCCCGTTGCCGCCGCAGAAAAAGATGACGGGCTTGCCCTCGATTTCCGCCCGGCTCGGCGCGGACCAGGTGGAGTGGAAGACATTTGGGGAGATGTGCTCGTCATCGCGCGCGAGGTATCTGCCGCTCTGCTTGTCCACGACGATGAGGCCAGGTGCGTCAGGCCGCCGGATGAAGCGGTGTGTGTTGTCCACTCCCGTGCCGGTGTTCACGTACAAATGATCGCCGTGGATCAGGATCGAGCTGTGCGCGCCGTCGTGGCACCAGATGCCGCAGGCTTCCTTCATGTCGAGCAGCCACACGATGTCGGCATCGAGCGGGCCGGTGGTCATCAGCGGTGCATTTCGTGGCGTCATGTGCCGGCCTTCGTCTTGAAAGCCGTCGTTGCCATCCGCCAGGCCATGCACGTCCAGGCAAACCACCTCGCCGCGGTTTGTGACGAGGTACACGCGGTCGCCCTCGACGGTCGCATCCGAACACATGCCCATCTCGGGCCAGTCGAGATACTTGTCGTCCTCCAGCTTTGGCACCACCAACTGCCAAAGCAGATGGCCGTCCTTCTCATCGAGGCACATGAAGACTCCCCGGTCACCCGTGTGCTTCGGGTCGCGTGGATTGGCATTGTTCGTGCCAATGAAGATTCGGCCGCCGGCGATCACCGGCGTGGAGTGCGTGTTCGTGCCGAGGTCCGCCACCCACTTTACATTCTTCTTCGTCAGCGGATCGAAGCTGTCGGGCAGGCCCTTCTCCCCGGACACCAGATTTCGTGTCCACGCCTGCCCCCACTGAGGCTGGTCGGTGGCAAGGGCGAGCAAAGGAAGAAGCGCTGGAAAAACGAATCGAAGCATGGGCTGGAACAGAACGAGCACACGTCATGCAGATGTTTCAGCATCTCGCGTCGTGCCCGTCAGCCCGGGCACCGGGATGCCTCCCCCGGCAGGACGCAGACCATGCTCGGATGCGGCGGGGGATCACATTCCAAAGTGCCGCGCGGCAAACTTCAGGTACTGCAGCCAGTCGTAGTCGAGTACATCGTGCTTTCCGGTGCGGTTGTGATACGCGACAAAGTCACCCACCGGGTGGTCGATCTCCGGCGGTGACTCCGTCCCGATCCCGCTCTTGCCAAAGAGCGCATAGACCGGCCCGGCGTTCAGGCCGGACAGGAACTCGCCCTTCTGATCCGCCCAGTTGTCCTCGCTCGCGCTCGCGATGTAAACGGGCCGCGGCGCCATAAGGGCGATGAGCATGTGCTGATCGACCGGGCAGGCGCTCGCGTTGTTCGCGTAGCTGCGGTACTTCGGAGTGAACCAATGCGGAAAGGCGCGCGTGATGATCTCGGTGGTCTCGCCGATATTTCGCCGCATCAGCGCGGCGCCGCCTTCGCCCGAGTCGTTCGAAATCACGAGGGCGAAGCGGGGATCGCTCGCGCCGGCCCAGAGCGAGGTCTTCCCGAGACGTGAATGGCCGATGACGGCGCAATGCCGCGCGTCCACATCCTTGTCGGTCTCGAGGTAGTCTAGGATGCGGCTCAGACCCCAGGCCCACGCGCCGATCGCGCCCCAGTCACCGTCTTTCCACACGGTGCCCGCAGCGTCGCTGCTCAGTGCGGCGCGCACACCTTCCTTCCAGCCCTCGGCGTGATCCGGCTCGATGTCGCCATAATACGCGGTCGCAACCGCGAATCCGCGACCAACGATCATTTCCAGCGGCCAGCGGCTTGCCTCGACACCGCGCGATTCCTCCGTCGCCCGGTTGTTCTTCACCGCCTTGTCGTTCTTCGTGTTCGGACGCATCCAGCGGTCGCTGACAGGCACGTCGGTCTCCTTGGAGACGGCATGGTTGCCATTGAAGCTGAGACCCGCGAAGACCGGCGCAGCCTTGCCTTGCGCCTTGTTCGGCACGTAAAGCATGATGTCCATCCCTCGCCACTGTGGATGCTTCGCGAGCGAGACATGTATGAATTTCCGCGTGGCCGTGCCGCCGAGCGCGTCCCGCCGGGTGGCGGTGACCTCAAACTTCAGATCATCAGGCTTCGGCTGAATGCGGCCATACACATGGTCTTGAAACAAGCTCAACACCTCGGGCCGGCGTTTCGAGGTCCATTCATCGGACGAGGTGATCTTCGCGCCGTCCAGGGATTTCAGGACAGCCGGCAGGATGACCTCGCCTGCTTTGGACTCGTCGTAGTTGGCGGTGTTCTGCTGCGCGAGGCACGCGCCGGCGGCGAGCGTGAGGAAGGCGGGAAGAATCAGTTTCATGGCGGGCCGATCATGCCGGGCAACCTTGCGCCCGCAAAAGAAAATCCGCGATCCCTGAATGGTGCTCAGGGGGCGTGGAGCGCACGCACCTCGGCATCGGTGAGCCTCCGCCAGCTGCCTTTCCGGAGATCGCCGAGCCTGAGCGGACCGATGGCGATGCGGACGAGGCGGAGCACCTCGACGTCAAAAGCGGCGAGCAGGCGGCGGATGTGGCGGTTCCGCCCTTCGTCGAGCACGATCTCGAGCCATGAGTTCTTTTCACCCCGGCGCAGAATGCTCGCGCGCTTCACGTTGAGACGTGCGCCTTCGTCACTCACGCCTTCGACGAGCCGCGCGATGAGGGCATCATCGGCCAGCGCGGCGACATGGACGTGGTAGGTCTTGTCAACATGCGTGGCGGGGTCGGTGATGGCATTGGCCCACGCGTTGTCATTGGTGAAGAGCAGGATGCCTTCGCTCGCCTTGTCGAGCCTGCCGACGGCGGGAAGTCGCTTCATTGCCGGGTCGTCGAAACACGAGTACACCGTGTCGCGCCCGAGTTCGTCCGCGGCGGTGGTAACGAGACCGCGCGGCTTGTTGAGCATCACATAGACCCGCTCGGCAGCAGCCACGGGCGCGTCGTCGATGGCGATCTCGTCGCACTCGAGATCGACCGGCGTCTCGGGATCACGCCGCACGCGGCCATTGAGCTTCACGCGGCCCTCGCGCACGAGCACGACGGCCCGGCTGCGCGAGCAGCGGCCGAGTTTCGAGAGCGCGCGGGCGAGTCCGGGCATGGCGGTGAAGACACTGGGAACACGAAGGCGGACGAGCGGCACCGATGCCTCCTCCCCGAGTGCTGCGAAGCGCAGCGCACCCGCTATCTTTGCGCGGTGGGCTTCGTGTCAGCAGCACCACCGGTGCGGAGAAAGGCGACCACGTCGGCCACGTCCTGCGGCGTCATGCCGAGCTGCGTCGCGCTGATCATGAGGGAGTGGGTGAGCTTGCTGCGGCTCTTGATGCGGCTCTTCGGAATGAACTGCGTCTGGCCGCCCATGCTGCGGACGATGAGCATGTCGCCCTCGGCCAGCACCATGCCGTGGATGGTGATGCCATCCTTCGTCACGATCTCCTGGCCGTCGTAGCCGTGCGCGATGTCCTTGCTCGGATTCAGCAGCGCTTCCGTGATGACCTCGGTCGGCTGGCTCCTGCCCCACCCGGTCAGCGCGGGACCGAACTCGACACCCTGGCCGGCGATCTCGTGGCACATGACGCAGCGCACGGCCACGGACGCGCCGTTCTTCGGGTTGCCGGCAAGTTTGAGCACATCCTCGAGCTTCGGCACTTTTTCCGCCGGCACGGGCGGCGGGATGACGATGGAGATGAGCTTGGCTTTGTCGGGATCGAACACGCCTTGCTTCTTGAGTTCCTCGGCGATGCCAAAGGATGACCATTCGTCGGTGCTGCGCTTGATCAGCCACCAGAGCGCATCGCTGGCGACGGGCGAAGGTTTCTCCTTCGCGACGGCCAGCATCGCGCGCGCGGCGGCAGCGTCCGGCGTGAAAGCGAGCGTCTCCATCGCCAGCTTGCGCTGAGCGGCGCTGAGTTCGGCGGCGAGTGCGCGTGCCCTCACATCTTCGATCGCCACCTGCGGATGCAGTCGCCAGGTGATGCGCGCGAAGGCGTCGCTCCACTTCGTCGCGCCGTCGGCGGCCATCGCTTTTTTCGCGGCGAGCCACACGGCTTCTTCCTTGTTCGCGCAACCGAGGCCGAAGGCCTCTAGATACGAGCGGTCGGCGCCGTTGCAGCGCTTCGCGATTTCGAGCAGCATCGGGACGGCCCTTGCGGCATTTGCATCACGCAAGCTCACGGCCACCTCGCGGCGCACGGCGGGATTGTTGTCCACGGCCAGCGCGCTGAGCGGCATCTCGGTCACGTCCGCGCCCCCGGCACGCAGTGCGCGGAATGCCACGAGCCGCCGGGCCGCGTCCTTCGCATCGAGCCACGGCATCATCTTCGCGCGGCCTTCCTTGCCGAGCTGCGCCAGCAGCCACGCGGCGCGTGCGGCGATGAACGGATTGGCCTCCCTCAGCACTTTCGAGACGGGATCGACGGCTTCCTTGCCGCGCGCCTTGAGCTTCGTGAAGCCGAGGTGACGCACGTTGATCGCGGGCGATTTCAGAGCGGCGATCTGGCCGTCGAGCGTGTCCAGTTTCAAATCTGGAATCTGCGATTTGAAACCTTTCGGCGCGATGCGGTAGATCGCGCCCGAGCATGTGTCATCGAGATCCGTGTGCCCGCCGGTGCGCGCATCGAACCAGTCGCACACGTAGATGGCGCCATCGGGACCGACGCAGACATCCGAGGGACGGAAGAGCGTGTGGCGCTCGTCGGAGAGATTTTTCGAGCCGCCGACGAAGTCGCTGCCTTTGAAGACGCCGGTCGTGTTGGTGGTGAGGAAGTCGAAACGCTCCAGCTTGAAGCCCGCGCCGTCGGGCTTGGGGAAGTAGCCGAAGACCGTGTTGCGCCCCGTCTCGCAGCTCAGCAGGAGGCCGCGATATTTGTCACCGAGAGCGCCATTCTCGTAGAAGCACATGCCGGTCGGCGCGCCGCCGCCATAGACATCGCCTGCGGGGATGGAGCCGGGGTCATCCTGGCGCCACTCGGCCACCGGAATCGTCTGGCCGATGCGCTTGTCCGCGCGCCACTGGCGTTTGCCGTCGAGCGAGAAGAATCCGAAGCTGCCGCCTTCGATGAGCGGGCTCACGCGGCAGGCCGGAGGATCATCGTTGTCGCTGAGGAAGAAGTCGCCGAGCGAGTTCTTCACCTGCTCGAACGAGTTGCGGTAGTTGTAGCCGAGAATTCGCGCGTTCTTCCCGTCCGGATCAATGCTCACCGAGAAGCCGCCGACATAGACGTGGCCGTCATCGCTCTTCTCGCCTGCCCACTCGTTGTTCAAGTATGCGCCGCCGATGCGGAAGGTCTTGCCGCTCTTGTCGGTGAAGAACGCGCCGCAGTTTCCATTGGAGAAATACCAGCGGCCATCGGGTCCGGCGGTGACGGAGTGCAGGCTGTGATCGTGCTGCTTCTGCTCGAAGCCGGTGAGCAGCACCTCGCGCTTGTCGATGCCGGGATCGAAAACCTGATTCCGGTTCACGTCGGTATAGACGATGAGGTCGGGGGTGTTTGAGACGACGATGACATTGTCGAAAACGGCGATGCCGAGCGGGCAGGTGAGTTCCTTGTCCTGCACGAAGACGTGGCTCTTGTCGGCCTTGCCGTCGTGATCCGTGTCTTCGAGCACCATCACCCGATCTCCGCCGGGGTTGCGGCCCTCGTGCTTGCGGTAGTTCATGCCCTCGTTCACCCACACGCGGCCCGCGTGGTCGATGTCCATGTTCGCGGGGTTGTAAAACATCGGCGATGCAGCCCAAAGCGTCACTTCGAGGTCGTCGCCGGTCTTGAACATGTTCGGATCAAGGTGATCGGGCTTCGTGTTCTTGAAGTCGAACGGCTTCACGTCTGGCGAAGGACCAAACGCCGCTTTTCCCGCCTCCACCTTCTTGTTCTTCCCTTTGCCTTTGCCCTTCGGCTCATCTGGCTTCGCCGCCGGCGGCTGCTCTGTCTTCTGAGGCCCTGACTTCTGACTCTCTGACTTCTGCACCTCCGCCTTCTTCACTTCCTCCGGCTTGCCGCCCTTCTTGTTTCCTTTCGACTGCTCCTTCGCGTCTTTTGGCCAGTTGTCCTTCGGCCAGCGCTTCAGCACTTGATTGCGCATTTGCTGGAGAGTCTGCGCGCTGGCTGCATCAGCCACGAGGTTCTTCGACTCGCGCGGATCAGCGACCACGTCGTAGAGCTGCTCGCCGTCTTCGCCGTAGTTCCACGAGATGAAGTGATGCTTCTCCGTGCGGATCGAGAGGCCCGGCTTGCCTCCCTGACGCTGCACCTGGCTGAAGGCGATGCCTTTCGTCTTCGCGTCGGGATTGTTCAGCGCGGGACGCAGCGTGCGGCCATCGAGATACTTCGGCGATTCAAATCCGGCGAGATGCGCCACGGTCGGATACACATCGAGTAGTTCGACCGGCGCCTTCACCACGCCGCCCTTCGCCTTCACGCCGGGGCCGGCGAAGATGAGCGGCACGCGGATGCTTTCTTCGAAGAGACTCTGCTTCTGCCACATGTTCCGCTCGCCGAGGTGATAGCCGTGATCGCTGTGGAAGACGACGATGGTCTTGTCCGTGAGCTTGAGCCGGTCCAGCGCATCGAGCACACGGCCGACCTGCGCATCCATGAACGATGTGGCCGCATAGTAAGCCTGGATCGCCTGACGCTTCAGATCGTCCGACATCGCAGCTTCTTCTTTCTTGGTCGTGATCGCCAGATCAGGAATGCCATCGAGCGACTTCGGCTGAGCGGGCAGGGGAATCGACGCCAGCGGATACATGTCGAAGTACTTCTTCGGCGCGACATACGGCGTGTGCGGCCGGAAACAGCCGAAGGCGAGGAAGAAAGGCTTGTCCTTGTTTTGCTCGAGCAGCTTGATGGCCTCCGTCGCACCGAGATCGTCCGTCTGCGGCTTGTCGCTCTTGTCGTTGAACCAGCTCAGCGTGCCGCCGAACTGCCCCGGCACGAGCGAGAAGATTTCATCCTCCACGTCCTTGTCGTGGCCTTTCGGATTCACCACATGTTGCCACGATGGCTTGTCATCGAGTCCGTCCGTTCCGATCTGCGTCGGCACGCCATAGTGATACAGCTTCCCGACGCGCGCGACATCGTAGCCCTTCTGCTGGAAAAGCTGGCCGATCGTCACCGTGTCCGGAATCGAATCGCGGAAGACCTTCGCGTTGTTCAAAACGGTGGTCGCATTCGGCTTCCGGCCCGTGAGGAAAGACGAGCGGCTCGGATTGCAAAGCGGGAACTGGCAATACGCGCGGTCAAACCGCACGCCCCGCGCCGCGAGCTTGTCGATGTTCGGCGACTTCACCACCGGGTTCCCATAGCAGCCGAGGCTCACATTGAGATCGTCCGAGACGATGTAGAGCACGTTCAGCGGTTGCGCCGGTTTTTGCACCGCAGGCTGCGGCTTGGCGTCGCTTTTGTGGTCCGCTTTCTGCGCGGATGAGGTGAGCGGCAGAACGGCTGCGACGAGGAGGAAAAGGGCGTGGCGTGACATGGGGCAGTGGAACGGCGAGAGGAGGGCTTTCTTGCGATGGTCAAGGAAGGGAAGGGGAGGGAATCAAGAATCAAGATTCAGGATTCAAGATTCAAGATTCACGAGTCGGGCAGGATTCAGAATTCGGTGCCGGCATGGCAACTCGGGTCCGATCCATCAGGACACCCCGACTGAATCCTCCTCACCGAATTCTCGTTTGAATCCTGAATCCTGAATTTTGAATCTTCAACCAACCACCCCTTTTCCCCATTTACCATCCACGCTCCACCATCTACCATCCCCGCCGTGTCACGACCGCGTCGCCGATCCCGCTATTCCGCCATCACGAGCCTCTGGCCGCTGGCGCTGGCGTTGTTGTTGCTGGCGGCGACGGTGGGCTTCTTCTGGACGATTGCGCGCGAAGTGGTTTTTGAGCGCCGCGCGCTTCCGACGGAGACGCCGATGCATGCGAAGAAGTAGAATTTTTCCAGCGCACAACTCGGTTCTCGGCAAAGCGAACCGAGATGGTTGGCGGACGATGCGGCGGCGGCCGTAGGGCGGGCTTGTCCGGCGCGGTGGACTTGCCTTGTTCACTGGGTCAGTTCGCCGGACTGCCCGTCATTTTGTGAGGGCGTTCTTCGCAATGGGGCGATCGAGAGCGTTCGATGAAGGCGGGAAGTTCCGCGAGAGGATCGAGATGGTGTCGAATACTCTCGCTGTGGAACATTCCCGCCCTGCTTCATCGCACCGACCGATCACTCCACCGTGATGCGGAGGAAGAGCCGGCCGTCCGGAACCGTGTCGGGCGTGAGTGTCACGGTGGTGGTGGTTGCAGTCGCGGTGACGTGATACGGCGCGCCGCCGCTGGTATAGCTGGTCCATGTCGAGAGGTCGGCGGAGTATTGGAAGCCATACGTCACGCCGGGCACGCTGGCGAAGGTGATGATCATGGCGCCGGTCGCTGGATCGGCGGTGCTCTCGCCGGTCACGCGCAGGGCGGAACTGGGGTCGGATGGATCAGTGCGCAGCACGATGACCTCGGTGCCATCGGAGAAGCCGTCGCCATCGCTGTCGGCGCGACGGCGGTCGGTGAGATAGGTGAGCAGTTCCGAGGCGTCGGCGAGTCCGTCGTGATCGGAATCAAGCGGCGCGAGCGTGACGAGACCTGCGGTGCATGTGCCGCCGGCGGGCACCAACAAATGCGGCAACACGACGGGAACGTAACCACGCAGAGAGAAACGCAGCGAGTAGAAGCCCGGCGGCATGGTGACATCCAGCACGCCGCTGGCCGGCGACCAGACCTGGAAAAACTCGCCATCAGCTTCTCGCGTGCATGTCATGGTGACTCCTGCATTCGTGGGATCAGCCGGCGCGATCACGTTTGCGATGAGGCTGCCCGCCGCGCTCGCGGTCCGGTATTCGATGGACGACGAGTACTTGCCGGTGTTGCCCTCGGGATCGCGAAACTCCACCCAGACGGTGCCGCGCTTGCCTGGCGCGAGCCCGATGAAGCTGTGCGCGGGCACGCTCGCGAGCACCGGCCCCCAGGCGACGGCGCTGAGGTCGCGCTTGTTTCCGTAGCGCATCTCGACTGCATCCGTGCTGTGCGTGAAGCGCAGCGCGACGGTGGTGCTCGTCGTTACGGGGGCGTGTTCATTGATGACCACGGAGCCGGATGGCGGGATGCAGTCCGCCCTCGGCGAGCCTTTCAAAAGACGAGTGGACACGCCGCGATGGTCGCCGGCAGTGAAGGGCACGAGGCGGTAGTAATAGGTGACGCCATTGGTCAGTCCGGTGTCGCGATACACGCCGCCGCTCGCAGCGCCCGCCGTGGCCACGAGCGTGAAGGGGCCTGCCGGATTTGTGGAGCGCAGCACGTCGAAGCCGAGGTAGCGGTGCTCCATCGAGATCGTGATCACGTTTTCACCGGACTTCGGGCGCAGCACGCTGTCGGGATTCGTGGGAACATGGTGCGAGTTCTCATCGTGATGCACCACGCGCGCCACGAGCGGAGCACGCAGCGCATCGTCATCACGCACGAGCGGATTGGTGCCTGCCATGACTTCGCTGTGATCGTTTTCGCCGCCGCCGTCGGTGTCGGCATTCAGAGGATCGGTGCCGAGGTGGTATTCATCGCCATTCGTGATGCCGTCCCCGTCGAGATCGCCGGTGGCGTCGGGCACCGTCGCATCGAGTCCGGCATGCAGATATTCGTAGCGGTCGGGCATCCCATCGCCGTCGCCATCACCGCCGAGGCCCTGCTCCTCCTCGTAAAGATGAAACGCGCCATGCGCGATGCGATTGAAGAGGAAGCCGCGATTGTCCCGGCCCGCCGCAGTGGCATGCACCTGGTAGCTGCCGGTGATCGTCGGCGGGCTGGACTCGCTGAGGCCGCCGCCGGAGCCGCTTGCTTCATCCGAAGGCGTGAAGCTCGCCGCATAAACGCCGTCGTCGGCGATGGAGTCGAGGCCGTTGCCATCGTCACGCAGCGTGAGTGTGACCGCATCGTGCTCAGGATGCGAGATGACGGCGCTGATCGTGGCGCCGCGCACCGGGCCGCCGTGGTCGGTGAGCACGGCGACGACGGGCATGGGCAGGCCGCGCAGGTAGAGACCGTGGTCAGCCTTCGCCGTCGCATCCGAGTGGTACTCGGCGAAGCACAGCTTCATTTGCACGCCCGCGCGATTGTGGGCGGAGACGGTGAAGCGGTAGCCGAAGCTGTCGGCTCCGGCATTGCTCAAAGCGCAGGTCCATGTGCCATCGCTCATGGCGGGAATGCGGTAGATGACATAGCCCTCGGGATCCCAGTAGTGACCGCTCGGATCAGGGCTGCCCGTGGTGTAGCCGGCGTCCGGTGCGGTCACCGTGGTGCCATCGGGCTGCGTGATGACGAGCGAGGGCTTCGCGCTGCCGCTGTCGGTGTAGAGCACGAGCACGGCATCGCGCACGCCTCCTTCGGTGAGCGTGAGCGTCACCGTTTTTGTCTCGCCCGCGGCCAGTGTGCCGGTTTCCTCGTGCAGGCGGTCGCGGCGCTTCGAGCGGTCGCTCGCGGCGAGGAATCGCTCGCCGAGATCGAGCCGCATGGTGGAGCGCGTGGCTGATCCCGCCGATGATGTCTTCGCGGAGCTGCTGCCCGCCGTCATCGTACGGCTCGATGCCGCGCTCGCCGAGGAAGATTCCTCCGCGGCCACTTCGTAGTAGCGGCCGCTGGTCACGCTGGCGATGGATTGGAGCAGGTTCTTGTCGCAGTTCGGCCCCAGCGCGATGGCCTCGACGCGGATGCCCTCGGCGATGAGCGGCGTGGTGAGGCTGAAGCCGTCGGAGTCTTCGTTTTGGTGCCCATCGCTGAGCAGGATGAACCACGGCTCCGCGTTCGCCGCGCGGTGCGTGAACCAGTGATCGAACGCCTGGTAGAAACCGTCGCCGATCGAGGTGTTGCCGGAAGGTGTGAGCTTGTCGCCCGCCGGGCTGGTTTCTTCGAGCGCGAGGTTGAGCAAATCTTTGGCAAACTGCGTCGTGCGCGTGGTCAGCGAGGCGACGAGCTGCGCGTCACCGTAGGGCGTGGCGTCCGGTTCGTGATTGTCGCCGCTGAAGCGCACCACGCCGAGCTGGTCGTCTGCGCCCTGGGCATCGACGAAGAGCTGCGCAGCCGCGCGCGCAGCCTCGATGCGGCTCATGCCTTCCGAAGTGCGCGCCATGCTGCCGGAACGGTCGATCACCAGCATCTGGTCGAGCTGCACGTCCGCGTACAGCACGGAGAGCGAGCTGGCGCCCGAGATGTTGCCCACGCGCACGGTCAGGTTTTGCGATGCACTCGGCGGCGGCGACTTCACCGGCGGCTCGATGGTCAGCCAATATTCTCCCATCACCGACGCGCACGCGAGCACCGTGGCCTGATCCGCCGCCGTGGTGGTGGAGCCGACGAAGACCTCGAAATCAGATGCGCCCAGCCCCGGAATCGAAGCGCCGCCGGTGCCGGAGGGTTCGTTGATTCTCACCCGCGCCGTGAAACGCTCCGGCGATGAGCCGCTGCCGACGTAGGCGCGATACAACAGCGTCGGCTCCAGCACCGTGAGCGTCGGCTGGCTGTAAAAGAAGTCGTACTCCGCATCGACCGAGAGCGACGTCCAGCCGTCGCCGCTCGGGCCGTCCTGTCCGTTGAAGATGGCGACGAGCTTCACATAAGGATTCGTCGTCGGCTGCTCGCATGAGAAGCTGAACGTGTTGCCCGACTCGGGATACACCGTGCTCTTTTCCATCACATCGATCGTCTTGTCCTGGCGGATGCCGACCACGGCATACGAGCACTTGCCACCGGACTCCGTCTTCGCATTGAAGCCGATCATGTAGCCGGAAGTGGACGGTATCGAAAAGTCGCACGTCACATAATTTGCCGCCCATGTGTCGAGGTTGATCGACTGCGTACCTGTCGTGTCGCCCGGTGCGAGGCTGAAATCTATCGTCGCGGCCGGCCTCTCCTTGTCCATCGAGTCCACCGTTTCCAGTGTGTCCAGGTCCGTGCCCTTCTTGTTGTAGTGTGGAAAAAGCGGCTCCGCTTTCGCTGAGTCCTCGTCCGCGTAATAGAACCGGCTCGGATAGGTGAACGAAAAAGTGTAGTCGTCACCCCACGACTGCGGGCTGTGGTAACGGCGCGTCCAGTTCGCGATGGAGAAATCCTGGAACACGCTCTTCAAATCCACGCCGCGATCTTCGACATCGGTGCTGTAGCGATCCTTGGCATCCAGCACGGCCTGCAACGTCGTGGTCAGGCCCTCCTTGTGATCGCGCACCTCTTCGTAGAATTTTTTCAACACGTCCGAGCCGCACGTCACGGTGTCGCGGTCCGTGCCGAACTGCTCCATGAGGTATTTCCAGAACAGCGCACCCTCGTAGCCGTTGTTGTCCCAGAAGTGGTTCAGGTAGCACGTGCCGTCACGCTCGGGATCCAGGTACACGCCGAACCAGCCGATGCCTGTGTAGCCGATGTCTTTGGTGAAGTGGTAATTGTCCAGCGACGGAAACAACGCGTCCATCATCGCCGTGGCCGGGCCTTCAAAGGCGTGCGGGTTCAGCGTCGATGCGGCATAGCGGCCATCGTTGTCCATGTATTCAAATTGAAAGCTGTGGTGGTGCTCATGGATGCAGATGCCCTGGCAGACACCCGTGCCGTATCCCACCTCCACCATGGTGGAGACCGGCAGCAGGATGCGCTGGCCGTTGTTGGATGCCGCCGCGTCGCCGTCGAGTTCCTTGTTCTGGATTTTGACGTCGCGGCTGCTGTTGCGCGGCACGTCGAAGCCCAGATCGACCTGCAAGGGGTGGGTCGAGTAATAGCCGTCGTCGAAGATGTAGTGGACCTTCTCCGCATTCTCGTCGTCCACATAGTCATCCGTCTTCGATGGATCGCGGTTGTAGTAATGGATGCGATAGCCGTTGGTGTCGGTCGTGATGGTTTCATTCAAGGTCACCGCCAGAACGCTGGTGAACGCGGTGGCGATGAGAACCAGCCATCCCGACGCCGGAAACCGACGGAGGGGACGGAACAAGGAGGAGGAAGGACGAGAGCCTGTTTTCATGGTGAGAGAGGTGTTCAGTGTGGGAGAGAACCGTCCGTCTCCGGCTGTTACACGCCTTGTGCTGTCCGCGTCGCTGCCGCCGGAAGCGGCGGACTTTTTCGGCATGAAATCGAGCACATGCCGATCTGCACCAGGCCGTCATCCGCCAAGATTTGCCGTGAAAGTCCATGGCGTGAGCGGGGTTTGTTTTCTCCCATGAAATCACTGCTCGCCTCCACCGCATGTTTCGCCGCCGCCATGACTCTGCTGCACGCGCAGCCAGCCACGCCCGCATCGGGTGGCGTCACCGACATCGGCTCACGACGCGAGTTGTTTGTGGATGACGCTTTGATCGACCGCCTCTCAGGCAAGGCCGAGCTGCGATTGCATCATCCGGTGCCGAAGGAGATCGCGCTCATTCACGACGCACCGTGGGAAGGCAGCGGCAGCGGCTATCACAGCATCTTCAAGGATGGCGACAAGTTCCGCATGTATTACAAGGCGTGGCAGCTCGACGTGAGTGACAAGGGCGTGAAGACCAATGCGCATCCGCTTTTCTGCTGCTACGCCGAGAGCAGTGATGGCGTTCATTGGAAAAAGCCGGAGCTGGGGCTGCACGAGTTCAAGGGCTCGAAAGCCAACAACATCGTCATCGCCAGCGGCAAGATCGGAAACGTGAACGCCGACGCAGGGCATCCCGCCATCTTCAAAGACGAAAACCCCGATGCGCCCGCCGACGCGCGCTACAAGGCGATGATCCGGTCCGCCGGTCCGCGAGGGTTGCTGCCGTTCAAGTCACCCGATGGTCTTCACTGGTCGCCGATGAGTGATGCACCGGTGATCACCGAGGGCGCGTTTGATTCGCAAAACCTCGCGTTTTGGGACGGCGAACGCCGAGAATATCGCGCCTACTGGCGCATCTTCACCGCTGGCGTCACGGAGGAAAAAAACTGGAAGCCAGAAGGCCACCGCGCAATCCGCACGGCCACGTCGAAGGATTTTCTTCACTGGAGCCAGTGGCAGGACGTGAAGTACACCGACTCACCTTCCGAGCATCTCTACACCAGCCAGGTGAAGCCGTACTTTCGCGCGCCGCATCTGCTCATCGGTTTCCCCACCCGCTACACCGAGCGTGGCTGGTCTGACTCAATGCGCGCGCTGCCCGAACTCGAACACAGGCAGTGGCGCGCCAAAGCCAGCGAGCGCTACGGAACGGCGATCACCGAGGGCCTGTTCATGGCGAGCCGCGACGGGGTGCTCTTCAAACGTTGGAACGAGGCATTCCTGCCGCCCGGCATCGAACGCGAAGGTACTTGGAACTACGGCCAGCAATACATTGGGTGGCAGGCCGTGCAGACGAAGTCCGATCTCAAAGGCGCGCCCGACGAACTCTCGCTCTACGCCGGCGAGAACTACTGGACCGGCACCAGCAGCGCGCTGCGTCGCTACACGCTGCGGCTCGACGGCTTCGTCTCCGCCAGCGCGCCCATGAGTGGCGGCGAACTCATCACCAAACCCATCCGCTTCAAAGGCGGCAAACTAGCGCTCAACTTCGCCTCATCCGCCGCCGGCGGCGTGCGTGTCGAAATTCAGGATGCCGATGGCAAAGCAATCCCTGGCTTCAAGCTCGACGACTGCCCGCCTGTGTTCGGCGACTCCATTGAGCGCGCTGTGACGTGGAAAAATGGCGGGGACGTCAGCACGCTCGCCGGAAGGCCGGTGCGGTTGCGTTTTGAAATGAAGGACGCGGAGGTATATGCCTACCGCCTCAAAGAGTGACCGTCCGGTATGCGGCCACCATCAAGGTGAGAGGCCGACACGTTCTCATGCAAGAACACCCTGCGCAGGGCCGGAGTCGATGGCTTCGGGGTTTTCGTGGTCGATTCCTGTCCTCCGGGCATCTCGAAGAATTTGCCGCCGGAACCGTGTGCCTGCCGCTGAACAGGAGCTTTACAGCGGACGATCACCTTTCACGTTGGGCGAAACCCCATGCCCGTCGAATTCAAAGACTACTACGCCACTCTCGGCGTCCCTCGTGACGCCAGCGAGGACGACATCAAGAAAGCCTTCCGCAAGCTGGCGCGGAAGTACCACCCTGATGTGGCGAAGGACAAGAAGGCCGCCGAGGCGAAGTTCAAGGAGATCAACGAGGCCAATGAAGTGCTCAGCGATCCGGCGAAGCGCAAAAAGTACGACCAGCTCGGCGCGAACTGGCGGGATGGCGACCAGGGCTTCCAACCGCCGCCCGGCTGGTCCGGCGGCGCTGGCGCGGGGGGGCATGAGTTCCACTTCGGCGGCACGGGCTTCAGTGATTTCTTCGAGCAGTTTTTCAGCGGCGGCACACGGCATGGATTTCCGGGTGAGGAATTCGACTTCGGCCAGGCGCGCGGTGCCGCCGCGCGCGAGCGACGTGGCAGCGACATCGAGGGCGACATCCTGGTGACCCTCGAAGAAGCCATGCACGGCACCACGCGGCCCGTCTCCCTGCAGACGCAGAATCCGCGGACGCGGCAGATGGAGACGCATTCTTTTCAGGTGCGCATTCCGCCCGGTGCCACGGACGGCAGGCGCATCCGCGTGCCGGGCCAGGGTGAACCGGGCCGCGGCGGCGGCACGGCGGGTGATCTGTATCTGCGCGTGCGGCACGCGGCGCATCCGGAGTTCCGCGCGCGCGAGGCGGACGTGTATCATGAGCTGGACGTTGCGCCGTGGGAGGCCGTGCTGGGCGCGGAGATCGTGGTGCCCACGCTCGACGGCTCCATCAAGCTGCGCATCCCCTCCGGAGCTGAAAACGGGCAGCAGCTCCGCGTGCGCGGCCGCGGACTGCCGAAGGGGAAGGGCGGCGAGCGCGGCGACTTTTACGTGGTGGTGACCGTGCAACTGCCGGCGCGGCTCACCGATGCCGAGCGCGCGCTGTGGGAGAAGCTGCGCGATGTCTCGAGCTTCAATCCACGCAGCACCTGAGGCTGGACGGTGCATTCGTCGTTCTCCCAAGCGTGGGCGCTGGCAGCCCGCCGCGGCTGGAAAAGCAGTTGCGCCTGACGGGGTGATTCATAGTGTCAGCCGCCCTTGACCCCGACCACCACCATGCCGGCTCCATCTTCCGAAAGCCAGCCCAAGAGCAGCTCCGCCACCGGCACGATTCTCGTCGTCGCCGTCTCGATGTTCGTCCTCGGCTGCATCCTGTTTTTCCAGTACACGCCCAATGCGCTGCGCTGGCCGCTGCGTGTGCTGTGGCTGGCGGCGGTGGGGTGGCTCGTCATCGCGGCCGTGCGTGCGGTGCGTGCCACGCGTTTCACGGGACGAAAGACCGCCTTCATCTTGGTGCTCGGCGGCTTTTACTATCTCGTTCTCTCGCTCGTCTGCCATGTCTTCATCAAACTGATGAGCCAGCGCGACGACCGCCTCACCACCCGCGGCATGTCGAAGCTGGATGCCGAGTGCCGGCGCGGCATCCAGGCGGCGATCGATGACAACCAGTTCAACAAGTTCAGCGCCGAGGTCGGCTGGGTGCCACGCCCCGGCTACACGACGCCGAGCTACACGGTGAACGCCCAAGGCTTGCGCGGCACGCGCGAGTACCCGCGCCAGCCCGCAGCCCCTGACCGGCGCATTCTCTGCATGGGGGACTCCTTCACCTTCGGCATCGCGGTGAAGGACGACGGCACGTATCCCGCCCAGGCCGAGCAGCTCCTGCCCGGTACCGAGTGGCTGAACTTTGGCATCCCCGGCGGCTGTCTCGTGCAGGCGTACCAGCGCTACATGCACGAGGCACGGGACTACGGCGGCAAGCGGGTCGTCGTCGGCTTCATGACCAATGACGCACAGCGCACCGTGAACATCTTCCGCCCCTTCGTGAATGCAGACTCCGGCTGCCCGCTGACCAAGCCCTTCGCGAAGTACGACAATGGCAAGTTCACCATCGAACCGAATCCCTACCACAGTCTCGATGACTTCAAGCGCCTGCTCGCGGATGACCGCTTGGAGCTGGTGAAGCTGCAGAAGCTCGACTACCTGACCTGGAGCCGGCAGGGCGGTGGCCCTGCGGGTCCCATCAGCCGCACGCTCCTTTACGTCTGGGATGCGCTGCGTGTGGACCGCAGCACAGACCTGCTTTTCGATGCCCGCCTGCCATTGAGCAGCGCCGTGAAGAGCATCATTCCGCCCGATCCGTATGGCCGGGACATCTGGAGTCCCTCCAGCCCCGGCTTCAAGGCCATCTGCATGATGTTCGACCGATTCCACGAGCAGATCGTCGCTGACGGCCGCGAGCCGCTCTTCGTCATCATCCCGGGACCGATGGACGTGAGCGATTTCACCCGGCAGAACCCCCGGCAGTACCTCTCGCTGGCGGCCCACTTCAAATCCAAGGGCTATGCCTTCGTCGATTTCCTCGATCCGCTCGTCAGCAAGCACAAGGCGGACCTCTCGGAGGACGCGCTCTTCGTGCGCAATCACTACCAGCCGCCGGTGAACAAGGAACTCGCCGCGGAAATCATCAAGGCCATGCCGTCGCTGACAGCAGCGGCCCCCGCGCCCGCCGCTCCGGCTGGTACGGAGCGTTGACTTGGACGCTCATCGCGCACGGTCTGCGCTGGCGATCACTCATGAAGCCTCTCGACGTCACCATGTCCCGTGTCAGCGGCGCGCTCACCGTGGTGTTCGGGATGCTGCTGGGCTTTCCGCTTCTCCCCACAGCGCTGCGCTGGCCCGCGCGCGTCGCGGTGCTGTGCGCGCTGGCCTGGCTCGCCTTCGCGCTCGTGCGCGGGCTGCGGCGCGTGAAGTGGTCGGCGAAGGGCGTCGTATTCTCCGGCGTGCTGCTGGCGCTGATGTTCGCGGCCACGCATCTGCTCTGCTTCGTTTTCATGAAGGTGATGGGCGCGCGCGATGATCGTCTGGCGCTGCGCGGGGAGCTCACCCTCACGCCGGGTGGCAGGGAGCAGGCTGAAAGGCTCGTCGCAGGCGGCGTTGGCGAGGGCGGCTTTCATCCGCGCATCGGCTGGGTGCCGCACGCGGGGCAGACGATGCCGGGCACGACCGTCAGCAAGCAGGGCATCCGCGCGACCCGGGAATACCCCGCCGTGCCGCTGGAGCGCGACAAGCGCGTGCTCTGCATGGGCGACTCCTTCACCTTCGGCGTCGGCGTCACCGATGGGCAGACCTATCCGCATCACGCGGAGGAACTGAAGCCCGGCTGGGAGTGGCTGAACTTCGGCATCCCGGGCGCGTGCCTCACGCAGGCCTGCCTGCACTACATGGAGAACGCGCGGAAGTTTGACGGCAAGTATGTCGTCATCGGCTTCATGACGAACGACGCGCAGCGCACGGTGAACTGCTACCGCCCCTTCGTGAACCGCACCTCGGGAATGGCCATGACCAAGCCCTTCGCGTTCATCGACGATGCCGGGAACTTCGACATCAAACCCAATCCCTACACCAGCATCGACGACTACCGCCGGCTGCTCGCCGATCCCACCGCGGAACTGCGCGCACTTCTCCGCCAGGACTACCTCACCTGGGGCCGCGGCGGGCGGCAGGTGGTGTTGGAAAACCCGGTCGTCCGCACTTTTCTCTACGCCGGCAACCAGCTTCGCATCCCCGTCAAGCTCGAAGCCCTGCTGAACAACAGCGTTCCCGTTCGTCCGCTTTTCAAGATGCTCGCCGCCGGTGACTTGTATGGCGACGAGTTCTGGGCCGAGGACAGCAAGGGCTTCCGCGCGCTTTGCGGCATGTTTGATTTCTTCCACTCCACCGTCATCAAAGACGGCCGCATCCCGCTGATCGCCATCATCCCCGGCCCGCATGACATCGACGACTTCAAGCGCGGCGACCCGCGCCAGTACGAGACGCTGCTGCGCTTTCTCAAGCAGCGCGGCTACCGCCATCTCGACTTTCTCGACACCCTGCTCGCAAAGCATCGCGATGACCTCTCCGAGCAGGCGCTCTTCGTCGTGCGCCACTATCAGGGTCAGGTGAATCGCGAACTAGCGCAGGAAATCGTCAAGGCTCTCCAGCTTCCCTGATCCGCCGCCTGGAGAATCAACGCTTGCACCGGTCGCAACCCGTTTTAACTACGGCCCCCGAATTCCCATGGCCACCATCCTCGGACTCTCCGCCTACTATCACGACAGCGCCGCCGCGCTCGTGCGTGATGGTGACACCGTCGCCGCCGCGCAGGAAGAACGCTTCACGCGCATCAAGCACGACTACCATTTCCCGACCCACGCGGCGCAGTACTGCCTCAAAGAGGCTGGCATCGAGGTCGAGCAGCTCGATTACGTCGCCTTTTACGACAAGCCGCTGCAGAAGTTCGACCGCCTCATCGAGACGTACCTCGCTTATGTGCCGCAGGGATTGCAGAGTTTCATGATGGCGATGCCGCTGTGGCTCAAAACCAAACTGCATCTGCCACGCGAGATACGGAAGGCACTCGACGGCCGCTTCAAGAAGCGCATCATCTTCACCGGCCATCACGAGAGCCACGCAGCGAGTGCGTACTATCCCAGCCACTTCGACAAGGCCGCCATTCTCACCATCGACGGAGTGGGCGAATGGGACACGGCGACGATCGGCATCGGCGAAGGCAACAAGATGCGTCTGCTCAAGACGATGCACTTTCCGCACTCGCTGGGCCTGCTCTACAGCGCGGTCACCTACTTCTGCGGCTTCAAGGTAAACAGCGGCGAGTACAAGCTCATGGGCCTCGCGCCCTACGGCGAGCCGAAGTACGCCGACATCATCCTCGACAAGCTCATCGATCTCAAAGACGACGGCTCGCTCGCGATGGACATGAGCTACTTCAGCTACTGCGAAGGGCTGCGCATGACGAACGACAAATTCGCCGCGCTCTTTGGCGGACCCGCACGCAGTCCCGAGACACCGATCACCCAGCGCGAGATGGACCTCGCGGCTTCGATACAGGTCGTGACCGAGAAAGCCGTGCTCGCCATGGCGCGCTATGCGCGGCAAATCACCGGCTGCGAGAACCTGTGCATGGCCGGTGGTGTCGCGCTCAATTGTGTGGCGAACGGCAAGCTCATCCGCGCCGGCATTTTCAAGGATGTTTTCGTCCAGCCCGCCGCCGGTGATGCTGGTGGCGCGCTCGGAGCGGCGCTCTTTGTTCATTACAATCTCCTCGGCAACGAGCGCAAAGCCGATCCTGGTGACTCGTGCAAAGGCTCGCTGCTCGGTCCGAAGTTCAGCAACGCCGAAGTCCGCGCGGAACTCGACAAGGTCGGCGCGGTGTACGAGTTCATCGAAGACGAGGCCAAGCTGCTAGAAACGGTGGCCGGGGAAGTCGCCAGTGAGAAAGTCATCGGCTGGTTCGCCGGCCGCATGGAGTTTGGTCCGCGTGCACTTGGCAGCCGCAGCATCATCGGCGATCCGCGCAGCCCGGCGATGCAGGCGCAGATGAACCTGCGCATCAAGTTCCGCGAATCCTTCCGTCCGTTCGCGCCCGTCGTGCTTCGTGAGGAAGTCAGCAATTACTTCGATCACAACGGCGACAGCCCCTACATGCTCGTCGTCGCCGACGTGAAGAAGGAACTCCAGCGCCAGCTCAGCGACGAAGAAAAGGCCGCGATGAAGGACCCCGACCTGCGCAAGCGCGTGAACGTCCCACGCTCCACGCTGCCCGCCATCACGCACGTCGATATGTCCGCGCGAATGCAGACCATCGACGAGCGCCGCCACGGCCGCTTTTACCGCCTCATGCGCGAGTTCAAAAAGCAAACCGGCTGCGGCGTGATGATCAACACCAGCTTCAACATCCGCGGCGAACCCATCGTCTGCACCCCCGGCGACGCCTTCCGCTGCCTCCAGGCCACCGACATGGATGTCCTGGTGGTAGAGAACTTCGTCATGCGCAAAGCCGCACAGAAACCTCTGAGCGAAGCCGAGAAGGCGAAGTATGTGGCGAGCTTTCAGCTCGACTGACCTACTGTCCCACCGCCCTACTGTCCCCCCGCCCATGATCAATCCCTTCAAAGAAATCAACTGGAAGCCCGACGCCGCGGAGCTGCGCAAGTTCGCTTGGTCGCTCATCATTGGCTTTCCATGCATCGCCGTCGTGTTCTTCCTCGTGAAGTGGATGAGGACGCACGCCATGCCCGATGCGCACGGCTTTCTCCTGCTCGGCGGCATCGGCGCTGCGGTGGGGCTTGCGAGCCTGCTCATCGTACCGCTGGCTCGGCTGCTATATCCCGTGTGGTATTTCCTCGCCGCGTGCGTCGGCATCGTGATGGCGAACCTGATTTTCGTCGTCATGTTCTACGGCATCTTCACGCCCATCGGCCTCATCATGCGGGTCATTGGCCGTGATCCGCTGAACTTGAAATGGAAGCGCAGCGCAGCTACGCATTGGATTGATGCGCCGCCCGCCCCGCCCGCGGAGCGCTACTTCAGCCAGTTCTAAATCCCAGCCGCCACAGCCATGTCCGAACCCCAGAACGAATTTGAAAAAGCCGCGCAGCAGAAGCAGGGCAGCCTCGTCTCCGAGTTCATCGGCTTCCTGAAACAGAACAAGAAGTTCTGGCTCCTGCCGCTCATCATTGTGATGCTGCTGCTCACCGCGCTGCTCATTCTTTCGGGCACCGCCGCCGCACCGTTCATCTACACGCTGTTCTGAGCGTGCGGAGTACGGGCACGTCGAGGTCCAGGCGTAGGCCGGGTGTGTGCGGCGGTGGAGGCTTTGATCCGCCACCGGCGCACCTCGCCGCGCCGCCCGGCTGTTCGTTCGGACGGTGGAGATGACAGGGATGTCGCTCGGCCTTTGCACACGAAGACGGGCGGACTGATGCCAGGCCCGGCCTACTTTGATGCGGCGGCGTTCTCGGCCTGCTTCCGTCCCTGCTCCTCCACGATGCCGGCAATGCGCTCGGCGGAGTCGCGGACGGCCATCTTCTGGGCGGCGGCTTTCATCGCTTTGGCCTTGGCGGGATTGGTGAGGATTTCGCGCACGGCATCGACGAGGACGGTGGCGTTGATGCCGGACTCGGGCATGAGCTTCGCCGCTCCGGCTTTCTCGAAGATGACGCCGTTTTTCGTCTGGTGATCGTCGGCGGCGAAGGGGTAGGGGACGAGGATGCTCGGGATGCCGAACCACGCCAGCTCCGTGAGCGTGGAGGCACCGGAGCGGGCGATGGCGAGGTCGGCGATCTGATACGCCAGCTCCATTCGGTGGCAGAAGGCGGCGACGTGCTGGGCAAGGAGCGGGTGCTTCGCGTAGGCGTCGCGTACTTCTTCGTAGTCGGTGGGACCGGCGATGTGAAGCACCTGGATGCCGAGCTTTTCAAACTGATCGAGCGCCATGCACACGACGCGGTTCACGCCGCGCGCGCCCTGGCTGCCGCCCATGACGACGAGCGTCTTCTTTTTCTTGTCGAGCTTGAAGAAGGCGTGCGGATCGTCCTTCACCTTCTGGCGCAGGCTGGAGCGGACGGGCGTGCCGACGACGCGCACATCGGGGTGTTTTGGGAAATGTTCCTTGCAGGCTTCGAGGCCGACGAGGACGACGTCGCAGAATTTCGCGGTGAGGCGGTTGGCCTTGCCGGGCACGGCGTTGGAGTCGTGGATGAGGGTGCGGCATTTTTCCCGCCGGCCGGCGACGATGGGAGCGAGAGAGGTGAAGCCTCCCATGCCGAGCACGACCTGCGCCTGATGCCCGCGGATGATGGCACGCGCTGCGTTCATGCCTTTGAAGGTGCCGGTGAGAAACGACAGCATCTTCGGCGACCACGGTTTCGGCATCGCCAGAAACGGCAGACGCTCAAACTTGAGGTTCGGATGGCCGGAGGCGGCGAGGCTGTCGATTTTCTTCTCGCTGATGAGCAGCGTTACATCGTGCCCGCGCGCGGAGAGCACCTCGCCGACGGAGATGCCGGGAAAGAGATGCCCGCCGGTGCCGCCGCACGCGATGATGACGTGCAGCCGCTGCTTTTTGCCCTTCGCCACGACGGTCAGAGTTGGGGGGTCCAGCGCCGGGTTTTGCGGATGACGGGCAGGTCGCCACGGCTGAGGTGGACTCCCTGGCGATGGATGTTGATGAGAATGCCGACGGCGATCATGGCAGCGACGATGCTGGAGCCACCGTAGCTGACAAACGGCAAAGGCAAGCCCTTGTTTGGCAGCAGTGCGGTGGTGACGCCCATGTTCAGCAGCGCCTCAAGTCCGAGCATCAGCGTGAGCGCGAAGCCGAGCAGCTTTCCAAAGCGGTCGGGCGCGTACGCAGCCATGCACATGCCGGTGAGGACGATGAGCACGAACATGAGGACGGCGCCCGCCGTGCCGTAGAGGCCGAGTTCCTCGCCGACGATGGGAAAAATGAAGTCGGTGTGCGACTCGGGCAGGTAGTGCAGCTTCATGCGGCTGGCGCCGAGTCCCCGGCCGTCCACGCCGCCGCAGCCGAAGGCCAGCGACGAGATCCACTGCTGGAGGCCCCATGTGTCCTTGTATTGCTCCAGATGATACACCGCCGCGATGCGCTCCAGGCGGTTTGGCACGAAATGCACCGCCGCCGTCAGAGAGGCGGCCGCGCCACCGAGCACGGTGCACAGAAAGACCAGCCGCGTGCCTGCCACGAACATGATGCCCGCACCGACCATGGCGGCGAGCAGGGCATTGCCGAGATCGACCTCGCAGCCGATGAGCACCACGGGCAGCGCAATGATGAGGCCCGGGATGAGGAAGCCGCGCTTCATGGTCGTCGTCCCGGATTCGTTGGTGGCAAACCAGCCGGCCACAGCGATGGCCAGCGCGATCTTGGCGAACTCGGAGGGCTGCACATTGAACGGACCGAGCGGGAGCCAGCGCATGGCGCCCTTGATCTCGATGCCGATGCCTGGCACCAGCACCAGCACGAGCGGCACGCACGAAAGACCGAGCAGCCACCACCGAAACCGGAGCAGCCGGTGGTAATTCAGCAGGGCGAAGAACGCGCACGCACACGCGCCGATGACGGCGCTGATGATCTGCTTCTGCAACGCGGAGTATTGCTCGCCACCGCATTCCTTCACAAAGTAGCTGGTGCTCGCCAGCATCGTCAGCCCCAAAGCCACGAGGAGACAGACGGCGAGAATGAGCAGCAGGGGGAGGACTTTGCGCATTGGAGCGGGGGATGGGTCAGGGGTCGAGAGTGTCGGAGGGAGCGGGAGACCGGCGACGGGTGTGAGGGCGAGCCACGATGCGGATGAGGCAACGCGGACAGAGCGGATTCATCACGCATCACTCATGACCCGCAGCCGGGCACTCATCACCCGGTCACTTCTTCGCGGGGATGATGAGCTTGGTGCCGTCGCGGAGCTTCGCGGCGTCTTTGACGTTGTTGGCCTTCATGAGGCTTTCGACGGAGACGCCGTACATGCCGGAGAGGCGGTAAAGGGTCTCGCCCTTTGCCAGGACGTGCGTGCCTCCGGCGGCCTTGGCGGGTGAGGTCTTGTTTTGCGCTTTCGGAGGCGAGTCGGCCTTGGTGATGGGGCGTGACTTCATCTCACTGGGTGGCGGCACGGGCTTCGGAGCCGGCGCAGCGGTCGCGACTTTTTTCGACGTGTTTTTTTGCCGCGCGGGTTCCTTCGCCACGGTGTCCGTCTTGCTTTCCACGGGTTTGGCCGTCTCCGGCGGTGCGTCGGCCTGTGTGTGCTCCTGCACCGCGACAGAATCGGCGGGCATCTCTGGCAGAGGCACGAGCGCCGTCGTGCTGTCCGCGGCGGATGCCGGCGCGGCGGTATCAGTGCCGGACGTGGATGACGAAGTCGAAGCAGAGTCCGGGGCGGCAGCCGCCACTGCGGCAGCGTCATCCGCAGGTGGCGGCGTCCCGGCCGCATCCGTCGTCGTCGCTGAGGTAGTGGCCGGGGCGTCATCCGAGGGCGGCTTCACGCCGATCTCCGGCATGGTGCGCGCCGCAGTGATCAGCATCGGCTCGGCCACCTTCCGGTTCGGAATGAGCAGCACGGTGCCTGCGGAGAAGCCGCCGCCCTGGTCGAGGTGGTTGAGCTGGACGAACTCGTCCTTGTCCACGCCGAAGCGGGCGACGATCGTCGGCAACGAATCGCCGGAGGCGACGGTGTACTTCTCGTAGTTCGCATCGTCACTGCTTCCGGGCGAAGCTGCCGGCGGGGTGTGCGAGGCGCTCAGCTCGGCGCTGGACTTCGTGAGCATCGCGGCAGTCACCGCGGGCGCGCGTGGCACGGGTTTCGAGCTGCCGCGGAAGTCGGAGAGTATGATGCCGCCGATGATGAACACATGCAGGATCAGCATCGCGATGAAGACGCGCGCGAATCCGGTGTTGGGTTCCTGCCGGTTCCAGTCGCCCTCCTGGGTGATGAAGGCGGTGACGTGATGGCGGCGTTTTTCACCGCCCATGAGGTTGGTGAGGAGCTTGGGCTTTTTCATGTGTGTCTTGGGGGTTCGGGGTTTCTTAAGGTGTTTCATTCAAACAAGGGCGCGCGCGGCGGCGCAGAAGACGTCGCCGCGCTGGGCGTAGCCGGTGTACATGTCGAAGGAGGAAGTGCCGGGGGAGAGCACGATGGCGTCGCCCGCGCGGGAGAGTTCGGTGGCGACGCGCACGGCCTCGTTCATGTCCGCGGCACGGCGGCAGGTGACGAGATCGCCGAAGCCCCGCTCGAGCGATTGCGCGATCTCGCCGATGAGCACCATGGCGTGGACGCGCCCCGGAATCGTCTGGCGCAGCGGCGTGTAATTGAGGCCCTTCTCCTTTCCGCCGGCGATCAGGACGATGGGCCGGTCCTGCGAGCGAATGCAGCTCTCGAGTGCGTGGAGATTCGTGGCCTTCGAGTCATTGATGTACTCGCGGTCGCGCAGCACGAGGACCAGCTCGCAGCGGTGGCGCGGCGCCTCGTAGCTCTCGAGCGTGCGCATCATGCCGTCGAAGGAGAGGCCCATCAGCCAGCCGGCGGCGAGCGCGGCGAGGATGTTCTCCATGTTGTGCCGGCCACGCAGCTTCACGCGCGCGGCATCGCCGATCTGCTGTTGCGCGTGGAAGAACTTGCCGCCTCGACAAGTGAAATCAGCGTCGGTTTCCGATGAAAAGGTGACGCGCTTTGCCTTGATCTGGCCGACATTTTCGCCGGCGCGGATGACTGCATAGTCGTCTGGCGTTTGGTTTTCAAAGATGCGCGCCTTTGCCTTGTAGTAGGCTTCCACGTCGGGGTATCGGTCGAGGTGATCGGGCGCGAAGTTCAGCCAGACGGCGACCTTCGTGCGCAGCGTGGAGATGGTTTCGAGCTGGAAGGAGCTGATCTCGAGCGAGAGCACGTCGTAGTGCTCGCCACCGGCGACGAGTTCGGAGAGGGCGAGGCCGTGGTTGCCGCACGGGATGGAGCGCCGGCCCGCGCCGTTGAAGAGCGCGGCCACCAGTTCGGTGCAGGTGCTCTTGCCGTTGGTACCGGTGATGCCGACCATCGGCATGTCGGTGAGCGAGAAGCCGAACTCCATCTCCCCGGTGAGCGGCACGCCGGCATCGGTGAACTTTTTCGGCAGCGGCCAGCCCGCGTCGAGGCCGGGGCTGATGATCGCCAGGTCGTATTCGCCGGGCCGCACGAACAGCGACTTTGCGGAGTCGCCGAGCACCGAAGGAAATTCCGCCGTTTTGATCTTCGCGGGATCGCCTTCGTCGAAGATCGTCGCCTTCGCGCCGTGCAGGCGCGCGAGCCTCGCCGCGCCTAGACCGCTGCGTCCGGCGCCGAGGATGGCGAAGTGTTGTCCGTCAAATTTGCCCATGTGAGTCAGCGAAGTTTCAGCGTGGCGAGTCCGAGCAGTGCGAAGATGAGGGAGGCGATCCAAAAGCGGGTGATGACCTGGTTCTCGTGCCACCCGCCGAGTTCGAAGTGGTGGTGAATGGGGGACATGCGGAAGATGCGCTTCCCGCGAGATTTGAAGCTCGCGACCTGGAGCATCACGCTCAGCGCCTCGGTCACGAACACGCCGCCGACGAGCACCAGCACCACCTCCTGCTTGCAGCCGATGGCCAGCGTGGCGATGCAGCCGCCAAGTGCCAGACTTCCAGTGTCACCCATAAACATCTTGGCGGGGTGCGCATTCCACCAGAGGAAGCCCAGGCAAGAACCGGCGAGCGCCATCGCGACGATGGGCAGTTCCGCCGCGAGCGAGAGATGGGGCACATCGAGGTAGCCGGAGTATTTTGCATTGCCTGCGACGTAGCCGAAGGCCGCATACGCGAGAGCGGTCGTGAGGGAGCAGCCGGTCGCCAGACCGTCGAGACCGTCGGTTAGATTCACCGCATTCGACGCGCCGACGATGATCAGAGTGAAGAGAATGACGGCGACGAAGCTCATGTCGGCAAAGAGCGCGTCCTTGAGGAAGGGCACGTGCAGCGCGCGCAGGTGGCCGCCGTCCTCGCCAGGGATCACGTAGGCGAAGACGAGGGCTGCGATGAGCGCCACGCTGCCCTGCCACGCGAGCTTGAGGCGCGCGCTCACACCCTTGGAGTTCCTCTTGCTGATCTTGAGGTAGTCGTCGTAAAAGCCCAGCATTCCGAGGCCGGCGGTCGTGAAGAGGACGGTCCACACCATCGGGTTCTCCCACTTGCACCACAGCAGCGTCGCGATGACCAGGGAACCGAGAATGAGGATGCCGCCCATCGTCGGCGTGCCCGCCTTCTTGCCGTGCAGTTCGAAGAGCTTGTTCACCTCCTCCGCCGTGCGGATGGGCTGGCCGATCTTGAGCGAGATGAGCTTGCGAATCAACCGCTCGCCAAACAGCAATGAGATCGCGAAAGCGGTGACCGCCGCGCCGCCCGCGCGGAAGGTGTGATAGCGGAACAGGTTCAGCAGCTTGTAGATGAAGCCGTCCTGTGCGGAGAAGAGGTCGCGATGTTCGTAGAGCCAGTAAATCATGATGCCTGGTAGTGGGAGAGGACCCTCTCCATGCCGGCGGAGCGGCTGCCTTTGAGGAGCACGACATCGCCGGCCTTGAGGAATGCGCGCAGATGCGCGGCGCAGTCGGAGTGCGTGGGAAAGTGATGCGTGATGAGCGATGGGTTCTCAGATGCCGCTGCGGCGGTGATGAGCGCGGACTCGCCGGCGGCATCACCCACGGTGAAGAGCGCGCCGAGGTTCGCCTCGGCGGCGAACCGGCCGAGAGCGCGGTGTTCGTTCACCGCGTGCGGCCCCAGTTCGCCCATGCGTCCGAGCACCGCGACCCGCCGGCCCTCACAGCCGAGGGCGGCGAGCGTGCGCAGGCCGGCACGCATGGAGTCGGGATTGGCGTTGTAGGAATCGTCCAGGAAGGTGACGCCACCCATGTGTTTCGTCTCCAGGCGGCCGCCGGTGAGCTTCACCTCGCGCAAGGCCTGGGCGATGTCCGCCGGCGGGATGCCATGCTTCCATCCTGCGGCGGCGGCAAGCGCGGCATTGCCGACCATGTGCTCGCCCGGCACCGGCAGATGCGTGGCGATCTTTTCGCCGCCGAAGTCGAGCGTGAACGAGGTGCCGTCGGCATCCGCCTTCAAGTCGGTGGCCGCCACATCCCCGCGACCGATGCCGGCGGTGACGATCGTCGCCGTGCAGCGGGCGGCGATCGACGCGGCAAAGTCGTCGTTTGCATTCAGCACGACGAATCCTTCCTTCGGCACGGCGACGGCGAGATCGCCCTTCTCAAGCGCGATGTTTTCGCGCGTGCCGAGATGCTCGATGTGGGCCACACCGACGTTCGTGATGATCGCTGCGTCCGGCCGGGCGATGTCCGCCAGCGGGGCGATCTCGCCCCGGTGGTTCATCCCCAGCTCGAAGACACCACAGTCGTCGCCCTCCGCAAGACTGAGGATGGTGAGCGGCAGGCCGATGTGGTTGTTGAGGTTCCCGGCCGTGGCGCAGACACGGAACTTTTTCGACATGACCACGCGGGTGAAGTCCTTCGTCGATGTCTTGCCGTTGCTGCCGGTAATGGCGATGACGAGCGGGTCGTGCAGCGCGCGGTAGCCCCGGGCCAGCCTTTGCAGCGCGCCGAGCGTGTCCGGAACTTCGATCACGGCGCAGCTCAACGCGGTCCATGCGGAATCCATTTTGCCGACCACCACTGCGCCTGCGCCTGCGGCTGCGACCTGAGGGACGAAATCGTGCGCGTCAAATCTCTCGCCAGCGAGCGCGAAGAAGACGTCGCCGGCGCCGATCTTGCGCGAGTCGGTGTTTACCTTCGTGACCATGAGCGCACCATCTCCGCAACGGAGCGTGCCGCCGCTGAGTGCCACGACTGTGCTGAGCGTGATGGCTTTCATTCCCGGGCGGCGCGGAGTTGTTGAAGGCAGATGCGCGCGATCTTGCGGTCGTCGAATGGCGAGCGCTTGCCGTGCACTTCCTGGTAGGTCTCGTGCCCTTTGCCGGCGATGAGGACGATGTCGCCGTCCCACGCGCTCTCGATCGCGGCGCGGATGGCCTCCTTGCGGTCGGCGATCTCCAGATGGCCGGAGCGTGTGAAACCCTTCCGTGCGTCCGCGATGATGGCATTGGGCTCCTCGGTGCGCGGATTGTCGGAGGTGAGCACGCAGATGTCGCTGCCATCCTCGGCGGCACGGGCCATCTTCGGGCGCTTCGTGCGGTCGCGGTCGCCGCCGCAGCCGAAGACGGTGAGGATGCGGCGTGGGCGCAGCGCGCGGAGGGTGCGCAGTACGTTCACCAGCGCGTCCGGTGTGTGCGCGTAATCGACGAAGACGTGGAAGCGTGCGCTTTCCGAGACGCGCTCAAGGCGGCCGGGCACCTGCGGCACGGCTTTGAGATGCTGGATGGTCTCGCGCAAATTCAGTCCGAGGGCGTGCGCGGCTGCGATGGAAGCCAGGGCGTTGTAAACGTTGAAGTCGCCGATGAGGGGAATCCGCACGAGGAACGAGCGGCCGCGCGCCGTGAGATTGAAGCCGGCGCCGGTGAGATCGTAGCGCACATCGCCTGCGTGAAAGTCGGCCCCGGTGGTGAAACCGTAGCGGCTGACGCGGCCCGTGGACTCGAATTGCGCGATGAGCTTCCGGCCCCAGGAGTCGTCGGCATTGATGATCATCTGCCCTTTGCCGCCGGCGGCGACAGATTCAAACAGGATGCTCTTGGCGCGGAAGTACTCCTCCATCGTGCCATGGTAGTCGAGGTGGTCCTGCGTGAGATTGGTGAAGATCGCCGCCGCGAAGTCGATGCCGTGGACACGATCCTGAGCGAGCGCATGGGAGGAGACCTCCATCACGCCGGCGCGGCAGCCGTTGCCACGCATGGCAGCCAGGAGGGACTGAATCTCGAGTGACTCCGGGGTGGTGTGCGTGGCCGGCTTCTGCTCGCCGCCGAGATCGTAGAGCACCGTGCCGAGCAACCCTGCGCGCATCTGCGCCGAGTTCAGCAGGTGATGGAGCACGAAGCCGATGGTGGTCTTGCCATTCGTGCCCGTGACACCGGACATGAGCAGCGCGCGCGCGGGATGATCGTAAAACGCGGCGGCGATCTCCGCGAGCGCCACGCGTGACTGCTTCACATGCACCCACGGTACGCTGGCGTCATCTGGCGGCGCGGTTTCCGCGACGATGGCCGCCGCTCCGGCGGCAAGAGCCTGCGGAATGAAATCATGACCGTCAGCAGCGACGCCGCGCATGGCGACGAAGGCGGTGCCGGGCGCGACCTTGCGCGAGTCGTAGGCGATGCCGCTGATTTCGGTGTCGAGGCTGCCCGATGCGACCGGCTTGTCGAGTCCGGAGATGAGATCACGCAGGTTCACGGGCGGGAGCCTCCTTTGTCGGCGAGGCGGACTTTGACAGGACGCTCGAAACCCACGGCGAGATGATCGAGGGCGCCGCGCACGACTTCGGCAAAAATGGGGGCGGCGACCTTGCCGCCATACAGCTCGTGCCTGTCCGCTTTTGGATCGTCCATCATCACCACGCAGGCGAGCTTGGGTTCATTCGCGGGTGCGAAGCCGGCGAAGGAGGTGATGTAGTGCCCTTCTTCGTAGTGATGGAGCTTCTCGTCGTAGCGCTGTGATGTGCCCGTCTTGCCGGCGACTTCGATGCCATCGATGGCCGCCAGCCTGCCGGTGCCGTGGGTGACCACGCGGATCATGGCCTTTTTCACCAGCTCCGTGGTGCGCGCCTTGCAAATCTGGTGCTTCGGTACTGGCGGCAGCGAGCGCACGTCCGTTCCGTCGGCGGAGACGACACGGTCCACGATGCGCGGCTTGAGGAGCACGCCGCCGTTGGCGATGGCTCCCACGGCCATGGCGAGCTGGATGGGAGTGACGGAGACTTCGTATCCCATCGCCATGCGGGAGAAGGTTGAGCCGGTCCAGTTTTCGCTGTTCAGATAACCGGGCTTCTCGCCCTTGAGTCCGATTCCCGTGTTCTGCCCGAAGCCAAGACGCCAGGCGTAGGCCAGAAAATCATCCGAGCCGACGTTACGGGCGATTTTGAAGGTGCCGATGTTGCTGGAGTGCGCGAAGACGTCCTCGACGCGCAATGTGGCGAAGGACTCGTCGTCGCGCACTTTGAGCTTCAATGCGGAATCTTCCCACAGGCCGTTGTTGCAGAAGATCTCGGTGTCCAGTGAGACCTTCCCGAGATCGAGCGCGGCGCAGAGCGTGACGATCTTGAATGTCGAGCCGGGTTCGTAGGGATCGGAGATGGCGAGATTGCGCCACATGCCGGTCTTCTCCTCGCGTTCGTAGTGCGGGCGGCTGGCCATGGCGAGCACGGAGCCGGTGTTGGGATCAGTGAGCACGATGACGGCCTTCCGCGGATGGTAAATCTCACACTGCTGCTCGAGCACATGCTCGATTTCATCCTGCAGGTGCATGTCGATGGTGAGATGAACATCGCTGCCGTGGCGTGGCTCGACGACCTTGCCCCGGTAGGCGGGCAGTTCGCGGCCTTTGTTGTCGCGCTCGATCCATTGTTCGCCGTCGGTGCCCCGGAGGTCGGCGTCCATCATCGCTTCGACACCCCAGTTGCCTTCGTTGGCGAAGGTTACGTCGCCGAGTACATGAGTGAGGCGGTCTTTGGCGGGATAAGCGCGTTTGACCGAGGCACGGAGGTGGATGCCGGTGATCTCGTTTTTCTCGATGAGCTTCCGCCAGTCATCGACACGGTCGTCGGTGATGTCCTTGCGGAGGATGGTCTCGGGCTTGGGCGACTCGATGAGGGCGAGCACCGGCTCGAGCGGCATTTCCAAAACGGGGCTTAGAACGGCTGCGACATGGCGATGGTATTCTTCGATGATCTGTCCGTCGCTGCGTCCCTTCCGAATGGCGGACGCTTCGACGCCGTGGATGGCGGCGAGCCTGCGAATGATGGGGTGGACCTCGGCGAGCTGAAACCGGTCCGCGTACAAGTCGAAGAACGCCCGGTCATGGGCGAGAAGCTCGTCGTTGCGGTCGCGAATCGAACCCCGTTGAGCAGGCAGCACCTGGTGGACCTGGCGCATCTGATCGGCGATGGTCGACGCGCGCTGATGCTGGTCGATGTGAAGACAGGCGAGCCTCCAGGTGATGCCGGTGAAGGCGAGCACGAGGGCGCACGAAGCCGCGCCGATGCGGGCGCAGGTCTGGTGATCCGTGCCGGCGAGGCCCGGGTTTGCGAAACGGAGTTGGTTCTTCACGGGGAGAGTTCGATGAGGCGGTCTTTGCTGATGGGGCGCAGCATGGTGCGGGCGCCCGCGAGGCGGGGCTGCACCTTGTCGCGCGTGAGTAGGCTCTCGATGCGGAGATCGAGCTGGGTGAGTTCCTGCCTGAGCGCACCGATCTCCTTTTCCACCTGGCGCTGCTCGTCGCCCAAGGCGTGGATGCGGTTGCGATCCGCCACGCGGCAGAGCGCGATGAAAAGGACGACCAGCGTGACAGCGATGAAGGCCGAGACGGTGGTGAGCTTGACGGAGTTTCGATAGCGGTTGTGTCTCATGCGGTGGTCTTCGACAGCTTCTGTGCCACGCGAAGGCGGGCGCTTCTGGCGCGGGGATTGCGAGCGATTTCCTCGGCGGAAGGTTCGACGGGCTTCCGCGTGACGAGGGTCATGCAAAAATCGGAATTCGGCCGCGGCTCGGGCCACTCGGGCCGGTCACAGAACGGCGTGGCGAGGTGATTGAATGCCTGCTTGGTGATCCTGTCCTCGAGAGAGTGAAACGAGATTACGAGAAGCCGCCCGCCGGGCTTGAGCCAGCGGGGAGCCAGCTCCAGGAATTGACGCAGCGCCGCCAGTTCATCATTTACTGCCAGACGAATGGCTTGGAAGGTGAGCGTGGCCGGATGCCTGCGCCCTTTTCGTCCAGTCACCCCTTCGACGATTCGCGCCAGATCCGATGTGGTCCTGATCGGCTTCTTGGCGCGCGCCTTGACGATGGTGCGGGCGATACGGCGGCTCTGCGGTTCCTCGCCGAATTCCCGGAGGATTCGCTCCAGTTCCTCCTCGCTCTCCATGTTGACCAGGTCGGCGGCGGTGCGCAGCGCCTGCTGGTCCATCCGCAGGTCCAGCGGGCCGTCTTTCTGAAACGAGAATCCGCGCTCCGGTTCGTCGAGCTGATGACTGGAGACCCCGAGATCGACCAGCATGCCATCAAAGCCCAGGACACCCGTTTCGGCGAGTATTTCAGGGAAGCGCCGGAAGTTCCCATGCAGTGCGCAAAAGCGCTCTTCGTAAGTCTTGAGGCGTTCGCACGCGTGGCGGATTGCATGTGCATCCTGGTCCATGGCAACGACCTGTGCCCCCCGCCTGAGCAGTGCTTCGGAGTGTCCGCCACCGCCGAGTGTGCCGTCGAAAATCAGCCGGCCAGGAGCGGGTGCCAGGAACTCCACGATCTCGTTCACCATGACCGGTTCATGGTAGAATCCAGATTCACGGGATACGGGCAGCGGGCCGTGCTCGCCGCCGAGTCCTCCTCCATTCAGGGCCTGCGGCCTGGAGTGGCAGCTCCCGCGAAAAGTTCCGGCGATGGTTCCGGTCGGCTCAGCCATGTCGAACCACGGCCAACTTCCCGTGTGAGACCACTGGCGTGCCTGTTCCACCCAGTCTGCAATGAGGCGCTCGATCTCACCAAACAACGACACACCATGGACTTGCGACTTGGGAAAACCAAGCCAGTGAGCAGCTACAGCGGTTTCCATAATTCAAACACATCAATGATTCTCTGCGGCAACAGCAGCCAGAAGCAATTTCTGTTAAAACCCACAGATTAATTCATCCTTATTATCGGGAATTACAAAACAAGGCAATCTTTGTTTTAAAAATTTTTAGATTCGCGGCGACAAACCAAAACAACACGACGCAACGATGTCGGGAGCCGCTCCGACCATCGACCATGTGATTCCCTGGCAATGCGTTAAAGCAGCGGAATCACCTTCCATCCGAGCCGATAACCGAAAATCGGCGCGCTCTCAGCAAGAGCCTGCGGGAGGTGAAAAGATGCCACATGGCCAGCCCGCCAGACCGGCTGGTCAACGGGCGGCCGCCAGAAGCTGGCGGACATACTTGCCTAGCATGTCGAACTCTACGTTGACACGCTCTCCGACGACGCGTCTACGCAGATTTGTGACTGCACGCGTGTGCGGGATGATCCAGCATGAGATTTGACCCGGGGTGACTTCCGCGGCGGTCAACGAAATGCCGTCGAGGCAAACCGACCCTTTCGGAATCACGAGGCCATTTGCCTCGTCCGGCATTTCGAGAGTGAGCTTGTAGTCGGCACCTTGAGGTCCCCAGTGAAGAATTGTGGCGGTAGCATCGACGTGACCTTGCACAAAATGGCCCCCCAGCCGGTCGCCGACACGCAGGGCGCGTTCGACGTTGACCTCGGCTTCAGGGCGAAGATTGCCCAGGTTGGTGACGCGGAGTGTCTGGCCGAGGAGATCGAATGAAAGGACACGGCTCAAGGCGTCGAAGGAGGTGACCGTGAGGCAACAACCGTTGACCGCTACGCTGTCTCCTTCTGTAACGTCTGCCATGCCAGGCGCGGCTTCCAGCATGAGACGGGCACCGTCCCCGCGGGGATCGAGAGCAGTGACACGGGCGGTGGATTCTACAAGACCAGTGAACATAAGGTGAAATTCGGTCAGGGGGGCAGGGACTTCAAGTGGACACGGCGCTTGGGGACGGGGCGCATTGCAAACCACCTGATCCGCATGAAGCTGTGTGTCGCATGCATAATTCCGTCAAGAGCGACAACCGGGCTGGCCTGCGGTTGCGGCGAGTCGTCGCTGGGATCGTGGCCAGGGCCGGCGATGATCTCGATCGAATTCAGGTGAATCCTGTCGCCGCCATACATGCTTTCCGGCGGCGCATGAAGAAGCTGCGCTCGGTGCTCTTGCTGGCCGGTGACCGCGTGCCCGCTGCTGCGATGACGGAGTTAAAAAGACACATTCGTCGGTTGAAGCGCAGTTTCGGCAGCCGCCGCGATCTTGATGCAACGGCCAGCCTCGCCGCTGACATCGGTGGAGTCACGTTGGTCCGATCTCTCGGAAGACCACCTCGGAACCGCAACGCGCCGCAGTTGTCAGGGCATCGCAGGGATCTTCGCTGTCTGATGGTTCTGTTGGAGCAGCTGCCCTGCGGCGATGTGACTTGCGATGATGTGGCGCGTAGTTTTGCCCGCGCATGCCGGAAGGCCGTGAAAGCATGGCGGCTCGCGGCCGCCAGCCCCGACGCCAGGAATCTTCATGAATGGCGGAAACGGCTGAAGACCGTGTGCTTTCAGTTGCTTTTCCTTCATCCGCACGGTGCCAGAATGCGGCGCATGTTCGATGTCGCCGACCGGTCGGGCCACTGGCTGGGGCAGATCAACGATTTGGAAATGCTCTCGCGGTGCCTGTCAGGCAAACGCACGACGGTTGACAAACGGGCCCGCTCGCGAATCAACCATCGCAAGGCTGAGTTGACCAGAAAAGCGCTTCGGGCAGGGCGTGCGCTTGATCGCAAGGAGGCCACTGCAGGCATGAGGAAGCTCGTTCGTCGTCGCCTCCGGTCGCTATGAATACGAACTGTCCCCGTTTTTGGTTTTGATGCGCTCGCGGGTTGTGGCATCGCGTCGTCACAAGATGAGCGATGCGTTCACTGGCGAAACCTGTCCTGCACCCACTCCGGCACGTACTTCATGTAGGGGAGCGCTTCCGAGGGGATTTCGAGCGTCTGAATCCTCGGGGAGGAGGCAGCCGGCGGTGCGCCTTGTGTTCCTCCGGCCACCGGACCCACGACTCCAAATGCGAGGGTGACAGGGATTACCTGGGTCGCCGTCGAAGGCACCGGAGCAAGGCTTTCCGCCAGCGCATTGGGCTCGCCTGCATCCAGCGCCTGGTTGCGATTGAGGTCACAGAATATTCTCACATCGTACGACGCGTCGATGGGGAGCACAAAGACGGCCCGGCCATCATTGGTGAGGCGCTGGAATCCGGCACGCTCGCGCCCTTTAGATTCGTGGGGAGAGACCGCCGCATACGTTGCCCGTTTCTCTTTGGAGGGCATCTTCTTCAGCCGGATCTCCAGGACGCCGAACTGCCTGGGTTGCTTCCGATCGCACCACGGCATCCAACTGCATCCGGTGCCGATGCAGAAACACAGGGCCGTGGCCCAAACTGGAAGGATGCGGCTCATGCGGCAGCACGGTGCCGGAAAAGATAGCGGCAGCCCAACCTGTGCGCCACGAAAGTTTGAGCTTTCGGGGGCTTTCACGCGTGTGCGGCGCGCTCCGACGCCGTCTCACGGCCGCAGTGGCCATGCCACCTTCAGGGGGTGCCACGGTCGCAGAAGGTCGTGGCTACCTCGCAAGGATTCGAACCTTGAATAAGAGATCCAAAATCTCCTGTGTTACCCTTACACCACGAGGTAAGTGCGTTTTTGGGAGGCCCAAAATAGTCGCCGTGAATCCATGTGCAAGAACCTCCATGAAAAGAATCGTCCGGCGTTCTCAGGGAAATCACTTGCCGGATCGAAAGGCGTACCGTCACGGCATTTTCAAGATGCTCGGCAGCCTTCGATCCGCTCTGCGCATTGACGGGGCACGCATCCTGTATTGAGTGGCGGGCAGAGCGGCCGGTTGAAGCCGCGAATCTCAGAAACCAGCCACGATGCCAGACTCTGCCCAGCCACGACGCCATGCTCGCTGGTTGATCGTCGGACTCGGAGTGTGGACGCTGGTGTCCGCAGTGGTCTTCGCGCTTTTCAGGGACGAGTGGTTCCGCACCATGGCGGACAAGGCGGGGTTCCTGAATCTGCCACCGGTCACCACCCTCCTGCGGCCGGCGCTGGGGCTGACGGGTTTTGCGCACATGGTGCTGGGTGCTGTGCTTGTCGCCACACATCGGCTGTGGTGGAGAAGGGGCGAGGGACAGGTGCGGTTGCAGATCGCGCTGGCGGAGCCGCCTGTGCGGGCGGGCGTGCTGTGGTGGCTGGCTCTGGCACTGGTATTGGCCGGCGCGCTGGCGGAACGGCTGCCACGCATGACGCAGTCATTCTGGGGTGACGAGTCGCTCTGCCTGAACTCCTACGTCATCGGGCGCTTCAAACCGCGTGACGCGGATGATCACCAGGGTGCGATGAAATACGTGGCCACGTCGTGGACGGCCACGGTCTTCTCGGACGACGGCGGCGGCAACAATCACTTCCTTTACAGCATCCTCTCGCGCTCGCTGCTCGAGTTCTGGCGCGCGAAAACTCACCAGCCAAAGGGGGCGTTCACCGAGCCGCTGTTGCGAGTGTGGCCGCTCATCTTCGGTCTCGCCTCGCTGGCGGCCCTGGCGGGACTGATGCGGCGCATTGGCCTGCCTTGGGGCGGCATCCTGGCTGCGGCGCTGCTGGCGCTGCATCCTTGGCATCTGCGCTTCTCCACCGAGGCGCGTGGCTATGCTCTGATGATCTTCTTCTTCATCCTCACGCTGTGGTCGTGGGTTAACGCACTTGAGCGCGGACGCTGGCGTGACTGGGCGGCCGTGGCCGCGTGCCAGTTTTTCGCGCTCTGGTCGTGGAAGGGTGTGATGTACCCGCTTTTCGCGATCAATGTGGTGGCGCCGGGCTCCATCTGGCTCGCCCGCGGCGAGGGCAGCAGGCTGGTGGCGCTGGGGAGGTGGCTGGTGTGCAATGTGATTGCCGCGGCCGCTTTCATCCCGCTGGTGGCGGCGGCGCAGATCCAGATGATCCAGATGCTGCCGCGCATCGCGAAGATGGGGAACCTGCCGATGGACTGGCCGTGGCTGAAAAACCTGGTGAGTGAGACGATCGTGGGCTGCCAGGCGTGGCAGCTCGACGTGACGAACCCCGAGGAAATCTTCCTTCATCGATGGGCTGCGATGCATCCCGTGATGGTGCCGGCGGCACTTGTCGTGGTGGCTGTCGCATTGGCGGCGGGCTTCATCCAGCTCACGCGGAAAAGCCGTGTGTTTGCCGCTTTCATGGTCGCCATACCCGTCGGCGGCATGGTCGCGGCCGTGCATTTCAAGCTGGGGCTGCACATTGAGCTGCTGCGTTGGTATTGGTTCTTCCTCACACCTGTGATCGCGCTGCTCGCGGCGGCTGGAGCCGCACTCGCGGGCAGGCGGCGCGTGCTGCGGGTGGCAGCCTCCGCCGTAGTGCTCGCGGCGGTGGTAGTGATCAGCTGGCCCATGTGTGTTCGCCTCACGAGTCACGCGACGGAGGATCTGCGCGGCGCTCTTGAGATCGCGCGGAGCACGGGCTATCGACCATTCGAGGATGTGACGTCCAGCAAGGTGATGACGATCTGGCTTTGGCGGCATCCGCGCGTGTACGATCCGCGCGGCAGCACGAAGGCCGAGTCCGTGGAGCAGTTGCAAGGCTACATGCGCACCGCGGATGCGGCGGGCCTCGACTTCTACCTCATCAGCGGCTATCCCACCCTTACCGAACTTCTCCATCCCGAGGTCATGCCTGTGCTCGAAAATCCGGCATTCTTTGAGAAGAAGCACACCTTTTGGGCCCAACTGCCGCAGAACACGCTCAAAGTTTTCCGCTACCGCTCCGGCAGCCTTGCGGCACACGGCGGCGAGGTTGCGACACGTCAGCCGTGAGCACCGGAGTGCAGCCGCTGCGCGCACCCCAGTGACTTCCTCGCTCGACACGCACGCGCCGGCCCGTAGCATCTGCGCACCTGCCATGAACCCGATCGTCTCCGCATCCATGCACCGCGGCCGCGCACTCGTCCCTCTCCTGTGCGCCGCGGCGGGCGCAGGTTTCGCGGACGGAACACTGCCGGACAAGATCGAATTCAACCGCGACATCCGCCCCATCCTCTCAGACGCCTGCTACCAATGCCATGGTCCGGACAAGAACCGGCGCAAAGCGGACCTGCGCCTCGATGTGGAGCGCGATGCCAAGGCAAAGCACGACGGGCGCTTTGTCATCACGCCGGGCAAACCGGCGGACAGTGAACTGATGCGCCGAATCACAACGGACGATAAAGACGACCAGATGCCTCCGCCGGATTCGAAGCGGCAGCTCAACCCGCGGGAGATCGCCCTGCTGAGGGATTGGATCGTGCAAGGCGCGCAGTGGCAGGCGCACTGGGCGTTCATCCCGCCGCAGCGGCCAGACGTGCCGACAGTCGCGGACTGCGGATTGCAGGCGACGAGTTGGAGGAACGGACAGGACGGATGGTCGGACTGGGGCGTGAATCCCATCGACGGCTTCATTTTGAAAAAGATGACGGGGCACGGGCTGGCACCGGCACCTGAAGCCTCTCCGGAAACGATCATCCGCCGCATGACGCTCGACCTCACCGGCCTGCCGCCCACGCTGGATGAGGTGGACGCGCTTGTGCGCGAGACAGGAGACTGGAAGGCGGAAGTTGCGAAGACCGCCAGCGCTTCGGGCGGCGGGAAAGTTTCCGGTCCTCCGTCTCCCCGTCTCTTGTCTTCCGTCTATTCCGGCCTGGCCGACCGACTCCTGTCCTCGTCGCGCTACGGCGAGCGCATGGCCATCCGCTGGCTTGATGCCGCGCGCTACGCGGACACGAACGGCTACCAGACCGATGGCGAGCGCTGGATGTGGCGCTGGCGCGACTGGGTGATCGACTCCTTCAACGCGAACATGCCTTTCGACCAGTTCACCATCGAGCAGATCGCCGGCGATCTTTTGCCTGGTGCCACGATGTCGCAGCGGCTCGCCACCGGCTTCAATCGCAATCATCGCGGCAACGCTGAGGGCGGCATCGTGCCAGAGGAGTTCGCGGTGGAGTATGTCGTCGATCGCGTGGACACGACGTGCACGGTATGGCTCGGCCTCACCATGGGCTGCGCGCGCTGCCACGATCACAAATACGACCCTTTCACGCAGCGGGACTTCTACTCGATCTTCGCCTGTTTTAACAATGTGCCCGAGAAAGGCAAGGCCATCAAAGTCGGCAACTCGGTGCCTGCGATGCCTGCGCCGACGAAGGCGCAGGAGCGCGAGCTGGAGCAAATTGAACGCGACCTCGCTGCCGCGGAGTCACGATTGAAGCAGATGGAGCCGCGGATCGAAGCGGCACAAGCCGCGTGGGAGAAGGCACTCATCGGCGGTGCCGCCAATGAGTGGACGGTGACGCGCTCAATGCAGGCGCGCTTTGCCAGGACGGAGGACTTCGATGGCACGCGTTTCGTGGATGGCGGTGACGCGGGGGACTTCGGGTACTTTGACAAATTCACGCTCGCCGCCTGGATCAAGCCGCAAGCGGGCGCCGATGGGGCGATCCTCTCGCGCATGGTTGAGGACCCGAAGGACTCGGCCTTCGCGTCCATCGACGAAGGTTATCGCGTGTATTTGAAGGACGGACGCGTGCAGCTTCATCTCACAAAACGCTGGCTCGATGATGCGCTGCGCGTCGAGACTGAGGAGCGGATTCCCGTCGGCGATTGGCAGCACATCGTCGTGAGCTACGACGGCTCGCGGATGGCGGCGGGCGTGAAGATCTTTGTGAACGGCCGGCCGCAAAAGCTGCGTGTGCTGCTCGACATGCTGAATCAAACCTTTGCGACGAAGCAGCCATTCCGCATCGGCAGCGGCGGCAGCCAGGGCGGCCGTTTCCGCGGCCAGATTCGCGACGTGCGCGTGTATGCGCGTGTGCTGACCTCCGAAGATGTGGGCGCCATCGCGGCGAGCGGGAATGTGAGCGCGCTGGCCGCGATCCCTGCGGAGAAACGCACGCCGCAGCAGGCGGTCAAGCTGCGCGCCTGCTTCTTCGAGTCGGGTGCGGACGGCGCGCTGCGTGAGGCGAGGGCGGACGCGGTCACGTTGCGTGAGAGGCGCACCGCTTTCATCGAGTCCATTCCGACCGTGATGGTGATGGAGGAAATGCCGGTGCCGCGGGAGGCATTCATCCTGAAACGCGGCGTCTATGACCAGCGCGGCGAGCGCGTCTTTCCCGCCACCCCCGCGAGTCTGACGGCACCGCCTGCGAACGAAAAAATCAACCGTCTGGGCTTCGCAAAATGGCTCGTGAGCGGGAGAAACCCGCTCACAGCGCGCGTCGCTGTGAACCAGCTCTGGCAGATGATCTTTGGCGCCGGGCTGGTGAAAACTGCCGAGGATTTCGGATCTCAGGGTGAACCGCCGAGCCATCCCGAGCTGCTCGACTGGCTGGCCGACGAGTTCATGCGCACCGGCTGGGACGTGAAGCGCATATTGCGCCTGATGGTCACGAGCGCGACGTACAGGCAGGCATCGCGCGTGGAGCATGTGGATGCTGCGGCCGGTGCGGATGGATCCCGCTCCCTGCCTGCCGCCCCAAGCGCGCTGCTCGCCGATCCCGACAACCGCCTCCTCTCTCATGGGCCGCGCGTGAGGCTCCCCGCCGAGATGATCCGCGATCAGGCGCTCTCCGCGGCCGGATTGCTTGTGGAGAATCTCGGCGGGCCGTCGGTGAAGCCATATCAACCGCCGGGTCTTGGCAAGGAACTCAGCGGCACCGACATCGATCTAGATCACGGCGAAAAACTTTTTCGTCGGAGCCTCTACACCTTCTGGAAACGCACCAGTCCGCAGCCGACGATGACCGCCTTCGACGCGCCGGGCCGGGAAATGTGCAGTGTGCGGCCCACGCGAACGGACACTCCGCTGCAAGCGCTCGCGCTCATGAATGACGTCACCTTCGTCGAGGCGGCGCGCGCGCTGGCCCAGCGGGTGATGCGTGAAGAAGCAACGGCGGCGGGCCGCGTGAGACACGCCTTCCGCCTGGTGCTCGCGCGGGAGCCGAAGGCGGAAGAGCTGGGGGTGCTGCTTGCGGGCATGGACGATCAGCTCTCCCGCTTCCGTCGCGATCCCGCCGCCGCACGTTCGCTGCTCGGGGCTGGCGAGTCTCCGCTCGACGAGAATCTCGATGCCGTGGATCACGCAGCTTTCGCCGTCGTGTGCGGACTCATCATAAACCTCGACGAGGCCGTCACCCGGCCCTGAGATTCGTGTCCCGGAAGAGCACCCGGCCCTCCGTCCGGCAGAGCATTTGAGCGCGCGGATTTCGTGTGCTAGGTGGCAGGGTGATTGAGTATGTGAAAATCGGCCGGCCGGATCATTGGCTGAAGAATGTGTTCATCCTCTTCGGCCATGTGGTGGCTGTGGCGCTGGTGCTTGATTTTCAAGTCGAATGGGCACATGTGCGGCTCGCGGTGCTGTCCCTCGTGCCCGCATGCCTGATCGCATCGGCGAACTACATCCTTAACGAGATTCTCGACGCGCCGTTCGATGCGATGCATCCCACCAAACGGCACCGGGGCATTCCGGCGGGGAAGGTGCGCGTGCCGGTGCTCTGGTGGATGAAGGGCGGGCTGATCGTAGCGGCGTTCGCATTTGCGTGGCTGTGCGGGTTCAACCGGGCCTACCACGCCGCCCTCGGCCTGCTGCTGGTCAGCGGCATGGTGTATAATGTGCCGCCACTCCGGCTCAAGGACCGTGCTTTTCTGGACGTGATCGCCGAGTCGTTCAACAATCCCATCCGCCTCTGGCTCGGCTACTACGCGCTGGTGAGCCCCCGCCATGTGCCGCCGCTCTCGATCGTGCTGGCGTGGTGGTTTTTTGGCGCGCTGCTGATGACGGGAAAGCGGTATTCCGAATTCCGCTTCATCGGCGATGTAGAGCTGAGCGGGAAATACCGCCGCTCGTTTCAAATCTACACGGAGAAGACGCTGGTGCTGGCGATGATCGCTTACGCAAACCTTTTCTGCTTCTGCACGGGCGTGGCCATGGCGGTGTATCCGCGGCTCAATGACCTCGTGCTCGTGTTCCCGCTCATCGTGCTGGCCGTGCTGGCGTACTTCAATCACGCCATGAAAGCCGAGACCGCGCGGTTGGAGCCCGAGCAATTGCTGCAAAATCCCTGGGTGGTGGGTTGCACGCTGCTGGCTGGCGGGCTGACCCTGTGGCTGCTCTGGCAGAATGGCGGTTACGCCAAGGCCCTGCACCTCCTCGGGCCTCTCACGCTCTGAGCCGAGGTGGAAAAGGCTTTCCTCGCAACGTGCGCATTCGTTTCATGTCAGAGAGCAACGCCAAACCCAAAACGCACACCATGAACACTCCGTCCGCATCAAGCCCGTCCGCTCCCTCTCCCCGCCCGGGAAGCTCCTGGGGGAAGAAATTGCTCATCGTCCTGCTCGTCCTCCTCGCCTGCTGCGGCATCACCGCCGCTGCCACCGCGTGGTGGGTGAAGCGGAACGTGTACGCCTCGCCCTTCAAACCCGTGAGCCTTACCCAGGCCGAGCAAAAGGCCTATGATGAAAAAGTCGGCGTGCTGAATGCGGGCGGCAGCACCGCGACGATCAGCACCAACGGCGACAAGAACGCGGCCTCCGACGACAAGCGCACGCTGGTGGTGACCGACAAGGAGATCAACGCCTGGATTGCCACGCAGGGCCTTGGCGACCAGATAAAGGTGGATCTCGGTGACGGCAGCGCGGCTGCCACGCTTATCGCCCCGGTGGACAAGGATGTGCCGGTGATTGGCGGCAAGACCTTTCGCATCAGGGTGGGTCTGGCCACCGGCGCCAAAGCCGACGGCAGCGTGTCACTGGCTGTCAGCGACGTAAGCATCGGCGGTGTGCCCGTTCCGAATGCATGGCTCGGCGATCTCAAAGGAGTGAACCTTCTTGCGGATAAAACCGGCAGGGATCCCGTGGTGAAGCGTTTTCTCGCCGGCATCCGTGAATTCCAGATCAAGAGCGGCGAGATCCGTGTGAGGCTCAATGAGTGATGCGGCTGCCTGGGTTGAAAGGCAGCTTCAAAAAATAGTCTGGAGACAATGGAATTCCGGCTTGCCATGCCGGATGTGGAAGCTACTTTCCATGCTCGTTCCTACATCAACCATGAAACTACTGACAACCCTCCTCATGACAGCGGCACTCGCCTCCAGCGCGTTTGCCGGTCCTATCGCCACGAAGAATCCCAAGGCTCCAGTGATGCCGCCTCCTGCCGGATGCGACTGCTTCGCGCCGGGCGCCGCATGGGGCATTTTCGGTGGTGCCATCCTGCCGGACGGCAATCGCGGTGGAGATGACGCCCTCGGCGGCGGCATCCTCGGTGAATACTTCTTCACGGAGAACATTGGCCTTCAGGGCAGCTACGGCGTGTATGCCACGCACAGTGAGCACCACGCTTTCGACGCCAGCCTCGTGCTGCGCGCTCCGATCAAGAGCCTTTGCCTCGCGCCCTACGTACTCGCCGGCGGCGGCTACAGCGTGAACTCCACCAGTGAAGGCAACTTCCACGTCGGTGGCGGTGTCGATCTTCGCCTCACAGGCTGCACCGGCATCTTCGCCGATGGTGCCTATCACTGGGCCAACGAAGGTGACTACACCATCGTCCGCCTCGGTGTGAAGATCCCGCTCAAGTAAGACGGATCGTCCACTCAATCTTCAACCAAACCCGCGGGGGGGCAGTCAATCTGCTCCCCCGCATTGTTTTTGGCGATCGCAGTTGTGTTCCCGCCACAGGCCGCAGCGCATTTGGCCGACCGTCCAAAAAGATAGGGCGCTGACGCCGGTACCCAGCCGTGACGCTTGTCGGCTGGCTATGCCAAGCTCGGCAGTCTCATGGCACGGCATGGCGCGGCATGTGACCGTGAGGCGGAGGGGAGGCGGAAGTGGTCGGCTCCTACATGTGGAGCGGCTCGCCGTAGTTCATGCGTGGAAACTAAGCGCTGAACATGTCGATGCATCAAATCACCACGAGCTGCTTCGGCTCGTGGCTCGACAGATACAAGACCAGTGCATTTTCCGAGATCGCAACACGGCTTTCGAGGAAGGGTAGTAGCTGAGTCCGCCGTGACGGAAAACGCGGGGATCAATGCCTGGCAGAATGATCGAGCGCTGGACGGGATGCACGATGCGCTGCTCGGATTCCACATGCACGCGCGAGGTGCCGGTGTGATTGATTTCACGCAGGGGCTTGCGTGTAGGAGAATCATGCGATGATGCCTCCGGATGCGGTGGCATCCGGGTACATCGCGCCTGCTCTTCGGCCCGTCGTTTCAACTCCACAACGGGATGTTGTCCCAAGTGACATGACACTGCATCAAGCCGCACCGGCATCCGGTTCGAAAGACACCGCATGCACATGCCGTTCCCGCCGCGCCATGAACCGACTGACCGCCCTCGTCTGTACCTTGATCAGCACCGCTTCTCTCGCTGCTGACAAACCCAACGTGCTCGTCATTGTGGCTGACGATCTCGGTTACGCCGACTTGGGCTTCCAAGGTGCGCGGGACATCCCGACGCCGAATCTCGACGCGCTTGCCAAGCAAGGCGTCCGCTGCACGAACGGCTACGTGTCACATCCGTTTTGCAGCCCCACCCGCGCGGGCTTGATGACGGGGCGCTACCAGCAGCACTTCGGCCACGAGAACAATCCCGCGTGGCTGCCCGGCGATACCAAGGCGGGGCTGCCGCTCAGCCAGATCACCCTGCCACAGCTCATCAAGAAGGCGGGCTACGTCACCGGTGCCGTCGGCAAATGGCACCTGGGCGCGCACCCGCAATTCCATCCGAATCAGCGCGGCTTTGACGACTACTTTGGTTTTCGTGGGGGCGGTCATCAGTACATGCCGGGATCCAAAGCCAGCGAGGAGTACAATCTTCCGCTCGAGTTCAACGGTCAGGAGCGGCCCTTTGACGACTATCTCACAAACATCCTCGGACGCGAGGCCGCCGGCTTCATCGAGCGCCATCAGAGCGCGAAGTGGCTTCTGTATCTGGCCTTCAACGCCCCGCATACGCCGTTGAGCGCACCTCCGGAGCTGCTGGAGAAGTTTGCCCACATTGCCGACGAAGGACGTCGCACCTATGCTGCGATGGTCAGCGCATTGGACACCGCCGTCGGCGTGGTGCTCGCCCGGCTGGATGCTACGAGGCAGAGGGAGAACACCCTCGTGTTTTTCATCAGCGACAATGGCGGACCGAATTTGGAAGCCCGCACCGGAAAGCCGTGCTTTACGAGCAACGCACCGCTCCGTGGTTACAAGGGCCAGGTCCATGACGGCGGCATCCGCGTGCCGTTCCTCGTGAGCTGGCCTGCGAAACTCAAGCCCGGGGTGTTTGAAAAGCCGGTGATCTCTCTCGACTTCCTGCCAACGGCACTCGCCGCAGCGGGCATCGCTCCTGGAAATCCGGCAGCAGCTGGTCACGCCGGGTCACTTGGCGGCGGGGTTTCAACAGCGTTGCCTCAGTTCGACGGCGTGAACTTGATTCCTTACCTGACCGGCGAAAACACCGGAGTTCCACATGAGACGATCTTCTGGCGCGCGAACGGCCCCGGTGGAAACTACGCCGCACGGATGGGCGACTGGAAGTTTGTGCGGCTCGGCAAGGAACAGCCCGAACTGTACAACCTTGCCGCCGATATTGGCGAGACGAGGAATCTGGCCGCCGAGAACCCTGGCATCCTCGCCAAGATGACTGCCGCCGTCGCGGCTTGGGACAAGCTGAACATCGCCCCCGTCTTCGACAATCCAAAGCCTGCCGCGACCAAGGCGAAGGTGAAAGGCAAAGCCCAGGCCAAATAGAGAACTAAGTCATTGAGAGCAGGGGAATGAGTGATCATGCGTTCAACGGGGCTGCATCCGAGCGAATCACTCGCAAAGTTGCTTGATCAACGACAAGCGCAGGAGCCGCAGTTCTTCTTCAGCGACGCGAGACGTTCCTCGATCTTCAAAGACGTGGGCGTCACCGCAAGACCTCCAAGCGAGGTGCAGCGATGCTCACGGGGCATGGCGTGAGCGACGGCTTTGGCGGCGTCGATAACTTCATCGAGCGGGATGAGGGGATCGTAGCCGGCGAGGGCCATGTTCGCGCAGGAAAGTGCGTTGCTGGCGGCCATGACGTTCTTGCCGAGGCACGGCGCTTCGACGCGGTTCGCGATGGGATCGCAGATGAGACCGAGCATGGACTGGAAGGCCATCGATGACGCAGCAATGGCCTGATCGCGCGTGCCACCTGCGAGCGTGACAAGCGCGGCAGCAGCCATGCACGCCGCGGCTCCGCCTTCGGCCTGGCAGCCACCGACTTCCGCCGCAAAAGTCCAGCGCGTGGCGATGAACACGCCGATCAATCCGGCGGCCAGCATCGCCTTGGCCATATCCTCCTCACTTTGATGCATCGACTCGGCCATGGCGATGACGGCTCCGGGCAAAGCTGCACACGCGCCCGCCGTTGGTGCTGCGACGATGACGCCCATGCTGCTCTTCACCTCCATCAAAGCGGTGACGTAGAGGATGATGCGGTTCAGCGTGCCGCCATCGAGCAGGCGACCTGCATTCATCATCTCGGCAAAACGTCCGCTCTGATGATGCAGCACACGATCCTCGTAACTCGTGCCCGCGATGCCGCTGGCGATGGATTTGCGCAGGATGCGGACGATCTCGATCATCTTGTCGATGACTTCACGCTCCATGAAGTTGCCGCGAGCACGCTCGTAGTCGATGGCGAGTTGCCACAGCGGCGTGTTTTTGGTTCCGTCGTGGGCGAGCATGGCTGCGCAGCTCGTGAAGGGCACTCGAATGTCTTCGCGGGAAGGGACGGGGAGGACGGGAGAGAGCTTTTTGATCGAAATGGGTTTTAAATCGGCAGTGGCGGCAAATTGAGCCGCTTTAACCTGGAGGAGCTGTTGGTTGCCCAAGTCGTGAATGATGGTTTTAGAGTCAGGAAGACAAAAAGATGACAGACAAAAAGATTCGGAGTCCTTTTTTTGTCTCTCATCTTTTTGTCTTTCCGGGCTTGGGACCCAAATCAGCGTCTCATGATACCCGCCGTCCATGTGCATCTGCACGCCGTCGATCTCGATGACCTCGATCATGCCGCCACCATTCGAGATGGCGATGAGCGTGTGCGATTCACGCGTGTTCTTCAGCGTGAGCCGATACGTGTTCGGGTGCGGATCGCCGACATCGACGGTTTCGATGCGGAGCTTGATGCCAGCATCGGAGAGAGCCTGCGCGGAGTTGGGCAGCCGCTCATCATCGGCATCCCAACCGAGCAACCCGCCAAACAATCCCATGTCGCTGCCCTGACTCTCGTGCGTCGTTGGCAGCGAGCCCGAGCGGTCAAACTCGACGAGCACTTCGCCAATCTCGCCGTCCATCAAATCACGCGCCAGTCGTCCAATGCGCAGCGCGGCGGCGCAGTGTGAACTGGACGGGCCGCGCATCACGGGACCGATGACGTCGTTGAAAATGGAGACGGGTGTCATGGTCGAGTTCAAATAGAGAAGATGTGACGGGTCAATAACATGCCATCAAGACACTTCGGTGGTCTTGTGGAGTCTTGGTGTTTTGGCGGGCAAAAGTTGCACAGTTTCCCTTTCATCCAAAGGAGCCGATGCGCTTCACGGAATCCTTTTGCGCGTGCTCCCGATGTGGCGAGTAATGCCGCGCATGAAACACTCCATCACGTTTTGTCTCCTCGTTCTCGCGATGGCCACGCAGGCATTGGCCGAGGCGGTGCCGGTGAAGATCGTTCCTGGCAAAGGCATCACGCGAGGTGGCGAGCCTTACTTCGTGAAAGGTGCGGGCGGTGACAAGCATCTGGACGAAGTGGTGGCCACGGGTGGGAACAGCATCCGCACGTGGACGACAAATGGCTTGGGCGAGATCCTTGATGAAGCGCAGAAGCACGGGCTCACGGTGTGCGCGGGCACCTGGCTGGAGCCGGAGTGCAACTGGTTCTCCTATGCGAACGCGGAGCAGTGCGCGAAGCAGTTGGCGCGCGTAAAAAAGGAGGTGATGGAGTTTCGAGATCATCCGGCGATGCTGTTCTGGGGCCTCGGCAATGAAGCGGAGGGCGATGGCAACAACGCTGTGTATTGGAAGCAACTCGAAGCGCTGGCGAAGATGGTGAAGGAAGTCGATCCGGCGCATCCGACCTTCACCGCCGTGGCGGGGCTGTCGCCCGACAAAGCGAAGGGACTCAACGAACACACGCCGAGTCTCGACTTCGTCGGCATCAATACCTATGCCGCTCTGCCATCGCTGCGAAAGCATCTGGAGAAGGTCGGATGGAAGCGCCCGTGGGTGGTGACCGAATATGGTGCACGTGGATTTTGGGAAAGCCCTCGTGCGCCATGGGGAGCGCCGATCGAGCAGACGAGCGGCGAGAAGGCCAAGACAATCCGCAAAGGCTACGAAGCCGCGATTCAGCCCGGCACCGATTGTTGGGGGGGCTATGTGTTTCTCTGGGGCCAAAAGCAGGAGGCGACCTTGACGTGGTTCGGCATCTTCACTGATCACGGCGAATCCACTGCCGTGCGCGACTTGATGCACGAGCTTTGGAAAGGCACGCCTCCGCCCGAACGAGCGCCGGACATCGCGACCCTCACGAGCGATGCGGCGAAGAAGGAAATCGCAGCCGGAAGCGAGTTCACTGCCGAAGCCAGAGCGAGCGATCTCGATGGCGATGCGCTGTCGTGGCACTGGACAGTCACTGCTGAAAAAGCTGGCCGAGATGCCCACGGTAAAGAGCGCATCACGGCACCGATGGCAGAGTGCGTAATGAAATCCGAAGGAGACCACGCGACCTTTCGCGCACCGAAGAAGCCCGGCGAGTATCGCGTGCATCTACGTGTGACCGATAGTCGCCAGCGCGCTGCGACGGCGAACTTTCCCTTCAAAGTCATCGCGCCATGAAGGCGGGGCATGTTTGCTTTCGTGAGCAAGCACCCAACTCATATCGTCTGACCACGCTCAAGGCTTTCGCAGCCGGAAGAACGTCGCTGGTGTGCTTGGCGTGATGGGCGCGGCGTAGCTCGTGGTGATCGTGCTATTAGGCACAGCGGTCCAGCCGTTGGCGGAGAGGCTGCCGGTTTGCGATTCAAGAATCCAGCCGAGATGCGTTGAGGGCCAGGTGATTGTGAAGTTCGACGGTGTGGGAGTCGCAACGGTGAACGATGAAGTTGGAGGCAACGTGGCGATGACCGGCGTGGCGGTGGCGGCGGTGGATTGGATGGATTCGTAGCCGGTGAGGTCGGTGGCGGTGATGGTGTAGTAATACACTGTGCCGTTCGTCAGCGCGGTGTTGGTGAAGCTGGTCGTCGTGAGATTGCCGGAGACGAGCGTGAAAGGACCGCCGGGCGTGGTGCTGCGATAGACTTTGTAGAAGGAGAAGTCGGTGTTGGTGCTCGCAGTCCAGTTGAGCGTGACCTGCGTGTCGCCAGCGGTGGGCGCGAGGCCGGTGAGAGTATCGGGCGCATTGGTTTCCACCGGCGCATAGGGCACGATGAAGCGCCACTTCACGTTGTCGCCGGTGCTGGTGTTGCTGACCATGCTGAAGCTGCCGGCGAGATCGCGCAGACGACGCGTGCTCGCGGCGGCGGCAGGGTTCTCGATGTAAAACCAGCCGTATTGATCCTCGACCAGGCTCCACTGCACCGCAGTGCCGGTGGTGTGCGCGGGGGCGAAGTTCAGAGCGCTGCCGGTGTAGCGCAGACGACGGCCATCGCGCAGCGAGGTGATGTAATACTGCCCGGCGGTGGGTGAGGGCCGCAGCACCCATTGCGTGAGGTTGGTGCCCTCGCGAATCCATTGCTCGCTCGGTCCTGTCGAGCTGACCGCGTTTTGCAGGCGCTTTCGCTCGGCTTTGTTGTGGAGGAAGTAGGCCTTGTCGCCGCGAACGGTGGCATCGCCGTCCCACGCGAAATACAGCTCGCCAAACGCAGTGGGTGTGGTGCCATCCGCCTTGTAGGCGTTCGAGCGCGGGCCGGTGGGATCCCAGGGATTCGTTTCCTCCGCGCCACTGAAAAGGAAGAGCGAGTAATGTCGCAGCCATGTCAGTGACTCCGCGCGCCACATGAACTCCGCGAGCCAGTTGTAATTGTCCTCCTCGGTCCAGGTGCTGGTGCCAGCCCAGTCCACGGTGGAGAATTCCGTGAGCCACACGGGGCGTCCCCAGGCGTTGTATTGTCCCTGCAGTTCCGAGATGAGCGCACTCGGGTCACCGCTGTTCGGACCCGGATATTTGTGAGTGGCGATGACATCCGTGCGGTAGCCGAGGGATTGCGCCTGCGTCATGAAATCATCCATCCAGGCGTTGCCAGGATTCACCGTCACGGGGCTTGCCAGCGGCATGTCGGTGCGCTCCAGTCGCGGCCAGAGTGTGATCGCATCCGCCACGGTAATGTTTGCCTGGCTGGCACCATCGGGTTCGTTGAAGCCGAGCACATGCAAGGGCTTGTCCTCCCGCTTCCAGCCGGGCACGAGTTGCTCCAACGTGTTCCAGTTGAAGTTGCCCCACTGCATCGGGTGGAAGATGACGCTCGTCGGCAGGCTCGTCGTCGTAGTGCGCCCCCAGTTGTAGCCCCACGAGCCTTTGAACTCCGACCACTTGTTGAGAGCGCCCGCGAGACCCTTCTTCGGATAGTGGGTTTGAAACGCGAAGCGCCAGTGCTGAGTGGTGCTGCCGTTCATCACTTGTTGCACGAGACCGGTGCCCGCAGTGGTGGCAGCCGATGCGGTATCGACGACGAGGCCGCTCCAGTCGTTCACGAGATAAAAATCCGTGCCGTCCACCGGGACGAGCCGCCAGTTTTGATGCGGCATCGAGGTGTAGTTTTGATCCACGAGCGCCGCACCTGCCGTGGTGGTGAGTGTGGCTCCCGCGAGGCATTTCCCCGTGCTGCGATTGCGCAGACGATAGGTGTTCGTGCCGACATTCAGCAGCAACTGATACTGGCTCAACTCCGCATCGAGGGCACCGGGATCAAGCGTGGGCGCGGCGCCATTCACCGACATCGCCAGACCAGCCGCACGATTGATCACCTGATAAAATCCATCGTTGTAGTCCTCAAACTTTTGCGTCGGTGGTGCCGAGCCGATCACATCCTGACCAAGCGCATAACCTGCTCCACCGTTCGCGGGAAAGATGCACAGCTCGCGCACCGCGCTGGTGCCGGGATTGTTAAACGTGAGCCGCACCTGCGAGGTCGTCGGCGCGGTGGTGAAGGGGATCACGCGTGCTGCGCTCGTGTTGCCCGTGATCACACCACCGGAGATGTCTGCCCACGCGGTGCCGTTCCAGTATTGCAGCGTGAAGTCGCTCAGCGGTGCGATGCTGCCATCGCCGGAGTAAAGATGGGCGCTGCCGATCTTCGTCGAGACACGCAGATCAATGTCGAGCGTGTTCGTTCCAACGGTAGTCGTCTGCCATTTCGACGATGTGCTCACATAGCCATCGACAGCGAGCTTAGCGTAGTTTGTGCCATTCACCGCACTGGCCACCGCGGGGCGTTTTTTCGCCACACTCAGCTCCACATCCGTGCCGATGGGATAGCCCAGCTCCGTGCCGGTGCCGGGCGCGGGATTCGTGCGGAACAGCGCCATCTCCTTCACGCGCGGACTGCCATCCACATCCGAGTAAAAGCGGAAACGGCTCGCCGTGACCGCGCTGGTGAAGATCACATTCACCTCCGTGGCGGTGTTGCCCGTGATGAAGGACCCCGGCGCGTCCACCCAGCTCCCGCCGGTGAAGTATTGCACTTTGAAATTGCCCGGCGTGAGGCCGTCATCGACACCGAGATACAAATGCGCACTGCGCACCGAGATGGTTACCGGCAGCGAGATTTCGCCCGTGTGTGGATCGGTGGACGTGACGGTGCGCCAACTGTTCTCATTGCCCACGATGCCATCGGTGGCGTAGTCGGCGATGTAGTTGCCATTTTCCGATGAAGCCGTCACCGCCTGATACTTCGCCACGTTCAGCCGACGTGCGCGAATGGGCAGCGAGGCCGAGGTCGTGCCCGCCACGCTCAGCTTTGGCCCCGTGATGCCGTCGAACGGGATCGTCGCCACCTTGAAAAGCACCGAGCCATTGCTGCTCGCGTTCGACGGCGCGATCGCGACGAGGAACTTCACCGCCGTGATGTTCAGCGTGGCAGTCAGCGGCGTGTCGAACACGCAGCCATATTCACCACTCGATGCATAGACGTAGGCTCCCGTCGCCGAGCCGATCACCACATCATCGCCACCCCCCGCCGCGCCATCCGCGCCGAGGTAGGTGATCGTCACCGTCAGACTGGTCGCGTCATTGTTCGTCACGCTCGTCGAAGTCGCAAAACCCAGCCCCGTGATCGTCACCGTCGTGCTCCCTTGATTCGCCGTCAGCAGGCCCGAAAAGCTGCGCACATACGAGCCGCTCGACGGCTGGTTCACCGTCGCATCCGTGCCACCCGTCGCTGCATCATCGACGAAGAAGGAAGGCCCGAGCAGCGTGGTCACATCCGCCTTCACAAAGGTGGCGGCGTTTGCATGACCAGTGGTCGTGGCAAGCAAGGCAACAGCGATGAGGTTGGCGCGAATCATGTTGAGTGGACCAGCCTCAGTTAATCATCACTGCGCTCTCTTCGTCTTGTGGAGTCTTATCATGGAGAGTCACAAATGCAGCACAGTCGGAGCTGGCGTTTATTGCCTCCTTCAGGGCGGGAGGAAGTCAACGCGACCCCAGCTGCATTGCCAGGAAAGAGCGCGCTACGGACTTGTCGCTTTGACCAAGTGTCGGCTGAAGAACTCCACGCAAGTGCTCACCGCCAAATCGAAGTCCTTCTGCTGACCGAGGAATGCGTGCGGTGCGGCGGGGATGAGCTTCAGCCCTGTGGGAATGCCCAGCTTCTCCAGATCAACGCATGTATCATCCGCGTGCGTGCTGGCGTCATCAAGTTCGCCTGCCATGAAGAACAGCGGCGGGTCTTTCTTGTCGAGGTGATGGCGGGGCGAAGCGAGCGCATACGTCTTCGGAATGACCGACTGCGCATCGCCGAGGAAGGTGCGGTAGAATGGATCATCCGTCTTGCTGCTCAGTTCACCGATGCGCGCACTTTCCAGATCGCTCTGCGCACCCATCGCAATGCCTGCCTGCACGGCGCTGGATTGTTCTGCGTTTCCACCATCGCCTTCGAGTTCCTTGATGCCGCCACTCGTCGTCAGCAATGCCGCGAGATGACCGCCAGCCGAGAGTCCCGTCACGCCGATGGCAGACGAGTCGATGCCAAACTTCGCCGCGTTCGCTCGCAGAAAGCGCACCGCTGCTTTGCAGTCCTGAATGGCAGCGGGGAATTTTTCTTCGCCGCTCAGACGATAACTGATCGTCGTGGCCACGAAGCCCTTCGAGGCCAGCGCCTGCGCGAGATTCGTCATCGCCGTGCGGTCGCCCTTATACCAGCCGCCGCCATGAATGCAGATGATAGCGGGCAAGGACTTCGTCGCCTCCTTGGGCCGATACAAATCGAGCTGCATCTCGCGTGTGCCGTAGCGTGCGAAGGTGACACCTGTGTGAGCATCCAGCTTCGCCAGTGTTTCAGCAGGAATGATCGTGCGCTGCGGCTTCGCTGCGGGGGGCTCGGCGTTGAGAAGCAGAGAAAGGTTGCAAAGCAGGACGATAGAAGCGGTGGTTTTCATGAGAGTCTAACGGGTGAGCAGGAGCCATTCATCCATATTGTCGGAGGCGCTGCGAACTTGTCCGGGAGCCGGAGGTTTCGGTCCAGGCAAATACTGCACGGATGGCATGGTCTTTTGAAATTCATCGTCAAACGCCAGCGCCTTTTGCAGCAGCTTTGCGACGACATCTGGATGATCAGCAGCGACATCGCTTTTCTCACCGCTGTCCTTCGACAAATCGTAAAGCGTCGGCTTCGGCCACAATCGATGTTGTTTCTCGAACAAGCCGGGCTGGTGCTCGAACCACAGACTCGGCACACGAATGTCAGGCACCTTCGTCACCGGAATGAACAGCTTCCAATTACCTTCACGCACAGCCTGAAGCTGCACACCGAAGTAGTGAAGCAACATTCGAGGCTCCTCTCCCATCGGCTTGCCCTTCAAACCGTCAACGAAGTCAATACCGTCCACTTTGGGAGTCTTCGCCTCAGCCATCGCAGCAAACGTCGGCAAGAAATCGAGGACCGACCACGGCGTTGCGTCCTCGCGGCCCGCTGGAATCGTCCTCGGCCACCACGCGATGCACGGCACGCGCACGCCGCCTTCGAACGTCGAGCCCTTACCGCCGCGCAGTGCGCCATTGCTGCCAAAGAATGAGCGACCAGGGAATCGCTCATCAGCTTTCGCTTTCGCGCCACGAATTCCAGCGCCGTTGTCCGAGGTGAAGATCACCAGCGTGCGCTCATCGAGTTTTAGCTCCTTGAGCAGATCAAGAATGCGCCCCGTGCTGTCGTCGATCTCCTCCACGCAGTCGCCGTAGAGTCCGTCCTTCGACTTCCCCACAAACGCAGGCGAAGCATACTGCGCGATGTGCGGCATCGTGTGTGCGAGGTAGAGGAAGAACGGGTTCTCTCGTTGCCGACGAATGAAGTCCAAGGCGCGCTCGGTGTAGCGCTGCGTGATCGTCGAGAGATCCACCGGCGACTCCACCACGCGATCGCCATCACGCAGTTGCATCGGCTCGAAGGTGCTGAGCTGATGGAAGGCTTTGCCTTCAGTCCACTCCTCCGTGTCGTTCGTGTGCAGCAGGCCAAAGTATTCGTCGAACCCCTGCTGCTGCGGTCGCAGTTCTTTGCGCCAGCCGAGATGCCACTTGCCGACACATGCCGTCGCGTAACCAACCGGCTTCAACATCTCGGCAATGGTGACTTCACTCGACGGCAACCCCGTGTGCTCAGAGGGAAACAACACATACGGCACCCCACATCTCATCGGCAGCCGACCCGTCAGCAACGCCGCACGCGATGGACTGCAAAATGCCGACGCGACATAGAAGTCCGTGAACCTCACTCCTTCGCGAGCCATGCGATCCAGCCTCGGCGTCGCGATCACCTTTGAGCCGTAGCAACCCAGATCCCCATACCCGATATCATCCGCGAGGATCAAGATGACATTCGGCTTCTGAGATACAGCACCCGCAAAGCCAGTGAGGGATATGAGGAGGCACGAGGCGAGTGTAGCCAGGGAACGCATGGGATGAAGTTCCACAGCTTTAAGCAAGGGGAAGCGGTCGTTCGACCTGACAAAGCCTATCGTGAAGCTCTCGGACTGCCTCTGCATCCGGGTGAACCAGAGTGCTTCCGAGTCGCTCCACGAATCGGCAGGACGCGAAGCGGGAAGCCGCTGCTTCATAGCCATGCACCCATTGCTGGCGGCGGGCTAGATGCTCGGGAGGAAACGGCCACTTGGACTTTGGCAGCACCTCCCTGGGTTTGTAGCCGGTGCGCCAGTATTTGGGACTGACTCGGGCACGGAAGCAGGACTGGAGGGCACAAAGGGTCGCAAAACGCCGGTCCGAGTTCATCTCTTCGAGAGCTTTCCGTGTCGTATCGCTCTGCGGATCAAAAACATCATGCATTGCCAGAAGGCGGTATCCGGCCGGAGTTTCGTAAACACGCAAATGCCACTCGGGATGCTTGGCCGCAAACGCGTGGATTGCCTCCATGTTTTGTTGTTTTGCCTTCGCCTCGCCAATGGGCCGACGCTTGAGATTGATCCAATGGTTGAAACGGGACCACAGCCAAGGCAGGCCGATGATGAGACCGACACCAAGAAGAAACGAGCGCTGCCAAACACCTGCGGCGATGCCCGCCAATACGATGAGCAGGCATCCCGGAGGCTGAATCTTCAAAGCACCACGCCACTGGGCATCCACGTCCGCAAAGAACACGTTGGGAGTGTTGAGGCAGAGCGAGCCGTAGCTGTTCCGAGTGATGGCGATGTTCCCATGCCGAGAGACCACTTCTTCGCGAATCGGAACGCCATCCTCTGTCCCGTAGGCATCCTTGATTTCGCGGCGTCGGACATCTTCACCACCGAGAATCCTGTCCATCGCCTCTCGTGCCCGGTTGTCCGCCAAAGCTTGCGCATCATTCTGGCTGATGTCGGACCAGCCCCAGCGTTTCACCGTGACTTGTTTGGACGATGATTTCGTTTGGAGGCGCGATTCGGCCCAAAAATAGGGAATGAGCATCGGTGAATCTGGGGTGCGCTACCTGCTTGTCAAAACGGCAGGCTGACATGTTTAAGATGCTTCGACGTAGCCCTTCTTCACCTTCTCAGTGATGAGCTTTTGCACCTCGCGGGTGGTGCGGGCTTCGTCGGGGAAGGTTTTGGTTTGGGTTTGGCCGTTGGTGCCGATGCGGCCGTAGCGGACGGTCATGTCGCAGCCGGTTTGGCCGATCTCCCAGAACTTCTGTGAGCCGCCTTCGATGAACTCGAAGCGGCGGAGCGTGGTGGCAACAGGCTGTTGAGGAGGTGGCGCTGGTGGTGACTCTGTTGGCTCGGGCAATGCGGTCAGCTCGGTCAATTCGGTCACTTCTTCCACCTCATTTCTCAACAAGCGCTCCACGCGCTCAATGACAGCCGATGGGTCGTTCCACCAGTCCTTTGCCAGCACCACCAGCACCTGCCAGCCGAAGGCTTTGAGTATGCTGGGCTGAGTATGGAAGCGCTCGAGCACGCCGGTTTGACCGGTGACATCGAGCAGGAGGCCGACTTGATGTTGTGTGGCTCCTTTCGCTCGCACGGCGACATCGCAGCGGAAGCGACTCTGGCCAATTTGCGTATCGGCGTCCCAGCCTCGAGCTTTGAGAGCGGTGGCGATCTGTTTGGCGAGAGCGACGGAGGTTTGTTCGAGGCTCAACGCAGCGCGTTTGAGCGGATTGAGGCCGTCGAGCACCTGACGAGCGAGTGCGACGTCACCACGCGAGAGGCTTTCGGCGTAGTGGAGGAAGTTTTTCAGGGCGTTGGCACCATCGTTGTAGTCGTTGGTGATGTCGCTGTGGCGCAGGCTGCTGAGCAGGACCATGTGCTGGCGGGCGCGGCTGAAGATGACGTTGAGCCGCTTTTCGCCGCCGCGTTGGTTGATGGGGCCGAAGTTCATCAAGATGCGGCCATTCACATCGCGGCCGTAGCAGACGGACATGAGGATGATGTCGCGCTCGTCGCCCTGGATGTTTTCGAGGTTCTTCACGAACAAGCCGCAGAACTGGTCATCCTCCTCGCGGACGTATTCGGCCTCCAAAAGCGAGGCGAAGGCCGGATCGGTCTCGGCGAGCGAATCGAGCGCACTTTCGATCTCGCCTTGCTGGGCCTCGCTGAAGGCAGCGATGCCGATGCTGAGTTTTGTTTCGTTCGCAAGCAGTGTGCGGACGATTTGTGCGATGCTAGCGGCCTCGCCGGCATTGCGACGGTTTTCATACGGCATGGCCTCGCAGTGGATGAAGCTGATGGGACGGCTCAAAAGCTGCGGAACGAGCGCGGCGGCCTCTTCAGGTGATTTGATGCGGGTTTCGCCGCTGTCGCGAAGGGCAAGCTGGCGGTCCGGGATGGTGTAAAGCTCGCCGCCATAGAAGGCGGCATTGCTGAAGCTGATGAGGGCCTCGTAGCGACTGCGGTAATGCCAGGCGAGCAAGGTGCTGGGCAGATTGCGGGCGCTTTGGGCGAGGAAGCTGTCGGCATCCATGAGGACGCTGATTTTTTCGCCCTCTTCTTCGAGCGTGATCTCATCGTCTTCATCGCTGCTGGTGTTGAAGAAGCTGGTGGGCGGGAGCTGCATCTCATCGCCGACGACAATGACCTGCTGCGCACGATACGCGGCGGGCACGGCCTCCTCGACGGGGATCTGGCTGGCCTCGTCAAAGATGACCACATCAAAGGAAGAGGCATCCAGCGGCAACGTGTCGGAGACGGAGAGCGGGCTCATGAGCCAGATGGGCTTCAAATCGCGCACCACCTCACCGCTGTCGCCAGCGGCGAGATCGCGGATGCTTTTGTAGCGCATGGTTTTGCCAAACTCATGCTCCAGCTCGCGTCGGCCGGTGGTGAAGGTCTTTTTGAAGAGCTTCTGTTCAGGCGTGAGCACGGTGGCGGATTGATTCGCGAGCTGCACATGATCCATGAAGCGTTTGCGAGACTGGGAGCGAATCCACCCGGCATTGTGATCGAGCCACTGGCGATGCGATCTGGCCACGCGGTCGAGTTTTTGCTTCAACACATGCCCGTCGAAGCGCTGCAAGCTGCGGTCGGCGCGATAAAGCTCGGCGAGAGACTTCGCGGCGCAGGCGGACTCGAGTTGCGTGGCAGTCCAGTCGCGGGTGCGAACGGCGCGGGCGAGCTTTGGCGGAGCGGTGGCAAGATCGCGCAGGGATGGCAGAACCTCCGGCAGAGCATCCATGTCCTCCAGCATCTCGCGAATGGCGGCGGCGAGTGCGGCGAGGCTGTGGTGCTCAGGTTCATAGAGCGTGCTGCTCAGATCGCGGCGAAGCTGTGCAAAGCCCGGCGCGAGGGCGGCGAGCATTTCGACGAGGGCCGCGCCTTCCTGCGAAGAGAGCAGTTTTTCGCGAAGCGCGAGCGCAGCAGGCGAGGCATCGCTGGCGGAGAGCGTGGCGAGCTGGCTGCGAAGCGTCTCGGGATCGTCGGAGGCAAATTGCTGCTCGCATTGATCCTGCACGGCTTCCACTTCGGCCTTCGCCGCGTGCTCGGCGGCGAGTTCGGAGAGCACTTTGGTCCAGGTGGGTTTCACCGCGTGTTTGCTGAAGTCATACGAGGCATTCAGCACCTTGCGCAGCCGCCACCAGGCGGGGTTCAGGAAGGCGAGGAAGCCTTGAAGCTTTTCGGCTTGAGACAAGGCGGAGGCGGTTTCATCCGCAGGCAGCTTCTCGCGCCAGTTGGCAGTCTTCTTTTGCGCGACTTCGAGAGCTTTGCGCTTCTTCGCGTAGTCGGCGCATAGTTTCGCAAAGGCTCCGCTGGTGCTGCTGTTGGCATCGAGCAGGCCGAGGAGGTTTTTGCGGGCGAGCGGGAGCAGACGCGTCGTCGATTCGAGGAGCTGGGCGACTTCGTCCAGCGTGTCCCAATGCTCCATAGGCAGACCCGTTTGCTGAAGCGCATCATCGAGGTCGCTGAGGCGTTGTTCGAGGTCTTCGAGACGTGCTGGAGTGGTTTCGAGATCATTGAGCCAGCGCAGCGGATGTTTGGCAAAAATTGGAGCCGCGCCGAGGTCTTCGAGGGCGTTGACGAGCCGGAGCACGCTGTCGCCAGCTTGCTGCCATTCGGTGTAATCGGGCAGATTTTCATCGAGAGGCGGTTCAGCGGCCTCAAAGCCGTTTCTTAGCTCGATGAGGCGCAAAAGCAACGGATTGGCTGCGGCGCTCGATTGGGTGAACTTTTCCAAAGCAACCAGTTCGGCCTCCAAAGTGCTCAAAGCGGCATTTCGCTTCGACTCGCTCGCATCGGCGGCGGTTCCGGTGTCGAGCCATTGCTCGTAGGTTTGCTTCAGATTGAGGATGAACTCCTTCTTATCGGTCTGCGAGTCGTGGATGAGGCAGCACAGCTCATCCAGGCCCTGCTGACGTAGGCGATGGAAGACGACATCGATCGCGGCACGCTTTTCGCACACGAAAAGCACACGTTTCCCGAGCGCCACGTAGTCGGCGATGAGATTCGTGATGGTTTGCGATTTGCCGGTGCCGGGCGGGCCTTGAATGATGAAGCTCTCGCCGGTGCGTGCTCGTGCGATGGCACCGGTCTGCGTGGCATCCGCCGCGATGATCAGATGCTGCTGCGAGGGCGGCAAAACGGGGATTGGCGGGGCCTCGACGGCGCGTGGTTCTAGCGAGAAGACGCGATCAAATGCAGCGTTCGGCACATCGCTGGCGATGAGCTGCGAGTAATCCCGCACGAGCGTCATCTTGCGGTAGTTGAAGTTTGCCAGCGTGAGCGAGCAGAGGTCGAACTCCCACGAGTAAGGATTGCCGAGCGAGTCCTCGACGATGGAGAAGGTCTTGCGCTCAGTCTCTGCCACCATGTTCAACTGGCGCGGCAGCGGTGGTGCTCCGGCGAGATCACGCAGCGGCAGCGGCGCGGGCACGATCTTCTTTTGGAAGACCTGGAGGCCGAGCGGGCGAAAGTCGGCCTTGTCGTAGCTGTAGTCCACTTTCGCTGCCGTGATGCGGCGACCAGTGCGTGCCATGCGACGGCGATACTGATCGACACGCTGCTTGGCCTTCTCGTGGAAGAGCTGAATGCGCGGTTTCTCAGTGAGCGTGAGGCTCACACCGGGCTCGCTGGCGTGAATCTGCGCCTTCAACTGCTCGTGAAAGGCGGTGAGCGTAGTGCTGCGCAGGTCGATGGTCTCCGGCAGGTCGAGATTGTAGAGCTGCTTCAGGTGATGGCGCAGCGCGGGGTTCACCTCGGCCACGGTGTCGCTCGGTTCGAGGGTGTAGTGGTCTTTGACGCCTTTTTTCTTCGTCAACTCGACCGGCAGCAGCAGCAATGGCGAGTGAATGCGCTCCTGCGGTGCCTCCTTGAGATTGTGCCAGCGCAGAAAGGTCAGCACGAGGCGGAGCTGCGAGAAGCCATACTCCGCGCGGTCTCGGCGGGCCTCGCTAATGAGCTTGTCGAGCTGGCCCGGCAGATACGGAGCTTCCTCCATGCGCAGCCAGCGGTTCAGCGCGAGCGTGTTTCCAGCGCTGATGTCCTGCGCGAGTGATGGATGCCAGTAGAGCAAGTCCTCCGGCTTCACATTCCGGTAATCGAGCACGAGCGGCACGCTGGCGATGGTGAGGTTCAGCGTGGACTGCGTGCTCTTGAAGTAGAGCAGCTTGTTGCGCCGCGAGACTTCGAAAAGGCGATCTCGCAGGTGGGTCTGGATGACGGCGCGTTTGTCTTTCTTGCTGCCTTTTTCCAACCCGGGCAGCGAGGTGATGTCGATGTCCACCGGCTGATCGCGATACGTCTCCAGCCTGCGGATCAGCGAGGGCAAATCCTGCGCCCGCTTGCCACGATGCAGCTCCGTCATCTCCGTGATGACACTGGCAAGCACGGGGTGCAGCCGACGCGACAGCGCGAAGAGATTCGTGCGCGAATTTGTGAAGAGCGAAACGTCCTCCGCATCGGTAAAATCCAGCCCGCAGGCCACGCTGGCAAGGATGAGACCGAGCGAGAGCACATCGGTCAATTCATCATGATGACCGATGACATGCTCCCAAGTCGTGTAGCCTGGCAAATAAACCGGCCGCGTGATCTCCGCGTCTGCACTGCCGACATCGAGATTCGTGACGTTCTGCGCAAAGGTATTGATGTCTGTCTCGCGCTTCGATTCGCCGATGACTTCGAGTCCGCGCGAATGCGTGGCCAGCAGCTCACGCAAACGGCTGTCGTTTCGCTCCGATGGCACGCCAGCAGGCGAACCCAGACCGAGGGAACGATCCTCGATCACCCGAAGGCCAGAAAGACCGCGCAATGGCGCGACATCACCCCTTTCGTGAATCGTGAGCACCTCGTGCATCAACGGCAGCACGGCGGCGAGCACGTCCTCGGTCTCAAAACCGCCGCGGTCGATGCCTTGTGTGAGGAAAGTGATGAACTCGCTCATGCCAGTGCCTCCTTGAGTTTTTTGAGGTCTTTGGCTTTCACCTTCAGCTCCTTGGTGAGCAGTTTTTCGAAGGCTCCGAGGCACTCCAGGTCGCGAGCGAACTCCAGACAACGTTCCATGGGCGCATCCTCGAGATCGGGATCGACGGCGCAGAAGTCTAGCATCAGCTGGGCGAAGTATTCGCGATGCGAGGCAGGACGCTCGACGAGTTCAGTGAGGATGGCGGCATCGGCTGCGGGTTTGAATTCGCGGAAGAAGAGCCTCGCATGAGCGAGAACGGCCTCCGTTTGAAACCACGAAGGCTCAAGCAGGTGTGCGAGGAAACGCCGAGTGAGTGCGGACATCTCCGCCTGCTGCACGAGCGTGAGATCATCGAGCCCTTCATCGAAGTCGAGCATCTTGGCGATGGTCTCCTCGAGTGTCTCGTCCTCTTCGACCCAAAGCTGGAGCGCGCGTGCCCGGATGAAAGTTTCGGGATGGGTGAGCTGATCGGTCTTCGGCTTCGATTTGGAGAAAATCTCTTCCGCTTGGGCTAGGTAGCTCTTGGCGCTGACTTGAGCGAGGCCGGTGGTCGTTTTGACCAAACCTGCGACGGCAGTTTCGAGGCTGTTCGTCGCGAGATACGCGCCACGATCCGCAAACAGCTCGGTGGCGAGCCGCCAAACGCGCGCGCTTTGCGCATGGGCTGGCTCCGCCCCCGGATGCGACGCTGCCGAGTGCAGAATGCGATCCGCTAGATAAAACGCGCCGTCGTCCATCTGCCAGAGGTGATGATGCGCCAGCTCATGTCCGATGACGCCGCGCAACTCATCCGCCGAAAGCAGCGAAAGGATCGGGCCGGAGAAAATGACATGCGCCTCGCCGGGAAGATGACAAACAGCCGCATTCGGCGCGGTGGAGTCCTGTGCCTGATAGGCAAAAACTTTCGCCTGAATGCCGAGCGCCTCGCAAGCGGCCTCAATCTCACGAAACACCTCCGGATGGGCTTCCGCATCCAATCGGTAGGTGTCACGCAACAGCGACAGCCGGACCTGTTCCGCATCCATGGCCGTGCGTTCTTCGTCCGCGAACCAGTTCCAGACTTCGTTTTCCTCCCCACGCAGCCAATCGGCGAGGGACCGGTGTTGAGGGAGAGGTTCGAGAACTGATGGCATTGCGCCGAATCAAGCGGGGGCATGAATGGCGTCAAATCTCGGGTGCATCACGCCACGAGGTCCTTGATCACATGTCCGCCAATTTGCGAGAGCTGCTTGAAGCGGCCGCCGTGGTAGAAGGTGAGCTTGTTGTCGTCGAGTCCGAGAAGACGCAGCAGCGTGACGTGGAGGTCGCGCACATGTGCTTTGCCTTCGGCGACGGCCATGCCGAGTTCGTCGGTGGAGCCGATGGTCTGGCCGGCGTTGCAACCGCCGCCTGCCATCCAGATGGTCATCGCGTTGGGGTTGTGATCGCGACCATACGCGGTGCCGCCGCGCACTCCGTTGTCAGGTGTGCGTCCGAATTCGCCGCACCAGACGATGAGAGTGCTGTCTAGCAGGCCGCGTTGTTTCAAGTCGGTGATGAGCGCAGCGATGGGCTGGTCCACGCCGCGCACGAGATTGCCGTGCGCGCGCTCGATGTAGTCGTGGCTGTCCCAGGAGCCGTTGTAGAGCTGCACGAAGCGCACGCCTTTCTCCACGAGCTTGCGCGCGAGCAGGCACTTGCGACCAAACGAATCCGTCGCGTCCTTGCCAATGCCGTAGAGTTCTTTGGTCTTTGCATCCTCCTTCGAAAGATCGAGCACCTCGGGCACCTGCATCTGCATGCGGAAGGCGAGTTCGTAGCTGTCCATGCGCGCGCTGAGTTCGTCGTGGCCAGGATGTTCGGCGGCGTGTGCGGTGTTAAGCTTGGCAATCAAATCGAGGTTCTTCCGCTGATGCTCGGGCGTGATGCCCTCACCCGGCGTGAGATCGAGAATGGGCGAGCCTTTCGCGCGCAATGGTGTGCCTTGGAAGCGCGCGGGCAGGTAGCCGTTGCTCCAGTTCGCCGCACCGCCTTGCGGATAGCTCACCTCGGGCAGCACGATGAAGCCGGGCAGGTCCGCGTTCACGGTGCCGAGGCCATAGTTCACCCACGCGCCAATGCCGGGATCGCCACCGAAGCGATTGCCGCAGTTCATCTGATACATCGCGGTCGGATGATTCACGCTATCCACGGTGCAGCCACGGAAGAAGCAGATGTCATCGGCCACATTCGCGAGGTGCGACCAGTTCTCCGCCATGTCCGCACCGCTCTTGCCAGCCCTGATGAACTTGAACGGACTCTTCACGTAGTAACGCTTGCCGCTCTCCATCGCAGACTTCTGCTTCCCTTCACGCACGAACTCCTTGAGATGCATCTTCTCGAGCATCGGCTTCGGATCGAAGGTGTCGATGTGCGACGGCCCGCCCTCCATCATGAGGAAGATGACGTTCTTCGCCTTCGCGTTGGGGAAGTGCGCTTGCTTCGTCTCAGCAAGCAGTGATGTGAACGCCACGCTGCCCAGTGACGCACCGAGGCTGTAAACAAACTCGCGGCGCGTGGGCGCATGCAACGCGCGGGCTCCGGCGCAGGGGAAGAAGGAAAGGTTCATGGCATGAGGGATTTGTGGTTTGGGGCAAAGGGCTGGGACTTGCGAGTCTGATCTGTCGGTGGCAAACTCAGCGCCATGACTGCGACACTCACCATTGACGACGACGGACGGCTCACGCTGCCCGAGCAACTCAAGCGTGTCTTTGGCATCAAGCCTGGCATGCCCCTTCGTGCCGAGGTCAGTGAAGGGCGGATGGAGATTGTGAGTGACGCAGAGGCCGATGTTGTCGGCGTTGACCAGCTTGTGGAAGACTCGGGCGTGCTGCTGCTGCCCAAGCGAGGCATTCCGCTGGACGCCGCAGAAGCCATCCGCGCGGATCGTGATGAACTGGCCAGCCGTGCCTTCGGTCGATGAGGTGCTTGCTGGATAGTTCCGTTCTCGTTGCGGCTCTTTGCCCGGACGAACGACGGCATGACGAGAGCAAGGCCGTTCTTTTGTCCGGTCAGCATGTGATCTACTCTCACGCGCTCCTTGAAACCTTCTCGACTCTCACAGGCAAGATCAAAGCCAGTGCCGACGCGGCGAGCGAACTGCTGAACAAGACTATCCGTCCAAGAGTCGAGATCATTCACCTGACTGACTTTGAAATTCTTGAAGCTCTCGCCGCAGCGCAAAAACTTGGTGTTCGAGGCGGAGGTGTTTACGACTACATGCACTTCGTCGCAGCCGGGAAAGCTGGCGTGGACGCCATCATCACACTGAACACGGGTGATTTCATTCATCTCGTTCGAAGTGACGACTTTGAGATTCGCCTTCCAGGCTGACCACTCAATACACATAAGCAAACTCGTTCGTGTTCAGCAAAGCCAGGCATACATCGGCGAGCGCGCGCGTGCGTGCATCGCGATCGCTTGGTTGGAGATCGGGGACAAAGTCAGCGTTGGCGTGAAGCTTCTCGCTGAAGGAGAACTTCTCTCCCGTGTTCTCTTCAACGGCATCGCGGCGAACTTCGAGCGGCGGCTTCGTCGCGGTGGGTTTGATCTTCGACTGCACCGCTTCCATCTCTCGCCAATGCGTGAGGCAACTCGCGACTTCGTCGTCCTTCGCCGTTCGGCCAAACACGAGCGCGAAGCACCGATCGATCGCCGCCTTGTCGTCCTTTGTTTCCTTCAAGACGCGCGTTGCCAATGCCAGCGCACGCGACTGACTCGCCTTGCTGTTGAAGAGCGCAAAGACCTGCGGCGTGACGGTGCTGGCTTCACGTCGCTCGCAGGAGAAGTCGGGAGCGGGTGCGTTAAAGACCTCCATCGCTGGATCGCTCTGGCCGCGCAGCTTCAGCGCGTAAATCGAGCGGCGATTGCGCTGCTCAGGCTTCGGATTTGGCACCCAGGCGGCGGCGAAGGTGCCCATCACCTGGCGTGGCTGCAGAGCGGCTTCGAGATTGATTTCGGGACGATTCGGAATGCCGCCAAGCGTGAGGTTCAGTTCACCGCTCGCCGACAGCATCGCATCGCGCAGTTCTTCCGCGGTGAGACGACGTGGCTTGAAGACGGCAAAGCTGGTGCCGAGAGGATCCTTCTCACTGAGCGTCTTCAGATCAGGATGCGTGGCACTGCGACGATACGCCGCGCTCGTCATGAGAATGCGGTGCATGGCTTTGAATGACCAGCCTTTCTCCACGAACGTCGCCGCGAGCCAGTCGAGCAGCTCAGGATGCGTCGGCTTCTTGCCCGTGCTGCCGAAGTTGTTCGGGTTGCCCGCGATGGGCTGGCCGAAGTGCCACATCCAAATGCGGTTCACGATGGTGCGCGTGGTGAGCGGATTGTCCGCATTGGCCACCCATTCAGCGAAGGCTTTGCGACGGCCTTCGATGCTTTCGGGGATCGGCGTCGTCTTCACGCTGCTGATCATGCTCAGCACGCCAGGCTTCACTGCTGGTCCTTCTGAGAACGGATCGCCACCGATATGAATGCATGGGTTCTCCAGTTCGCCATCCGTCATGCGCTGTGCGGGCATCCGCAACGGAGTAAACACGGTGCGATAGGTCGGTGTGCGGCCATCATAGACAGCAAGCGCATACGGATCGTAGCGCTCCATCTCCCACTTCAGGCGCTCGAGACCTTTGCGCGCTACGCGTTCCATGCCGAACTGCTCCGGCGTGAAGCCCACCAGCTTCGGCGGGTAGTCGCCCTCTGGCACGTTTTGGTCGGCGAGCAGCTTGCGCGTGCTTTCGAAGACGTTGGCATAGCTGGCACGCCTGTTCTTCATGCCCTTGCCCGTCTTGGGTTGCGTGCGTGCCGAGACAACGGTCGCATTCCATTTTGCCGGGTCCTTGCCGTTGTCCTTGAACCAACGCTGCGCGTTCTCCAGCAGCACGGCATCGAGCTTCGACAATGTCGCTTCGTATTCGGCGCGGGTTTGTTCCAGATACTTGCGCTCTTCGAAGCCCTTCGTGTTCTCCACGGGAAGGAAAGGAGCGGCACGTTCGGCGAGTTGCGTGGTGCCAAACACGGCCTGGATCGAGTAGTAGTCGCGCGTGGGCACGGGATCGAACTTGTGATCGTGGCAGCGCGCGCATTGCAGTGCGTGCGCGAGGAAGGTCTCACCGATGCTGTTGGTCACATCATCGAGAAAGCGCTGCCGCGCGACCTTCTCCACCTCCATGCCTGTGAGTTCCCACGGTCCCATGCGAAGGAAGCCGGTGGCGATTAGCTTCTCCGGATCGTTCGGATCGATCTCGTCGCCGGCGATCTGTTCCTTGATGAACTGGTCATAGGGCTTGTCGCTGTTGAACGCACGCACGACGTAGTCGCGGAAACGCCAGGCATTGCCGCGCTCGAAGTCGTTCGCGAAGCCGCTGCTGTCGGCATAACGCGTCACATCGAGCCAATGCTGCGCCATGCGCTCGCCGTAGTGAGGGGATTCGAGCAAGCGATCCACCAGATTGCGGATTGCGGATTGGGGATTGCGGATTGAGTCGGATTCGAAAGCCGCCACTTCCTCAGGCGTCGGTGGCAGGCCGGTGAGATCAAAGGTCGCGCGGCGGATGAACGTCCGCGCGTCCGCATCACCCGCTGTCTTCAACCCCTCCGGCATTTGCTTTGCTAGAAGCTCATCGACAGGGTTTTCGTCATTCGTCATTCGACATTCGGGCTTCACCACCGCGGCGTATCCCCACAGCGATTCCGGCTTGTATTTGCGATTCGTCCAGTCAGCCGACAAGCCGCCGCTTGTCTTCACTGCCGAGCCATCTTCCGCTGCCCATTTGTCCGCATTCGCTTTCGCGATCTCACGAGCCTTCGCTTCATCCGGCCACGGCGCACCGCCAGCGATCCAGTCTTTGATCCACGCGATCTGCTCCGCGTAGAGCTTATCCGGCTCCTTCGGCGGCATGGGCTTCCACTCGTCTTCGTGGGCGCGAGTCACCGAGAGATAAAGCGGGCTTTTCTCCGGCTGGCCAGGCACTATCGCAGCCTCACCGCTCTCGCCACCTTTGAAGGCCAACTCGCGCGTGCGCATGTCGTAGTCCGCCTTGATCTTCTGCGGGTCCTTCCCGTGGCAGCCGAGACATTTCTCGCTGAACAAGGGCTTCACGCGACGCACGAACAACTGCGCGGCATCGTCGGCTGCGCTGGTGGGGAGTGACACAGCCGTGATCGCGAGAGCGAGGAGAGACGATGAAAGTGCTTTCATGGGGATCGGTTACGATGCTTTGGAGGGAGGGAAGCCGCTTCATGGCATGTCGGATCGGGCCAGCTCGTCGTTGCGCGGATCATCGAGAGCCAGCAGTGCGTGGAGTTCGGGTGACGACGTGGCCTGCACCTCGGGGCGGATCCGATGCTTTTGATAATGCTGCTGGGGCGTGTAGCCGAGTTCGTCGAGGTCTGCGGTGTTGCGATTGGAGGGCATGAGAGTCAAACGTGGCGGCGGCCTTGCACCTTGATGTCGATGATGAGCTTCATTGTGGCGCACCGTGCTGGTAGATGTCGCGGAGTTCGGCGGCGCTGAGCACTGTGTCGAAGATGGCGAACTCATCGATCGCGCCATTGAGATTGCGGATGGGGAAGGGATGACGCTCGGTGGGCAGGCCCCAGTTGCCAATCTCGCAGGGGCCGAAGGTGATGGGACGTCCCGGTTTGTGCAGCGGCGAGATTTCGCGGCTCACTTCCTGACCATCGAAGTATTGGATCACCTCTCCAGTCTCGCTGTCATACGTCACGGCGATGTGATGCCAGCGTCCGAGGCTGTCGGCGCTGAAGACGGGCTTGGAGTAATACATCTGATTCCAGCCTTTGCCAGACGCATCGCCTTTGGGCCGATACATGACGGAGAACATGAGGCTACCGTCCTCATAGATCTGCCAGTGTGGCTCACCGTTGTCGTAGCCATCGGTGAGCAGCAGGCCGCTGTATTTTTTGTCCACACTGTCCACCTTCACCCAGCAGGCGAGCGTGAGCGCTTGATAGCTGCCATCGAGGTTCAGACGCACGCGATCGCCGGGTCGCTTGAACTCCAGCGCTTCCTTCTCTGGCCAGCGACCCCGCGTCCAACGTGCGCCGACAATGCCGCCCGCGCGGCTCGGACGACGTGGCTCAGTGAAGTTGTTCACCAGCCGCTCCCAGCGATCATCCTCCCAGTGCTTGAAGGTGTAGTAAGCGATGAGTCGCGGGTCCTTGCGCATCTCCATTGACCACTGCTGCCACTCCGCAAAACGCTGCGCCTCGCGTTGCTTCACGAGCGATTGCAGTTCGCTCACGGGCAGGAACTCCTGCGCGGTGGAGCCGAGCGTCATGCCTTGCTTCAGGCTCGCGGGCGGCTGCGCGGTGTGCGCGATGACTTCGCCTTCAAAGACATGCACGGCGCTCGTTTGGTCCTGAACATTGAGCGCAAACTCGGTGCCGAGGTCTTCGAGCTTCATGTCCGGCGCATGAAGAATAAATCCCTTCGCCGCTGGCGGCACATGCACGCGCACGCGACCGCTGAGGCAACGGGCCTCCCACGCGGAGACGATCTCGATCTCGCAGCGACCCTCGATCAAAGCCGTGGCACCGCTGAAGAAATCAATCTGCGCGAGCCCCTTCGATAGCTTGACCTTGCCAGGCACGATGGCATCGCCGCGGATCATTGGCGTCTGCTCAAACTCCGCATCGAGTGTCTGGCTCAGCATCGCCACGCCGGTGGCCGTGGCTTCTTTATCCGCCACGACCGTCGCTGACATGCGAGGCCACAGCACTGCCGTGAGCACGATCACTGCTGCTGCCGCCGAGAGTGGTGCGATCCACCGATGCCAGCGAGCCACGACACGCGGCGCGCTAGCTTCGTGCAGACGGCCCGTGTTTACCACTGGCTGATGCAGCAGACGCGCGTGCTGATCCGCGAGTTCGAGATAGAGACGACGCGCCTGCCAGTCATCGCGCAACAGGATCTCAAGCTGCGCGTGCTGCTCGGGCGTAATCTCGCCATCGAGCTGCGCGTGGATGAGGGAGCGAAGCAACTCGGCATTCATGACGGACTCTCCTCGGCAATATGTTGCGACACGCATTCGTGGAGCTGCTGACGCAGCAGTTCCAGATTGCGAAACAATGTGCGACGGCTCATCGCGAATCGCTTCATCAACTCCTCCGCGCCCTGACGCAGACCATAGCGACTGGTGACGAGGTCCTTGTGCAACGGCGACAGTTTGGCCAGGCAGTTGTCCAGCCAGCGCAGGCGCTCATTCAGCATCGGCTCCAGATGCGCGCGCTCGTTCGCCAGCAGGTCCATCACATCCTCGCTGAAGAGCAGAGGCGATCGCGCCGACTTCTCGCGATGCTTCTGCACCTGCAGATACGCAAACCGGTAAGCCCACGGCAGGAAAGGCCGCGAAACATCATACTGATCGAACTTCCGAAACAGCGCCACACTCGTCTCCTGCAAGACATCGCGCGCATCCGCCTCGCACGGCACGAGGCTGAAAATGTAACGAAACAACGCCTCCTGATGCTGAGTGAGCAGCAGGATCAGTGCTTCGGTGCCTGTGGATGTGTCGTTCATGGGCTGCTTGTATTTCCGTAGTCTCGCCGACGAGTGCCAAGAAAAACGCGGAGCTGGTGCTGCCGCCATCACGATTTTGCAAGGTGCGGGGACGTAGTCCTGCATCGCTTCTCCTGATCAGGTTCGGCGTCTGAATCTGCTTGTCGAGTTTTGTGGTCGGCTTCGGCAACGCAGAAATCACTGACGGCGCGGCGGACTTCTTCCGCATAACGAAGGCTGTGCGAGTTAAAGTTCGGAGCTACTTTGCTGCCGCCGCTTCGACGTGCGCCCTCAAAAGTAGTCATGCGCTTTAGCGCGTGAGAGCCTGGCAGTCTGAGAAACTTGATCCTCGTGTTGTGATCTCGAAGTCTCCTGACCCGGCGGAGTTGGTGCGCGCTAAAGCGCAGCACTACTTTGCTGCAGCCATCAACGTCGCCAGCGCGCGGGCCATGGTTTCCAGGGCTTCCTGTCCGGGCAGCGTGATCGACAGTCTCGTTTGTCCGTTCTCGGCGGGTTCAAGGCATTGGCTCAGGCTCGTCTTCAACGCCGTGACCACAGCTTCATCCGGTGCGCTTGCGTTCGGCAGGGCTTGCGTGAGCAGGCTGAAGGCGCTTGTCAGCAGCGTGCCGCTGGCTTCGGCGATTTTGGCTTTTTGCTCGGCTTGCAGCGTCGTGATTTGTTGCTGCACGATTTGCTCCTGCGTCACGTCGCGGTCGGCTTCGGGCTTGGCGCCGAGGAGGACTTCGAGGCGGCGCTTCAATTGGTCCATGCCGCTTTGGAGCTGCACTTCGCGCAAGTCGCTGTCGGGGTCGAGCACGGCGGCGGCGAGCTCGTGTTTCGCGCTGAGCGTGGCGAGCAGATTCTCTTCGATGGTGGTCTCGGTGATGAGCAGATAGACCTGCACTTTTCGCTTCTGGCCCATGCGATGCGCGCGGGCGATGCGTTGCTCCAGCAGCGCGGGGTTCCACGGGAGATCGACATTGATGACCGTGTCGGCGGCTTGCAGATTGAGCCCGGTGCTGCCGGCATTCGTGGTGAGGAAGCAGCGGCACTGCGCGTCGGTTTGAAAACGATGCACGAGCTGCTGGCGCTGCTTTTGCGGCACCTGGCCGTCGAGCCGCACGAAGCTGGCTTTCAGCTTCTTCAAGATCGGCTCGATGAGATTGAGCATGCTGGTCCACTCGCTGAAGAGAATGATCTTCCGCTGCGGTTCGGCGATGAGTTGTTCGAGCAATTCAGCGAGGCGGTCGAGCTTGCTGGAGAAGCCGGGCGGCTGCTTGTCCACGAGCTGCGTGCTGTCGGCACTCATGCGCGCCATGAGCAAGGCCTTCTGCAAGCGCAGCAAATCCATCTCGGTGATGAATGCCTTGCTGGTGATCTGCGCGACGATTTGCATGTGCGAATCGTGCAGCGACTTCTGCTCGTCGGTGGCTGGGATGCGCACGATCTCAGTGCTGCGTGGCGGGAGATCGAGCTGGATGCTTTGTCGCGTGCGTCGAAGCAAAATGGGGCGCAGGCGCTCGCGCAGGGCGTCGAGGTTCTTGTAGCCGAGCACCTTGCCGTGATCATCCACAATGCGATGCCCATGCACGAATCGATACGCGGGGCCGAGGCGTCGGTCGTCGATGAACTCGACCACGCTGTAGAGATCATCGAGCCGGTTCTCCAGCGGTGTGCCGGTCAAAACGAGCGCGAAGGGACTGCGCAACGTCTTGATGATCTGGCTCGTCTTGGCCTCCCAGTTTTTGATGCGCTGGCCTTCATCGAGAATGATGAGGTCCCACGACGCGCGCTCGATGTCGAGGTAGTCGCGCAACACTTGCTCGTAGTTCGCGATGGTGAAGAACGCGCCCGTCGCATACTGCCCGGTGCGCTGGGCGGTCTTGCCTGCGACGATTTGCACGCTGCGGTCACAGAAGCGCCGGATCTCCGCCAGCCACTGGCTTTTCAACGAAGCAGGACACACCACGAGCACGCGCCGCACACCCGCGAAGCGCGCCATGAACTCGGCGACGCCGACACCCTGGATCGTTTTGCCCAAACCCATCTCGTCCGCGAGCACGGCGCGTCCAGCGGCGGCGGCAAAAGCGATGCCGTCCATTTGATACGGCAGCAGCTCGGTGTGCAGCAGTGCCTTTCGCAACGGATGCTGCGCGGGCGCTTTGCGAATCTCAGCGACCAAGTCAGTCAAGTGCCGACGATGCACGGCTTGATTGATGATCTCCTCGGCGTCGGGATAAACAACGAAGTCAGCATCGGCCTGCGAGAGCCTGCGAATCGTGTCGAACAGCGCGGTGATCTCAGCATCAGTTTGCGCAAATTTGTCCTCCCATTTCGCGATGATCTTCTGCACGTTGTCGTGGAGTCGAGCGGGCACTTCGAAAGCGAGGCGCACGTCGCCATCGTAGCGCGCGAAGACGCCGAGGCGCTCTGGCTTCGGCGTCTTCTTCAGCGCCGCAGCATCGAACTTCTTCTTCGCGTGCTCCTGCACTTTGATGACGTGCTTGCACAGGCCGAGGCGGTTCTTGCGGAAGTCCGGGCAGGTGCAGAAGCTCTGCCCGCGCTGCATTCCACGCAGGGTGACGCGATACGACTTCCCACTCGTTGCGCTGGTGACGGTGTAGTCGGTCCACGGCGTGGCGTTGTCCGCTGCGGTTATCTTCATCACTTCCTCGGCAGCGCGTTTGATGCGCTCGGCGATGGCGCGGTTCTCCAGCTCGTGCTCGGGAATGAGTTCCCACGGCGTGTTCTCATTCGGCGGCGCAGACAGGCCGAGCGCCAGCTTTTCTTCCAGAATCAAAGCAATGGTCGCAGCCCGATAGTAGTCCGCCGCCTCGCCCTCATGACTGCACACGACTTGCAAACGGTCGCGGTAGCTCGGATGCAAGGACAGCGTCACGACGAACTGCTTCACGGGATACACGATCTGGAATTGATCCGCCGTGAAGAGCACCTGCGAAGCGATGTCGATCTCCTCGCGACCGGCCTTTGGCAGAAGCGCAGCCGCTGCGGGGCCGAGCAGTTTCTTTGCCTGGATGATGTTCAGACGCGAGAGCTTGTCGTGGAGCGTAAGCTGGGCGGAGGGCTTGGTAGGCATGGTAGTGCCGAGGGTGCCGGGGAGGGCAGGGGAATGCAAGTCCGCACGAATCGCAGCACATGCTTTGCTACGGCCTGTCCGACGGACAAAGCTGAAGCTGCGATAGTTGAGACTGCAATGGGTGTGTGGGTTGGTTGCCGGCTACTGCGGGCCGTCCAATTCCTGCCGCGTCGCGATGGGCACGTAGCCGACTTCAAAACCCTTCGGCGGCGTGAGGACCAGCGCTGGGTCAATATCCGCCAGCTTGCCGAGGTCGGGCGGGGCAAGGTAATTGCGATCCTTCGTCCACGCGCGATGCAGTTTTTCGACGCGTTGCTGCACCTGCTCGCGTTCTTCAGGTGTGAGGTCGGCATTCAGCATCGCGGGCTGATCGGCGAAGCGATACCAGTAATACGTGACCGTGCTGCCATCGCCGAGCTTGGCTTTGAACGGCCCCGCCTTTGGGCCGGGCGTCTTCCAGCAGCTATTAGCATCATCTGGTGTCGTGCGTGGCTCCTGCGCATTCTCCTTCGGCGTTTCAAATCGATGCTCGGTCAGCTTCACGTCGGAGACTTGCTTCGCATCAATGACCTGCCACTGCGGTTTGCTGTTACGCGGATTGGTGCCGAGTTGATAATACTCTGGAAGCACGACGAGTGAACCTTCGCGGCGCGTGAGTTGTTCGTTCCACTTGTAGCCAAAGGTGATCGGGTCCGGCGTGAACGAAGTCGCGAAAGCATTCCAGGTGAGCGGAATCTTGTCGTCACGTTTCGTGTTCGGCGGGTAGATGCTCCAGTTCGAACCACCGCCTTCTTTGAAGGGATGGATCACTGCCGCTTCCATCTTGATCTTGCCATCGGCCACGGCGCCGCCAGCGAACCAACGCTGCACATCCTCCCACAGCGCTTCCTTTTTATACGCGGTGAGTCGATGCAGAACGGCGGAGGTGCCATCGGCACCAATCGGGAAGCGTGTGGGCGCGACGCGTGCCTGCTTGTCGGTCAGAATCGCGGGCACATGTTGCGTCTCCATTTGGATCGGCTTGTTCGGGCCCGCGGGGCAGGAGTCGAGCAGCTTGCCGGTCCACTCGGGATGCTCGATGAGCGCCTGCGACCAGAAGAACGGCGTGAAGAAAGCCACGGGGCCTTTGAAGTTGCCGGTGCTCAAAAACAGCGTCCAGCACTGGTTGCCGGTCGGCACATTTTTGCCTGCGGTGGTGCTCTTCTTGTTCGTGAGCGGCAACGGCAGATAGCCATAGCCAAACAACTCGCCGCTGGTGCCTTGCTTGAGGTTCAAACCATCCAGCGGCATCAGCAGCCATGGGCTGAGTTGCGCCACGCCATACTGACCGCGCGGCTTTTCCCAAGTGCCCGCGCCATAACCGGGACCGTTGGCGATCACCGAGAAGTTTGGTCCCACGCCGCCCATGATGAACTTCGGTGTGATCGTCGGAAAATGCGTGTCGCGCCACCAGCCGAGCCCGCCCTCGATGTCCGTGTAGCATTTCTCCTTCGGCTTCTCCGCCTCCGACCACTGCGGATGCATCCACGTGCCACAGAGCCCTGTCTGAAACCGATGCCCCGGATACGTGCCGACGAGCGGCCACGCCGCCGCATAGAGCGAGAAGCCGCCGTTGAACTCCTCCGGCACGCGCTCGGTGGGAGCGAAGAGATAGCCCGCCATCTCGCCTTCCTGAATCTCAGCGGACAAAAGGCATGATGAGGAGAGGACGATGGCGAGGAGAGAAACGATGGATTTCACAATGGTAGTTGAGCTGTCGAGTTGGGGGAAAAGGCGGACCGAACTTCTATTCCTAGGTCAGTGCATGTCTCGCGCTTCGCGACCGTGATGGCTGTTAGATTGGCGTGAGAACGGGTGACCAGATGCGAATCGTGCCAGAGAATGTATGAGCGCGACGGTCATGCGATTGTTTGCCTGGGAGTCTCCCCGTTGATGGAACCCAAACGCTTTCGCATCCGCTCCAAGCGGGAGATTTGAGAACAGAGCGTTGCACCGTCGATGGTGGCCCTTTTGGCACGGAGCACAGGTGGGAACGCCCAGCGACCTCTGGCGATGCTATACGTCAGGATTTGGGTGGGATAGGTGAGGAGTCCACCCCATGAAAACCTGGCGGCACGCTCGAGGTCGAATCCGTAGCGACGTGCAGTGCTCGCGCTGAAGATGTATGAAGTCCCGGTAAGCCTGATGTCTGCGGGGAGCTGCCCCTCTTTGATTTCACGGGCAAGCGACAGCAGTCCGTCGATATACCACATCAGAATCTTGCGAACCGCAGTAGGCCCCCGGTCGCTCCAGCGAAACAGCAGAAAGTAGTCAAAGATCGTCGCACCGTGCAGGTCCAGCTTTCCACGCCCTGCACGGGTAACGACGAGATAGGGCGAGTAATACCGCAACACGCCGACGAGACGCAAAAGCGGTGCAAGCAACACGCTGACGAGCAGCATCCACAGTGGCAGGAGCACAACGATCTGAACACCCATCGCCAGCGCTAGCTGCGCGGGCTGATCGATTTGCAAATCAAGCGCCAGAGCGGCGCTCAGTGTAACCATCAGGTGGAGCACCAGGAAGACGTTCATGAAGACGAAGGCCACCGTCCACCGGAAGAGTTGAGATCGGGCATACAAGGATTTCATCGGGGCTGAACTACCTTGATGACATGCCGAGCTGATCGAAGAGGAAGGCGAAGACATCGGCTTTCTGCGCGATCTTCTCGGAGAGCGCGGTGCCCATGCCGTGACCGGAGGCGGAGCTGAAGCGCGCGAGGATCGGATTCTGCGAAGACGTAGCAGCCTGAAGTCGTGCCGTCATGCGGCGCGAGTGCGCGGGATTCACTCGGCCATCGGTTTCACCGGCGAGGAAGAAGACGGCGGGATACGCGGTGCCATCCTTCACGTTGTGAAAGGGCGAGTAGGCGTGCAGCGCGCGGAATTGCGCGGGGTCCTTTACCGTGCCGAACTCGGTGACGTTGAATGCGCCATTCGGATCCAGCTCCACGCGCAACATGTCGTAGAGACCGACATGGGCGACGACTGCGCGCGCGAGCTGCGGATGCTGCGTGAGGAACGCGCCCATGAGCAAGCCGCCATTGCTGCCGCCCTCGACCGCAAGTTTGTCGGAGCGAGTGTAGCCGCGCTTGATGAGATGCTCCGCGCACGCGGCGAAGTCATCGAAGACATTCTGCTTCTTCGTGAGATTGCCCGCGAGGTGCCATTCCTCGCCGTATTCGCCGCCGCCGCGAATGTTTGCGACGACGTAGATGCCACCGCGATCAAACCAGAGTCGCTGCTCGAAGTTGAACGTCGGCCTCATGCAGTGGCCGTAGCCGCCATATGCGTAGAGCAGCGTGGGATTGCTGCCATCGAGCTTCGTGCCTTTGCGTCGCAAAATGTTCACGGGCACCTTCGTGCCGTCTTTGCTGGTGGCGAACTCGCGCACGGCTTCGATGTCGCTGAAGTCCACTGGCGATGTGTTGTAGAGCGCCGTCTTCTTCACGCTCTTCGCAACAGGATCATAGAGCATCCAGGCAGCAGGCTCGACGAAGCTCGACTGACGAAACAACACGCGATCCTTCACAGCGATCACGCCCGCGATGCCTGTGGCGACTGGCAAAGGCACTTCGCCCACGAGCTTGCCCTTCAGATCAAACTGCCGCAGTCGCGATGGCCCGCCGATCATGTCCGTCACGAAGAGAAACTCCGAAGTGAGCGTGACGCCTTCGATCACCGCATTGCTTTCCGGCACCACGACCTCCGCGTCAGCAAGCGTGCGCTCCGTGGCGAAGCGGAGCACCTTGCCGCGCGGTGCGTCCTTCACGCTGCGCAGATAGAGGCTCGCGCCGTCGTGGCTGAATGCGATCTCTTTGATGCCGTCCTCATGCTTCGTGATCTGCCGCCAGGCTGCGCCAGCTATGGTTTCGCGGATGTGATGCGAGAACTCGCCGCCATCGCCATTCGCCACGCTCGCGAGCAGCCACCGGCCATCGTCCGAGGTGTGCAGCTCAATCTCGGCGATGCGCGGGAAGTCTTTGCCCGCTGAGTATTCGTCGCTGCTCACGGGCGAGCCGAGCTGATGAAAATAGATCTGCTGGAAGAAGTTCAGATCAGCATCCGGTCGCTCGCCTGCGCGAGGATAGCGCGTGTAGAAAACGCCCGAGCTGTCTGGCATCCACGCCGCGCTGCCCCCGCCGGTCGGGTATTGCACACGAGCGACCTTGTCGGGCAAATGCTCTCCCGTGTCGGTGCGATAAAAGTGCAGCGTGCCGTCCTCGCTGCCATTCTCGGAGAGACAAACCGCGATCAGCTTTCCATCCGGCGACGGCACATACCAATCCATCGCCACCTGGCCTTTCGGCTCGATCTCATTCGGATCGAGCACGACTTTCTCCGACGCGAGATCATCCGCCGAGGCCAGCGTGACGAGCAACCGCTGCTGCTTCGGTGGCTGGAACTTCAGCGCAAACAATCGCCCGCCGCGCTCCTTGATGCCGGTGTGCGATGGCGTGTCCTTGGCATACAGCGCTTTCAGCTTTGCCTCGATCTCCGCGCGGTCCGCACGCGAGTCGAGCCACGCGCGCAAGTAGTCGTTCTGCGCGCGAGTCCATGCTTTGACCGCTGGCGAACCGGAGTCTTCCAGCCAGCGATACTCATCCACCACCTTCACGCCGTGATACTCGTCGGTGACAGGCTTTTTCTCGGTCGGTGGAACGGCAGCGGCGATGGACATGGCGAAAGCGAAGAGAGGAAAGCAGAGCTTCATGACGAGAGTGACGGCGGTTTCAGCCGTGTATTTTGAAGGCAATATCGAAGGATGAGACTCATGCATTCAACCGCCACAAGGTGAAGTTCAGCACTGTGGCGAAGCTGACCCACGCGAGATACGGCACCAGCATCCACGCCGCCCCACGATGCACACGATGGAAGGCCGCGATGGTCATCGCCACGGCCAGCCCTAACAACGCGATGTCCACCAAGGCCCAGTCGGGGCGATGCAGGCCGAAGAACAAGGGCGTCCACGCCGCATTGAGTGCGAGCTGCACCAGGAACCGCGTCAAAGCCACACGCTGCACGATGAACCCTCCACGCTTCCACACCATCCATGCGGCCACGGCCATCATCGTGTAAAGCGCGGTCCACACCGGACCGAACAGCCAGCCTGGAGGATTCCACGACGGCTTGCGAAGCGACGCATACCATTCGCCAGGTAAGGAAAAGGCACCAAGCGCAGGTGCCATGAAGCACAGCAGCAGCCAGCCCATCAAGGCAATCATGGAATGTCCACGTGAAGAAGACTCACTCATGCGTTGAGAGATAGTTTTTGGCCATCACCTCGCCGAGCTTCAACACGCCTGCGGTGTCGAGCACGAGCTTCTCGGACTGCGGCGGCAAATCGAAGGCTTTGATGTGAATGAACGCCTTGTCAGACGCTGCGAGGGCTGCGAGATCGGCGGTGATGTCGATTTGGTTGACCCCTTTGTGATCTGGCGGCGGTTGCTGGCTCACGAACCACTTCAAGTCGGCCACCGCCAAATCCACGCGACTTTGCGCTACGGTCGATTGCAGCCACTTCGCGGCTTGTTTGCGATAGGGGCCAAAGGCCATGTCATTCTCGCCTGCGTGATAAAAGATGCCCGCCAGCTCCACGGTGTGCCCTTTGTCCTTCAGCTCCTGAATCGCGCTGCGGATGAAGGCGATGAACGCGGGGTAAACATGCATGTCCTTGGCCGTCGTGCCCTCGGGCGACCAGTCGTTCATCTGCGTGCCGCTGTGCGTGAACTTCGCGATGGCGATGTTGCCCTTCTCCGTGGCTCGCAGCGTCTTCGCAAAGCTCAACTCAGGCCCAAAGGTGTCGTAAGCGCCCGCTGGCCCGTGCGGCTCCCAAGCCTTTGAGGTCTTGAAGCCGCCACCGAGGCTGTATTTGAAGGCGATTTGTGCATCCTCACTCGCAGACGCGCCGAGTTCTTGTTGGAAAGCACGCTCGCCCTCCATGTTGCGATGTCCGGCGAGGACGAAGAGCTTTACCGAGCTGCCTTTGGCATACGGCCAGGCTTTGAGCGGCCTGTCGCGGCCGGTTTCGATGCCGAGCGTGCGCAGATACGCGTCCGCATGATTCACGCCGTGCTCGAGCTGCCCGAGCGTGCCGTAGTGATAGTGAAGGCCCGACTCGCCGCCGATCTCCACCGCATCGTGCGATGTGGGCACGTAGTCCACGAGCGGATCAGCCTCTGCGACCGCCTTTTGCGCGGTGCGGATCGCGAGCATGTTGTCGCGGTTGTCCATGCCCCAGATTGTCTTCGTGCAAAGCTCGCCGAGGTAGAAGCGCAGGTTCGGCAGCTTCAAATCGCGACGCCAGCACGCGATGAAGTTCTTCAAGTTCGCCGCGTAGGCCGGTTTGAAGGCCTTGTCGAACATGTCGTTCTCCCCCTGATGCCACACGAAGCCCTCGATGCGATACGCGATCTTCTTTCGCTCCAGCTCCGCCAGTGACGCACGCACATGCTCGAGCGCCAGCGGGTAAAGCTTGAAGCCGTCCGGCATGTCCGGATTCCAGTCCTTGCCCAACGTCGTGCCGCCCGAGGCCACTTTGATGACCGCGATGGGTGCCTCGATGCTCTGCGACACCTTTTTGGCAAAGCTCAGCTCCGGCCCGAAGTAATCACGCGTCGGCTGCATCGGAATCCAGCCCTCCGAAGTCTCCATGTTCTCACGCCCGAGCTTGTAGGAGAACAAAACGTTCTTCTGCGGCAGATCCAGTCCTGCGAAAGGCGGAAAGCGGTGGATGTCATTCACCCGCGAATGCGTGCCCACCATGTTTGACTGGCCCGCGAAGATGAAAACACGCAACGTCTTGGTGTCGGTGTCAGCGCTGCGAGCTGCAATGGGCAGGAGCAGCAGGGCTGCGAGGAAGAGATGTCTCATGTTATTGAATGCGGATGAGTGTCGGCGTCTCCGTGCTGGCATTGATGGCCTTGATCGTATCGCGCACCGAGTTGGCTTTCTGAATCATGAACTCCGGTGGGAAGTCCGGCTCTTCTTTTTCAAAGTAGTGGGCGATCTTCTCCAACTCCGGGGTGAACACTTTTGCATGCGTGCCGTAGGTGAGGAGGATCTTCATCAGCTCCGGCGTTCGGTCCTGACTCGCCCAAGGGTTCTGGTCACGGGTGTATTTCACCAGGGCGGCCATGCCTTCCTCAACGTGATGTTGCGCAAGCACTCGCAGTCCTTCGATGCGAATGCTGTCAGCAAACATCTCGCCGCTCGGAGCGGGCTGCACGACTGCCTCAAGAATGGCGGGCAGCAGCGGCTTAAGCTCATTGAACGAGAGATGGCGATACACGGAGCCGATGCTGCCGCGGGCGCGGCCGTCCTGGTTCTTCAAACCGGCCTGCACGGCCTTGTAGAGCGCGGGACGATCCACGCCATCGAGCGAGCGGCTCAGCATGCCGTCGCCATGCTCGTCGTTGGTGTTGAACAGGGCAAAGCTGAGATACCGCTGCTGCATGCCGCGCGGATCGTTTTTCTGATCCACCTGGGCGAGCAGTTCGAGGAGTTGCGGCACGGTTTTCATCGCCGGCTTGCCGATGGCGGCGAGCGCTTCGGCTGCCTTGATGCGCAGCCAGAGATCCGGATGGCTTAGGGTCTTCTGCAAGGCATTGATGGCAGGCGAGGCACGTTCGCGCAGAAAGATCAGGCCCTGGCAGGCACCGTAGCGCGTGTCGAGGCTCGGGGAGGCCAGCATGTCGATCAATGGTGCGGCGGACGCAGTTTTGTGCCGGCCGTAGGCCATCGCGGCACGCTCGCGCACGATGGGCGACCAGTTTTGCAGGCGCTTGAGCAGCTCCGCATCGCTCATCGCATCGTAGAGCGTGTTGCGAGCCTTCGGTGTCCAGTCGCGACCATCGGAGTCGATCCGCTTTGCGGTGTTGGCGTCGAGTTGCGGCACAACGGCAGGCGTTTTGCCGGTGAGATGGATTTTCTTCAACGGCATCGCGTAAGCGAGCAAATAAGCGCCGGTGCAATCCCATCCGTGGTAGCTGTCGTTATCCTTTTCCGGCGGACCTTGATGCGAAAAGCCGCCGTCCCATTGCCGTGCGAGATCGAAATACCACGCGCCAAACTCTTGCATCCACGCACCCGTGGCCTGCGGGCCGCTGTGCGCCACGCCGGGCATGGCCCAGAGCAGATTGAAGAAATTGCCCGTGTGTCCGGTGTCGCGCTCGGAGCTGTGAGAAGCCAGACACATGCGCGCGAAGAACTCTGCGCCCTTGGCTTCACCGAGCAAATTGAAGAGCACCGAAGCCATGCCGCACTTGCCGTTGTCCTCATGATTCTGGATCCACGGATGATGATCGCCATACGGAATGGCACCTTTGCCGATGTAGAAACGCAGCAGCCGCGCACTGCGCTCGATCGCCTCGGCGAGTCGCGCCTCCTTCAAGCCCGCGCTGCGAGCCAGCACGAGCCCGATGGTCAGCGGGATGCCTGGCGAGTTCATCATGCCGTAGCCTTGGAGGCGTCCGTCTGGCCTCGCAAAATGGTGTCCCCATGAGCCGACCGCGCTTTGCCCCTCCACGACCTCCATGATCAGCTTTCGCAGTCCCGGCAGCACCGACTTATCACCCGTGGCAATCACATATTCGCCGAGGAAGATCGTCACATAGCCGTAATACCAAGTCGGGTAGCTGTCCGTCGTGAAGCCCGCCGCCCACTCCGCCTCGCGCTTGATCAAAGGGGCATAAGTCTTGTCACCACTCGCCAGCAACGCCAGCGCATTCAGCGAACGTGGGATGGGATCCTGATCGTCATAACCCGCCGCACTCATACGTGCTGCGATGGCCTTGCAACCTTGCGCGAGGATACGTTTCGACTTCGCGCACTCAAACGGAGCCGTTGCCGAGTAACTGCCGAGCACTGGCAGCTTCAAGACAACCTCTTCCGTCTTTGCTGCACGCCAGCGTGTGAGCTTCAATTTGCCACCACCGGCCTCCGTTTCGGCCAACGTGAGCGCCTGACCAAATTCCGTGCGCGGATCGAAGGTAAACGCTTTTCCACCGACACCCAGAATCACATCACCGACCGCGATGACGCCCTCCGCAGGCGACTTCGGCTCCACTTTCGTGATCGCGATCTGCCGCGCGTCACTAGTCACCATCTCGTCGCAATGCATCCACCCACGCAGCCCCGTGGCACCGAGATTCCAGTCATGCTTCGCGTTCTTCGGGATCGTGTCCCCTTTGGTGAAGTCAGGAATCTGGAATTTCTCTTCACCTGCTGCGAAAGTGGTCGATGCAGCGGCGAAAAAGACGGTGCAGATGAGGAGAGGGTTCGTCATTTCGAGTTTTGCAGGATGGCTTCAGCGAAGTGTTTGCCCATGAGCGCGAAAGTCTTTGCGCAGCCAAGGTAATGATAGCCGGCATTGGAGGCACCGCGTTTCCACAGCGCCTCCTCGGCGGGCGAGATGAGTTTGGCTTCGTAGTTCTTGAGATACTCGCGCTTCTCGGCTTCGGTCATGTGACCGTCAGCGTTCGCGTGGTCTTTGTGCTTTGAGTTGAGGAAATGGCCCATCTGACGGACCTGGGCGCGCTTGTCGTCGATGGCGGCGAGTTCTTCGGACCAAAAAGGCGCGGTGGGCACGGCGAAGACGTTGCCTTTGAACTCGGGAAGCAACGATGGCGCGGTCATGGCCTCGCGGAAGGCGACGGTGTCCGGCTTCGCCTTCAAACCATCAACACCCATCACGCCAATGACGAACGGCATCCTCGGCGCACCCAAATCTCTGCGCACATCGCGGATGAAGTGGGCGAGGAGGTCGCTGTAGAGCGCAAAACGGCCCGGCTTGCCGCGGTCGGGATACGTGTGGCCGTCCACCATGTCGTTGAAGCCTTGGAGCCACACGAAGCCGGCGATCTCGTAGCCGTCCTTGGCCTTGTAGGCCGGGCAAACGCGCTTGGGATCTGCGAGCACATGCTTCACATGCTCGACCATGTAGCGGTAGAAGCGGCCGGTTTCGCGCTTCTTCTCTTCAAGCCACTGATTCATGTCCTTCGGCACGCCATGGCCGGGCGGGCCGTAGTAGAGCTTCTTTTGGTAGTCGTTGAGTTCATACGGCCCCGCGCTCGGCGGGCGAAACTCCGTGTTCAAGCTCCGGCCGCCCCACGCCGTCTTGATGATGAGCACCGGCTCCTTCAGCGCTGCATCCATCGTGAGGCCGAAGGTGAACTCCGGGCCAATCTTGCCATTCGACTTCGTGGCGTCGTCGCGTGCGCCATAACCCGCCGTGAGCTTCCCCGTGCCCTCGCCATTCGCGCTGCCATCGTATTTGCCGGTAAAGTAGGAAATCCAGGTGTGATCGCACACACGCGGCTCGCCTTTGTCATCGCGCATCATCTTCAGCAGCGGTGCGGTGGCCGGATCATCGCCGATGTAATCAAACGTCTCGATCTTCGCATGCCCCTCCATGTTCGACTGGCCGGCAAGGATGAAGACTTTGAGCGGTGCGGCTTGGAGTGATGCCGCGAGGAGGAGTGAGGCGAGGATGTATTTCATGGGTTGGCGAGTTGGTGAATGGTTCCGTGCAGATTGCGATCTCCGATCTTGAGTTCGTAGCACCACGTCGGCGCGAGATCGGGGATGTCGAGCGTCACGGTGCGCTTGTCTTCACTGAGCTTCACGCCGTGAATCGTCACTTCGTGCTCGTCGTAGTGCTTGGAACCATAGTTCTTCGTGCGCTTCAATGACCACACCTTGATGGCGCTCGTGGTGTCAGTGATGGGATCGCTAAAGGTCACGCTCATGGCTCCTTTCGCCGCATGAATGGCCAGTGGCACCTGCGCAGGCTGCGTGCCGCGGCGGATGCGGTGAAATCCACCGGGACTCGTGGCGTTGCCGGCCCAGGCGAACATACCGCAGGTGTAGAGGGCTCCATCGCTGCCGAAGCGACCGCGCATGATGCCGGTGGCGAAGGCGGGCATGGGGAGTTCGCAGACGGCGCCTTGCCATTTTCCATTCACTTCCTCGTGCGGGATGATGAAGGCGCGGCCGGTGCCGTAGCTGAGATTGAGCAACGAGCCGCCGAGATTGCCCCACGCGTTTTTTGGCACCCAGATCAGTTCGGCAGGGCTGCGGTCTTTGTCATTGGTCACCCAGACGAGTGGCTGCTCCATCGCGGAGTCGGATTCGTCGGTGACGCTGGTGTAGCCATACATGTTCCCGTAGAAGCCACCGACCTTCACACGATTGATGCGGTTCTTCGGTGTCCAGAAGCCTTCTTGGTCGGTGACGAAGAACGTGCCGTCGTCGTTGAGGCACACGCCGTTCGCGGCGCGGAAGCCGGTGGCGAGGATTTCTGTCTTTGCGCCATCGGCGCTGACCTTCAGCAGCGTGCCGTGCTGCGGAATGACGCTGTCGAGCGCATGGCGGCCGGACTTGGCATAGTAGAAATTGCCCGCCGCATCGGTTTGCAGGCCCATCGCGAACTCGTGGAAGTGCTCGGTGACCTGCGCGTCGTCGTTGAAGCACTCAATGAAGTCGATCTCGCCATCGCCATTCAAATCACGGAGCCGTGCAATCTGATCACGGCAGGTGATGAAGAGTTCATCGCCACGGAACTTCACGCCGAGCGGCTGGAACAAACCACTCGCGATCCTGCGCCACGTCAGCTTCGCAGGCGCTTTGTCCATCACGCCATCGACGCGCCACACATCACCATTCCACATCGCGACGATGGCCGCCTTGCCATCCGGTGTGAAATCAAAGCCGCCGGGACGCATCCAGCTTTGCCAAGGATTCTCGAGGGGCAGCGTGAAGTCGTCTGACACGAACGCGCCATCGTCTTTGCCAGCGACAGAAGTCGTGGTGACGGTTTGCGGCCACATCGCCGGACCGCCTTTCGTCAGTGGCGTGAGATCGAGCGGAGCCGAGAATGACTTCGCCATCGTATCGAGCGACGCCGCATCGACCTTGGAGACGAAGAGCTGCGCCTTGGCTCCGGACGACAGCTTGGCAATCCAGAAGCCGCTCTCTTTACTCAACGCACCTTCGCCTTTCAAAACAACGTTCACGTTTTCCGGAGCCACACGGAGCAAGAGCGGCTGCTTCGCTTCACCGACATTCACCGTGCGCACAAACACCGGCGTGCTGCCGTAGTCGAGCCACGCGGGCGATTCGATGACATGCGTGCCGTGGATGTTCGCCGCGATGACGACTTTGTTTTGATGCGTGTAGAGTCCTTCGAACTTCAGTCCCGCATGAGGCCCGTATTTCTTGCCGTCCTTCGCCGGAGCGCGCTTGTCGTCGAAGCTATCGACCGCCCATCCTGGCCCCGTTGGATTGATGAAATGTCGCTCGCCCGTCAGTCCCGTGTGCGTGCCGTGACTACCATCGAACGCGATCCCCTTCCAATCAACGAAGTCGCCCGTGGTCGCAGTGGCCACGCGCATCGTGTCGTGATCATAAACCATCCACGCGCGGCCCTTGCTCACGCCGCCAGGACCGTCATCGAGGCGAATGGCGATGCCCTTCTGCGCGATGTTGTCGGGCGCGACTTCAAACGTCCAGAACAACGCCGGTCCGAGATCCATGCGCTTGTAGGGCGGCAAAGACGTGTCCGCCTTCTCCGCTTCCGCACGCACGAGACCGCGCGGTAGGAACGCGAGATCGATGTCCTTCAACTGCGATGGATTGTGCGGACGCAGGAAAGTCTCGCGGATGTAATAGATGACTGCGTATTTCTGCGCCGTCGTGTATTGCGGCTGCGGCACCATCTGGCCCAAGCCCTTCGTCAGCGTGGTGAACATCGAATACGGATCGCTGCCGTTCTTGAACTGCCCTTCGGCAAAACGTAGCGCGGTGGGCAACGATCCCGGCTGCTCCTTCGTGCCGTGGCAGACGATGCACAGGGACTTGTAGATCGCCTCGCCTTCCTTCAGCGTCTTGTCGCTCCATGCGCCCACAATCTCCGCATGATCACTGCGCTCCAGCGCCTGCACCCAGCCGCTGCCGCCTTCGATCACAGGCTTCGCACCAGCCTTCGGCGTGTGGGTGAAGTCCGGTGTGTTCGCACTGGCGCCACCGTCTTTGAAAAGCAACGCCAGCTCGCCCTCCGGCAGCGCACGCTGCCACACGCGCACTGCGCGAATGTTTGCGCGTCTTAGATCACCCGCGAAGTTCGGCGCAGCGCGACCCACCTTGAACACATGATCCTTTTGATCCGGCTTCGTGAAACTCACCTTCTGTGCGATCTGCTTGCCATCCAGCCACAGACTCGCCGCACCTCCGCGCACGGTGAGCACCGCCGTGTGCGGCTTGCCATCATTCACCTTTGGGCCTCCGTTCATCGCGCCAAGCCAGCCAATGTCATACACGAGCCGTCCGCCGCGAATGAAGAGAGCCTTCGCATCCGGCGACCACTTGCCTCTCGGCGCGCACTTCGAGAACAAGGTCCCTTCACCCGTCGCTTCAAACATCGCCATCGCCGTGAAGTCCGCGCCGAGATCGACATTTGCATCGGGAAAGTCCTTCGCTCCTGATGCCACCAGCGACGGCACATCTTCAGGACCACGCACCAGCTTGCCACCATTCCACACACGCAGCACCGGCGCGCCATCGGCCGGATGTTCGACGGCGATGTCATGGGGTCCTTTGGCATCGAGTGCGATCGTCAGATCATCGCCCACCTTCACCTTCGCCTCGCCCTCAAGATGAAGCCGGTAGTTCAACGGCCATTCAGCCGCATCGAGCGGAAGCGCATCACGCGGTGTGGCGGCGATGGCGAACGATGGAAGAGCGATGAGGGCGATCAAGTATTTCATGGGGGTCATGGACGACTGCGTCCGGTAGTTTTTGATTGTTCGAGCAATGCGCGGAGTTGCTTCACGATCTCGGGCCTTTTCGAGTAGAGATTGGTCGTCTCGCCAGGATCAGCCGACACATCGTAAAGCTGTGCTGGGGCTTCGGGATCGAGTTCAGGGAGAGCGTAGGGTTTTAGCTCGCCTTTGTCGTAGCCGTTACCGCCGGAGCCGCGATGGGCGATGTATTTCCACTGGCCGCGACGCAGCGTGAGCGTTCGCGCACCGTTGAATGCTTGCGTGAGCAAGTAAGGACGGATCGGCGCGGCGGCTTTGCCTTCGAGGGCAGGCAGCAAATTGAAACTATCTTCGGCAGCATCACGCGGCAGCTCAGAACCCGTGATGGCGGCAGCGGTGGCCATCACATCGGTGAGACAGGCGAGTTGATCGCTGGTGGTGCCAGCTTGGATGCGATCCGGCCAGCGCACGATGAAGGGCACGCGGTGGCCGCCTTCCCACGCATCGCGTTTCACACCACGCCAAGGTCTCGCGCCGTCGTGAGCATAGTCTTCACGCATGTGGACCACGGCGGTGGTTTCGGGACCGTTGTCGCTGCTGAGGATGATGAGTGTGTTGTCGGCAACGCCGAGTGTCTCGACCGTCTTCAGCAGCTCACCGACGACCCAATCGAACTCGAAAATGAAGTCGCCGTGGGGCCCAGCCTGCGTCTTGCCATTGAACTGCGGCGCAGCGAACGACGGCAGATGCACTGCGTGCGTGGAGTGGTAGAGGAAGAAGGGCTTGCTGGCCGATTTCTTCACATGCTCTTCGAGAAATTGTTGGCTGCGCTTGAGGAAGACGAGGTCGAGTTCCTCCATCGGATAGTCCGGCGCGATCATGCCGCCGCGACAATCATTGGCATACGGATGCTTGGGCAGCAGCGCTCTGTCGATGGCCCGCGTTGGCGGCGTGGGGATGCGGTCGTTCACGATGAACGCGTAGAGCCAGTCTGTGCCGGGACAGCACGCCGTGCCGAAGAACGAATCGAAGCCGTGATCCGCCGGCCCGCCTTCGATGCGGCGCGTGTAATCGATTTGCTTCACACCCTCGACGCCGTTGGCGGTGATCCGATTCCCGGCCTTATCGAAGAACGACATCCCCACATGCCACTTGCCGACGGCAGCAGTCGCGTAGCCTTGTGCGCGAAGCATCTCCGGTAGCGTCAGCCGCCCCGGCGCGATGAGTGAAGGTCCGCCAACGCCGGTGAAGACCGTCCCGCCGTTTGGCACGCGGAACGGCATCACACCGGTCATCAGCGAGAAGCGTGTGGGCGTGCATACCGTGCAAGGACTGTGCGCGTCGGTAAATCGCATTCCCTCGCGCGCGAGCCGGTCAATGTTTGGCGTCGGCACTTTCGACTGCGAATTGTAACACGCGACGTCACCGTAGCCGAGATCGTCAGCGAGGATGATAATGATGTTGGGCCTCGGCGCATCGACCGCAAGCGAAGCGGTCGGCGAAAGGAGCAGCAATGTCGCGACGAGATGCAGAATGAATTTCATGATCGGCCTTGGTTAGATGATTTCGCTTACTCACCGATTCGCGTAACCCCCATGGGCCCGAAGCTGGAGCGAGCACCTTTGGTGTAGTAGCCGAGGTAGCGGACTTCCTTCAGGTCTGCGGGCAAAGCGGTCTCCACCGTGGCATCATCCAAGACCAGCGTGACGATGTGACGGTCGAGATCGATGGTCACGGTCGCATCAAACTTGTCGTCCGGTTCAAAGCCTGTCTTGAGTGTCTTACCCTGTTTCACTTGTGACCACGGGCCTTTGAAGATCCCGTGCTGATGCATGCCAATCATGGTGCCCGCTTTGATCAGCGACTCGTTCTTCGCCTCGGCACCGAAGGCGATGCAGGCGTTGCGGGTGCCGCCGCCCGAGCCTTGATAAGTGACGCGGATGGTCGCCTGATGCGTGATGGGCTGATCGAGTTGCTTCAAGGCGAAGCCTTCAGCGGCGCTGCTGATCACATAGCCATCGTCCGTCTTGCCAATCTCAGCGCCTTCGACCACGGCGAACTCACCTGCCGCAGATGGCAGGTTTGTCGGAGTGGCAGCCGCCTTCGACTTCGCGCCGCGAGGTTTTGCAGGCTTCTCTACTTTGCCTTTGCCTTTCTCCCAAATGGGCGCACCGACAGCCATCTCGGCGACCATGCGCGACATTGTCTGGTGCATCTGCTTCACGCGCTCGGGTTCCTTCGCCGAGAGGTCGTTGGCTTCCTTCACATCGTCCTTCAAGTTGTAGAGTTCGAACTTGTCCATCGCTTCGCTTGCCAGGAGCTTCCAGTCGCCGTCGCGCAACGCGATGTGCATGCCGCCCGGCGCGGTGTAATGCCAGAACAGAGGCACTTTGCGCGAGATGGTTTGACTGTTGAACGCAGGCACGATGCTCGCACCGTCGATAACGCGATCCGCAGGCGGCTTGATACCGGCGACCTCGCAGACGGTGGTGAAAATGTCCGAGCCGATCACGGGCTGATCACAAGTGCTGCCCGGCTTGATGTGCCCCGGCCAGCGCACCATGAACTGCTCACGAATGCCGCCCTCGTAGAGCCAGCGTTTGCGACCGCGCAGCCCGCCGGTGCTGCCGCAGTTGCGCTTCGTCTCACCGTCGCCTTCGGGGCCGTTGTCCGCCGTGATGAAGACGATGGTGTTGTCAGCTTCACCGGCTTCTTCCAGCGCCTTCATCAGCGTGCCAAAGGCAGCGTCCATCTGCGTCGCATCGCCATAGAACTGGCGGTGGCTTTCATCCACGTTCGGATAGAGCGCCTGATACTTCGGATCGGCCTCGATGGGCTGATGCGTCTCGTGCGTGCAGATGTTCAGCAGGAACGGCTTCTGCGGATCGCGGTGATTCTTGAGAAAATCAATCGCCTCGTTCACGACGATCTGCCCGGAGTAGCCCGTGAGATTTCCCGTCGGCTTGCCGTTGCGCACGAAGTTGTCGGGATCCCTGTGGCTTGGATGCGCGTTGTTCTGCGTGGCGAACCACCAGTCGTAGCCGTGATCGTTCGGCTGTGGCTGATCCGGCGAGTTGAACTTCCCGTTCAAGTGCCACTTGCCGCTGTGGCACGTCGTGTAGCCCGCGCCTTTCAGCAACGTAGCGATGGTGATCTCCGACGAACGCAAGTGCATGTCGCGCCCCTCGGGAATCCAGTTGTAAACGCCATTGCGATACGGCGTGCGCCCGGTCTGAATCGCGGACCGCGATGGCGAGCACACCGCGCACGCCGCATAGCCCTGCGTGAAGCGCATCCCTTCGCGCGCAAACTTGTCGAGGTTCGGCGACTGGATGATTTTGTTGCCGTAGCAAGCGAGGTCGCCATAGCCCATGTCATCGCCGAGGAAGATGACGACGTTCGGCTTGCGATCAGCAGCGTGCAGCGCGGAGAATGGAACGAGCAGCAACGCTGCAACCAGTGCGGCGAGTGGCTTCATGAATCGAATTGAATAATGGTCATTCAGTCGAACGAAGCATCGGCGGCGAGTGCCATTCCGCGTGCGCGTGCGCGCACGGCTCCGGACTTTCCACCGGCGTCGGCGCTCGTTGCCTTCTTGGTCTTCCGTTCCTTCTTGGCCTTCGGTTCGCTGGTAATCGAAAGATTGAACTCATTCTTCTGCGTCGCGCCGGGCGTGCTGCGACCTTCACTGATGTAGCGTTGCATGAGTGCGGTGAGTTTCGCAGCGGTCTCGGTATTTGCGGTGAGCACGTCACTCGTTTCGCTCAGGTCCGTCTCAAGGTTGTAGAGTTCGCGGCTGCCGTCCTTTTTGAAGATAAGCTTCCACGGTCCCTGTCGCACTGCGAGGTCGGCACTCGATGACTGATGAATTGTTCCCTCGCGCGTGGCTGCATCGCTTTTGCCCAGCAGAGCGGGGAGGATCGAGACACTGTCCTCGCCTGCATTCGGTGGGATCATCGCGCCGGTGAGTTCGGCAGCAGTTGCCATCAAGTCATTGAGACACACTGGATGATTCCACGTCGAGCCGGCCTTCACCTTGCCGGGCCAGCGCGCAACGAACGGCACGCGATGACCGCCTTCATAGATGCTGCGCTTGGACTCGCGCAACGGCTCGTAGGCGCGATGCTCCGCGCCGTTGTCGCTGGTGGCGATGATGAGCGTATTCTCCGCGAGGTGATTGCGCTCCAGCGCCTCCATGATTTTTCCGAGGAACGCGTCCCCTTCGTAGAGCCAGTCGCCATACTTCGGATCCTTCCGCACGAGATCCTGTGCGCCGCTCTTCCCAGTGAACTCGTCTGAGGGCACGATGGGCTCATGCGGAATCCCGAGCGGGTAGTAGAGAAAGAAGGGCTCGCCGACTTTGCGTCGATCCAGCCACTCCACCGCCTTCTTCACCATCAGCGGCTGATTCTCCACAGGCTCGACATGAGCGATGACGTGATCCTGCTCGATCACCGTGCCGATGTTGCGCGCGTGTGTGAAGCCGCAGAAGTAATCAAACCCGAGCGCGTTCGGGCCGCCGGTCATCTTCGCACCGATGGGCACTTCCTTTTCGCTGCCTGGTTTGCCGTCCACCCAGTCCATACCGAGGTGCCACTTGCCCACACACGCGGTCGCGTAGCCTTGCGCCTTGAGCAGCGAGGCAACGGTCGTGCGGCTCGCCGGAATGATCGGCTTCGAGAAAGTCGTGAGGACACCGAACTGCCCGATGCGCGATGGATACCGCCCTGTGAGCACTCCGTAACGCGTGGGTGTGCAGACCGCTGCCGCTGCGTGCGCGTCTGTGAAACGCATTCCCTGTGAAGCCAGCTTGTCGAGGTTCGGCGTGCGCAAGGCGGACTGTGGATTGTAACACTGCGGCTGGCCCCAGCCGAGATCATCGAAGAGGACGAAGACGATGTTTGGTTTGCTGGCCTCGGCATGGGCGGGAGGGCTCGCCAGGACCAGTCCGGCTAGCGAGATGACAGGCAGGAGTTTCGAGAGGTTCATAAAGTATCGGGTGAATGCTTTAACAGCAGGAAGCTTCATTTCTTCCCGGCCTCTTTTCCGCCACTAGCGGCCAGTGGAGCCATCTCCTTGGGTGCGAGGGCGCGCATCTCAGCGAGCTTGGCGGCGTGCTCAGGCTTTGATGCAAGGTTCGTCCACTCGTGGGGATCACTGACGATGTCGTAGAGTTCCTCGCCGCCGTCGAAGTAATGAATGTAACGCCAGCGTTCGGTGCTGATGGCGTAGTTCTGTGGGCGATCAAGGTGCGTGATCACCGCGTGCGGCCACGGCGCGGAGGGTTCACGCAAGAGCGGCACAAGGCTGCGGCTTTCGATGCCTGCCTTCGCTGGCAGGCCGCACAGATCAGTCAGCGTGCCAAACAGATCCACAAGACTCACCGGACGGTCGCAGACAGACCCTGCGCGCGTGCCCTCAGGAAGACCGGGCGCCACCGCCTCTTTCGGCACACGCACCATCAGCGGAATGCGGTCGCATACGCGCCAGCCGGTGAACTTTTGCCAGTGCTCCTTCTCCCCGAGATGCCAGCCATGATCGCTCCACAGCACAACGATGGTGTTGTCGCGATGCGGGCTTTTTTCCAATGCATCGAGCACGCGGCCCAGCATCGCATCCGCGAAGTGAATCGAAGCCAGGTAGGACTGGATGCCCTGCTTCCACTGGCCCTGTTTTTGGATGTGTTCAAAGTAGCGATTGCGAGCGATGCGCTGGCCTTCCTCCGGCACATCATCGAGATCGCCTTCCTTCACGTCTGGCCCGGGTTGAATGCTTTCGAGGGGGAACGGTTCGAAGTATTGCTTCGGCACGAACCAGGGTTCATGCGGACGATACAGTCCGCAGGCGAGAAAGAACGGCTTGTCGTGCGGGCGCTGAAGCTGCTCGCCAATCCACTTCGAGACAAGCCAGTCACCGCCGAACTGCTCGTCCGTCACATCGAGCGGTGCCCAGTCTGTCTCATCGTATTGCCAGTCGCCAGCGCGCGGCAGATTCACCGGCCGCTTTGACGGATAGAAGGTGCGCGGGAAGGGATCGTCCTTCAGCTTGTCAGGGAAGTAGTCATCCCACGACGCCGCATCAATGAAGTAGTGCAGGATCTTGCCCGAGCCCGCGGACCAGTAGCCGTGCCGAGAAAAGTAATGCGGCAGCAGCTCGGCGTCTGGCAGCAGCTCGCGCATCTTCTGCCGGTTGTTGTAGAGGCCCGAGCGATGCGCGGGCAGGCCGGTCATGATGGCGGTGCGTGAAGGATTGCAAGACGCGCCCGCGCAGTAGGCGTTCCGAAACAGCACACCGCTTGCTGCCAGCCGGTCAAAGTTCGGTGTCTTCGTCTGCGGATGACCGCCCAGGCAGCCAATCCAGTCGTTCAGATCGTCCACGGCAATGAAGAGCACGTTCGGTGCCGCCAGTGCCGCGGAACTGGTGAGCAGGATCAAGAGGCAGAGATGCCGGATCATTTGGTGGATGAGGGTGCCTGTGCACTTGCGCCCCACAACTTCTCCAGGACGACAAACATCGTGGGATCGTGCTTCTTCAGTTGCTCTTTGGTGAAGGGGAAGAAGTCGTTGCGGGCAAAGAAGGCCTCCGTGGTTTCGGCAAAGTATTCCTGCGGGTTCGTCATCGCATACGCGCGCTCGAAGGTGTTTGGCTTGCCGTTGCCGTGCCAGCGCTCGACCTTGTTATAACCACCGCTGGCCTTCGCCTTGTCGTAGGCGGCCTTGATCTCGGCGTTGTCGAAGCTGCCTGCGATGAAGCGGTTGTGATAACCATGTGCGAGTTCATGCAGCGCGAAGTTTGGCATGCGGTTCACCTCTTTTTCAAAGATGGGGATGTCGGAGAATTCCACGCCCTTCGCCATGATCGGATCACGACCGTTGTCCTTCAGCCAGCCTGCATCGGGATGGAACTCCGCGCCACCGCGACTGCCTGGATAAGTCGGCGAGAAATACAGCGGCACCTTTTGCAGCTCTGCGACCGCTTTCGCGGGCACCACGCGGATGATCTCATCGAGCATCTTCTTCAGCAGCGTGAGCGCGCGGTCGGTCTCTTTGCGCTGGGTGTCGAGCAGCACCTTGTTGATATGCACCTTCCATCCGGAGACCTCGCGCGTTTCGCGTTGGATGCCGTTGGCGTTCGCCTCACGAGCACGGGCGGCGGTTTTGATTTCCTCGCGTGCGGCAGCAAGGCGTTTGGGCCAGGTGAAGGTCGGTGCCTTACTCGGATCGTAGCCAGCCATGTGGCCGGTGAGGCGCGTGATCGGTTTGGTGTAGCGCAGCTCGGTGTCGCCGAAGACCTCACGGCACATCGCAGCAAGACCGGGGTCGTAGTCGATCAACTGCGAGCGCAGATGCACGTGGTTGTGGTCGTGATCATTGACGCGGTTGTTATCGAACCAGCTCTGCACGCCCTCGGCGAAGTATTCGTGATGATTCACCGCCGCATATTTGCCTTTCCACAGGCCGGCCTTCATGGCGGCGTCGTAGGTCTTCTTCAGGCGATCATCGAAGGTAGGATCCACATTCACCATGCCGCGCAGATGAATGGCGTGCGCAAACTCGTGAATGACGATGCACTCCTTCTCATAAGGATCGCCGGGGAAGCAGAGGATGTTTTCCTCCGCACTCGTGCAGAAGGGATCCGTCTGACTGCCGCCGGTGCCACGAGCACGCGCATCCCAGTAGTCCTTGCCGGAGAGACTCGGGAGATTCGGATTCGGCTCATCGGCCATGCGAGCGAACTCCGGCAAGTCAGTGGTGAACTCATTGCGCCCGAGAAGGCACATGCGGCAGCCGCTCTTGATCATTGCCGTGCGCACGTCGGGACGCTTCGCCAGCATCAGGTCGATGAGATACGCCGCCTCTTTCAGGGCATAGGGATTCACCTTCGCGGAGGCGACAATCGGAAAACCGTGCGCCTCCACCTGCTGCGCGTAAAACGCAGGCACACCACCGACACGAAACGCCTGCACGGGCACCTCGCAGGTGACGATGCTCTCCATTTTGTCCTCGCGTCCCACGATCGCGAAACGATGCCCGAGAGTCGTCGTGATGATGCTGTCCTTGCCCGGCGCTACGCTGCTTTTCGGCTCGCGCTCAGTGTTGTTCAGCCAGAAGATGTCCAACGGCTGCTCGCTGCCGTTGATGATCTGGAGCTTGGGGAGCTGCGGCTGCGCTTCGACGATGAGCGGCAGCAGCGCAGCGGCGAGGAAAACAGTAGCCCGTATCATTGGTGGGAGCGTAAGTGTTGCGGAACGATTCGTCTTGGAGAGTAGTTCTTCGTTGAACGTGAAATCGAGCACAATCCAGCACCTGACCCAAGCGCTCCAAACTGGAGCCGCTGTGGATGCGCGTCTGCTGGAGCAGCTCTTCGATTCCGTGCCGGACATTGCGTTCTTCATCAAGGATGCGTCCGGGTGCTATCAGGTGGTGAATCACACGCTGGTGGAACGCAACGGGCTCGCGTCCAAACAAGACCTCATCGGCAAACGTCCGCGTGATGTGTGTCCCGGTGAACTGGGAGTCGTGCCGTCTGAACAAGACGCGCAAGTGCTTCGCTCCGGTCAGCCGATCCTCGATCGTCTCGAATTGCACTGGCGCCGACCGAATCGCCCGTGCTGGTGCCTGACGACCAAGCTGCCCATCCGCGATGCCAACAGTCGCGTGATTGGCTTGATCGGCATCTCGCGCGATGTCCGCGCACCTGATCCGGTCGATGACATTCCAGTGGGCGTGAGCCGTGCGCTTGCGTGGTTGGAAGCGAACTTCGGCAACACAGTGTCGCCTGCCTCGCTCGCGAAACGCGCAGGGATCAGCGCGCCGAGATTCGCGAGACTCGTGCAACGCATCTTCAGCCTCACCCCCACGCAGCTCATCACGAAAACCCGACTCGCTGCGGCGTCACGATTGCTGCGCGAGACGGATCGCACCGTGGCGGATGTCGCCGTCGAGTGCGGCTACTACGATCACAGCGCTTTCACCCGCGCGTTTCGTCAGGCCACGGGCGTGACGCCGAAAAATTACCGCACTTCGCAAAGCGCGTGATGATCACAAGACTCACTTGTCGAACCCGGCAAACCCCAGGCGCGCCAGCTCTTTCAAGCTGCGATGGCAGATGCGGCCGTTTTCGCGGTTGATCGAGTTCAGGTTCCGCTCTTCGGACTGGCGATCTCACGGCGAGCAGCGCGCAAGTCATGCGCTCATCACGACGACTGAGAACGAAGCGGGCGGAAATTGGAGGAACCGCCTGCCTCGGATCGAAGCCCAAGGTCCGCCGCGCCTCCGATGAGGCCGAGGTTCATGGCTTGTCCGCAGGCTGGGGCGGGACCGGATCGGGCGGCGGCGCCGGATTCCATTCCGGCTTCGGCGTGATGCCGAGGTGCCGGTAGATCATCGGCACCAGCGCAGTCTGACCGGCGGGCTTTGTCAGCAGCTCTTCTTTCTGCAGATGGGAGCCGTGGGCGATGAGCCAGATGTTGCGTTCATCGTCGCTGTCGCCGCCGTGACTGTTCCCCCTGCCACCGTGATCAGTGGTGATGAGGATGAGCCAGTCTTCCTCGGCAAATTTCGGCCTGGCACGCATCGCGCGGAGCAGCTCGCCGATGTGCGAGTCCACATGGCTGATGGCATTGAGGTAGAGCGAGCTGTCCGGCGAGAAAGAGGCGCGTGAATCGACAGCGCCGTGCCCGAATTCATCGACGGAGCCGAAATACACGAACATCGCGTCCGGATTCTGCGCGCGCAGCGTCTTGAGCGCGACGTCACGCACCTCGATGTCCTTCTCCGGATTGTCGATGAAGTGCCGCGAGCTGTCGGGCGTGGCGGTGAACTTCACGTCGAGAAATTCATGCTGCTCCACCCGCGAACCGTCGGCGATGAAATCGTTGATGGGCGGCCAGTCCGCCATCGAGGCGCAGAATGCCGCCGGCTTCGTCTCCTTGATGCGACGCATGAAGTGGGGGTAAGTCTGGAAGCGCGCACCGAGAAAGCGGTTGTCTTTGACGTGGTGGCGGTCCGCCCACACTCCCGTGAGCAGGCTGCTCCAGCCGGGGCCGCTGACGGTGGGCTGGTGTGTCGGCGTGTTCTTTTCACCGCCGGCGTAGCAGGTACGCGTGAAGACGCCGGCTTCGCCCAGGGCTTTCATCTGCGGAGCGAAGCCCCGTTCCATCGCCGCCTGCACGGCATCGGCCCGGCAGCCGTCGATGCCGATGAAAAGCACGCGCCTGCCGCCGAAGTCGCTTGCGAGGCCGGGTCCATGAGCCAGGGCGGCTCCGCCGAGGCCGAGCCAGATGAGGAGGCATGTCGCTTTCATTGGTGATGATGCGTGAGCGCAAAGCGTGACTGCGAGCGAACGAAGGCGGAGCAGCGCTGGTGATGTCCGTTGTGATCCTCCCTGGTCCATGCTTACGGCCTAGAATTTCAGGTTCTCCCCAAACACAAACCGAGCGGCCTGCGCCACGTCTTTGTCGCCGCGGCCGGAGAGATTGCAGACGATGATCTGATCCCTGCCCATCTTCGGCGCGATCTTCTTCACATGTGCGATCGCGTGACTGCTCTCCAGCGCGGGGATGATGCCTTCGATTTTCGACAGCTCCTGGAAGGCATCCAGCGCCTCGGCATCGGTGGCGTAATCGTACTCCACGCGGCCTTCGTCGTGCAGATACGCGTGCTCGGGACCGATCGCTGCGTAGTCGAGACCGGCGCTGACGCTGTGTGTGAGTTCGATCTGCCCGTCCTCGTTTGCCAGGAGCCACGTCTTCGTGCCTTGCAGCACGCCGAGACGACCGCCTTGGAATCGCGCGGCATGTTTCTCGGGCTTGATGCCTTCACCACCGGCCTCCACGCCGATCATGCGCACCGATCCGTCATTGAGGAAAGGATGGAAGAGACCGATCGAATTGCTTCCGCCGCCCACGCAGGCCACGAGCAGATCCGGCAACCGCTCTTCGCGCTCGAGGATCTGCTTCCGCGCCTCCACGCCGATCACGCGATGAAAATCGCGCACCATCATCGGGAAGGGATGACTGCCCAGCGCGCTGCCGAGGATGTAATGCGTCGTGCGCACGTTCGTCACCCAGTCGCGCATCGCCTCATTCACCGCCTCCTTCAGCGTCGCCTGCCCCGCCGTCACCGCGCGCACCTCCGCGCCGAGGAATTTCATCCGCGCCACGTTCAGCGCCTGGCGCTCCATGTCCACCTTGCCCATGTAGATCACACATTCGAAGCCAAAGCGCGCGCACACCGTCGCCGTCGCCACGCCGTGCTGGCCCGCGCCCGTCTCGGCGATGATCCGCTTCTTCCCCAGCCGCAGCGCCAGCAGCGCCTGGCCCAGCGCGTTGTTGATCTTGTGCGCGCCGGTGTGCAGCAAATCCTCGCGCTTCAGATATACCTTCGCGCCGCCTAGTTTCTGCGTCCAGCGCTCGGCGAGGTAGAGCGGCGTCGGCCGGCCTACGTATTCGTGCAGCAGGCGGTCCAGCTCCGCCTGGAAGGCCGGGTCCGCCTTCGCCTTCTCATACTCCTCCGTCAGCTCCGTGAGGGCCGACATCAGCGTCTCCGGCACGAACATGCCGCCATACTTGCCGAAGTGGCCGTGTTTGTCCGGGACGATGGGAAGGGAAAGTGAGGCGGCGGTCATGGGGCGCGTAGTTAAACACAAAGGGGCGGTGTGACAAAGGGACAAAGCTTGCACGAACGGGGCGGGGATGCGAAGAGGCATCCGATGAAAAATCCGTTTGCATCGTGGCTCGACGCGGGCCGCACGGTGGTCCTCGACGGCGGTCTCGGCACGGAGCTTGAGCGCCGGGGGTATCGCGACCTTGGCCGCCTTTGGTCGTCGGCGCTCGTGGAGGTGGATCCAGCCGCGCTGCGGGAGGTTCATCGCGATTTTCTTCTCGCCGGCTCAGATGTGATCGCCACGGCCACGTATCAGGCGGCGGTGCCGACGCTGATCGAGTGCGGGCATGAACGCGGGAGCGCGATGCGCGTGCTGCGCGATGCCGTGCGGCTGGCGGTCGAGGAACGTGATGCTCATGCGCCGTCCGCGCTGGTGGCGGCGAGCATAGGTCCCTTTGGCGCGCATCTGGCGGACGGCTCGGAATACACGGGCGCATACCGGCTGTCGGACGACGAACTTCACGCGTTTCAGTCCGCACGCTGGCACCTGCTGGCCGAGTCCGACGCCGACCTCCTGGCGTGCGAGACGATGCCGTCCCTGGCTGACGTACGCGCCTGCGTGCGGCTGATGAAGGAGACGCCGGAGCGCTGGGCTTGGATCAGCCTGATGTGTCGCGATGCCGGACATCTGGTCGATGGCACCGCCCTGACGGAAGTGCTGGCGCTGCTTGACGACGTGCCGAATCTGGCCGCCGTCGGAGCGAACTGCGTGCCGCCGTGCCTGGTGCCGGCGCTCATGGACGCGTTTCGCGCCGCCACACCGTTGCCGCTGATGATTTATCCAAATGCCAGCAATGCCTGGAAGATGGAGATGGGCAGGCCGCTCGATGAACTGTCCCCGGCGGAGTTCGCGGCACAATCCGTCGCGTGGCGGTCACACGGCGCGCAGATCATCGGAGGCTGTTGCAAGACAACGCCGTCGCATGTGCAGGCGTTGAAAGCCGCAGCCGGCTGAGTCTGCATCTCCCTCACTCGTGCCAGAAGCGCGTCACGCGCTCGATGGCCAGCGCCCTGCCGGTGGCGGGATCGATGGTGACGAGAGCACCGTTCACGCGCACGGTGCCGCGGCCGACGCCGAAGCGGGCCGGCAGCATCGTCTTGAAGCGCTCAAGCACCGGCTCGATCTGGCTGCCAATGACGGAATCGACCGGGCCGCACATGCCCGCATCACTCAGGTAGGCGGTGCCGCGGGGCAGCACGCGCTCGTCCGCCGTGGGGACGTGGGTGTGTGTGCCGACGACGGCGGATACCTGGCCGTCGAGATGCCAGCCCATGGCGACTTTCTCGCTCGTGGCCTCGGCGTGGAAGTCGAGGAAAATGACGGGCGTCTCGCGGCGGACGGATTCGACCAGGCTGGTGATGACGGGGAAGGGGTTGTCGAGCGTGGGCTGCATGAAGACACGGCCCTGGAGGTTGATCACGGCCACTTTGCACTTCTTTGCGTCGAGCACGATCCAGCCGCTGCCGGGTGCGCCGGCCGGATAGTTCACCGGCCGCAGCAGGCGCGGCTCCTCGTCCAGGAACGGCATGATTTCTTTTTGATCCCAGATGTGGTCCCCGGTGGTGATGACGGCGGCGCCGGCGCGCATGAGGCTGATGGCTATCCGCGGCGTGATGCCGCGTCCACCGGCGGCGTTCTCGCCGTTTACGATGATGAAATCCGCGGCCAGCTGCTCCTTCAGCACGGGCAGCATGGCGCTTACGGCCTTGCGTCCCGGCTCGCCGACCACGTCGCCGAGGAACAGGATTCGAAATGTCTCCCCGGTCGTTTTGTCCGCTGTTTCACTCATGCGGGCACACATAGTTGATGATCGCCGCCAGGATCAAGTCTATGATGCACGCCATGCAATTTCTGGTGAAGCGACGCCGGCCCGCGGCGGCCATTTTGGTCATGGAAGCGATGATGTATGGCATGTGTGCCGCGCAGCCTGCCGCGCCTGTGCCCGCGCCGCCGCCGCGTGTGACCCCGGCATCGAGAGTCGTGCAGCACAAGCTCAGTCCGCTGGCGAACCAGCCGGTCTGGCGGAAGCTCGAGAGCTTCCGCAAGGTGCTCACCGCCCAGGAGTTCGAGGCGGCCATGCGCGACTTTTACGCGGACGGATCAGCCTTCACGCCGCCGTGGCAGTTGGGGCCGGACAGTGTGTCGGTGAACACGGGTGATCCCGACATGCCGACGGTGCGCATCGACTTCCGGCCGCCCAATGAGCCGCCCGTGAAGCGCGAGCGCTCCTGGCGCCTGGCTTCAGAGCTGCCGCCGCTCGCCGGCCGCCCGCCATTGAGCGATGCGCACATTGCCATCGACCCGGGACACATCGGCGGCGCGTTCGCGAAGATGGAGGAGCGCTTTCTCAGCTTCCGCCAGGGAGAGTCCATCCAGGAGGGCGATCTCACGCTCGTCACCGCGCAGGTCCTCAAGGCGCGGCTCGAGGCGCTCGGCGCCGTGGCATCGCTCGTGCGCAATACGAACGAGCCGGTCACGTCCTCGCGTCCGCCCGAGTTCAACAATCTCGCGCTCGCCATATTGAAGGACGCCGGAGTCGCCGCGCCGGCAACCGGGTACGATGGACTCTCCGGTGATGCGAAAGTCCTGACCGTGCAGTGGCAGAGTGAGAAGCTCTTCTACCGCGTGAGTGAAATCCGCGAGCGCGCGAAGAAGGTGAACCAGCAGCTCAAGCCCGACCTGGTGCTGTGCCTGCACTACAATGCCGAGGCATGGGGCGATGCGACGCAGCCGCAGTTCTCCCCCGTGAATCACATGCATGTCATGGTGAACGGCTGCTACGCCCCGCTGGAGCTGGAGGAGGAGGACGTGCGCTTCGAGATGTTCTCGCGGCTTTTCTCCCGCCTGCATGAGGCCGAGCTTCCGCTCGCGGAGTCCATCGGCGAGGCCGTGGCGCGCACGACCGGTCTGCCGCCCTACGTTTACACCACCAGGAACGCGCGGCGCACCGGAGCCAGCTCCTACGTTTACGCGCGGAACCTGCTGGCAAACCGGCTCTACGAGTGCCCCGTCGTGTATCTCGAGCCGTACGTGATGAATCACGAGGACACCTACCGCCGCCTTCTGCTCGGCCACTACGTGGGCCGCACGCTTGTGAACGGGAAACTCCAGTCCAGCGCCATCGAGGACTACGTGAACGGCATCGTCGATGGACTCGTGCGACATTACCAAACCAAGCGTCCCGGTTGAGCCATGATCCTCGTTGCAGGCTGTGGCTATCTGGGCGCACGTATCGCCGGTTTGTTGCATGAAGCGGGGCGGCCTGTCGCCGGCATCACGCACTCGCCGGAGTCCGCCGCGCGTCTGGCTGCTGCGGCGGCCTGGCGCGTGGATGCCTGTGACATTGGAGACGCCGCATCGGTGCACTCGCAGGCCGCCAGGTTCGCTCCCGGCGAGATCACGGCGGTGATTCATTGCGCCAGCTCGGGGCGCGGTGGTGCGGATGCCTACCGGCTCGTTTACCACGAAGGCGTGCGGAACCTGACGGCTGCATTCCCGGCGGCAAAACTCATCTTCACCAGCAGCACCAGCGTCTATCCGCAGACGGACGGCTCCGTAGTCGATGAATCGAGCGATGCCGCGCCGGACAAGGAAACGGGACGCGTGCTGCGGGAGGCCGAGGCGACGGTGCTCGCACGCGGCGGCATCGTCGCGCGGCTCGCCGGCATCTACGGCCCGGGGCGCTGGTTCGTGCTGCGGCACTTGCTCGAGGGCAGGGCGTCCATCGAAGGCGGTGACGGTCATGGCCGCATCTTGAACCAAATCCATCGTGACGATGCGGCCACCGCCATCGTGCATCTGCTCGACCAGAGCGGCGGCGGCATCTGGAACGTGGTGGATGACACGCCCATGACGCAGCGCGAGTGCCTGGGAAAACTGGCCGCGCGTTTCGGCGTACCCGTGCCGCCTGCCGTGCCGCCAAATCCCGAACGCAAACGCGGCTGGACAAACAAGCGCGTCTCCAATGCGAAGCTGCGCGCCGCCGGATGGCAGCCGCATTTTGCCTGTTGCCTCGATGCCCTGGACGGCGATCCCGATCTCGTGGCCTCGATTCTCGCGCAGATCGAGGCCGAGGCGCCGGATGCCGTAATGCGGCGGAAGAACGTGGTGCTGATCGGCTTGATGGGCTCCGGCAAGTCCACCGTCGGCCGCATGGTGGCGGCCAAGCTGGGATTTCGTTTCATCGACACCGACCAGCTCATCACCCAGTCGGCGCGCTGCTCCATCCCGAAGATATTTGAGCGCGAAGGCGAGGCCGCCTTCCGCCTGCGCGAGTCCGCCGCGCTCCGCAGCCTCATGGACTGCGAGCATTGCGTCATCGCCACCGGCGGCGGCATCGTCACCCAGGAGCGGAATCATCCGTTGCTGCGCCGCCTCGGTTTTATCGTGTGGCTGGATGCGAGCATCGCCACGCTCCACCGCCGCACCGCCGGAGGTCACGACCGCCCGCTGCTGAAGGACGACGATCCGAAGGCGAAGCTGCAAAAGCTGCACGATGCGCGGCAGCCAGCGTATCGAAAGCTCGCCGATCTGCGAATCGCCACCGATGAGCTGTCACAGGACGAGACGGCCTACGGCCTGGCCGAGTCCGTGCGCGTGCATCTCGGCGGCCAGGACTGAAGAAGCGCGGGGCCTTTCCATCGTGAACACTTCTTCGACGAGTCCGCAGTCGCTCAAAGAACGGATCGCCGCGCTCGCCCGCTCGCTCGGCTTTGCGGACTGCCGGGTCGCCGCGGCGCTGCCTGCCGCTCATCGCGAGGTCTTCGAGCAGTGGATCGGGGAAGGCTGGCACGGCGGCATGGAGTGGATGGCGCGCGATCCCGCGCGCCGCTCCGATCCGCGGCTCGTCGTACCCGGAGCACAGAGCGTGATCGTGCTGGCGCTGAACTACTGGCAGGGCGCGCCGCCGGCGGGCGCTCCCCGCCCGCCCTTCAGCATCGCGCGCTACGCGTGGAATGACGACTACCACGATCTCGTCGAGGAAAAGCTGCGCGAGCTGCGCGTCCTGCTGGAGTCCGCCGGAGGCACGCAACGCTGCTACGTCGATACCGGCCCCGTGCTCGAGCGCGACTTCGCCACTGAGGCCGGCCTCGGCTGGAATGGTCGGAGCACCATGCAGCTCAGCCGCACGCTCGGCACCTGGTTCTTCCTGGCCGAGATCATCACGACGCTCGAGCTGCCGCCCGATGCCCCCGCACGCAATCTGTGCGGGCGCTGCACGCGCTGCATGGATGCCTGCCCCACTCACGCCATCACCGCACCGCATCGCCTCGATGCGCGCCGCTGCGTTTCCTACCTGACCATCGAGAACAAGGGGCCGATCCCGCCCGAGTTCCGCCGCGCCATCGGCGACCGCCTCTACGGCTGCGACGCCTGCCTCGAAGCCTGCCCCTGGAATCGCTTCGCGCAAACCTCGCGCGAAGCTGCCTTCCAGGCGCGCGAGTCCGTGTTTGCGATGAGCCTGACGGACTTTCTCGCGCTCGATGACGATGGATTCCGCTCTCTCTTCGTCCGCTCGCCCATCAAGCGCATCAAGCGCCCTGCCTTTCTGCGCAACGTGTGCGTCGTCCTCGGCAACACCGGTGGCCGGGAGCACATCGCCGCGCTCGAAGCCGCCGCAGCGGACACTCATCCGCTCATCGCCGAGCACGCCCGGTGGGCCATCGCCGAAATCCGTGCGCGTACCCGGATGGAGGGCGATCCGCCGGCATGATGCCGACCGCTGCCGGATGCCGGCGACCCTCGAAGCGTAGGCCGCACTGATCCCGGGGACCGCTCACGCCATGATCTTCTTGATGATGTTTCCGGCAATGCTCGTGAGCCGCGCATCGAGACCCTGAAACTTCACGGTGAGGCGCGTGTGCTCGATGCCCATGAGCGCGAGCATCGTCGCGTGCAGGTCGTGCACGCTGACTGGATTCTCCACGGCGCGATAGCCGAGGTCGTCCGTGTTGCCATAGGAGCCGGGTTTGATGCCGCCACCGGCGAGCGCGACGCTGAAGCCGAGGATATGGTGATCGCGGCCCGTGCCCTGGCCCATCGGCGTGCGGCCGAACTCGCCGCCCCAGAGGATGAGCGTGTCTTCGAGGAGACCACGTTGTTTGAGGTCTTTGATCAAAGCGGCGCAGGCCTGGTCCACATCGAGCGCGGCGGCCTTCATGCCTTCGACGAGACCGCCGTGATGATCCCAAGCGCGGTGGTAGAGCTGCACCATGCGCACGCCTTTCTCGATCATGCGGCGTGTGAGCAGGCAGTTGCTCGCGAAGGAGCCGTCACCGGGTTGCTTCACGCCATACATTGCGAGCGTCTCGGGCGATTCCTTGGTCATGTCGGTCAGCTCCGGCACGGACGACTGCATCTTGAACGCCATCTCATACTGCGCGATGCGCGTGGCGATCTCGGGGTCCACGTGGTCTTCGGCGAAGATGCCGTTCAAGCGCTTCACCTCTTCCACGATCTGCCGTTGCGTGCTTTGGCACACGCCATCGGGATTGCCGAGGTAATGCACCGCATCACCCTTCGACTGAAATTGAATGCCCTGGAACTTGCTGGGCAAAAAGCCGCTGCTCCACTGGCGTGCTGACACCGGCTGCTGGCCGGTTTTGCCAGCGGAGGTCATCACAACGAAGCCGGGCAGCTCATCTGTCGCGCAACCGAGTCCATACAAAAGCCACGAGCCCATGCTGGGCCGGCCTTTGATGATGGAGCCGGTGTTCATGAACGCGTGCGCGGTGTCGTGATTGATCTGCTCGGTCTGCATCGAGCGGATGATGCAAAGCTCGTCCGCCACCGAGGCCATGTGCGGGAAGAGATCGGAGATCACGTTGCCCGTCTGCCCATGCGGATGGAAGTCGCAAAACGCACCGCGTGCTTTTAGCACCGTGTTTTGCAACTGCGCGAGCTGCTGGCCTTTGGTGAACGATTCGGGGAAGGGCTGGCCGTCGAGCTTCTTCAACTCGGGCTTCCAGTCGAAGGTCTCCAAATGCGACGCGCCACCGGCCATGCAGAGATGGATGACGCGCTTCGCTTTGACCGGGAAATGCAGCTTCTTCAGCACGCCATCGGAGGCGTTGGCCTTGTCGAGCAATGAAGCGAACGCGATGCCGCCGAGGCCATACGCGGAGTTCGTGAGGAAGGCGCGACGCTTGATGGACAGCTCGTGCGCGGCTTGATCGTAGAGCGTTTTCATGGCGGTCAATCAGTAGCGGGTGATGGTTTCTTGGAGGTTCAGCAGCACGCGGCAAAGAGTCGTCCACGCCGCGACTTCAGCGGGCTTCGTGCAATCGCCGCACACGGGCGTGAGGCCTACTTTGAGCAGCTTCGCGGCGTCCTCTTCGGTCTTGGCAAACTCAGCGCGCTGCGTCTTCAGCAGGGCGAGCAGCGATGCCTTCTCCTTGTCCATCGGCTTGCGTGCGAGCGCGTATTCATAGGCTCGCGTGAGTCGCGTGGCGTCGTCGCCCTTTTCATTCAAAAGGCGCAGCGCAAACACGCGCGCGGCTTCAACGAAGGTCGGATCATTCAGCAGCGTCAGCGCTTGCTGCGGTGTGTTCGAGAGCGAGCGGTTTGCGGTGCATTCATCGCGCATCGGTGCATCGAAGTTCGCCAGCATCGGGTGCAGGAAGGTGCGCTGCCAGTGCATGTAAACACCGCGCCGCCACTGTCGCTCGTCGGTGTCGGCGGCGTAATCGCGATTCGGGAACTGTAGATTCGCGTAATAGCCGGCGGGCTGATACGGCTTCACGCTCGGGCCGCCGATGTCGTCGAGATTCAGCAGACCGGCGATGGAGAGCGCGTTGTCGCGCACGAACTCGGCATCGAGACGACGCGGGTTCTGCGACGAGAGCAGGCGATTGTTTGGATCCATCTCGCGCAACTCGGGCCGCAGGCTGCTGCTCTGCCGATACGTGGCGGACATGACGAAGAGCTTCATCATGTGCTGCATGTCCCAGCCGCTGTCACGGAACTCGGCGGCGATATAGTCGAGCAGCTCCGGATGACTCGGCGGCTCGCCCTGCGCACCGAGATCGTCCACGACGAGCGAGAGCGCGTTGCCGAAGAATTGCTTCCACAGGCGGTTCATCACCGCGCGCGGCGTGAGCGGATTTTCCTTCGAGCAAAGCCAGCGTGCGAGGTCCGTGCGATCTTGATTCTTTTTCGCCGAGCCCAGCTTCGGGATGATGCCCAGCGTGGTCGGCACCGCGACCGGGCCGCTTTCATCCTGCCAGTTGCCGCGCGGCAGGATGTGAATCTTGAGCGGCTCTTTGATCGCTGCCGTGACTTGTGTCCAGGCTTTGCCATTGTGGCAGAGCAGGATCTCGTTGTGCAGCTGCTTATACTTCGCGAGCGCGTCAGCGTTCCAGCCGGTTGCCAGAAGAAAACCTTCCGAGAGCGCGGCGCGATCACCGGCCTTCACTGACTTCAGCATCGCCGCGCTCGCGACCTGCATCGGATCGCCATCGGCGAGTGGCGACACCGACAAACGCAGCGGCACGAGCAGATCGGTATCGATCGTGATGATCAGCGTCTCGCCCGCACCAATGGGTTGAGTCGGATCAAGCACCCACACGGATGTCTGCGTGCCCTTTGCCAGCGGATCGAGCTTCCAGCCGCTCGTCACGCCGGGCAGTTCATCGCCGTTGTTGTAGCGCACCGACTTGTGATCAGCATCGGCGAAGCGCATCGCCAGTTTTCGCTCGGCACCTTTCACCGGCTTCACACTGGCAGACAGGCGAATGCCCTGTCGCTGCGCGCCATTGCCCAACTCGCTCTCACCTTTCTCGCCAGGCAGCGCTTCGAGTCGAATGGATGACACACGACCCGCACCTGCGGGCAACGTGATGCGGAAGTTCTCGCCTTTGCCCGGCACCTTCGCGAACTTCAGCGACGCATCGTCATTCACCGTGATCTCCGCCTTCGGCACCGGCTTGCCATTGCGCATGAGCTGAACCGCTGGCTTCGGTGTTGACCAGCCCGTGGGGTTCTTCTCCACGAAAGCCTGAGCAACTTTGATCCATTGCGCGAAGGCCGCGTTTTGCTTTGCATCTCCATCGAGCAGCTTGGTGGTCGCGGTGAGATGCTTCGCCAGTTCACTCTCGAAGCGCGCCTGCCGCTTCTTCAAATAAGGACTGTCCACTTCGATCTCCGGCGGGAAGGGATGCTCATTGCTCCAGCCCTTCAACTCCGGGTTCGGTGTGTAGCTGTAGTCGGCATACACGCCCCATTGCTTCACATCCGCGAAGAAGGCAGAGAGCGAGTAGAAGTCACGCTGCGTGAGCGGGTCATACTTGTGATCGTGGCACTCGCAGCAGGTCATTCCCGAGCCGAGCCACGCGCTGCCGATCGTGCGTACGCGGTCGCCCTGATACTTCGCGATGTATTCCTTCGCCTGCGCGCCGCCTTCACGCGTCATCATGTTCAGGCGATTGAACCCGCTCGCCACGAGTAGCTCCGTGGTTGGGTTTGGCAACAGATCGCCCGCAAGCTGTTCAAGCGTGAACTGGTCGAAACGCTTGTTCGAGTTGAAGACATTGATCACATAATCACGGAAGGGAAAAACACGCTGGTTCTGATCGCCATGAAAGCCCACCGTGTCAGCGAAGCGCGCGACATCCAGCCACCACACCGCCCAGCGCTCGCCAAAGTGCGGACTCTTAATGAGGCGGTCCACGAGCTGCTCGTAAGCCTTGTCCGACTTGTCAGCGACAAAGGCTTTCACTTCATCCGGTGTCGGCGGCAGACCGGTCAAATCCAGCGTCACGCGCCGAATGAGCATCGCACGATCCGCTTCCGGCGACGGCGCATTCACGCCCTTCTCCATCAGCTTTGCCGCGATGAAGTTGTCCACCGCGTTTCGAGTGACGAACGTTGCATTTTCCACTTTCGGTGCCGCCGGCCTCTCCAGCCGCGTGTAAGCCCAGTGCGCCTCGTACTGCGCGCCCTCGGCCACCCATTGCTTGAAGAGCACCTTCTGCGCATCCGTGAGTTCCTTGTGCGACTTCTCCGGCGGCATCAGATCATCTTCATCCGTGGTGAAGATGCGTTCAATAATGGAACTCTTCTCCGGCTTGCCCGGCGTGATCGGGATGTCCCCCGACTTCGCCGGCTTCAGCGCCTCCTCACGAATATCGAGCCGCAGGTTCGCCTTCCGCGCATTCTTGTCCGGCCCGTGACAGTGAAAGCACGTGTCCGACATGATGGGCCGGATGTCGCGATTGAAATGGATCTTGCCGACGGCAAGCGCGGGGCCGGCGGCGGCGATGGCGGCGAGAAGCAGGGTAGTTTTTGCGAACATGGCTGGCGACGGAGAACGAAGGCATCGCGCCCGTTTCTGCGTCGCGGAGAGGATTGCAGCAAACTTTGAGTCGAATATGACAAGTGAGGCGAATTAGAGCCTCAAGCGAACGCCCTCATGCGGGATATCAAGCGTCCAGCTTCCATCGCGCCTGGCGCAGCACGGCGAGAGCCGGCTCCTTCATGCTCTCGTACCAGACCGTGAGCAGACTGCCATCGCCCAGCTCGACCGTGCTCGGGTAACCGAGGTCGCCGCCCTTGCCGTCGTCACTGACCATGATCGCGTCGCTCCAGGTCCTGCCGTTGTCAGTGCTGAGACGCGCCTGATTTCCGAAGGGCGGGCGGCGGTGGCCATAGCTCATGAGCAGGCGTCCATCGCGCAGCCTGAGCAGGTGCGACGGCAGACCAAAACTTACGGGATGCGGCTCGCTCCATGACTTTCCGCCGTCGGTGGACTCTGTTTGCAGCGTCCAGCCGGAGTTGGCAGCGTTGTGATTGCGGATGTGCGCGATCACTGTGCCGTCGGTGGCTTCGACGGCGTGAAGTTCGTGGTAGCTCTTCACGGCGTCATCGCCCTTGCGCGTGGGTATTTCGGCCAGCCATCGCCACGTCAGGCCGTCGTCTTTCGACTCGCAGACGCCCACCTTTTTGTCCTCGGTCCACAGCTGCTTGCCCGCGTAAAGCAGCCGGCCGTCCTTGAGTTGAATCGGACCGTGCGGGCTGTTCACGATGGTGGGCAGGCGAGTGGACCACGTTTTGCCGCCGTCGGTGGAGCGGATGAGCCATTGGCCGAGTTCAGCCTTGCGTTCGTCATCACTGAGTCGCGCATTTGCGGCGGTCCAGCGTGCGAACTGAGCGGGTGGCATGCTTTTCGTCACCCAGCCCTTGTCAGTGTGTTCCGCCACCGCAGCGGCCTTCTTCAAAGAGTCCTCGTAGGCGAGCGAGGTAAACGTGGTGACGAGGAGAGTGCCCTTGGAAGTCTCGAGCACGCCGGAATCCCGGTCGTCGATGGCGCTGTCGAGAAGCACTCGCGGCCACGACCATGTGGAGCCGTCATCGCGCGAGGTCAGGGCGACGACTTGTCCGAACGGGCACACATGTGATTCGCGTCCGCCCGAGCACGTCACCCACAGCTCGCCGTTCGCGCGCCGGGCGACCGTGGGCCAGCCGTGGTAATACACAGGCTGCTGAGAAATTACCTTCGTATCGATGATCTTCGAACCCGGCGCCGCTCGCAGAGAAAGCCTGGGTGTGATGGCGGTGCCGGCGGAGAGTGCGCCGGCTGTTTTGAGGAAGTGACGACGCGAGGCGGGGAATGAGCGTTGGGATTGCATGAGACTGAGGCGGCTGGATTTGGAATTGGTTCAGGAAGAGTACGCAGCAAACCCTGCATCCCTCACCCGGGCAGGCTCCTCGCTGAAAAAGAACAGTGCCCTCGCCATGTCGGCGATTGAGCCAGACACGGGCGGCACCTACGGGCGTTGACCTCGGGCGAACTCAGGTTGGCCGTCGGATAGAAACTGAGAGCGTTGAATGTTTCGCGGTGGTCATCACCAGTCGATGTCCAGTTGCCGCAATCGCTCCCGCAGCACATCGACATTCCACAAGTGAACCGGCTCGCGGCCATACGCGATGGCAAGCCAGCGGCCGGTCTTGGCGAAGTCGGCGGCGGTGGGGGACCAGCCTTGGGGGTGGCTGAATCGCATGAGGAGTTCACCATCGCTCACTCGCAGGAGCGCAGCGTCAGTGGTGCCAAACGGAGTGAGCAGACTGTCGCCGTCGGCGTTGACGATCATCCAGGATGACTGGCGCGGCATGTCGGAGTCGCGCGGCTTCTTCCACTTCACGGTCCACGAGCCAGAATTGTAAGCGGTGATGGTTTCCTTGGTGCCGATGACGAGAAGTTTCATGGGCGAGGCAAAGACCAGTTCGGTGCAGTTGCCGACCGGCAGTTCCACATCGGGCGAGCCATCGTCGGTGTGCCAGACGCGGACCATCTTGTCGCGCGGGTTCGAGGCGGCGGTGAGGCTTCCGTCATCGCTGATCGCGACGTGTTGCGATAACGCACTCGCGGTCAGCACGCGCGGTGTGCGCGTCGGGCCGAAAATGATCACGTTCGACTGCGTGCCGGAGACCACTGCGAGGAGGCCGGTCTTCCGGCTGATCGAGAGATGTCGCGTGGACACGGGTCGGCCAAGGATGCCGTCGTCGCGTGGATCGAGTGCGCCGGTGGGATCGCGCATCAGCGTCCAGCAGTGAAGGCCAGCGGCGGTTTCTTCGACGAGTGGCGAGCAGGAAAACAGCGTTTTGCCCTCCGGTGAAAACGCAGCCATGAGCGTGGAGGCGTTCGAGAGGCGACTGATCGATGAACCGTCTGCGATGTTGAGAAGTTCGAGTCCCGATGGCGAACCGAGTGCGAGCACGCCGATTTCATTGCTAACGGCGACGGTTTGTGTTTGTGCCGCGACTTGCGTGCGCACGGCGGGTGGCGATGCGATGAGTCGCCGCACAGGTTCGCCGTTGATGCTCATGTCCGCGAGCAAGCGCACCGCAACATCGCGTGCGTTCTCTTTGCCACCTGACATGGAGGCAATGCGATCAATCAACGGACGCAGTTCATCGAGACGGCCTTCGTGCAACAGGCGCTCGGCATTCCGCCAGTCATTCGCGGGCACCACGGAGCCGGACATGGTCATGCCGCGCTCGTGTTTCTGCCACGCGGCCCACGCACCGGCTGCGATGAGCACGACGGCAGCAGCGGCTTTCCATGACAACGAAGTGCGAGCGCTCGCGGGTTCGCCACCGGAGGCAAAGGTGGCCACATCGCGCAGCAGTTCGTCGGCGCTTTGGTAGCGGCGCGTGACATCGAACTCGCCAGCGCGCGCGATGATTTTGAAGAACGACATCTCGCGAGCGCCGCGCTTCAGCCACTCGCGCGGCACTTCGGGAAAGCGGTTCACTTCGAGGCCGGTTATCGCTTCGTAGAGCACCATCGCGAGGCTGAAGAGATCGGCCTGCGTGCCGCCTGGGCCTTCGGGCGGGATGTAGCCCTCGGTGCCGACGAAGCTGCGCGTCTCGCCGAGTTCGCCGACAAGTCCGATGTCGGCCAGCTTCGGTGCGCCTCGGATGAAGATGATGTTCGAGGGCTTGATGTCGCGATGCACAAGTCCGGCGCTGTGCAGCGCACGGAGCGCACCTGCGAGTTCGCGCGCGAGCATCACGCAACTGTCGAGCGAGAGCCTGCCGTGCAGTTGCAGTTCATCGCGCAGCGTGCGCGGACGATAGCTGGCGATGGCGGTGTCATCGAGCGTCGAGCCAGTGGGAGCCTCGCCTTCGGTGCGCACGGCATCGGCCAGCTCCATCACGTAGTAGAAGCAACGGTTGTCCGGCGCGCGGCCGATGTGCAGCACGTTGACGAGTCCGTCGGCGCGCGTGCTCACGGGCTCGTAGCGCTGGATGGCGGCGAACTCGCGCTCGTAGGGCCGTGCATCTCCGAGCGCATCACGGCGCACGATTTTCACCGCGCGACCTTTGCCCGTGATATTTCGAGCGAGCCACACTTCACCGTAGCTGCCTCGTCCGATGAGACGGATGAGTTCGTGGTCGGGGACCGTGATGTGGGCAGGCTCGGGCATCGCGTGATCGAGTGTGACGTGCGCGTCGTCCGTGTGCAAGCCGGTGCTGCCGCGCGTCATGATTCGCCGAGCTGCCGCAATTCCGCACGCACCATCTTCCGCACGCGATGTCGCGCGAGATAGACCTGCGTGGTGCTCACGCCGAGGCCGCGTTTGATCTCGCTCATAGGCAGCCGCCGAAGTTCTGCCATCTCGAAAATCATGAACTGCTGCACGCTCACGCGCGACTTCACGCGGCGCAGCGCGAGCTGCAGCATGTGCTGCTCCCACTCGTGCAACCACACTTTCTCAAAGTCCGCCTCATCCAACGGCTCGGGCACCGCCTCATCCTCCATCGACACCGTGCGCGTGCGCGCGGCGACGCCGGTGCGCCAGTGATCCGCAATTCGACGATGCACGATGCGCAGCAGCCACGACTTGAATCGGCCACGCGCAGGATCGTAGTGGAAGTCCGGCATCTCACGCGCCACGGACACCATCACTTCTTGCACGAGATCCTGCGCATCCGCGTCCTTCATCCCCGAGCGTCGCGCCACCGAGTAGATGAGCTGCCAGTAGGTGTCGAAGAATTCACGCCAGCCCGGCGCGTCGCCCCAGTCACGCAGGCGCGTGAGGAGACTGCGTCGGGTTTCGACAGTGTCGGGCGACGGCTCTGGTGGACGGTCGGTTTCGGTCACGGAACGCCATTCGTGGAGCGTGGCGGAGCTTTATCAATGAAGTGGAAAACATTTTCCAACTTTCTGGATAAGACCGCGAAAGCGTCCGCGAATGGCGGCCATGAGAACCCCAGTGCATCATGAAAACATCCTCGCTTATCGCCGCCATCTTCCTCATCGCCATCTCATCCGCGCGCGCCGCCGGTGATCTTCAGCCGCCACCTGGAGCACCGGGGCCGACGATGAAGTCGTTGCAGGAGATCTACGATTGCTTTGAGAAGCGCACGCGCATTCCCACGCTGCCCGCCACGATCAACAGCGACGGCGCCTACTACTTCGATGGCGACATCACGGTCTCCGGCAGCGGCGCGAATGGCATCACGATCAGCGCGGGCGTGAAGAAGGTGGTCATTGATCTCGGTGGTCGGACGCTCGCGGGGCAAAGCGGCACCGGTCACGGCATCGACTGCTCCGCGATGAGCGGCGGCACCGTGGCACTCCGCAATGGCGTGATCTCCGGCTTCAGCGGCGACGGCGTGCGCGCTCCGGCCTGTCGCGTGATCGCGTCCGAGATGGAGTTCTTCAATCAAGGCGGACGCTGCATCGTGTGCGGTGACGAGAGCGTGTTCTCGAAGATTCTCTCGAAGAACGCCGGCGGCACCGTGATCCAGGGCGGCGCGAATTTGATCGGCACGGAGATCCGTGTCTATGGCGCGCAAGGCAAAGGCGTGACGGCCACGCACAATCTCACGCTCAAGGGCTGCCTTTTCACCGGCGGTGCGCTGGCCTGCAACGAATGCCAGGATGGAACCTTCACGTCGGACAGCTCCAAATACGAATCGAACCTCGGCGAGTGCATGAGTTGCCCGCTAGGCAACGCGGTCATCACGGGTTGCACGTTCCGGCTAAACGTCGGCGATTGCGTCAAATGCCCGCAAGGCAGCGCAACGGTGAGCGACTCCACTTATGAGGGCAACAGCGGCAAGTGCATCACCGCGAAGAGCCTCGTCGATCTGGCAGACAATTGCTTTCGCAGCAACAGCGCGCCTGTCTGCACCGAATGCGAAGAAGGCAGCATGAGTGTGCGAGGCGGCGGCTTCTACACGAACGGCGGCGTCTGCGTGAAAGGATTGACCGGCGTGAGGATCACCGATGTGGACTTCGATCACAACACTGGCCCTGCCTGCAACGAATGTCCCCAGGGTGACGCGAATGTGCGGGGCGGACGATTCGTCAGCAACAGCGGCGTTTGCGTCAAAGCACTGACCGGCGCGAATGTCGTGGGCACGATTTTCGACAAGAACACCGGCCTCACCTGCAACGAATGTCCGCAGGGCACCTTCACATCCGACGGCTGCAAGTATGATCTCATCGGTGGCTGCACGGTAATCAAATCGAGCGGCCCGGTGATCGTGAAAGGCTGCCACATCAATGGCAACACCAGCACCGCGGACAATGGCCCCTTTGACATCGGCGCGGGCGGAAACTTGCGCGTGGACATGAGCACCATCCTGCTCTCGCAGAAGGGCATCCATGTGAGCGTCGAAGCGGGACTCAATGGCTGCACGATACGCAACAACAACAGCGCCAATCCTTGTCCGCCCGGCAATCTCAGCGATGGATCTATTACCGTCGGCTGCGAATTCACCAACGTAGGCATGACCTACGGCAAGGGATCGGTGGTGAAGGATTGCACGTTCACCAATCCCAGCGGCCACTCCTACACCGGACTCGAAGTCGGAGAGAGCAGCACCGTGACGAACTGCACGGTCAATGGCTGCAAACGCAGCGTGACCTACGATGGCAATGGCATCGTCGCTGGTGCAAACTCGCTGGTGAAGAACTGCGTCGTGGGCGATTGCGATGGCAATGGCATCGTCATCCGCGAGCGCTGCTCGGCTTTGCAAAACGTGGTGTGCAAGTCGGGGATCAACATCGCAGCCACATCGGCAGGCATTCGTTGCGAAGCCGGCCCGGCCACCATCGACGGCAACTCCACGACGCAGAACGATGTGGGCATCGAACTCGTCGGCACCGGCACCACCGTCACGCGCAACAAGATCAGCACCAACACCACCGCGATCAACGGCTCCGCTGGCAACGACGTCGCGCCGCTCACCACCGCCGCCACAGCGGTCAATCCCTTCTCGAACTTCCAATGAAGACGGTCGCTCTCCTCGCGCTGCTGCTCGCGCCGACGACATGGCTGGCCGCGCAGTCCACGATCAATGCCACGCAGAAATTTGCTTGGTCCGCGAACACCGCGTGGATCAATCTGCGCCCCAGCGCTGCGGATGGAGTCGCAGTGGGTGCCTACATTTGCTCCGGCCAGGCATGGGGCGCGAACATCGGCTGGATCACCTTCGGCGACGGCACGCCGGTGGACAAGATTCGTTACTCGAACACCGACAGCAGCGACTTCGGCGTGAACGTGCTGTCGGGCGGCCTGCTGCGCGGACTCGCCTACGGCGCGAACGTCGGATGGATTCAATTCGAAGCCACCGGCAACCCGCGCATCAACCTCACCAACGGCGCACTCAGCGGCTTCGCGTATGGCGCGAACATTGGCTGGATCAACCTCGGCAATCTCATCACCGACTCGATGCAAACCGGTGCCGACACGGACCACGATGGCATTCCCGACGCCTGGGAATACCAGCGCACCGGCGGCCTCGGCTTCCTCAGCGCGACCGGCGACTTCGATCACGACGGCCTCAGCGACCTCGCCGAATACCGGGCCGACACCAACCCGCTCTCTGGCACCGAGACCTTCGCCATCGCGCAGCCCCAAGCCGTGAAGCAACCCAACGGCAGCGTTCAATTCACCCTCACCTGGCGCAGCAGCCCCGACCGCCTTTACGTCATCGAGCACACCACCGACCTCGCCTCCGTCCCCTGGACCGACAGCGGCCTCGGCACCATCACCGCCGATGCCGGAACGACGACCACGCGCACGATCACGGAGCCATCGGCGGCCAGGAGGTTTTATCGGGCGCGGGTAGTGTTGCCGTTGAGTCCGTGAGGTGGGGAAAGCGGAAATGTAGCGTGCTTTGGCACCGGGATCCCGGGCACGGATCGCGGCTATGTGAAACATTCGCGACAGAGCCGGCGCTTTGGTGTGAGGGATTCCGTTCATGAGATTCACTACATTGTCTGCCGCTTGCATTTTCGTGACGACACACTTCGCGTACGCCCAGCTCGCGAACAGCCCGCCAATGCCGCAGTGGATCGCGGCATCGGAGAAAGGAGCGGTGATCGAAAAGAACTTCGAGTGGTCGGGCAAGCTGCTGAAGGCGATTCTCTTCTCTGCGACAGAGACGAAGGCGGAGATCGTGATCAATGGAAAACCGGTGGGGTCGGTCGTGGGTCGTGAGACGGCGGCGAGCTTGGACGTGACGAAGCTCATTCACGAAGGTGCGAACACGCTGTCGTTGCGTTCCGATGCTCCCGTTGCCGTGTTGCTGGAATTGAATGGCGACCTCGCGCGCAAGCAGTGGATTGCGTCCGATGCGTCGTGGAAGGCGGGCAAAGGAACGCTCGCTGTGCGCGGCGCGGTCGATGCGGATGCCACGAAGAATCCGTTCGACTTCAAGAAGACCTTCGACGCCTACAACTCCTGGCAGCTCGCGAAGCCGGGCAACCAGAATCAGGCGACGGATCCTGCGTCGCTAATCCTGCCGTCGGGCTTCAAAGCGGAGCTGGTCCGCTCGTCGCAGCCGGGCGAGGATTCGTGGGTGTCGATGGCTTTTGATCCCGAGGGTCGCATCACGCTCGGCAAAGAGAAGAAGGGACTGCTGCGGCTCACCATCAGCGGCAGCGGCGATCAGAAGGTCGAGGTCATCGAAGACACGCTGCTCGAGTGTCGCGGACTGCTCTATGCGCAGGGCGCGCTGTTTGCGAACGCGAACAACAGCAAAGGTCTCTACCGGCTGCGCGATGCGGATGGCGACGGCGTCTTAGAAGACAAGAAGGAACTGCTGCACACCGATGGCGGAGTCGGCCACGGCCGAAATCACATCAAGCTCGGGCCGGACGGCAAAATCTACATCGCGCACGGCAACAATGTGCTGCTGCCGAAGAACCTCTCGCCGAAGTCGCCGCTGAAAGACTACGCGTCCGACCAGCTCATTCCAAATCCGTGGGACGGCACGATGTTCGATGGTGATGTGCAATTGCCCGCCGGTCACATCCTGCGCATGAACCCCGACGGCTCCGAGGTCGAGCTGCTCGCAGGCGGTCTGCGCAATCCGCTCGACATCGCCTTCAATCGCGACGGCGAACTCTTCACCTTCGACGCCGACATGGAGCGCGATGTCGGCACGCCATGGTACATGCCCACGCGCGTCCTCCACGTCGTCCCCGGTGCCGACTACGGCTGGCGTCGCGGCACAGGGCGATTTCCCGCGTGGTATATCGACACACTGCCGAGCGTGATCGACATCGGCCTGTCATCGCCGACGGGAACCTTCTTCGGCTACGGCGCGGAGTTCCCGCAAAAATATCGCGAAGCCTACTTCATCCTCGACTGGAGCTACGGCCGCATCATCGCGGTACATCTGAAAGCCAAAGGCGCTAGCTACACCGGCGAGCAGGAGACTTTTGTTTCGGGTCGGCCGCTGAATGTGACGGATGGCTGCATCGGGCCGGACGGAGCGATGTGGTTCATCACGGGAGGACGCGGGACGCAGAGCGGGTTGTATCGGGTGAGTTATCCAAAGCGTGACGAATCTGTCGCATTGGCACAATCGAGCGCAGGTGAACCACTCTCCCAGGCCGCGAAGCTTAGGCGCGGGATCGAAGGTGGGTACAAAGAAGAGCCTTGGAATGACGAACTGACTCTGACGTTTACCGTGGTCGCATCGGATGATCCATTCCTGGCGCACGCAGCACGGCTGGAAGTCGAGCGCACCAACGTGAGCCGCTGGCGGCACCGCGCGCTTTACTCGGATAGATGTTCGCCGGAGTCGCTGCTGGCGCTGATCCGTGCGGGCGATGCTGAATCGCGAGATGTGATCTTCGAAATTCTGATGGGTTGGCTGCGGAGATTCAAAGATGCTTCGGCAGCGAAGGGGCAGTCGAAAAGCGGCGTCACAGCCGCCGCACTCCAAGACGCTGGCGCGAGCGCGGAGGCGAAGCAAGAACGCGAAGCGTCTTGGAGTGCGGTGGGAAGCGATAGCGCCACACCGCTTTCCGGCGACCAAGCGCTCAAGGTTCTGCGCGTTGCAGCCGTGTTTTTCTCGCGCTTTGGCGAACCAACCGAAAAACAACGAGGTGACCTTGTGCGTGTTCTGGAGCCGAAGTTTCCGCAGCCAGCGAATGACCGGCTAAAGCCGGGAATCCAACACCTGAATCGAGAACTTTGCCGCACACTCGTTTACTTGCGCTCTCCGACTGTCATCGAGAAGACTCTCCCGCTTCTTCGCAACGCGACGACATCCGAGGACCTGCTCTTTTACCCGTTCATGCTGCGCTACCTCAAAGATGGTTGGACGCTGGAGGCGCGGCGCGTGTGTTTCGAGGCGCTGAACCGCGCGGAGAAGATGAACGGCGCGAGCACCTACTTCAAAGCGATCGCCGACACGCGCAGCGAGCTGGCTGCCGCGCTCTCGCCTGCGGATGCGCAGACGCTCGCGAGCGTGATCTTCCCGCCGAAGCCGACACCGCTGCTGCCGACGGCGATGCCGGGGCACACGTTCAAGAACTGGACGCTGGATGATCTCGCGCCGAAGCTCGATCAGGTTTCGCGCGGCCGCTCGTTCGAGAAGGCAAAGGCCGCGCTCGTCAGCGCGCAATGCGTGTTTTGCCACAAGGTGAGCAACGATCCGTCGATGCCAGCCGGAGTCGTCGGCCCCGATCTCACGCTAGTCTCCGCACGTTTCAATCGCCACGACTTGCTCATGCACATCCTCGAGCCGTCGAAGTTCATCGACGAGAAATTCAAAGTGCTCGTCGTGACAAAGAAGGATGGAACCACAGCGAGCGGCAGCCTCGAAAGCGAAGACGACGAGCGCATCGTGCTGAAGCCGAATCCGCTCGCGCCGGACAAGATCGAGATCGGCAAGTCGATGATCCGCGAGAAAAAAGTCTCCGATATCTCGCCCATGCCGCCCGGCCTGCTAAACGCGCTGAAAGCGGAGCAGATCTTCGACATTCTCGCATGGTTCGAGGCTGGCGGTGATCCGAAGCACAAGGCATTTCAGCCGTGAACGAATCCCAACCCGACCGAACACCATGAGACGATCAGCCATCATTGCCGGGAGGGTTTTCATCGGAGGAGTCTGGTTGACGTTTGGCGGCGTGGTCTTGCTCGTGGCTTTCCTTTGCTGGCATCGGTGGGACGGCAGGACGAACCACGGATGGACGTTCGGCTACTACGGCGAAATGAACCGGGTGGAGCGAGCGCTGAAGGACATCCCCGGCGTCCGGGTGATCTCGCATTATGCGAACAGAGACTTGTTTCTCGAGGAGTTCGGATTCGGAATCCAGTCGGCCGCTCACGGCGAGCGGATGCTGAACGTGTCCGAGTCCGATCCGTTGCGCCAACTGGCCGGCGCAGAGCTGGCGGTCGAGGTGCGGCGGCGTCTTGGTGCCTCCAAGACATCAGGAACAGACCGACGACACTCGAAATGACGACTCGGAAAGAACGCGAGAAGAACCGGGCCGCCGGGACCGTCTGAGTGGATCATGCGCACCCTCATTCTAGCCCTCGGTTTCGGATCACTCACGCTCGCGGAGACGCCCAAGCTGCCCGGCATCGGAGCTGCGATGGAGGACATGATCGCCAGAAATGAAGTCACCGGCGTGGTGACGGTGGTGGCGACCAAGGACGGCGTCATCCACCGGGAAGCGAATGGTTTTGCGAATTTGGAAACGAAGAAGCCGATGGCCGAAAACTCGATCGGCTGGATCGCCTCGATGACGAAGCCGGTGACCGGCGCAGCGATCATGATGCTGCAAGACGAGGGCAAGCTGAGCATCGGGGACTCAGTGGCAAAGTTCATCCCCGAGTTCGCCGCATTGAAAACTCCCTCGGCCAAGGCAGCGAATCTCACCATCGCGCAACTCCTCACCCACACCTCCGGTCTCGGCGAGGCAAACGGTCCTGCGGCGCAGGAGGCGAAGACGCTGGCCGATCTCGTGCCCATCTGGCTTTCGACGCCCATGCAATACGAACCGGGCGAGAAGTGGAAGTACACCCAGTCCGGCATCAATGCCGCAGCGCGCATCGTCGAGGTGATCAGCGGCATGAAGTTCGACGAGTTCCTGCAGAAGCGGCTCTTCGATCCGCTCGGCATGAGAGACACGACCTTCTATCCGACCGACGCCCAGCGAGCGCAGATGGCGACAGGCTACGCCCGGAACAAGGACGCCGGCAAACTCGAGGCCGTGCCGATGCGTCCTGGCTTCGGTGAGCGCGGTCGTCCGCCCCAGGGGAACGGCGGCCTTTTTTCCACGGCGCCGGACTACGCGCGCTTCTGCATGATGCTGCTCAATGGCGGCACGCTCGACGGCACGCGCATCCTCAGTCCAGGGGCGGTGAAGACGCTGTCCTCGGTGCACACGGGTGATCTGCCGTGTGGGTTTTTCCAAAACGACACGTTCGGAAATCACGGCATGAACTACGGCTGGGGCATTGGTGTGTGCGTGCTCAAGGAGCCGCACGCGGGCGTGGCGGCGGTGCTGTCGCCCGGCAGCTTCGGCCACGGGGGCGCGTGGGGCACGCAGGCGTGGATCGATCCGGTGAGGGGCCGGATTTATGTGCTGATGGTGCAGCGGGCAAATTTTCCGAACAGCGACGCCAGCCCGGTGCGCGAGGCTTTCCAAAAAGCCGCAGATGCCGCGCTCGCACCCCCGTAGCCGGGCTTCACATGTGACGAGCGGCCTTCATGCAGGCCGGCGGATCAGCGCGAAGCGGGACAGCCGCGATCAGCCCACGAACTTGATCACCCCCGGCTGGGCGCGCGCCATGGCGGCGTGCTGCTCATCGGAGCAGGCGGAGTCGATGGGTGCGTCCGGTGCCGTGTCGCTGGCTTGGACGACGCCGTTGGCGATCATCCACTGCTCGACTTCCTCGCCGCTGATGTCCGGAAGCATGGTGCCATTGATCTCCACGCACGGGCTGAGGGGCTGGCCGCTTTTTTGCTCCATCTCCCAGCGGAAAGCGGGGTTCTGGATGATGTCCTTCTCCTCGTAGGGCAGGTTGTACTTGCGGAAGATGGCGCGGACGCCCTCGCTCCAGCCGCAGTAGGTCTTGAGATAGGCGGTGATGTTGGGTGTTTCCATGGTGGTGATGCGGTTGTTGATTCGAATACGATGCGGACGCTGGCTCGGGCGCGGCGAAATCCATGCGCGGCATGCGTTGCGATGCGTCAGGAGTACTTCACGTCCTTGCGCGGCTCCATCTCAAAGGCGGTGGAGTGCTGCTCGGCGATGTGTGCCTTTACCACTTCCTCGCGGAACTTGATGTAGTGGGGATCGTCCTGTGCGATGACGAGCTTGTCCATGCTCTCGACCTCGAGATAGACGAACCACGGCCACTCATCGTCGGGGTTCACGCGCTTGCCGGTTTTCACAGTCAGGATTTCCGGCACGCGCAGCAGTTGCATGCGCGTCTGGGACATCATGTCCTCCATCTCGTCGGCAGTCACCCCGGGCTTCAGCTTGTAGAGACTGAGGTAGGCGATCATGACGTGGGCGTGGACGCGGCAGACAAAATGACCGGGCGGGCGCGGCGCTCAGTGCTTCCAGTCGAGCGCGCCCTTCTTCCAGGCATAGGCATACGCGATGAAGAGGACGGTGACGAAGCACAGCGCGGACCAGAAGATGGCGGTGCCGTGGATGGCGACATAGTCCTTGAAAATGACGGCCCACGGATAGAGGAAGACGACCTCGATGTCGAAGAGGACGAAGAGCATCGCCACGATGTAAAACTTTACGCTGAACCGCGACTGCCCTTCTCCCACGGGCACCATGCCGCACTCGTAGGCCGAATCCTTCACACGGTTCCGCGCGGCGGCCTTGCCGAGGAGCACGGAGATAAGCAGCGTGGCGCCGGCGAAACCTCCGGCGATGAGCACTTGCAATAGAACGGGCAGATAATTTTCCAACATGGACGGCGGGCGGGACTGGTAGCCGGGGCGGTGTGAAGCGTCAAATGATGGATGGCGGTTCCTGCCTGACTCGGCGGCGCGGTGATCCGCTCGCGTGGCGCTGGAGGACGCGAGCCGAACTCAGTGCGGGCTTCACCTCGTGTGTTCCCCTCAGCACGGAGCACTGAGCAGATGTGAGCGCTCGGATTGTTTGCAGGACGTCTTGCGCTTGCAGCGGAGCACTTTGTCCGGTTTTGTGGTATGAGAAGTGCAGGCAAGTGCGCGTGTGTCTGCGTCGTCCGCGCCGGAGCGTTTCCGGCGGCGGCCTTGGAAGCCAGTGGCGGGCGGCGACGTTCTTGCTTCCGTCATGCCTCAGCTCATTCATCAGCGCTTTGCCTCCCTCCGTGCCCGCATCGGCGTGAGCCGCCGGGACATCACTCCGGACCTGGATGTGTGCGCGAAGAACTGGGGCGCGGCGAGGCACTGGTTTGCCACGGGCGTGCATCGCCGTCTCGCCGGCACTGCGATGGCCGTCGGCCCGATGTCTGGTGGACCGCCGCTGCTTCTCATCAGCCTCGAACTCGGCTGGTGGCGCACCCGTCGTGACGCCGATGCGCTGCGCAAGGCGGTGCTCGACGCCACAGGTCTGCCTGAAGCGAATGTAATCATCCACCTCACGCATACCCACGCCGGGCCGGTGCTCGATTCTGATGCCCCCGCCGAGGCGAATCCAGACACCGCCCGTGCCTATCTCGCCGCGCTGGCGGACCACTGCGTCGCCGCGGCGCGCGAGGCGGTGGGTGCGATGCAGCCGGCGACGATGATCTTCCGAAACGGGCGCTGCTCTCTGGCCTCCGAGCGCGACTTCGTCGATCCGGCAGATTCGAAGCGCTTCCTCACCGGTTTTCATCCGGGAGCGCCGGCGGACGATGCCCTGCTCGTCGCCCGTGCATTCGATGATGAAGGGCGCACGCTCGCCACTCTGGTGAACTACGCCTGCCATCCGACGACGCTCGCGTGGGACAACCGGCTGATCTCCCCGGACTATCCCGGCGTGATGCGGGAATTCGTCGAGTCGGAAACCGCCGCACCGTGCCTCTTTCTGCTCGGCGCGTGCGGCGAGTATGCACCGGCGGAGCAATACACCGGCGAAGTTTTGGTCGCCGAACAGCATGGTCGTGAACTCGCTCATGCCGTGCTCGCGACGCTGCAACCGATGCGCAGCGGCTGCTCGCATTTGCGCTACGACGGAGCCGTTGAATCCGGCGCGCCGCTTGCCACATGGTCGGCGGTTTCTCAGCCCGCGAACGAGTCCGTCCGCGCCGCGATGCGCGCCGTCGATCTCGAGTTAAAGCCCGATCTCCCGACGCTCGCCGAGATCGAGTCGATGCTCGCGGAGAAGCCCGAGGGCTTCGCCTACGAGCGCTTGCTGCGGAAGCGCCGCGTGCGCATGTCTTTCAGCGAGGCATCGACATCGGTGGAGAGGATATGGACATGGCAGATCGGCGACGCCGTGCTCTGTGGCGTCCCATTCGAGGGCTATGCCGCGCTGCAACAGGAACTGCGTGCCGCATTTCCGGCCAGGACGATCATTGTGATGAACATCGCCAACGGCATCCTCGGCTATTTGCCGCCCGTGCCGCTCTACGAGCATGACATCTACACAGTCTGGCAGACACCGTTTGCGCGCGGCAGTCTGGAGCGCGTGATCGCAGCCGCGAAAGAGGGTGTTTCGGCCCTGCTCAATGCATGATCCGTATCGGGCGCGGCTCGCCCTCAGCAGGTGGTTGCTTTACTTCTTCGCGGCGTCCACTACCCGGATGCGCACCGGTTCTGACACCACGATGTCGGCGAAGTCTTTGGGCTTGGCTTTTGCTTCGGCGGTTTTGGCGACGGCTGCTGCGGCAGCTTTCGCAGCATCGGCGGCCTTTTGTTTGTCGGCGGCAGCTTTTGCGGCTGCTTCGGCTTCGGCTTTCTTGTCAGCGGGTGCGGACTTCGCGGCGGCGGCGAGTTTCTTGGCTTCGGCTGCAGCAGCGGTGGCTTCTCGATCGGCTTTCTTCTGCGCTTCGGTGGCTGCTTTCGCGGCTTCAGCTTCGCGGGCGTGTTTGCCTTTCGCGACGACGTGGAAGGCGAGCGTGTAGTCGCCCGGTGCGGTCTTGAGCGCAGCGAGATCAAGGACAGCTTCGGCGCTGGCGGCTTTGACGGCGATGTCGGTTTCTTTCATCGCTTCAAAGCCGGGCGTGAGAGCTTTGAGCTTGAGAGCGGTGGTGTGTTCGCCGCGCCAGGTGAGTGCGAGCGGGATCTTCAGCGCGGTGCCGGCCTTGCCTTCGATGACTTTGTTTTCCTTCGACACGATGGTGAGAGGCGAAAGCTCAAAGCCGCTGATGGAAACGGGCACGTCATCTTGCAGACGACCGACCGGAATTTCCTGCGCGGTGTTCGGCACGGGCCACACGACGGAGGCGACGACGCACGGACGCGAGACGCTCGCGCCATTGATCTGCGCGCGGCCGGTCAGCTTCACGTTCGAGATCGCGCGCGCGGCTTTCTCTCCGGCGGTGAACAGGATCATGCCCTGCGTTTTGCCAGCGGGAATCTTCAAGCCGGTCGCCATCATGCCGGCGGGCAGGCCTTCGGCGGTGAGTTCGATGTCGCCATCGAATCCATCGCGACGCAGCGCTGCCACTTGCAGCGCCATCGTGCCGCCGCCGCGAAGCGCGAGCGGTCGCGCGGGAACTTGCGCGTAGTTCGGACCGTTCGGCGCATCGAAGGCCCAGGAGACGAGCGCAAAGTCGGGTGCGGCTTTGCGAATGATGAGGCGGTAGATGTTCTTCGGGTTGCTACGCGTGCCGCCGAAGAGATCACGAACCTGGAGGCGATACACGCCATCGTCTTTGATGGCGAGTTTGCCGAGCACGTCGGCGGAACCGGCTTCGTAGGCCGCTTTGTCGATGGGATTCGGGATGTCGTTGAATTCGGCGACATCGCTCAGCTTCTCGGTCGCTCCGTCCTTCGTGACGCGCTGCACGACGACAAACGGATCTGTGCGGAGTCCGAGCCGCTGCGAGGCGACTTCGATCCACCATTCGTCGCCTTTTTTGCCGGCGAACTCGAAGGTGTCCACATCTGCCGCCGGATAAAACGAGCCCGAAATGTCGCACGGCAGCGTGATCTTCTGCGCCTGGCTCTGCTGATTGTTCGGTTCTTTCTCCGCGCTCGTGGGCTTTTGTTTTGCGAGCGGGCTGTCGGGCATCCATGAGAAGGCGCTGACGACCGTGGCCCTCGTTTTTTCCGGAGTGCGTTCGGTCATCGTGCCATCGAGCAAAGTGAGACGGTAGAAGTGCTCGGGACCGCCTTCATACGTGAGGCTGTGGACTTTGATGAAGTACTTCCCGTCGGCCGGCGGTGTGAACTCGAGAGGACCGCCGCGACGATTCACGACGAGATCGCGACCCTGCGCATCGGTGATGATCAGGACCCGAATCAATCGTGAGTCGATCTCGCTCGTCGCGCATTCGACGACCATGCGTTTGCCCTTCGTCGCCTGGAACGAATAGAAATCCGCCGTCGCAGCTGTGACGGCGGCGTTGACGACCGTGTTCGGTTTCAACTCCAGCGCCGTCTCAAGCGAGGTGTTCGCCTTTGCTCGCGTCACTTCGGGAAATGTGCCGACGGCAAACGCGCGCGCCGACGAAACGCCGATGTGCGTGACGGCGCGGACATCGTAGATGCCATTCGCGGTGCCACTCGCGATGCTCACAAGAAACTTGCCCGGCTCCACCTTACCATCGGCTCCAGTCTTCGGCTTCGCCGTGATCTTCGGATCCGAAAAACGAAGTGCATCCGCATCCTCGATGTCAGTGCCGCCAATGGTCACCTCGAATGTCCCTCCCGTCTGCCCGCCCATCGGCATGATCGTGAGCAGCCGCGGCGTCGGAAGACCGGCGAGCTGGGCGGAGGCGGCTGCGGAGAGCAGGGATAGAACACAAGGAATTCGCAGAAACATGACCGCAAACCAACGCCACAAACGGAGCATTCTGTTCTGTCAAAAGCGCCCATCTTCGTATGGCTTTGCATGCGTCCATGCGCCATTTCGGCCGGGCACGCAGACAGCCGCTAGCCAGCGAGCTTCCCATCAAAAAATAGAGGCGTCGATGATAGCGAGCACATCTTCCAAAAGGTCTTGAGGCGCTCGTTCGATCAAGCGCAGGCCACGGGCGCGGAAGTCGAGCGATTTCACCTGCTCGCACATGACAAAGCCTGTCAGCGATGTTCGCCCAGCCACGGGCACATGGAAGGGCACCCGGCGGTCTGTGTTTGTGATCGGACAGCACATGGCCATGCCTGTGGCCTTGTTGAAAGCATCCTTGCTGATCACGATGGCGGGTCGGCGGCCCTTTTGCTCGTGGCCTGACTGCGGATCAAAATCGAGCGCGATGAGGTCGCCCTGACGCGGCACATAAGCTGCCATCACCACACCTCCCTGCCTGCCGCGTCCCAGGAAAACTCAGTGGCTTTGTAGTTCTTCGGCATCGCGGCCGCCAGATCCTCGATGCGATGTCTGCCACGCACCGGTGCACGCTTTTTGACGGGGCGAACCACGATGGCATCCTTTTTCGGCGACAAGGCCAGTTCGAGATTCGATCCCGTCTCAAGTTCCAAGGCTTTGAGCAGCGCCTTGGGAAGCCGGATGCCCTGGCTATTGCCCCATGATTGAAGAGTGGTCGTCATGGCCGCTAGTGTATAGCCGGCGGCTAAACACGACAAGTCAATGATTGAAGAGAAACTCCTTCGTGTTGATGATCGCCCAAAGGATGTCCTCGTAGCCCTGGCGTTTCGCGGCCACGGAATCGAGGGGCTTGCCTTCGGGATCGACGCGGGGTTTGGCGAGGTGTTTCTCGGCGAGCTGCACTTCGTCGGCGCGAGGTTCGCGTGAGAAGGCGGCGACGTAGAGGTCGCGCAGCTTCTCGGGCTCGGGCTTCTCTTCCTTCACGAGCGTGGCGGCGCGACCGTCGTTGGCGGTGAGCTTCGCCTGGATGTCCTGCGCATTCAGCAAGTGGAGGCTCTGCGCGAGGCTGGCTTCCTGCGTGCGCTCGCATTCGCAGGCGCTGGAGCCTTCGGGACGACCGAAGACGGTGAGGAAGTAGGAAGAGGCGTTGTAGCTGTTGTCAGGCAGTGCGACAGCGCGTGTGCCGGCTGGCAAGCCGCTGAAGCTGCTGCGCGTGCCGGTGATTTGATTCACGGCATCGAAGAGCGACTCGGCGGGCAGACGCTTCGGGTAGTAGCGCGAGAAGTTCTGGCGATCGACTGCATTATGCTCGTTCGGAATCGCGCTGAGCTGGTAGGTGTGCGATTGCGCGATGGCGCGGATGACGGCTTTGAGATCGAAGCCGCTATCGACGAAGAACTTGGACATCGCGTCGAGCAACTCGGGATTCGACGGCGGATTCGTCTCGCGCATGTCGTCCTCGGGCTCGATGAGACCGCGATTGAAGAAGTGCTTCCAGTAGCGGTTCACGAGCGACTTCGCGAAGAACGGATTCGTCTTGCTGCTCATCCAGTCGGCGAGGCGCAGACGCGGATCTTCATCGGCCGGGATGTCGAGCGGTGGCTCGCCGAGGCTGGTGGGTTTCACAGGCAGCTTCGTGCGCTTGTTCGTCGAGGTGGCGACGCCGCGCTTGTGATAAATGATCTCCTCGCCCTTGATGGCGGTCGGCTTCCGGCCCACCTGGCTGAAGAAGGCGGCGAGGCCGTAGTAGTCCTGCTGGCTCCATTTCTCGAACGGATGATGATGGCACTGTGCGCACTGCATGCGCGTGCCGAGGAAAAGCTGCGCGACATCTTCGAGCTGCTGCTGCGGCTCCTTCACGCGCTTATACCAAGCAACTGGCGGATTCTCGAGCACGTCGCCGGTCGCAGCGAGAAGCTCGCGGGCCATCTGGTCGTACGGTTTGTTTTCGAGCAAGCCGTCGCGCACCCACGAGTAGAAGGCGAAGTTCGCGGTGATGTCGCGCTTGTCTTCGCGCTTGTTGCGCAGCAGCGCGGCCCATTTATTGGCGAAGTAGTCGGCGTAGTCGGCGCTGGCGAGCAACGTGTCGATCACGCCATCGCGCTTCTTCGGGTCTTTGCTAGCGGCGAAGGCTTTGGTTTCTTCAATAGTCGGCAGACGCCCTGCGAGGTCGAGCGTGACGCGGCGCAGGAAGGTGGAGTCATCGCAAATCGGCGAAGGCGGCATGCCGATCTGTTTCAATTTCGCGAAGACGAGTTCGTCGATGAAATTGCGCGCAGCGGGCAAATTCTCGACCGGAGCACCGAGCGGCACGGTCGCGCGATAAACGGTCACTTTGCCCTGATAACGCACCATCACAGCCACATCGCCGGGAATGTCGAAGAGCTTCACGAGGCCGGCTTCCGTCGTCTCGGCCATGCTCTTGTCATTCGCTTCATAGAGCGCGCTGCGCGTCACGTCCTTCACGTAGCCGTCGGAGTAATGCGCGAGCACCTTGAGTTGCTGTTCGCCTTTGAGCTTCATCGTGTTCTGCTTCGGCTGGACTTCGATCGACACAATCTTCGGATCCGTGTCTTTGCCCATCGGCATGCCCTTGCTGATCCACTCGGTGAGCAGCTTGTACTCGTCCGAGTTCGGATCCATTTTCTTGCCGCCGCCGTGCGGGAGTTGATTGATCGCCTTCAGCAAAAGGAGGCTTTGCTCCGGTGCCGCCGGGAACACACGACGACCCCGCGCCTCCTTCACGATGTGCTCGTAATCTTCGCCCGGCTCGAAGCCGAGCAGCGACAGCTTGAAGCCGTTTTGTCCGCTCGCCTTGCCGTGGCAGCCTCCCGAGTTGCACGAGGCTTTCGTGAGGATGGGCACGATGTCGTTCGCAAAGTTCAGCGGTCGCGGCGATTCGGAGGCCAAAGCACCGATGCTGGCGAGCGTCGCGGCTGCGGCGGTCACTGATCGGAGGAAGGGGCGGTAGGTAGTCATGCCAGTGCGGGGTTTGAAATAAGGTCGTGTACATAAGCCCGAGTGCGGGGCGGCCTTTCAGCCCTGGTGGAAGTGTGGTGCACCCTCCGTCGATCACGGCGTTGCGACCGGGGCGAGACCCCTGCCGCATCGGCTTCGGAAAAATAAACAAGGGCGCTTGAAAGCCCTGCGACTCGAAGGCAAAGGAGAAGGCCGCCCGCGTCCGCAGCGGCGGTCAAATCCCCACGATTTCCCCGATGCCATCACTTGCCCAGCGTGCCTTGAACAAAGCCCGCCGAATCATTCTGCGGAAGACCACCCCCCTGCGCTCGCCCCTGCGGGTGGCCATCATCGGCTACGGCGGCATCGGGCCGGACCACATGGACTTTTACGAGCAGACCGGCACGGCGCAGCTCGTGGCGGTGAGCGATCTGAGCCCTGGCGCGCTGGCGGCTGCATTGCGGCGGCGTCCGTATTTGCGCGGGTATCGGGACTACCGGCACATGATCGAGGAAGTGAAGCCGGACGTGGTCAGCATCTGCACCTGGCCGCAGTCCCATGCGCAGATCACCCGCGATGCGGTGGCCGCCGGAGTGAAAGGCATCCTCTGCGAGAAGCCGATGGCGCTGCAGCTGGGCGAACTGGAGGAAATGGTGTCGCTGTGCGCGGCGAAGAACGTGAAGCTGGCGATCGGCCATCAGTACCGCTGGTGCCCGTGGTACATACGTGCGCGTGAACTGGTGGCGGCCGGCGCGCTCGGCGAGCTGCGCGGCGTGCGCGGCCACATACGCGGCGTCATGGCCGACAATGGTCCCCACCTGTTCGATGCCGTGCGGTTCATCCTCGGCGACCCACGCGCCGTCGAGGCATCGTGCCGGTGCGCGCGCGAGCAGGGCGGCTTCAGGCAGGGCATGCCGGCGGAAGAAAGCGCCGAGGGGGAGATCGTCTTTGATGGCGGACAGCGGTTCGCCTTTGTCACCGGTGAAAAAGCGCCCGCCTTCTTCGGCATCACGCTGGAAGGAAGCAAAGGCAGCGTGGAGCTGACGCCCACATCGCTCACAGGCACCGGCGATCTTCAGCATGAGCGCGTGGAGGGACGGCGCGACTTCCAGGTGCGCCAGTTCGCCGAGTTCATCGACTGGGTGAAGGGCCGGCTGCCGGAATACGGCTCCACCGGCGCGCAGGGCTCGGCTGCGGCGGAAATGATGCTCGCTCTCTACGACTCCGTCCGCGCGGGAACCACCGTGAAGCTGCCGCCCGGGAACAAGGGCGATGTCGTCAGCACCGCATTTCCCGGCGCGCAAGCGCCCGCTCCGCCGCCGGCCTCCGCGCAGGCCGCTCCATCCGCGCGCGTGAAGCAGACTCCCGCCGCCCAGCGCCTGGCCATGCATGGCGGCGAGCGTGCGGGCCGTGGCGCGGCCTTCGACTGCTCGCCCACGTTCGGCAAGCCCGAGGCCGTGAACCTTGGCAAGGTGCTGCTCTCCCGAAAGCTGAGCTGCACCGAGGGTCATGTGGTGGCCGAGTGCCAGGATGAATTCGCGCGGCTCTACGGGGCGAAGCACGCCGTGGCATCCACTTCCGGCACGGCGGCGATCCATGTGGCGGTCGGTGCGCTCGGCTTGAATCCAGGCGACGAGGTCATCACCACGCCGCTCTCCGACATGGGCACAGTGATCCCCATCCTCGCGTGCAATTGCATCCCCGTCTTCGCGGACGTCGATCCGCTCACCGGGAACCTGACGGCGGAAACCATCGCGAAGAAGATCACGGCGCGCACGAAGGCCGTCATCGTCGTGCATCTGTTCGGCCGGCCGGTGGATCTCGACCCCGTCGTCGCGCTCCTGCGGCCGAAGGGCATCCAGATCATCGAAGACTGCGCGCAGGCGCACTACGCCGACTACCACGGAAGGAAGGTCGGCTCCATCGGCGACCTCGGCTGCTTCAGCCTCCAGCAGTCGAAGCAGATCACCTGCGGCGACGGCGGCATCACCGTGACGAACCGTGACGATCTGGCCGAGCGCGCGGCATTGTTTTCCGACAAGGGCTGGCTGCGCAGCAAGGCGGGCCGCGCCGGGCGCAATCACTACTTCCTCGGCATGAACTACCGCATGACCGAGCTGCAGGGCGCCGTCGCCCTCGCGCAGGCGAAGCGGCTGCCGGGCTTCATCCGTGCGCGCCGCGAGAGTGCGGACGAGCTGACGCGGCTGCTCAAGGAGATGCCGGCCATCGTCCTGCCGCCCGATCCCGCCGGCACGGTGCCCTCATGGTGGATCTACGCGTTCGCCGTCGATGAGGCGAAGCTCGGCGCATCGAGCCAGGATTTCTTCGACGCGCTGATCGTCGAGGGAGTCCCCCTCTCCCGGCAGTACCTGCCGCTGGCGCTCTTCGAGTACGACGTCATCAAGCACCAGCGGACCTACGGGACGAGCGGCTATCCGTTCACCGCGTTTCCGTACGAGCCGCCGAAGATCGAGGACTTCCCCGGCTTCACCGAGTTCAACCGGCGCATGATGCTCATCGGCTGGAGCCACAATGCGCGGCCGGAGAACGCCCGCGCGATCGCCTCGGCCGTGCGCAAGGCGGCCGCCCAACTGTCATGCTGAGGAGCGTCAAGAAGCGGATCAAGCTGCTGATCCGTGCGCTGACACGACCGTGGGTCACCCGCCGCTCGCTGGCACGCAGCCTCCGCGCAGCCGGCGTGCGGGAGGGCGGTGCGCTCCTCGTGCATTCCTCCCTCTCCAGCCTGGGCTTCGTGCCCGGCGGTGCGGCCGCGGTGATCGCGGCGCTGCACGATGCCGTCGGCCCGCGCGGCACGTTGCTCATGCCCGCGCACACCTGGGAGTGGATGAACAAGGGCTGCCGCGTCTTCGATGCGCGCACGCTGCCCGGCTGCGTGGGTGCGCTGGCGGAGGCCTTCCGCCTCATGCCCGGCACGGTGCGCAGTCTGCACCCCACCCATTCCGTCTGCGCGGCCGGCCCGGATGCAGTGCGGCTGACCGCCGGACATGAGCAGGCGTTGACTCCGTGCGGTGCGGGCACTCCCTACGCACGCCTGCTTGAGGAGGACGGGCAGATACTTTTTCTCGGCGCCTCGCTGGACTCAAACACGGCCTTCCATACGATGGAGTCGCTCTGCGGGTTCCCTCACCTGCTGCGGCCCGGAGCGGAAAGTTTTGAGATCATCGCGCAGGACGGGACACGGCAGGCGCGCGCTTTCCGGCAGCACCTTGAGGGCATCGCGCGCCGCTACGCCGGCACGGAGCAGGAGCTGGTTGATGCCGGCGTGGCTCGCACCGCGACCGCGGGCGGCGCAAAGCTCATCCTTCTCGGCGGTGCGGCGCTCGCCGCGTGGACGAGGCGGCTGCTGGAAAACGATCCGCTCGCCCTGATGGCGGACCGCCACCAGGACATGGCGGCATTGACCGCGAAATCATCATGAGCCTCGGCCGGCATCTCCTCCGCGGCTCCGGCATGAACATGCTGGACCTCGCCGTCAAGACCGCGGCGATGTTCATCACCACGCCGCTGATGATCAAGGGCCTGGGCGACACGGGCTACGGCTCGTGGCTGCTGGTGATGTCGGTGACCGGCTACTTCCTGCTCATCGACATGGGCATGAGCTTCTCGGCCACGCGCTTCCTCGCCGTCGCGCTAGGCAAGGGCGATGGCGAGAGGCGCCGCGCGATCCTGGTGGCAGGCACGCGCTTCTACCGCAGGGCCGGATTCGTGGTGATCGGCCTCACCTTCTTGATGATGCCGCTGTTGCCATGGCTCTCGCCCGGCCACGACGACTTCTCACAGGCTTGCTTCTGTCTCGGCGCGACGGGGTGCGTCACCGGCGCGCGATTCCTCTTCCGTCTGCCCATGATCATCCTGCGCGCGCATGTGCGCTACGATCTGCTTGCGGCGGCCTCGCTCTGCCGCGTGGTGCTCCAGACGCTGGTGATGTGCCGTGCGCTCACGCACGGCGGCACCTTGACTCATGTGGCGCTCATTCATTGCGCGGGCGAGGTCGCCGAGATGCTCCTCCAGGCCCTCTTCGCCCGGAACATGGAGCCGCGCCAGGACGGCGTGGATGAAGACCAGCTTCGCCAGACGCGGAGCGAGCTCTTCACCTATTCGCGCGGCATCATCGCCGGCGCCATCGGTGACAATCTCCGGCTGCAGCTCAATCCCTTCCTCATCTCGCGCATGCAGGGCCTCGCGCAACTGCCCGCGTACTCCATCGGCACGCGGTTGATCACGCTGCTGCAGGACGCGGTCAATGCGCTCTTCGGCGGCCAGCTTCTATCCGCGTTCGGGCAGCTCCACGGCGCGGAAGAGTCCGGGCGGCTGCGCCAGCAGTATCTGCGCGTCACGCACATCACCTCCGGCTTCAGCGCGGCGGCGATGGCCGGGGTGGTGTTCCTCGCCAGGCCGTTCCTCGAGCGCTGGGTGGGGCCGTCGCTGATTCCGGCTTATCATGTGCTGCTCATCCTCGCGCTGCCCTACGCGCTGCACTTCATGCAGTATCCGGCCTACAACCTGATGTACACCATCGGCCGCACGCAGTGGGTCGTGTGGCTGTGTTTCGCCGGCGGCATTTGCAGCGCGGTGCTGAGCATCATTCTCGGCCTTCGTCACGGCATGACGGGGATCGTGCTGGGGTCGGGCATCGAGATGTTTGTCTCGCGCGGGCTCATCATGTCGTGGCTGGTGCAGCGCTGCACGGGGGTGAATGCCGCGCGCTATCTGCTCGGGCACGTCGTCTGGCCGGGGGTGAAGGGCGCGCTGCTGCCGGGCGTGTTCGCCCTCGTCACGCGGCACGGGGTGCTGCCGGACTACGGCAGCGTGCTGCTGCATGGCGCCGGCTATGGCGTCGTCTTCCTCCTGAGTTTTCCGTGGATGGTGATGGATGCGGAGGCACGCCGCCTCCTGTGGGGCCATCTGCCGCTGGTCCGACGATGGGGCGGCGGTTGAGCCGGGCGCTCGACGTCCGTTCGTCTGCATCAATCGTCTCTCGCGACACGGAGTCGGATTCACCCGGAAAACGATGATGGACAAGCTTGCCGTGACGAGGCAGATGAACGGCATTGCGCCGCGCCGTGGATGCTGCACGTCTGCGCCGCCGCGCGTCGTGACGCAGCCCGATTTACACATCCATGTCTTCCGATTCATCTTCGCTCGACCACGCCTCTCGCGGCCGCATTCTGCTCGTCGCGCATAATTTTCCGCCCACGTCCGGGCCGGAATCGGGGCTGGTCCGGCTCAATACGCTGGACCTCCTGCGGCGCGGCTGGCGTGTCTCCGTGATGACCACCACCATGGATCACATGCACCAAGGAGTGGACCGCTCGATGCTCGACAACCTGCCGGCCGATCTCGAGATCATCCGCACGCCGAGCTACGATGCCGTGCTGCGCAAGCGCTGGCCGCGGCTCGCGCGCGTGGTGCTCACCATCCTGCATTACTGGCTGCTGCCGGAGGTCTTCCTCCTGTGGCTTTTCTCCGCGGTGCCCGCCGGCCGCCGCTGGCTGCGGCAGAACGGTCCTGCCATCATCTACTCGCGCGCCACGAAACACGCGAGCAATGTCACCGGATGGTTCCTCAAGCGCACCACCGGCCTGCCGTGGGTGGCGCACATGAGCGATCCCTGGCTGGGCTGGCCGCTGAACCGCTTCCAGGATTGGCTGGGCAGTCTTTGTGAGCGCCGCATCTTCCGCGATGCGGACGCCATCGTCTTCGTCAGCGCCAAGCTCGCCGACCATGTGCTCAAGCCGTACCCGTGGGTACGTTCGAAGGTCCGCGTGATCCCGCATGGCTACGCGCCGCTGAACAAGCCGCCTTCGCTGCCCACCGGGGCTGGTACACGGCCGCTGCGCGCGCTGCACGCGGGATCGTTTGCGGCCGGACTGAGGGAACCGGGCACTCTCTTCGCGGGTCTGGCGCTGTTGAACAAACGTCGCCCGCTTGCCGGGCGCATCGAGGTCATGTGCGTGGGGGAGGACACCGTGCGCTATCAGGGCGACGTGGATGCGCTTGGCCTCGCCGGCGTGGTCATTCTTCGTTCCTCGGTGCCGTTCAGCGAGTGCCAGACGATGATCGACAGTGCCGACCTGCTGCTGGTGATCGATTCCCCCGGGCATGGCGGCATGTTTCTGCCGACGAAGCTCATCGAGTACCTGCCGTATGAGCGCCCCGTGCTTGGCCTGGCGGAACCGGAGAGCACCGTCCACGAACTGCTGCGCGAGTGCGATCTCGACTTCGCTGATCTGCGCAGCCCCGAGCACATCGCCGGCGCGTTCGAGCGGCTGCTGGAGCGCTGGGATCGCGCCGAGTGGGGAGTGTCCATGAAGATGAAAGAGGCCGCCGTGAACTACCGCATCGACCGTGTGAACGAGCGGCTGGACGAACTCTTCCTCTCGCTCGTCCAACCGCCGAAGTGACGCCAGGTTCAGAGATGAGGAACCACGGAATGCACTGAATACACGGAAGCAGAAAGACTCAAGCACTCCGCGAGGCCAGCTTGCTTTTCCGGCCATCTCATTCCGTGTATTCCGTGGTTTCCCATTCCTTCATCAAGCACGCAGCTTCGCCGTGAGCTTCTGCTTCGCCTCCCGCAGCAGCCGCCACAGCTTCCCGCGCGTGGAGCGCGGATTCGCCGCATCAAGGGTGACCAGAGTACGCTCGCCATTGCTCCAGTCGGTCTTGTAGGCGGCGGCACCGCCGAGAAAATCGTACTCGCGCAGCCCGTGCTCGATGCACCAGCGCATGATCTCCGCCAGCATCAGCTTCCCGGCGCTGAGCTTCTCCCACTCCGGCAGCCAGCCGCCCTGGAAGCTCCAGCCCTTACCGCCATACGCGAAGTCGTAGCGGCCGGCGATGATGGTGCCGTCCACTTCGAGAAAGATCAGCAGCAGCCGGCCGCGCTCGTGCAGCCGTGCGGCCACTTCGTCGTGAAAGCGCCGGTAGCGCTCCGAGAGAAAACTCCGCCGCGCATCACCCCAGCGCTGTTCATTGAGGCGGCGGATCACGGCCATCCCCTCGTCCACGCCGATGTCGTGTCCGCCGAGCAGCACGCGCACGCGGTGCTCGCGATGAAACTTGTTCAGCCGCTGGCGGAATTTCGCGCGCTTCTGCTCGAGAAAACCGTCCCATGTGGCCGCCAGCGTCACATAGGGCGCGTTGGTCAGCGGTTTCACGGAGAGGCCGCCGTCGAAGTGCCGGCGCAGCGTTTCGATCGTCGCCGAGGTGGAGAGCATCGCGTCAAAGCAGAGCACGTCCCACTCGTGCGCCATCGCCGTCGTCACATGGCGCGCGAGGGCGTCGCCCACGTCCTGCTCGCGGCCGCGACGGATGATCCAGTCGAGATACTCCGAGGCGGTGTCCGCCTTCTGGCCCACGAGCAGCAGCCGCCGGACCCAGCGCCCGAGCCGGCCCGCGCCGCGGTCCAGCATCATCGGGGCGATGCCCAGCAGCGCGCCGGTCTCGTCTTCCGCCACGAGGATCACGCGCTCCCCGCCGCTACCATAGACCTTCAGCCATGTGTCGATCCAGTCCCGGCAGAGAAAGACGGCGTCTGCCTCGCTGTCGTGCAGCAGCTCGTCCCAGTGCGCGCCCAGCGCCGCCCAGTCCGCGTCATCCCGCACACGGCGGATTTTGATGCTGCCGCCGGAAGCGGATGGCGATGTGGCTGGCGTGGAGGTCATCGCGTGGAAATACGTGGGTGAGGCGGTGCAAGAGAAAGGAGTGACGGGTGCGATCGACAGAAGAAGAGGATGGCCGCCGCGGAGCGGGACCGTGGACCGGGGGAGTCGGATGCTCGCGAATCCCGGTGGGAGCGCATCTCTTTTCCACGATTGAGGAAGATGCAAGACCTGCCGTGATCTCGTGTCACGACAGAAGTTCTTGCTTCCTTCCTGAACATGTCACAAAGGAACCGGCCCAAGCGAAGGGTGCCCTCCGCCTGCCTGATGGAACCGACCCAGAATTCATGCCCGATGTGCGGGGCCGCCACACCGTCCGCGCTCCCCGTCCCGGATGGTGCTCCGGCGATGTGGCGGTGCGGTGGATGTGGCTGCGTATTCGCACACGGTGTGGACAGCGGGGGCGTCAGTCTCGAGCGCGTGGCGCAGGCGGTCTTGATCCGCGAGACGGAGTCCGCCTTCCTGCGCCTCTTCTCCGAAGGCCGCCTGCACGGCACGGTGCACACATGCGTGGGACAGGAATTCAGCGCGGTGGCTTTTGCCGGACAGTTGAAGGTCGGCGACTTCATTTTTTCCAACCATCGGGGACACGGCCACTACCTCGCCTTCACCGATGACGTCGATGGGCTGGTGGCCGAGCTGATGGGCCGCGCCGGCGGTGTGTGCGGCGGCATCGGCTCCAGCCAGCACTTGTGCGCGCCGGGCTTTTTCACCAACGGCATCCAGGGCGGCATCGTGCCGTGCGCCACCGGCCATGCGCTGGCTCGCCGGCTCGCCGGGCCGGCGGGCAGCATGGGCGTCGTCTTCATCGGCGACGGCACGCTCGGTGAAGGCGCGGTGTATGAGAGCCTGAACTTGATGTCCTTGTTGAAGGCGCCGCTGCTCGTGGTGTGCGAGGACAACGCCGTGGCGCAGAGCACTCCGCGGTCCGCCGCGCTGGCCGGAGCCGTGCGTCCGCGTGCCGAGGCATTCGGCCTGCGCACCTGGGAGGGCACCACGGACGAGCCCGCGCAGCTCATCGCGCTGGCCGCTGATGCGCTGCGCACCGTGCGCGAATCCGGAGCGCCGGGTTTTTTTCATGTGCGCGTCGCACGCCTCAACGCACACTCGAAAGGGGATGACGACCGGCCGGCCGAACTCGTGGCCGCGCTGCGGAGCAGGGACTGGCTGAACCGCTTCGCCGCCGCGCAGCCCGTGATGCACGCGCATTTGCAGCAGCAGGCGTGCGCGCGTGTGACGGCGGCGATCACGAAGGCGGAGCGAGACCGGACTCTGGAACTGCACGAATACGCCCCGCTGCAAATCGTGCGTGAGCTGAAGTGGAAGCCTGCCGTCTTTCCGCACGAAGAGCAGCGCATGGTGACGCGCCTGCAGCAGGCGTGGACCGCGCTGATGTCAGACATGCCCGACCTCGTCATGATCGGGGAGGACATCCTCTCACCCTACGGCGGCGCATTCAAAGTGACGCGCGGCCTCTCGGAGCGGTACCCGGAACGTGTGATCGGCACGCCGATCAGCGAGGCGGCCATCACCGGGCTGGCCAATGGTCTCGCGCTCGCCGGCATGAGACCGGTGGTGGAGATCATGTTCGGTGACTTCATCACGCTGGCGCTCGATCAGCTCGTGAATCACGCGGCCAAGTTCCGCCACATGTACCACCACAAGACGCGCTGCCCCATTGTGCTGCGCACGCCGATGGGCGGCGGCCGCGGCTACGGCCCCACGCACTCGCAGAGCCTCGAGAAGCTGGTGACGGGCGTCGATACGCTCACCACCGTGGCGCTGCACTGTTTCGCGGATCCCGCGCCCGTGCTGCACGCGGTGATGGCCTCGCCGGACCCGGTGGTGATCATCGAGAACAAGCTCGACTACGGCCGCCGCCTCGGCCCGCCCGAGCTGCCGGGTTTCATCGCGGAGGAAACCGACGCGGCCTTTCCGGCGCTGCGCCTGCGGCCTGGTGACGCGCGCGCGCAGGTGACGCTGGTCACCTACGGCGGCCTCGCCTCCGAGGCCGTCGCGGCGGTGCGCGAACTTTTCACCGTGCACGAAGTGCTGGCCGAGCTCGTGATCATCACGCGCATCGGCCCCGTGGATGACGCGGCGGTGATCGACTCCGTGCGCGCCACGGGCTGCCTCGTCACCGTGGAGGAAGGCTCCGCGGCCTGCGGCATCGGCGCGGAATTGATCGCCCGCGTCGCGGAAAAAGTCTGTCCGCTGCGGACGCTGCGCATCGCCGCGATGCCCGTGCCCATTCCCTCGCCAAAGGCGCTCGAGGCGCGCGTGCTGCCGTGCAGCCGCTTGATTGTCGAGCGCATCAGCGCCCTTTTTTCCGCATGAGCGCACCCATCCCGATTCTCGTGCCGCAGGAGGACGTCAATGACACCTCCGCCCGCGTCGTGCGGTTCGCGGCGGCCACCGGCCAGCAAGTGAGCGCCGGCCAGGTGCTCGTCGAACTCGAAACGTCCAAGACCACGCTGGAACTCAGCGCGCCCGCCGCGGGCTGGCTGCGGCTTACATGCGCTGCCGGCGATGATCTGCCTGTCGGCGGCGTCATCGGACAAGTGTTTGATTCCAAGTCCGCGCTCGACACCGCTTTGCAGCCCGCGCCTTCGCCGCCACTTCCGTCACCGTCATCACCGCCCGTCGCCACGCAACTGGCGCCGGCTCACGCAGTGGTCACGGTTTTCTCAGATGAAGCGCGTGCCGCATTGCAGGCCGCCGGCCTCGATGAATCCGCCTTCGCCGGCCGCTCTTTCGTCCGCGCGGCCGACGTGAGAGCCCTGCTGCAGGAGGCGGACACGACGCCATCGATGCAGCCAGCGCCGCCACGCGCCGCGCACGAAGCGAAGGACACTCCGCTGGTGCAGACGTTTGCCGACGGCTGGCCGCTGCTGGCGCTCATCCGCGCGGACCTCCACCGCATCGACGGCCGCCATGACTTCGCCGAGCTGCTGCGGCAGTGGTTTTGGAATCCCGGCTTCTCCTACGTGCTCTGGTTCCGCATCGCACAATGGTGCCGGCAGCGGGCGTGGGCGAAGCTCCTGCTCTATCCAGTCGCGCTGTGGTCCCTGCATCGACGCAACCTGCAAAGCGGCATCCGCATCCCGCTTTCCGTCAACGCGGGGCCGGGCCTGCTGGTCGCGCATTGGGGCAGCATCTGGCTGAACCCCGCCTGCACGCTGGGGGCCAATTGCACGCTCGGCAACGACATCAACTTCGGCAGCGCCGGCACCGCCGGAAAGGGCGGCGTGCCACAGCTCGGTGACAATGTCTTCATCGGACCCGGCGCGCGGCTCGCAGGCGCCTTGAAGATCGGCCACGACGTGGCCGTCATGGCGAACACGCTCGTCACCGCCGACGTGCCCCCCGGCAGCATCGTCATCGGCGTGCCGCATCGCATCAGCGGCCGGCAGCGCACGAACACCTTTGTGAGTCACACGGACTACCCACGCCCATGAAACGCGCACTGAAACTCTGGCTCAAGCGTCTCCAGTTCCACACGCCGCTCCGGCGCAGGATGGTGCACCGCTATGATTACTTCTTCTGGCCGGCGGAACTGGCCTTTCTATGTGAAGCCATGGAGCAGAGCGTGAAGGATGGCGGCGCGGTGCTCGAGGTGGGTTGCGCGCAGGGGGCCACCACCGTTTTTCTCAACAACCATCTCACCTGGGCGCAGCGCTATCACGGCCTCCGGCAGGAAGTGGACTACGCGTGCCTGGACACTTTCTCCGGCTTCCTGCCGGAGCACGCCTCCTACGAGCAAAAGCATCGCGGCAAGGCCTCGGTGGCCTACGATGCCTACCAGTTCAACTCCCCGGAGTGGTTCAAGTACATGCTCGCCATCAACGACGTCACGCGCGTGCAGGTGCATCAGGGCGACGCGGCGCGCTTCGACTACGGCAGGCTCGGTCCCATCGCCTTCTGCCTGCTGGATGTGGACCTCTATCTCCCCACGCTCGCCGCGCTGCCGCGCATCTACGAGCAGCTGCGCCCCGGCGGACTGATCGTAGTGGACGACTGCGCGCCCGATCAAATCTATGACGGCGCCCGGCAGGCCTATGTCGAGTTTTGCGCCAAACTCGGCCGCGAGACCGACATCCAGCACCGCAAGTTTGGACTGCTTGGAAAGCCGGTGGTGTAGTCAGGCTTCCACGGTGCAGATCCTCGCACCACCCGCCCGGGTGAGCAGCGCCGGATTCGTCTCAGCGGTGAGGCTCCTCGACTGCGCCAGCGCGGCCGCATCCACCACGCACCTCATGCGCTGGAAGCCGCTGCCCGCCACGGGTCCCTCGTTCATCCGTGTCCGGCTGCCGAAGGCGGACTGCGACGGCGCGTAGAAGGCGGTGCGCCCCACGTTGTCATCGATGAGATCGGACTCCGCGCGGCCGACGAGGTGTGCCACACCCACACAGCAGCCCAGTTCCACCGCGCGCGCGGAGGCGCAGCGGTCCACGCGCTCTACGCCGAGGATCGTCTCCGTCGCACTCGGCACCAGGATGAGATCGACGTCGGACGCGCGCAGCTTGGCCGACAGCTCGGGCACTTCGATGTCCAGGCAGATGATCACCGCCGCGTTGACCTCGCGGAACTTCCACAGCCACAGCGTGTCGCCGGGCGCGAAGGCATTCTCCCACGGCGTGAGGTGCAGCTTGTCCTGAAACAGCGCGCGGCCTTCGCAGAGGATCGGCGCGCGGTTCAGCAGCCGGTTTCCGTCCGCATCCCAGAACGGCGCGGTGCCGAGCACGGCGGCCTTGTCCTCCCGCGAGAGGCGTGCCTGCATCGCCGGCCACATCGCTTTCCAAAACAAATCTGACACGGCACGCAGGCCGCCCGCCCTGCGGGAAAACTTCTCCAACCCCACCCAGCAGAACTCGGGAAACAAAACCATGTCCGCGCCGCTGCCCCACGACTCCTCCACGCGCCGCACGCACTCCTCCGCGTAGGCTTCCGCTGTAGCGGCCTGCACTCCCACGTCGAATGTCCAGAGGTCCAGCGTCATGCGGGCGGCCACTCCTTCAGCCAGAATGTCAGCGTCTTGGGCGACTCGGCCGGCTCGCCGATTTCCTTCCATACAAACGTCGCCTTGAGATCAGAGTGCTTCGCGTAGCCCTGTTTGGTCCACATCGCATCCAGCGGCTCGTAGCCCGGCGGCCTCCGTGGATGATCCGGCGGCCGGTCCACCGCGCAGAAGGTCGTGACACGCGCGCCCAGCCGCCGCGCGTGCTCTTCGCGCCGCCGGAAGAATTCCTTCCCGATGCCGCGGCCGCGATACGGCGGCAGCAGGATCGACTCCCCGAAGTAGCAGATCGTCGCGAGATCACGGCCCGCATTGATGAACGGCTCCTGAAACTCCGGACCCTCGTCCGTCATCGGCAGGCAGGTCGTCGCGCCCACCACCTCTGCGCCGTCGAACATGAGCACCACCAGGCTGCGCTCCGAGCGGCAGTAGGTCTGCAGATAGTCCCGCTCATATTCGAGCGTGCCCTCGTAGAGATACGGATACTCGCGGAAGACGGCGATGCGCAGCCGCCCCAGCGCATCGAGGTGCGGCTCGAGCGCGGAGCCGTGAAAACCGGTCAATTCAAGATGGCTGCTCATGCAGGGTCGTCGGCTGGCCCCGACTCTGTCCGGTGACGAAATGATGTCCAGCGCGAAGCACCAGAGGCAGGGACATTTGCCTTCCCGCCGGACGCCCCCTGTTCCCTGGCCGCCGCCAGGGCTTACGCATGAACCGAAAGCGAAAACCTCAAATCTATGATTTGCCCCGCATTCAGGATTCCACAGATGGGTGCAGAAGAAGTCCAATCCGTGGGAATTCACTCAGAAGCAACTCATGTGCAAGCCCTGGGCCGCCGCTCCTCGGCGCACGATCTGAATGCACGCTCCAAAGCACGCGTCTATGGTGGCCGGCCAATCGCCCAGCCTACGCATTCTCCTCCGCATCGCCGCATGAACTCCGACACCACGCCCGCAGCCAGCCCGCCGTCGCGTGACGGTGCGGAGGGCCGGGTGAAGACGGCGGGAAAGTTTCTCGCCCGCGGCAGTGAAAAGTTTTTTCTCAACGGTGTGAGCTACGGCCCCTTCGCCCCGAACTCGCGCGGCGAGCCGTTTCCCGATGACGGACAGCTCGCGTCCGATCTGGCGCACATCCGCGCGCTCGGCTTCAACGCCCTGCGGCTGTACGAGCCGCCATCCGGGGCCGTGCTGAACGCTGCGGCGGCGCAGGGACTGCTCCTCGTCGTGGGCATTCCCTGGGCCGAACACGTCGATTTCCTGTCAAGCCGTGAGCGGCGGGAGGCCGTGGAGCACGCCGTCCGCGATGCCGCGCTGCGGCTCGGTGCGCATCCCCATGTGGCGGCCTTGCTCGTGGGCAACGAGATCGAAAAGACGCTCGTGCGCTGGATGGGACCGCGGCGCGTGCGGGACTTCATCGAGCGGCTCATCCGCATCGCCGCGGAGGCCGCGCCGCACACGCTCGTGTCTTACGCCAGTTATCCATCGACGGAGTATCTGGTCCCTCGCAATGCACCGTTCCTCGCGATGAACGTCTATCTCGAAGAGCGCGCTGCGTGGGAGCGCTATCTCCACCGCCTGCAAAATCTCGCCGGCGGCCGGCCGCTCGTCATCACCGAGAGCGGAATCGACACCCGTTCGCACGGCGAGGCCGCGCAAGCCGCCGTGATGCGCTGGCAGCGCGAGTCCCTCCTCCAATGCGGCGCGGCGGGCGGCGTGTGGTTCTCTTATACCGACGACTGGCAGCGCGGCGGCCGGCGTGTGGAAGACTGGCGTTTCGGTCTCGTCGATCGCGAGCGCACGCCGCGGGCCGCCTGCGCGGAAGCAGCCGCCCTGCCGCGTGCTTTTCAAAGCAGCACGGCCACGCCGCCGCGCATCTCCGTCATCGTCTGCACACGCAATGGAGCTGCGACGCTGCGCGCCTGCCTCGCCGCCTTGGAGAAGCAGCGCCATGTGAATCACGAAGTCCTCGTCATCGACGACGGCTCGACCGACGCCACTGCCGGCATCGCGGGCGAATTCACCGCCTTCCGGTACATCCGCCAAGATCACACCGGCCTCAGCGCTGCGCGGAACCACGGCGCGCGCGAGGCGGCCGGTGAAGTCCTCGCCTTCACCGACGACGATTGCGTGCCGGATGACGAATGGCTCCTGCGCCTGAGCGCAGCGTATGACGACCCGAAGTGGGTGGCCGCCGGCGGGCCGAACGTCCCGCCACCGCCGCGCAACCGCACCGAAGTCGCCGTGGCCGATGCACCCGGCGCGCCTACGCATGTGCTGCTCAGCGACGAAGAGGCCGAGCACCTGCCCGGCTGCAATCTCTCCGTGCGCAAGGACGCGCTCCTGCGCATCGGCGGCTTCCGCGAGGAATTCACCACCGCCGGGGATGACGTGGACATCTGCTGGCGGTTGCGCGCGGCCGGAGGAAAGCTGCGCTTCGTCCCTGCGGCGATGGTCTGGCATCACCGGCGTGCCACCGTATGCGCCTATCTGCGGCAGCAGCGCGGCTACGGTGCCGCCGAGGCGCTGCTGATGAAGCATCACCCCTCGCGTTTCGGTCCTCTCGGCGGTGCCCGCTGGCGCGGTGCCATCTATGGTGACGGCCTCGGCCTGCGCGAGCCTTCAGCGGGTTCCGTTTACCACGGACCGTTCGGCTTCGCCCCGTTTCAGGCCATCTATCCGCAGGGCATCGTCGCGTGGTGGGACCTTTTCGCCGGGCTGCTCTGGCTGGCGCTCGCCGCGCTGGCGCTGGTGCTTCGCATCCCGTCGCTGGCGTGCGCGCTTCTCGCCGGATCGATCTGGGCCGCATGGATGCGGGGGCGGCGCGGCCTCTCCGCGGGCACGTCCCGTGATGTGACCGTGCGCATGCTCCTCGGCTGCCTCTGCTGGCTGCAGCCCGTCGTGCGTGAGTGGGCGCGGCTGCGCGGCATGATCCGCCTTCACGCGCGCCCGAGCTGGCATCCCAGCCTGCCGGAGATCATCATCCCGCGCAGGCCGCGGAAGTTCTCCCGCCGCGTCGCCTCGACCGCGTTCTGGAGCGAGACCGGCTCCGGCCGCGAAGCGCTGCTCGACTCTCTGCGCGCGCTGCTTCGTGAGAAAAAGACAGCCTTCCGCGAAGACGACGGCTGGCATGAATTCGACATCGAGATGCTGCCCGGTGCCATCATCACATGGGCGTTCATCTCCGTCAGCGAGTACCATGGCGACGGACGGCAGCTCATCCGCATGGCCGTGCTCCAGCGCATCAACAAGCGCGGCGTTCTCTGGCTGTTCGCCGCCCTCGCCATGCTCTACATCCTCGTCGCCCGCGCCTCGGTTCACTTTGGATTCCACGGCGAGGCGATGTTTTCCACGCTCGTGATCTTCCTGATCGTCGCCCTGCACGTCTTCGCCCGCGTCAACGCCGTCAACCTCGTCCAACAGGCCGCGGAACGAATCCGTCTCACACGCCTTGAGCGCCAGTGACCGATGCCGTGGCCGACAGACTGCGGTCGTTCCTTGCCCAGGCAGAGGTCTGTGATTGCCGCGCATCGTCCGTCATGGCCGGCAGTGTGGAGGTGCCCGGATTCTGGCCGTCCGCCATCGTGGTGAACAAAGCGTGGATCGTGATGCTCGTGATGCCGGTGTCCGGTTTCATTTCGCGCCGCTTGCGTCCTCGCCGTAGATCAAGAACGCGCGCCTTCTCAGTTCGAAAGTCTCGAGTTGCTGCTTCCACATCTCCGTCACTTCCCGCCACGGCCTGCCATCCTTGATCGCGGCCAGGGCCGCGTCATCGAGCAGCAGCCGGCTCATATCCTTGGCGGCAAATTTGTCTCCGTACAGATTTCGCAGCACGCACGCCAGCGCGATGCCGGCATCGACGGCGCGCAGCGCTTCGCGGTCGGTGACGATGATCTCCACGCCGCCGCACGGTTTGTCCTTGAACGTGCTCGCCGTCGGCGTGAAGCGCACGGGCACGAAGCGCACGCCGGCGAGCCCGGCCTTGTTCATCTCGCCGGCGAAGCGCAGGTCATCGACATACGGCGCGCCGACGATCTCGAACGGCCGGTCCGTGCCGCGGCCGACCGCCACGGCCGACTCCAGCAAGCCGACGCCAGGATACAGCAGCGCCGCCGTGAGGCTGCGCATGTTGGGCGAAGGGTTTGTCCACGGCAGGCCCGTTTCATCAAGCCACATGCCGCGCTTCCAGCCTTCGCACTCGATCACGGTGAGATCAGCTTCGATGCCGCGCTCATGGTTCATCAGCCGGGCGAGTTCGCCGGCGGTCATTCCGTGCCGCAGCGGTATGGGATGGCAGGCGACGAAACTTTCCTTCACCGGCTGCACCGGCCCTTCGATCTTCATTCCGCCGACGGGATTCACGCGGTCGAGCACGACGAATTTCTTCCCGTTCTTCGCCGCCGCCTCCATCGCCAACTGCATCGTCGAGATGTAGGTGTAGAAGCGGCAGCCGATGTCCTGGATGTCGAAGACGAGCGCGTCGAGTTCCTTGAGCTGCTCGGCGGATGGCGCCTTGCGCTCGCCGTAAAGGCTGAAGACGGGCAGGCCGGTCTTTGCATCCTTGCTGTCGGTGATCTTGTCCTGGTCCAGCGCGCCACGGATGCCATGCTCGGGACTGAACAGTGCGCGCAGCTTCACGCCCGGCGCCCTGGCCAGCAGATCGATGGTCGCGTTGCGCGTGGTGTCGTGCCCTGTGTGATTCGTGATGAGGCCGATGCGGAGTCCGGCGAGCGGCGCGAAGTTTTTTTGTTTCAGCACGTCGATGCCATTCAGCACGGTGGGCGCATCATCCTTCACCCGCGACGCGAGCGCGCCGGCCACGTTTTTGAAATCGAAATCCGGGACGGCCTTCACCGCCAGCGAGCCGATCTCCGAATACAAGTCGCGCACGTCGCCCTTGCCGTTCGGGTGCAGCCGCGTGGTCAGCAGGATGACAAACGACCGCGAGAACGGATCGATCCACACGCTCGTGCCGGTGAATCCTGTATGACCGAACGAGCCGAGGGGGAATTGCGCGCGTGAGTTCGTCTTGTCGTCTGGGTGCCAGCCGCGGGGCCGGCTGTAGCTGGAATCGATGTCCCATCCGAGTCCGCGCCGCTCGCGCACGGTCGCCGGAGTCCGCACGCCGGTCATCAGCTTCACCGTCTCGCTTTTCAAAACACGCGCGCCATCCAGTTCGCCGCCGTTCAGGATCATGCGGCAGAATCGCGCGAGATCGCCGGCGCAGGTGAAGAGACCCGCATGGCCCGCCACGCCGCCCATGCGGCGCGACGATGGATCATGCACGGTGCCGCGCAGCATCACGCCATGTTCATCCTGCTCCGTTGGGGCGGTGCGCGGCAGCCACACGGCGGAGGGCTTGAAAGAAGTGGATGTCATTTTCAGCGGCGCGAAGACGCGCGTGGCCGCGAAGGCATCGAGCGTCTGCCCGCTCACCCGCCGCACGATCTCGCCGAGCAGGATGAAATTGATGTCGCTGTAGCGGAAGGCGGCTCCCGGCGTGGTCTCCGGCGCGTAGGCGCACGCAAGTCTGATCCCCGTGTCGTAGCCGCTCCAGGTCGGTGGCGGCGCGGCCCGCCGGGTCGCACCCGCATCGGCTGACCGGGCCGGCCGTCCCGCCTTGGCCGGATCAGCCGGCAACGATGGATGCATGCCGGAGACATGGGTGAGAAGATGGCGCACCGTGACCTCATCGCGCCCATCGCCGGTGAACTCGGGCAGGTAGGCTTTCACCGGCGCATCGAGCCTGATCTTGCCTTCGTCAAACAACACCATCACCGATGTGGTCGTGGCGATGACTTTCGTCAGCGACGCTGCGTCGAAGATCGTGTCCTCGTTCATGTCCTCCTTCGCCGGCACCAGCGCGCGTTGGCCGAGTGCGAAATGGACCGATCCGCCCGCGTGCTCCAGATGCAGCACCGCACCCGGAGTCTGCCCGTCTGCGATTGCTCTGGTCAGCGCGGCTTTCAGGGGCTCGGCTCTCAACCCTTCGGCCGCATGGGCCGGGAAGACGAGGATGGACAACAGGGATGCGACAAAGCGTGCGACCGGCATGGCCACGAGCCTAGCAGCCACGGTGTGGCGGCTCAAGGTTTTGCGCGGCATTGTCATCCGTGGCAAAGGGAATGCCGCCGAAGCCAGCGTGCCTTCGCGGTGTTCGAGCGTGGGGGCTGATGGCAAGAAAACGGCCAATCAACGTGCTCGACGCCGACCGGCTTCCTGTTCCATACTCCGGGCCGCCTCAACACACACCCATGAACTGCGCACGCTTCCTTGTCTGCCTTCTCGCCAGCATCTCGATCTTCCCAATGGCGCAAGCCGCCGATGATTTGAAATCCATCGCCGCCGCGCTCGATGGCTACCGTTTCGAGTTCCCCTGCCGCGATCCGATGCCCGAGAATCCCAAGCCCGGTGCCGACGGCATCTCCGCGCGCATGACGGATGATCCGAAGACCAACGACAAGTTCACCGATGTGAAAACCTTCGGCGGCGAGCCGGGCAAGCGCTACAAGGTCACGCTCCGCGTGCGCGGCGTCGTCGAGCCCATGATGTACAAAGACGGCCAGCAAGTCGGCGAACGCTTCTACATCGGTGGCACGCCAAACAACGCGACCTACAACATCTACCAGCTCAGTGTGTCCGCGCCCGCGCAGCACTTCTTCTTCAATCGCGATGACAAGGTCGGCCACCGCATCTTCACCATCGACTACACCGCCACCATCGAGATCGAAGGCGGCGCCACCCTCACCCTCCACGGCGACGGCCAGAACGGCCACATGATCACCAACTTCTCCAAGCTCGTCGTCCCCGAAGTCCCGCCCGCGCCGAAGCCTTACAACGGGCAGTTCATTCAGCTGGATGTGACTGATGTGGCGGAGGTGAAGTAGCGTCGTGACTTGCGGAGTGCGAATCGTGGAGTGTCTTTGGAAAGGGTATGCGTCGAAGTGAGGGTTTGCATAAGGGACACTCTCTTCGTTGGCACCAGACCTCTGGCGTTTGCGGATTTGAACTTTAACAAGCATTGATCCCACGCTAACGTCAATCGCTTCCAGACCGCTGCATGGCAACCGCTGAACAACTCAAATCACTCATCCGCAGTCACCTAAGCGACGACGAAGAGCGGTTCATGACCGTTGCATTGCAAGTGGCCGCGCATGAGGCCGTCCAAGGGCACGGTGCGCTTGCACATGACATTCGCGACATAGTGGACAAGGCCCGTCGCGAGCGCGGACCTAACGTGTTGCTCAAGTTTCCGCAAGAGTTGAGCGGTTTGGTTCTGACGGAGAAGACAGAGGTGCCGCTGGCGGCTCTCGTCGTGCCGGAGACAATGTTGGATCGGATCAAGCGGGTGATTCTCGAGAACCGGCAGCAAGAAAAGCTCAAGAACCACGGGCTGGAACAGCGACGCAAACTGCTGTTGAGCGGGCCTCCTGGCACAGGCAAGACCATGACTGCCCGCGTGCTGGCTCACGAACTGCGGATGCCGCTCCACACGATCCAGGTGGATCGCATGGTGACGAAGTTCATGGGCGAGACCGGTGCCAAACTGCGCACGATCTTCGATCTCATTCGCGATGTTCCAGGTGTGTATTTGTTTGATGAGTTTGATGCCATCGCGGGCGACAGAGCGCTGGACAATGATGTGGGTGAGATGCGTCGCGTGCTGAATGCGTTGCTCCAGTTCATCGAGCAGGATTCCTCCGACAGTCTGATCATCGGTGCCACCAACAATTTGCGATTGGTGGACAAGGCGCTTTTTCGTCGCTTTGACGACGTGTTGCATTTTTCACTGCCGGGCGAAGGTGAGCGAGCACGGGTCATTGCTAACGTGCTTGGCACATTCAAACCTCGCTCCATGTCGATGAAGGGCATCGTGCGCGCCAGTCACGGATTGAGCCACGCCGAGATCGATCTCGCCACTCGTGATGCAATCAAGCAAGCGATCCTGCAAGACCGAAAGACCATTCAGATCGAATCCTTGATGAAGGCTTTGAATGATCGTCGCGGGCAGCATCCTGCTTAATCTCTCATGCCGCGGTTTCCTCATCTCTTTCTCAATGGTGCCGACGACACGAGAGCATTTGCCAGCCCACAGTCCGGCGGTTCCGGACCATACATGCGTCTGCGGGACAGAGCTGGACATGCTGCAAAATTAAAGCGCGACCTTGCCGATTGCTTCGAGAGAGATCGCGAACTGCGTGTTGCAACAGCTTCTGATCGAAATGGCACCTACCTTTCCTTCGCCAGTGATCCCGGATTCGATTTGATGACCAAGAGCCTGGAGGCAAAGCGTCTCGGCATTCGCCTCGTCAATGTGCAGGAGATCGGCGAGCCAAACCAGTCTGTGACTCGCGCAACGATCTTTGTTCCCAGCGCCGGTCATGCGCCTGCTCACTTTCTGCGCAAACTGACTGAATACGAAACGACGTTCAGCCGGCGGAGCATCGCGGCTCTTGAACGCAAAGGCATCACGGACCAAGAACTGAAGCCCATGAATGCTGACTTGGTGAACAGCATCGCGGAGATTCGCCTGGCTCTGCTCGAGACTGGATTCTGGACAGACAGTCCAGAACTGATTCCTGATAAGCCGGACTGGGTTGAAGCTTGGTTAAGCAGCGCTGACTTGGGGGCGATCGAGCGATTTCGTTCGTTGTGCCAAAGGCTAGAGATTCGGCTTGGCGATGGCGAGCTGGTGTTCCCCGAGCGTTCCGTGATTCTGATCTGTGCGGGTCGCGAACAACTGGTGCAATTGATCGAGCACTCTTCCGATGTGGCAGAGTTTCGTGCAGCTCGTGAAGTGGCTTCGTTCTTCCTGAACGAATCCAATCGCGAGCAGGCAGACTGGGTCGGCCATCTGCTGGAGCGAGTGGCAATTCAGCCGGGCAATGATGTTGCGGTTCTTGTGCTCGATCATGGAGTCAACAATGGGCATCGATTGCTTGAGCCACTGCTCGCTGACGAGGATCGGCACACCGTCATTGAGGCGTGGGGCAAGCATGATCATCATGGGCACGGGACGTTGATGGCTGGCACGGCAGCGTATGGTGACTTGCTGGAGGTAATGCAAAGCAGTGGTCCTGTGCGTCTCACCCATCGCTTGGAGTCGGCCAAGATTCTTTCGCCGCCTCCGGCGGAAAATCCAAGACAACTGTGGGGGCATTACACCGCTCAAGGCATAAGCCGCGCGCAGATTGAAAAGCCGAACCGTCAGCGCATCATTTGCATGGCGGTGACATCGCTTGCGACGAGGGATCGAGGACGGCCCTCGTCTTGGTCAGCCAAGGTCGATGAAATGGCTTCTGGCTATGACGATGATATCCGGCGGCTCATTGTCATCAGTGCAGGTAATGTCGATGAAGAGAGCGATTGGCGGAGATACCCGGAATCAAACCTGACAGCCGAGGTTCATGATCCAGCGCAGGCATGGAACGCGCTGACAGTGGGAGCATTTACTGCGAAGACCAGGCTGCCTGAGCCTGACATGAATGGCTGGGAACCCGTTGCTTCGGCAGGCGATCTCTCTCCGTTCAGCCCGACTTCCCTCACATGGAATCGCCACCGTTGGCCGATCAAGCCCGAGGTGCTCTTTGAAGGCGGCAACGTAGCACGAAATCAAACCTCAGGTGAGGTCGCGCTGCACGATCATCTGAGCTTGTTGTCCACCCACTACGCTCCGCAGTTGAAGCAGTTCGCTGCCTTCGATCAAACCAGCGCCGCCGCCGCACAAGCCGCGTGGATGGCGGCGAAGATCCAGGCGGCCTATCCCAATGCCTGGCCTGAAACGGTCCGAGCGCTCATCGTTCATTCCGCAGAATGGACGCCTGCACAAAAGCGCCGCTTTTTGAGAAGCGACAAGAAGAACGACTTCTGCAATCTGGCTCGCGTATGCGGCTACGGTGTGCCCAATCTGGAGCGCGCGCTTTACTGCGCTGGCAATGTTCTCACCTTGATAGCACAAGAGTCCATCCAGCCATTCGAGAAGACGAAGAAAGGCTACAAATCGAAGGAGATGCACCTGTATCGGCTGCCGTGGCCTGCCGATGATCTGCTCGCGCTGGGTGAGATTCCTGTAACGATGCGGGTGACGCTTTCCTATTTCATCGAGCCCAGTCCCGGCGAAATCGGATGGAACGACCGGTATCGATACGCTTCTCATGCGCTGCGCTTTGATCTCAACGCGCCCGGAGAATCGGAGGAAGAATTCGTTCAGCGAGTGAATACCAAAGAACGGGATGATCCAAAGGTCGGCCCAGGCACCAAGGCTCCGAGTGATCGTTGGACCCTTGGCGAACTACGGGATGTCGGCTCCATTCATTCGGACATCTGGACCGGCACCGCTGCGGCTCTGGCAGACTCGCATCGACTCATTGTCCACCCGGCGATTGGCTGGTGGCGCGAGAGACATCACCTGGGCAGATGGAAGAAACGGACTCGGTATGCACTGATCGTGTCCATTCATTTACCCGGACAGGAGGTGGACATTTATACTCCGGTGGCTATGCGGATCATGGCACGAGTGCCAGTGCCGATTGAAGTTCCTGTGATCTGACAGCGCCTTCCATTTCCCACTCCTCAGAAAAACATCTCTATGCCCTCAACTTCGCTCAATCGCTTCCGCTTTATCTTCCTCAGCCTTGCTTCCCTTGCACTGTCGTCTCTCGCAGCCGACAAACAGAAAGAAAAGAAGCCCGATCGTCCCACGCCGCCCACTCGTGCCTTCGATGCACCGAGCGCGCCGAAGTTCACCCGCCTCGATGGCAAGCCGGGCGTGAACCCGCCCGTCGATGCCGAGGGCGATTTTGTCATCGGCCCTGACTATACGACCGCGCCCGAAGCAAAGGTCGTGGAAGGCGTGCCGCAGGGGAAGGTGACGCAGTTCACGATGGAGTCGAAGGACTGCAAGCTCTTCAACCCTGGCATCGCTCGCGAGGTCTTTGGCACCGTGGATCCGAAGAACCCGAAGACGCTCATTGTCGAGACGCACCCCATTGATTACCAGCGCTTCATCACGGTGTATGTGCCCGCGCAATATGTCGCTGGCACGGAAGCACCGTTCATTGTCGGGCATGACGGTCCGCGGGGGAAGCCGGACATGACCTTGCCACACATCCTGGACAACATGATCGCGCAGAAGCGCGTGCCGGCGATGGTTTCCATCCAGATATCCAGTGGCGGCGGCGATGCGCAGGGCCATGAGCGCGGTCGCGAGTATGACACGATGTCCGGCCTCTATGCCGAGTTCATCGAGAACGAAGTGCTGCCGCTCGTGGAGAAGAATGCAGGCGTCAAACTCACCAAGGACCCCGAAGGCCGCGCCACGATGGGCAGCAGTTCAGGCGGCTCCTGCGCGCTCGCGATGGCGTGGTATCGCACCGATTTGTATCACCGCGTGCTCACCACCTCTGGCACCTTTGTGAACCAGCAGTGGCCCTTCAATCCCGAGACGCCAGGTGGCGCGTGGGACTTCCATGACCAGCTGATCCCAAACAGCCCCGTCAAACCCATCCGCCTCTGGATGGCGGTCGGCGATCGCGACCTGCTCAACCCAAACGTCATGCGCGACGACATGCACGACTGGGTCGAGGCGAACCATCGCATGGCGAAAGTGCTCAAAGCGAAAGGCTACCACTACCAGTATGTTTATTGCCTCAATGCTGGTCACGGCATCGGCAATGCGAAGGCTCAGGTGCTTCCGCAGGCGCTGGAGTGGCTGTGGAGAGGTTATCGGGTGAAATAAGACGCCAGAGAGGATGCGTCCTTCACCAGCGGTCCGGGCGGAACAAGCGAAGGTCCGCCGACAACAAGGCGTGCCGTCAGCTTTGGCTGGGCGCTCTGCTTGTGGTGTTGAGCGGCTGAGCGCCTCAATCAATTTCCCGCGAACGCGAATGGCGGCGGGCCGCGTTCATTGCGGCGGCCCGGGCTGTTTCGGGGGATCGGTCTTATCGGCGGGTTTCGAGGTTTCCGCCGGCTTGTTGGCGTCTGCGGGCGTGGTGGGTTGCGTCGGCGTCGTGCTTGCCGGGGCGGTCTCTTTGCGCTTGGAGGCAGCTTTTTCGAGGCGCTTGTTCAGACGGGCGATTTCGCCGTCGTCGAGCTTGCCGTCGCTGTTGTGGTCGAGGGATGAGAGCGCACCCTTCGGATCGGCCTCAAAGCGCTTCCGCAGCGTGGCGGCCTCGTCGGTGTCGATCTTGCCGTTGCCATTCTTGTCCACGCGCTTGAGCGCCTTTCGAGGATTCGCCGCCTTTCCGGAGGCGACGAGGGCGGCGGGTGAGGGAGCCAGCTCGCCTTCCTCAAACTGCCCGTTGCCGTTCTTGTCCAGCGCGGCCAGCGGCCCTTTCGGATTCTCGGCCAACGCCTTCTTCGCCGCTGCGATCTCGTCGCCGTCGATCTTTTGGTTGTTGTTCGTGTCAAAAGCTTTGAGCGGCTCTGCAAGTGCCGGCCCGGCGGCGTGGGAGTTCTTCTTGCCTCCCTTGCCAGGTTTCGCGGCGAGCGCGAGGCCGGGAAGCACAAGGGCGATGAGGATGGTGAAACTGATGCGTGTGGTCATGGTGTGCGGGTGTGATGCACCGAGGAAATGTCGCGAGCTGGCGCTGTGACACACCCATTCACGAGGTTTGATCACCGCGAGCTTGCATTCCAGCACTCGCAGAAGCTGTTTTGCTCATCGAGTTCCACCACGACAAAGGCACCGGGTGCAATGCACCGGGTGACCGTCCACTTGATGACATCACGCGAGCGCCGCATCAATGCGCCGCACCAGCGCCTTGCTTCGCTTCTTCGGGCCTGTCGGTCGGCGGTTTGAAGAAGAACAGCAGCAGGACGGTGGCGGCGAGCGCGAGGCCGGTCGGCACGAGGAAGACGCGGTGATAGTCCACCGTGCCGTCGGGCAGCAAGTGCGTGCGTGAAAGCGAGCCGAGCCAGAAGTTCGCCACGACGAGGCCGACGCCGAGGACGAGAAGATTGAAGAGGCCCTGCGCGCTGGTGCGGATGTCCTTCGGGAAAACGGCATCGACGAAGATGTAGAGCGTGGCGAAGAAGAAGGCGTAGCAGATGCCGTGCAGCACCTGCACGGCGATGATGAGCCACTGCCACTCGGGCGAGCCGAAGAAGGCGAACACGCTGAAGCGCGCTGCATGGCCGAGGATGCCGAGGATCATCGTCCACTTCCAGCCGATCTTCACCAGCACGCGGCCAAGGATGAGCATGGTCACGATCTCGGCCACCTGGCCGATGGTGGTGATCGTCATGATCCAGTTGTTCGGCAGCTTCACGGCCTTGTCGAGAAAGCCGCCGATGAGGACGAAGTAGCCGTTGTGAATCGTGGAGTCGAGAAAGGTGACCAGGAAGAGCACGAGGATGAAGGGGGAGCCGAGGCATTTGAAAGCCTCGCGCCACGCGAGCTTGTCGGTGCCGTCGCCGCCTTTCTTCGGTGGCGTATGCGGCAGAGCAAGGCTGAAGGCGGCCAGCACGAAGGAGATGATGGCGCCGACGAGGAAGATCCAGCGCATCTGCTCTACGGTGGATTTTGCGCCGAGCAGGAAGATGAACGGCCACGACACGACGATCCAGCCGATGGTGCCGCCCATGCGCACGAAGCCGAACTCATGCGCCGGGTCTTTGAGATTCGCGAAAGCGAGCGAGTTCGTCACCGAAATCGTCGGCACATAAAACAGGCCGTAGAGCAGGAAGCAGGAGAAGAACGGCCAGAATGAATTGGAGTATGCCGTGCCGACGAGCGCCGCGCCGCCGATGAGATGGGAGAGGGCGAGGAACTTCTCCGCCGCGAAGTTGCGATCGACAAACTGGTTGCTGAAGAAGATGCCGACCACGGAGGCGATGGCGAACATGCTGCCCGCGAGATCCATCTGCCAGCCCTCGAACTTGAGCATGGGCATGTAGTTGAAGATCTGTACCTGCCACGCCCCCCAGATGGCGATTTCGAGGATCATCATCAGGAAGAGCTTGTTCTTCACTGCCGGGTCTGTGTGTGCGTCGGTCATGGTCGGGCTGTGGGTTGGAAATTGCCGCGCATTATGAGCAGAGGGTGCGCGGATGGGAACAGGAAATTTCGCCGGGCGGAGCGTGCGATGTGAGGCGGCGCAGGGAAGGGGAGGGGTGAATGATGCGGGGATCGGATTCCAGGGATCAAGCGAGGATTCGATGGCGAGGATTCAAGCAAGGGAGGCGTGCTTTGACGGACCAGCGGTCGGATGCGCGGCGGGCAGCGAATTCCGAATGCAGAATCACTCCTCCTTCCTCGCGCCTGTTCTCTCAGCATACGCAAAACGCCGCGGGCACTGCATCGGCGTCCCGTGCATCGTGGAGCACGATGCGAGCGTCCAGCGCCACGATGCCGGCGGGGGAGGCGACGAGCGGGTTGATGTCGGCCTCGACGATGGACCGCTCCGCGAGCACCATCGCGCTGAAGCGTTCCAGCACGTCGGCCAGGGCGTCCATGTCCACCGCGCGCTGGCCGCGCACGCCTCGCAGCGCCTTGTGAATCTTTGTCTCCGCGATCCAGCGCAGGGCGATCTCGCGCGTGACGGGAGGCAGGATGAGGGCGCGATCCTGAAGCACCTCCACCAGCGTGCCGCCCGCGCCGAAGAGCAGCACGGGGCCGAACTGCGGATCGGTCGTGGCGCCGAGGATGAGTTCGATGCCCTTGCCGCGGATCATCTTCTGGACGCTCACGCCGGCGAAGTCCGCGGGTCTCACGGCAGCGGCGATGTCGCGCCAAGCGGTGCGCACGGCATCGGCGGAATGCAGATTCAGCTTCACGCCGCCTACGTCGCTCTTGTGGGTGATGGTGGCCGAGTGGAGCTTGAGCACGACGGGAAAACCGATCTGCTCCGCGCGGGCGACGGCTTCGTCTTCGCTCGTCGCGATGAAGGTCTCGACGACGGGAATGCCCGATGCCTTGAGCACGCTCTTGGCCTCGGTCTCGGACAGCAGCGTGCGCCCGGATGCTCGTGCGTTGGCAATGATCGCGTCAACGCCGCCGGATGTGGCAGCGGGCGTGCACCGGGCTGATGCGCGCATGGTTTCCGCCAGCCACTCGAGGCGCTTCCTGCGCTCCCACATGGAGACAAAGGCACGGGCGGCCTCGTCAGGGTAGTCGTGCGTGGGAATGCGCGCGGCATTCATGATGCGACGGCCGTCACGCACCGCATGGCCGCCCATCCACGAACAAAGCAGGGGCTTGCCGAACTCCGCCGCAAGCGGCGCGATCTTCTCCGCGACGGCGGTCGGATCGGTCATCGCCTGCGGCGTGAGCACGGCGAGGAGGCCATCGACGCTGTCGTCCTGCGACACGATCTTGAGCGCGCAAGCGAAGCGCTCCGCGTCCGCATCGCCAAGCACATCGACGGGATCGCCATGACTCCAGTGCGGCGGCAGCAGCGCATCGAGCTTTGCCAGCGTCGCCCCGTCCAGCTCCGCCACCGCTCCGCCGCGGCCGACGAGCGCATCGACGGCCAGCGCGCCGGGTCCTCCGGCATTGGTGACGATTGCGAGCCGCGGGCCGCGCGGCAGCGGCTGCTTCGAGAGCACCTCGGCCACGTCGAAGAGTTCCTCGATGGTGTCCACGCGCAGCACGCCAGCCTGGCGCAGCGCGGCATCGAGCACCGCATCGCTGCCGGTCAACGCGCCCGTGTGCGAGGCGGCGGCCCTGGCGGCGGCGGCGGTGCGGCCCACCTTGATCACGACGATCGGCTTCTTTGCCGCCACTTCGCGCGCCGCGCAGAGGAACGACTGCGCATCTCCCACCGACTCCAGGTACATCACGATGCTGTGCGTGTGCGGATCGTCGCCGAAATGACGGACCAGATCGCCCCAGCCCACATCGAGCATCGAGCCGACGGACACGAAGGCGCTGAAGCCCACGTTCTCGCGCAGGCTCAGATCGAGGATGGCCGTGCAAAGCGCGCCGCTCTGGCTGAGAAAGGCCACCGTGCCGGCTCCGGCCATCTGGGCGGCGAAGGTGGCGTTCAGGCCCGCGTGCGGCACCATCACGCCGAGGCAGTTCGGGCCGATGATGCGCAGTCCATTGCGCCGTGCCGCCAAGAGCACCTGCTGCTCCAGCTCCGCACCTTGTGCGCCCGTCTCCTTGAAGCCGGCGGAGATGATGACCGCGCCCTTCACGCCCGCCGCCACGCAATCCGCCATGAGCGCAGGCACCGTCGTCGCCGGCGTGATGATTACCGCGAGATCGACCGGTTGGCCGATCGCGCCGAGCGATGGAAAACAGCGCCTCCCCAGCACCTCCGCGCGCTTTGGATTCACCGGAAAAACCTGGCCCGGAAACGCAGCCAGATTCCCCATCACCGCCCGCGATACGCTGCCCTCACGATCAGAAGCGCCGACGACGGCGATGGAGCGGGGCGAGAAGATGGGGGCGAGCGACATGACGAACCACTAGCGCAAGTCCCATGAGGTACGCACCACCGAGATTGGGAAAAGGTGGCTTGATCAAGGCCGGGCATTGATCAAATCCAGGCTTGCCAAACGGGTGCTGATCCGAGGATATTCGCGTGCATGAAAAGCCGCCCTGCATGGATGCCCGCCTTCGTCTGGCTCGTGTTCAGCTATGCAGTCCTGCTGCCGCTGCTGTACTGGACGGCTGCTCATGAACCAACCCGCTTCACCGTGACCGTGTTTTTCGTCGGTTTCTTCATGAGCTGGATTCCGCTCTACGTCTTCGTGAATCGCGATGACATCGCGAGAAACAAGGTTTTTTGGGCCAGTCAAAGTGCCGGGCTGGCTGCCGCGGCTGTGGTTGTGTTTTTGATCGGTCCGTGGATTGACGACGTGAGTGACGCCGCGCTCGATCAAGCTTGGGACGCTCACACCTGGGGCGGCATCTGTGGCGGCTTCATTGCCTATTACCTGGTGCAGTACTGGATGGGAATGCTGATCCGCCGGACATTCGACGTCACGGAGTCGAACGTGGAAAAGATGATGAGCAGTCCCGGCCCGGAGAAGTGACGGGCATCGGGCTGGCGGCACGGCCGAGTGCGGCCGCATCGATGTCCGAATGCTGGCGGGCATTCGTCCTCGTCAGTCGATCGTGGCGAACCTCCGCTGCGCCATGGCAAGAGCGGATCAGGCGGAATCAGCATCGACGCCAAGCTCGCGCAGCTTTTCCGCGAGGCGCTCGGCACGCTTCGCTTCGCTGTCGGCGCGGCCGCATCGCCAGCCGGCGTGCCCCTGCATCGGGTGCTCCCCTCCGCCGGCGTCTTGTCTGCATCGCCATTCGACATTCGTGCTTCGTCATTCCATCATTCAACCATCCCGATCCCCCGCCGCCCCATGCCCCGCACCACACGTCCCGAATACGACGCCGTCATCATCGGCTCAGGCCCGAACGGATTGTCGGCGGCGGTCGCGCTCGCGCGTGAAGGGTGGAAGACGCTGGTCGTCGAGGCCGCAGACACCATCGGCGGCGGCACGCGCACGAAGGAGCTGACGCTGCCCGGCTTCCATCACGACGTGTGCTCGGCGGTGCATCCGACGGGCATCGCGTCGCCATTCTTCCGCTCGCTGAAGCTGGAGGACCACGGCCTGCGCTGGATGCATCCCGAGGTACCGCTCGCCCATCCGCTCGATGGCGGCCGCGCGGCGGTGCTCCATCGCTCGCTGGATGAAACAGCGGATGGCCTCGGTCGTGACCGCATCGCGTACCGCGTGCTATTTGAGTCGCTCGTCGAGCACGCGCAGGTGCTCTATCCCTCCATCTTCACGCCGATCGGCATCCCGCGTCATCCGGTGCTCATGGCGCGATTCGGCATCCCGGCCGCGATGCCGGCGGAGTGGCTGGCGCGCTCGCTTTTCACCAGCGACGAAGCCCGCGCCCTCTTCGCGGGAAATGCCGCGCATTGCGTGCTGCCGCTGCATCACCTGCTCACCTCCGCCATCGGTGTGCTGCTGCAATTGAGCGCGCACGCCGTCGGCTGGCCCGTCGCGGAAGGCGGCTCGCAGAGCATCGCCAGCGCGCTGGCATCTGTGCTCAAGAAGCACGATGGCGAGATCGTCTGCGGCTGGCCCGTCAAAACGATGGCCGAGCTGCCGGCTGCCCGCGCTTATTTGTTCGACACCTCACCTGCCGTGATGTCGCGCATCTCGGGTGAGGCGCTTCCGCATGGCTATCGCCAGCGGCTCGCCGCTTATCGACACGGCCCCGGCATCTTCAAGGTCGATTACGCTCTCAGCCAGCCCGTGCCGTGGACGCATGAAGCTTGTCGCAAAGCCGGCACCGTCCACGTCGGCGGCACTCTCGATGAGATTGCCGCCTCCGAGCGCGATGCATTCGAGGGCAGGCACAGCGAGCGCCCCTTCATCCTCGTCGGGCAGCAATCGCTCGCTGATCCCACGCGCGCGCCCGCTGGTAAACACACCCTCTGGGCCTACTGCCACGTCCCCGCCGGCTCCACGGTCGATATGGAGCAGCGCATCACGTCGCACATCGAGCGCTTCGCGCCCGGCTTCCGCGACACCATCCTCGCCCGTCACACGATGAACTGCCCGCAGGTCGAGGCCTACAACATGAACTACCTTGGCGGCGACATCGTCGGAGGGATGGCCGATGTGACGCAAATACTCACCCGCCCCGTCGCGCGGCTCAATCCGTATTCGACGCCGAATCCGAAGCTCTTCATCTGCTCCGCCTCCACCCCGCCCGCCGGCGGCGTCCACGGCATGTGCGGCTTCAATGCGGCGAATGCGGTGCTGCGCCGTGTGGTCTTTTGAGAGTAGACCGCCTTGCATTGTGGTGCTGCAATCATCATCCCATGACCCCTCCCAAGGTTTTCATTTCCGCCACGAGCAGCGATCTGCGGCACGTCCGCCAGATCGTCAGGGATGCCCTGCTCTCCATCGAATGCTTCCCAATCGAGCAAACCACCTTTCCGCCCGACTGGCGCACGGTTCAGGATATGCTGCGGTCGAGGATAGAAGGGTGCCAGGCGCTCATCCACATTGCCGGAATGTGTTATGGCGCGGAACCTGATCCCGCCACTCTGCCGGCCGGCACTCCGCGACGCAGCTACACGCAGATGGAGTACGACATCGGCTGTGAACTTCAACAACAGCGGGGTGATGCCGGTTTTCGCGTCTATACTTTTGTTTGCCCGGAGGATTTCCCTTACCTGCAGGCTGCCGTAGAGGGAGCAGACAAAAAGGCGTTCCAGTTGGCGCACAGGGCCGGCCTGCTGCAAAGCCCCCGGCTGTATGAGTCTCCCGGCGATGAGGATCAGATTCGAGCCCGCATTCATGTCTTGCGCGAGCCCATCATCGCCCTGCAGCAACATCATGTGGCTGAGCGGAACCAGGTCAGGTCGTGGTCCAGAATCATTTTCACCGTCCTTGCCCTGGCGCTCGTTTTGAGCGGCGGCATCGCCGCCATGCAAATGCTGATGCGCAAGGACCTTGGCGACATCAAGGCGGGACAGACCATCGACAGCGCGCGCATAAAGACCCACCTGCGCGAGGTATCCGAGCGCACGCTCGCCGAAGACCTCGTGATCGCGGACCAGGAAAAGAAGTCCGATGACCGCCAGCGCGCCAGAAACAAGGCGCAGGCCAACCACCAGACCCGTCTCGCCCGCATCGACGAACTCGCCAAGAGCATCGCCAGTCTGGAAGGCAGGCCCGGCACTACAGAGGAGCTGAGGGAGATGACGCGCATCCTGAGCGAGGAAGGCGTGGATGCCGCTTTGAGCTACATCGAGGGAAGGCGTGCCACGGTGCTGGCGCGGGCGGCCGCGATCAAATCATCAAAGGCAGACGAGATTCGCGCCCAACTGCAGCTCTTGCTGCAAGAGGCGCGCCTGCTCGCCAGCAAAGGACAGACGGCTGCCGCCCGCAGCGGGTTCGAACAACTGCGCGAGCTTGATCCAGAATGGTCGGAGGCCATGTGGGACTTTGCCTGGTTTCTCTTCGACCAGTCCATTCAATCAGCAAGGCACGGTGTGTTCAGCGCCGCCCTCAAGGACGCAGAGGACTGTCTGCTGCTGGCGGAAAAAATTTCGTCGGAAGCTTCCGACATGCCCGGGGTGCCGCGTCTGCTCTCTTCGAGTCTGGGCCTGCTCGCCGAGCATCTGGCAACCCGCGCCGGACCAGGTGATCTGAAGCTGGCCTTCGAGCATTACACCCGGAGTCTGAAGCTTCAGGAAGAAGTCCTCAAAGCAGATGCATCCTCCAGCGTGGCTGCGCGTGATGTTTCGGTGACGCTCATCAGTTTCGCGGACTTTCTCGCCGCGCGCGGGCAGCCGGGAGACGCGGACATGGCGCTGAAACACTTGAACCGCAGCCTGGAACTCCGCGAAGGCCTGCTCAAGAAAGAAGGCTCTCCCGAAGCCCGGCGCGACGTCTCCGTGTGTCTGAACAATGTCGGCGGATTTCTCGCGCGGCGGGGCTCGCCGAGCGACCTTGATCTCGCGCTCAAGCATTGCACGCGCAGTCTGGAACTGGCCGATGCGCTCCTGCTCGACACGCCTGACGACCCGACAGCCCGGCGTGATGTGACGGTCAGCCTCAACAACCTCGGTGACATCCTCTCGGCGCGCGATCAGGCCGGCGACTCCGACAAGGCCCTCGAGTACTATTCGCGCGGTTTTGACATCGCGAAGAGCCTGCTCATGGCCAACCCAAAATCCCGTGAGGCCGCCCGTGATGTGTCCGTGGTGTTGAACAAAAGAGGCGAGTTCCTCGGGCGACGTGGCCGTCCCGGCGATGTCGATGAAGCACTGCACCACTTCATGTTCAGCGTCTCGACGGCCGAGAGATTGAGCGCCGCCAATCCCGACTCCGCGGAGGCCAGTCGAGACGTGGCGGTGAGCCTGAACAAGCTCGGTGGCTTCCAGATGGCGCACACCTCGGCACAGGACGCCTTTGAGAGCTACGACCGGAGCAGGCAGATCGAGGAGAAGATACTGCAGGACAATCCCGACTCGGCCCAGGCGGCCCGTGATGTGACGGTGAGCATCGGGAATCTGGCCGTGCTGCTGTCGCAAAGCGGCAAGCCCGATGATGCGGACACCGCCCTCAACTATTTCACCCGCTCCCTAGACATGCGGGAGAAACTTCTGCACGACAACCCCGGCTCCGTCCAAGCGGCACAGGATGTGCATGTCGCCTTGTGGTTTCTCGGCTCATTTTTCGACCGGCGCGGGATGCCCGGAGATGCCGACAAGGCATTCGGTTACTTCATGCGCAGCCTGGAAATGCGCGAAAACCTCCTGCGCGCCGATCCCTTGTCCGTGCAACTCAACGAGGATGTGCATGAGAGCCTGCTCAACCTTGCCGGCTTCCTGGTCCTGCGCGCCCAACCTGGCGACACCGAGACGGCTTTTCGATTCTTCACCCGCAGCCTGGAGATGCGCGACAAACTCCTCCGTGCCAATCCTGGCTCCGATCATGCCGCGCAAGCCGTGCATTCATGCCTCTGGCAGTTTGGCGATTTTCTCTGCCAGCGCGCTCAGCCGGGTGATTCCGACACCGCGTTCAAGTTCTATTCCCGCAGCCTGGAGATGCGCGAAAAAAACCTGCAAGCCAGCCCGCACCGCTGGCCGGCCGTGAGAGAGGTCCAGGCCAGCCTGACGAAACTGGGCGGATTCCTCGCCGGGCGCGATGAACCCGGTGATGTGGAAGCCGCCCTCAAGCTTTTTGAGCGCGAACTTGAACTGGCGGCAAAACTTTGCGAAACCTATCCCAAGTCCTATGAGTGCGCGTCAGATCTTGCCTTCTCCCATGAGCGCCTCGGGAACATCGCGCGCAAGCACGGCAGGCTTGATGCAGCCGGGGAGCACTTTTTGCAAGCCTTTGGAATAGCCGCCAAGATGCAGCTCGCTTATCCCAACGACGCTTCAATCGTCCAATCCGAAGTCATTCTCGCATCGCATCTGGCGGAGATCGCCGGGCAATCGGAGAAAGACGATGCCACGACCTGGTGGCAGCGTGCACATGACATTCTTGAGGGCTTCCTGGCCAAAGGAAATTCCATTTCTGGTGACGACGACAAGAAGTGGCTCGAAGAACTGCGGTCGAAGACAAAGCGCCCTTGACAGCGCCTTGCTGATTGCCCGCTTCAACCGGTTCAACAATGCAAATACCTTTTCACGTAGTTCACGGCGTGCTGCCCGTCTTTCAGACGCCATTTCATGAGGACGAAACCATCGACCTTGCCACGCTCGAACACGAGATCGCCTGGCTCTTCCAGCAAGGCTCGGACGGGATCGTGATGGCGATGGTGTCTGAAACGCTGCGGCTCTCGACGGAGGAGCGGAAGGAAGTGGCGACCTTCATCTGCCGCCTCGCGCAGGGCCGGGGCACAAGCGTGATCAGTGTGGGCGCGGAGTCGGGCGCGGTGACGGAGCAGCTCGCGCGACATGCCGAGAGTGTTGGCGCGACGGCGGTGATGGCCATTCCGCCGATTGCCGTCGCGCTCGATGAAGACGAGCTGCTTGGCTACTACCGCCGGCTGCTGCGCTCGATTTCCATCCCTGTCGTGGTGCAGGACGCCAGCAGCTATGTCGGCCGGCCGATGAGCATCGCGATGCAGGCGCGGCTGCTCGATGAGTTCGGCGCGGACCGGTGTCTTTACAAACCCGAGGCGCCGCCGCTCGTGGAGCGGCTTGCCGAATTGCGCGCCGCCACGAGAAACCAGGCGGTCGTCTATGAGGGCAGTGGTGGTGTGGCGCTGGCGGATTCCTTCCAACACGGTATCGCCGGCACCATGCCCGGCGCCGATCTCATCCGCGCGCTGGTTCCCCTGTGGCGCGCACTGCAGGCCGGCCGCACGGCGGACGCACGTCGCATACACGAGCCGCTCGCCGCGCTCATCGGCATTCAGACGAAGCTCGATGCGTATCTAGCCGTGGAGAAGCATCTGCTCGTGAAACAGGGCGTCTTCAAAAACAAGATCGTGCGCGGCCCCGTCGGCTGGCACATGACGCCGGAAGTGGAGCGGCAGGTGGACGAACTGTTTGAGCAGTTGATGGCGGCTGCTGCCTGACGACGATAAGCTGGGACGCTGCCGTCTCGTCAGGCAATCGTCGCGCTTCGGGCGTCAGGCAGATACGACGGGACAATACATGTCCCTGCCCCATGGCCCCGGTGCCTATGGCAGCTTCGCGAGGTACTTCCCGGGGTTCGCGTCAAACTTGGCGACGCACGATTTGCAGCAGAATTTGATCTCACGGCCCTGATGCACCGTGGTCACTGGCGTGCCCATCGAGCCGAGGTCGTTGCCGGTGACGATGCAGGTGGTCAGCGGATACTTTTTCGCGCCGGGTGACGAGGACGCGCAGGATGTGACGCCGCTGGTCAGCACTGCGGTGAAGAGGATGATGGCGAGTTTGTGTTTCATGGTCGTGTGATGTGTGTGATGAGAATGTGTCATTGAGCCGGGCCGCGAATCAAAAACGAATTGTGAAGCCCGCGCCCACGCCGTAGTCGGAATGGTACTGGGCGATGATCGAAAGCGGCTTTGCAAGCACACGCTCCAGGCCGGCGGTCCACTCCCACTGCGTGCGCGTGTCGTATTGGACGCGGGCAAAGATGTCGAGGCGCGGGGTGAGTTGGAGGTGCTTCGCGAGCGTGAAGCGCGCGTCACCCTCGCTGTCGATCTGCGCGGTGGCCCACGCCATGAGCGGCAGGCGGCAGCTGATGCCGGCGACGGCGCGGTCCGCGGTGTCCGCGATGTTCGTGAGCCGCGCGCCTGCGAAGGCATTGAAGTTCGGGCCGAAATAGCGGTCATAGACCAAATCTGTCTCGTACTCGAACGCGTCCACATGGTCCCAGCCCGTCTCCCACGAGGCGCTGAATTCTTGGCGCGGATGCCGCACCACGAGAGATCCCTCGCTCATATGCGATTCCACGGCGGCTGTGCCGAAGGTGGTCCACATTTCCATCGCGTGCTCTCCGAGCTTCACGAGGTGATCCGCGCCCTGGTCGTCGTAGCTGAACACGCGCGCCATGCCCGCCATCATGTGATAGAGCACATGGCAGTGCATCATCCAGTCTCCCGATTCGTCAGCCTCGAACTCGATGGTGCGCCGGCCCATCGGCGGAAGATCGACGGTGTGCTTCAGCGGCGAGCGCGCACCCTGCCCGTTCAGCACACGGAAGAAATGGCCGTGCAGATGGATCGGGTGGTGCATCATCGTGTCGTTGGTCAGCTCGAGTCGCAGCACCTCGCCGCGATGCACGGTGATGATGCCGTCCTGCGCGATGGTCCTGCCATTGATCGACCATGTGTAGCGCTCCATGTCGCCGGTCAGCCGCAGCGGCAAGGTGCGGACGGGCAGGTGCGCCGGCAGAGCGGTGCGCCTCGTCGAGCGCAACAGCGGATAAGGCGGGGTCGGTCTGTCCTTGTGCGGACCTTCACCTTCATCCAGCGCGCCGTCGAGCATGTGGTCCATGCGGTAGAGATCGGCTTTTGGCGGATCGCTCGCGGTGTGATGCACGCCTGCGCCAATGAGCAGGGATGCGTGGCCGGACCCGTCCTGGGCCGTCGCGCGCAGCTCCCACTCGCCGGACGATGGGATCGTCACGATCACGTCATACGTCTCCGCGATCGCAATCAGCAGGCGCTCCACTTTCAGCGGCTCCACAGGCTGCCCATCCGCGGCGACGATGGTCATCGGCCCCGTGGCGGACGTGACAAAAAAATAGGTGCCCGCACCGCCGTTGATGAGCCGCAGGCGGATCCGCTCGCCTGGCCGGCCCGGGATGCGTGACTCCCGGCTGCCGTTGATCAAAAACGCATCGTACGCGATGTCGGAAATGTCCATCGGCCTCATGCGCTGCCACTCCCGGCCGAAGAAATCCTTGAGCGCTCCCTCGTGCATCGCCCCGGTGACGGACTGCATGGTGCCTTTCTGTATCGAATACCAGTCGCTGCCACGCAGGAGTGTGCGCAGCACCTCGTGGGGGTTTTCATCCGTCCAGTCCGAGAGCATCACGACGTGATCGCGGTCAGCCTCCACCGTCTCGCCCCCGCGCGGCGTGATGACGATGGGGCCGTACACGCCGCTCTGTTCCTGCAGGTGTGTGTGCGAGTGGTACCAGTAGGTGCCCGCCTGCCGGATCGGAAACTCGAAGAGCCGCGACGAGTGCGGCTCAATCGGAGGCGTGGTGACATCTGGCACGCCGTCCTCGCTCACCGGCACCAGCAGTCCGTGCCAGTGCGTGGAGGTCGAGTGGTGATGCATGTCATTGAAGACGCGGATGCGCGCCGTGTCGCCCTCGCGAAATCGCAGCGTCGGCCCCGGAATGCTGCCGTTGATCGTCATCGCCATGCGCATCGTGCCGGCGGGCATCAGCATCGTGTCGGCAATGTGCAGCTCGTACTCGACCACCGCCGCCTGCGACGGCACCGCCACCGGGAGCGTGGCGATGAGGGCGGCGAACGCGGCGCCGCAGACACAAATCCATGGGACTGGAAATCCGGGTCTCACGAACAGAGTCTAACACCAACCGCTCCGAAATCCCGCAGCAGTGCAGGGGATTTCGCTGCGCCGCAGGCGGGTGCGAGTGTGCGGACCCCGGCGACCAGAGCCGGGGAACTTGCGGTGATGGCAGGACGGTGCTGCGGTTGACCAAGATGGCCTCGACTTCAAAAGGCGCGGAACAAGCCGGACCGCCTATTTCTTGGCCCCGGCCTTCGCTGCATCAAAAGCCTCCCAAAACGCCGCGGGGGGCATGAGGTCTTTGGCTTCGTCGTCGAAGCGCGTGCCTATCTCCTGCACGGGAAGGAAGCGTGCCACGTCGATGCCCTGCCGGATGTTTGCGGGCGTGAAGACGAGCCGCGTGAGCGGCAGGCCCTTGAGCGGCGACAGATCCTCCACCGGCGTCTCGGCGATGTGAAGGCGCTGCAATTGTGTGCCGGAGAGCGGCGAGAGATCCTTCACTTTCGTGCGGTGCAATGTCACGCTCACGAGCGGCATTGACTTGAGCGCGGAGATGTTTTCGACGGGCGTGCCGGTCAGCCAGAGCATCTGAATGGGACACTTCGCCAGCGGCGTGAGATCGGTGGCGAGGATGCCCACGGCATTCAGTTCCGTGAGCGGCGCGCCTTCGAGCGGTCCGAGATCGCGCACGGGCGCGGCGCTCAAGTATACCTTCTGCAGCGGCATTCCACGCAGCGCGGAGATGTCCGCCACCTTCGTGTTCTCCATGTAGAATTCCACGAGCTTCAGCCCCTTGAGCGGTTGCAGGTTCGTCACGCCCGTATCGCCAATGTCGATGGCCTGCACGCCTCGCATCTTTTCCAGAAAGGCGAGGTTGTCGATCTTCGCACCCCGCAAGCTGACGACGACGACCTCCCCGTCGTCGAGCTCCGCCTGGCCGTCACCCTGGTAGGCTGGATTGTGCCGCTTGATCTCGGCCTGCACAGACTCGTTGGTCCAGCGCGCCTTCTCGGGCGGCGGAGCGGCGAGCAGCATCGGAGGCGACGGCGGCACGGCGACCGGTGCCGTCGATGGTCCGGCCGCCGGCTTCGATGCGGCGGGCGCCACCGGTTTCGGCTGCCGGTCGCAAGACACGATCACAGAGAGCAGCGCGGCGGCGAGGGTGCATGGGGTACGGAAGAATTTCATGGCGCGGGAATGTCGGGAGATGAGATGCGTGGCAAGCGAAAAAATGCCGGCAGGCGGGCGCGCCGAGCGATCAGCGAGCACGGACACGAATGTCCATGCGCCTCGGGTTGCGACTGCGCGGGCGAGGCTCACTTCGGTCCGGGGCAGCCCGACAACGGCATCACCGCAGTGGAAGCCGCCCCTCAAGCTGCCCGGCTCCTTTCCGTGTCCGGATATCCAGGCCCTCAACCGAACAGCGATACGACGGGCTTGCCTTTGTCCGCCACGGTGAACGGACGCTTGCTCGGACTGTAGAGCACCTGGTCGAGAGGAAGGCCGATCGCGTAGGCGATGGTCGCGTTGAATTCGGGGATGGTCACCTGGCCGTCCGCCACCTTGTCACCGCGCGCGTCGGTCGCCCCATGCACCTGTCCGCCGCGGATGCCGCCCCCGGCGAGCACGCAGGTGAAGCCCGCGGGATGATGGTCGCGGCCGTCGTTCGCGTTGATGTCCGGCGTGCGGCCGAACTCGGTGGTGAGCACGACGAGGGTTTCATTGAGCAGGCCGCGCGATTCCAGATCCGAGAGCAACGTGCTCATGCCGGCGTCGAGTTCCTCGCAGAGGTCGGGCACGCGCGTGAAGTTCGCATTGTGCGTGTCCCAGCTCCCGAAGGTGACCTCCACAAAGCGCACGCCATGCTCCACGAGCCTGCGCGCGAGCAGGCAGCCCTGGCCGAAGCGGTCGCGGCCATACTTCTCCCGCAGCGCACCGGGTTCGTCGTCGAGATCGAATGCCTTGAGTTCATCGCTCTTCATCATCTTCACGGCATCGTCATACATGTCGCTGTAGGCGCGCACGTTCTTGAGGTCGTACTTCGAGGCAAAGCTCCGGTCGAGCTGCTTCGCCACGTCGAGACGAGACTCAAAGCGCTCCTGGGTGAACCACTGGTTCACACGCACGTTCGAGATGCCGCTCTCGGGGTCATTGATCATCAGCGGCGAATAGCGTGACTCGAAGAAGCCCGCGCCCGGATGGCGGCTGTCATTTCCGATCATCACGCTGCCCGGCAGCGAGGGATTTCCGCGGTCCTGGAACTTCTGCATCCACGCGCCCATCGCCGGATGCCGGATGGAGCTGCGCAGCGTGTAGCTCGTGTGCATGAAGTAGTTCCCCTGCTCGTGCGCTCCCTGGTTCGACACCATGCCGCGTATGATGGCCAGCTTGTCCGCCTGCCGTGCGATGAGCGGGATGTTTTCGCTGAGGCGGATGCCTGCGACCTTGGTGTTGATGGTCTTCGTCAGCCCCATCACATCGGCATTGTCCGGCTTCGGATCAAAGGTGTCCAGGTGGCTCATGCCGCCGGTCATGTACAAATAGATGACATTGCGCGCGGTGGGCACCTGCTTGAGCGGACTGGTGTTCTCTCCAGGCACTGCGAATGCTTTCCCGCCAAGCTGAGTGGCGGAGGTTACGCCGAGAAATGTCTTGGCGGCACCGGAGATGAACTCACGGCGCGTGGCATCACTTCGCAAGGCGGATGCCGGGGAATGGAGGGCGGAGGACATGGGTTTTGCTGGGGGTTGAGGAGTTGGGTGCGTTTAACGACGGACCCACCGCCAGCTTGCACGGAATTTGCGGCCGCCGCAGATCGTATGGCGGGTTTGTTCCGCGCCAAAATGCGTCGCAATCAGCCCGGCACACCCGCGGAACAGCCCGCCCGCTGTCGGACGTCCTCCAGCAACCCAAGCGGAGCCGTGATCGCGCGCCGCAAGGACGGATTGTCCGGCGTGGGGGATCGAGATGGTTGCGAAGCTTCTGTCCGCCGGACAAACCCGTCCTACGACTTCGCATCAAACCAGCCGCAACCTCTTCCGCAACAGCCACTCAATGGTGAGCAGCACGATCACCGCGCCGAACCACCACCAGCTCGACCACAGGATGGTTTCCTTCGTCACGGTCTGCACGCGATCGAGCGACTGGAGGAGATTGGGCAGTTCGGAAGCGGCTTGTTCTTCGCGGAGGAAGCGGCCGCCGGAGTTGTTGGCCATCGTTTCGAGCAGCGCGCGATTCATCGTGAGGCTGGCGAGTTCCTGGTTGCCGGTGTCATCGACGCGGAGGGTGAGGCGGAGATTGGTCGGCGGCGCGAGGGGATTCTCGGAGACGGCGATCTCGTAGCCGCCAGGCTTCAGCGGTGGCGTGAGCGCGCGATACACACCGGCATGCGATGGATCGGGCTCGAGTGTGAGCGTGGCGACTTCGGTGCCCTGATGGAGCAAGGTCGCGCGCGGCTGGCCATCGAGGATCATCTCGCCGCGCTCGTTTCTCATGCGCACGCGGATCTCGGCCTGTTCGCCGCTCGCGTAGCGGAGATGATCGGTGCCGAGCGAGAATTTTTTGTCTTCAGCCTGGAACGGCGGCGCGGCGACCCATGAGGCGAGCTGCATCCACAGACGCTGATGATACAAATCGGCGACTTGATAACGCCAGCGCCACAATTCATCGGATGCGAGATAAACCACCGCGCCCGCGCCGACGGGACGGAAGACCATCGCGGGCGTCGTCTCTCTGGCTTCGTTCCGCAGCGTCGCAAGTGTGATGGCACCAGGGAGCGGCTTCACGCTCGCGGCCCAATGCGCGGCTGGCAGCGTGGGCCAGAGAGTCGCGTTCGCGGAGGGCGATTCGCTGAGGCGCAGCGCGTCGAGTCGGCCGCCGTCGGTTTCGAGATTCCATGTCCAGGTGACGAGATTTGGATTGGCGGCTTTCGCTACGGCTTCGACGGGCAGGAGCGCGCTCGATTTGATCTTCGCCCATTCGTTCACATGACCGCGGCTGCCGTCGATGAAGATCAATCCGCCGCCGCGTTTCTCGACGAACTCGACGAGCCAGTCGATCTGCTCGGGCTTGAATCGCGAGGGCGACAAGTCGCCGAGCAGGATGAGGTCGTAGGTCAGCAACTCGTCGCGCGTCTTCGGAAAGGCCTGCTGCACCTCGCCTTTCGCGGCGTCGTCGGAGAAATCGTCGAAGAGCAGTTTCACCGACCAGCGCTCGTCGCGATCGAAGTGATTGTGAATGTAGCGCGTCTCCCAGCGCGGACGGCCGTCGATGATGAGCAGCTTTCGCTTCTTCGTGAGCAGATGCACGGCGAGTTCGCGGCCGTTGTTGGCGCGCGTCTTTTCGATGGATGCCTGCTCGCCTGACGCGGCGATTTGCACCGTGAGAAGACGCAGCGTTTTGTCCTGCTCCGTCGGCGGTGGCGCGGGGAGCTCGCGCACGGGGAAGAAGAAATCGAAGCGGCGCTCGCCCTTGCCGCTCGTGGTGAACTTCTGCTCCCACATGGTCTTGCCCTGGCTCTGCACGCGGACGGTCGCCGGAATGCCGGGCGGCATCGAATCACTGAGCGTGAGACTGCCTTGGAACTGCTCCTCGCTGAACACCGACTCTGGCGCGAGCACATCCACGAGCGACAGATCGGCGGGAGGAATTTCCGAGCCGAAGCCAACGGTGAAGACGGGCGTGCCAGCCGAGCGCATCGCCGTGGCGAATTCCTCCGGCGAGCCGCCTGAATTGTGCTGGCCGTCGGTGAGCACGATGAGCGCGGTGCCGGGTGCGGTGGGGCCGAGGGCATCGCGCAGCGATTGATCGAGATTCGTCACCGCGGCATCCGGTTGCAACTCAAAGCTGCGCGGCATGTCGCCCGAGGTGTCCCTGCCCTGCTGTCGACGCCACCACACGCGCTGCGCATTCATGCCGCGCAGGACGGTCAATTCCACATCCTGCGTCTCGGCGAGCTTGCCGAGCAGCGGTGTGTTGCCACTGAAAAGAAGATTCTCCAACCGCTGCCAGCGCGAGGCGCCTGATGCAGCAGCGGTGGCATTGGCGGTGCTCGCTCCGGCTTTCGCCTTCGAGGGATCGTCCGTGAGCTTCATGCTCGACGACGCATCGGCGGCAATGATCACGCGACCGAGCTGGCGATAGGTCGTGACATGCCGCATCACCGGTCCGGCTAGCGCGAGCACGAGAATGAAGACAGCGAGCGAACGAAGAATCGCCGGCAGCAGTGACAACCGGCTCTCGTGAAACTTCACCTCGCGCCGATACAGCACGAACATCAGCAGCGACAAAACCAACGCCACGCCAACAACCGGCCACACCGGCCAGTCGCCAGTGAATCGAAGGGTTGTTTCGGTGGTGGGGTTCATGGGGGAGCGTCGAGGCAGGACAGGATTACAGGATTGGCAGGATTGACAGGAGAGAAGTGAGGTCGAGCGAACGGTAAGTCGCACATGAAGTCCCCCTCACCCCAGCCCTCTCCCAATGGGAGAGGGAGACGATGGCGCTCCGCGCCGCTGGCGAAAGTAGTCCAGGCACTCCGTGACTGGAGCGGGACGATGGAGATTGGCGTGCCACATGAAAGTAAATGGGCGAATGCAATTTGAACCGATCACACCGATCACGGATAGCCCGGACTACCATTGGCGCGGCAGCGCCGACAACTCCCTCTCCCACGGGGAGAGGGCTGGGGTGAGGGGGAAGGATTCCGTTCGGCCACTGATTGCCAAATTCACGCGCCGCCTCGTCGAAGCGACTCCAGTCACGGAGTGACTGGACTACTTTCATGACTGTTCGCCCATCACGCATAACGCCCTGTCATCTCCTCCCCGCAATCCTCTGCTGCAACAGCACCTCAAAGAACAACAACACCAGCAGCGCGAGCAGGAACGGCTGCCAGAACTCGGCTCCGTGGCGGCGTTCGCGGTCGAGTTTTTCATAGCTGTCGAATGACTCGGCGAAGCCTGCGCCGAGGCGTGTGGCCATCTTGCGAACTTCTTCGGATGGAAGCGTGCGGAGTTGTGACTCAGCGGGATTCACGTTGAAGGCGAAGAGGCGCGAGGGAGCTGCATCGGCGTTCTTTTGCTTTAATTCGTAGACGCCGGGCGAGTTGATCGGCTTTGTCTCGACCAGCGCGGCTTCGCCTTCCTTGCGCGACTTGATGTCCTCGGTTTTGCCGAGCGGATCGGCGAGTGTGAAATCGACATTGGCCTGTTCCTTTTTCAGATTCACCTGAAGCGGCGCGCCGACGAACTGCCACGCGGGCGTGGTGCTCTGCGTGGCGAGATAGGTCACGAGTCGCTGCGCGAGCGGCACAAAGAAGGGCTGCAGCGGCAGGTTCGACCACTCGGGATTGGCCGTGGTGGCGACGGCGATCACGCGACCACGGCCGATCTTCTTTTCCACGATGAGCGGCGCACCGCGATCGAGCGAGAGCAGTGTGCGCGTCTGATCGTCCGCTGGCGCGAGCTGGAACCAGTGATGAAACTCGGCGTCCTGCAGCCGACCACTGCGCGGATCGTTGAAGTAGGCGACGGATGGATGAGAGAGTCGCTGGAGCAGCACGCGCGCGGCATTCTCGCTGCTCTCAGTGCGGCCGTAGCCTTTCACGGCACAGGGGAAGAGGCCGTTGCCGTTTTTGAAGAACTCGCGGTTATACCAGTCGATGTCGCACTTCGGCCCGGCGAACACGAGAAGTCCGCCGCCATCTTTGACGAAGCGATCGAGATCCGGCAGCCGGTTGAAGCGATCGACATTCGCGAGCACGACGACCTCCTGACCGCGCAAGTCGTCGGCGCGCAGGCGTTTGAAATCGATCTTCTGCGTGCGCACGAGATCCTTCAGCGATGCGGCAGCCAACTGATGCGGCGCGAGCGCGATTTCGAGGAAGTCGGCAGAGCCAGCGAGCGGCTCGTTGCCGGGATCGCCATCGATGAGCAGCGTGTTGAGCTGATTGCGCACCTGGATGACGGAGTAGAAGGCGTTGTCCTCCGGGAACGAATCGCCTTCGAGCCGCACGGCCAGCGTGTGATCGCCGACTTTTTCAAAAGCGTGCGTGAAGGAAAGCGATGCCTCGCCCTCCGGCGGCACCGAGACACGTGCGGTGCGCAGTCGCGCGCCGTCGGCTTCGAGATGCACAGCCACATCCTGCCACGGTCGCTTGCCGTGATTCTTCACGCGCACGCGCAGGCCGACCGGCTGTGTCTCCGCCGCGACAAGCGCGGACAACTCCGCCGATGCGATGCTGAGGTTCTCGCTCAACTCCGTCGGCACGCGATAAAACGTGACCTGCGGCTTTGGCTCCTGCTTCATCATCGACTCGAGCGCCGGCAGCGACGCGCCATCGGCGATGACCTTCCAGTCGGACTCCTGGAAGTCGCTGACCACGACGATCTCGCGCGCGGCATTGGAGGCCTTTTGCAAAGCCGCGCCCGCTGTCTGGAACAGCTCGTTCGCGTTCACGGGGCCGGATTGCGATGGCAGATCGACAAGTTGCTTCGGGATCAGATCGAGCGCGCTCGTGGCCTGATCCATGAGCTTCCGCGGCGTGCCGCCCGCGAGAATCACCTGCGCATCGGAGCCGCGCGGCAGATTGTCGAGCACGCGCTGGATGTCCTGTCGCGACTGGCTGGCAGCCGTGCCAGCGGGATTCGGCGCGCGCATGGAGAATGAGTCATCGAGCAAAATCGCCGCCGACGTTTTGCCGAAGCCCGGAATCTGTCGCAGCGCCGACAACACAGGCCTCGCGAGACAAAGCGCGAGCACGATCGGAATCGCGATTCGCGTCATGAGCAGCAGCCATTGCTCGATCTGCAGCCGCCGCTTCTTCTGTCGCAACACCTCGTGCAACAGATGCATCGCCCCCCAACGCACCCGCTGCACCCGCCGCTTGTTCAGCAGGTGGATGATCAGCGGAATAAGAAACGCCGCAGCGCCCGCGAGGAGGATGGCGTTCAGGAAGGTCATCGGATTCTAAAGTGGGCACTTCCGACACACCAACGGCCAAGAAACCCAATCAACACGAGACTCAGCGGCAATGAAATCGATGGCTTAATCCAAGCCAAGCCCTCAAGTTCGGGCACGTATTCGTCGGGGCAACGGAGAGGTGCGCGGATCGCTTTTGCGAAATACACCGCGAGATCAAACGCACCGGCAAAGACCATCAGCCAAAGGCCGATCAGCGACGTCGCAACCTTTGCCAAGAACCGAGCATCATGCCATGTCGTAGGACGGGCAGGGTGTGCGAATCGAAAACCCATGCGGAAACTGAAGTAGAGAGCAGCGGTAACCGCGACCATGTGTGCATAGACCTCGTGCCATGTCGGACAAGACGGACAGCCTTGATCAAGGAAGATCATCAAAACGAGCGCGCCCACAACATAGAGCACAATGAAGCAAGTCAGCGATGCAGCCACCTGCATGAACAACACACCAAAGCCTATGAGGAAGCGCATCATCTTCTCATTCTCAGCGCCAGATACTTCCTCAGCGCCTCCGTGTGCGGTTCGTCGGTGATCATCGGCACCACATCGACTTCGTGTTTGCGCAGGCCTTCGTTCATTTGCTTCCGCCAGTCTTCGAGCACGGCCATGTAGCGCTGGCGGACGACGGCGGGGTCGAGGAGAAGGAAATCCTCGTCGTTTTCGAGATTCTCGAAGCGCGACCAGTTGCCGAAGGGGAATTCGATCTCATCGCGATCCCAGAGCTGGAAGACGAGAATCTCGTGCCCTTTCCTCCGCAGCACGCCGATGGCGCGGAGCAGCGCAGTCGCATCGTCGAAGAGATCGGAGATGAGAATCACGAGTCCACGACGCTTCAGACGCATGGCGAGGGACTCGATCACGTTCGCGAGGCCGGTTTCTTTTCCCGGATGCGTCTTCACCATGGCATCGAGCAAATGATGCAGATGCGTGATGCGCGTGCGGTTTGGGATGAACTCGCGGAGCTTCGAGTCGAACGTCACCAGCCCGACCGCGTCCTGCTGCGACATGAGCAGGTAGGCGATGGCGGCGGAGAGTTTGCGCGCGTAGTCGAACTTGTGAATGCCCTTCGTGCCGCGGTAGTCCATCGAGCCGCTGGCATCGAGCACGATGGTGGCGCGGAGATTTGTCTCCTCATCGTATTCGCGGATGTAGAAGCGATCCGAGCGGCCGAAGATCTTCCAGTCGAGCCGCTTGATCTCATCGCCCTGCACATACGGCCGATGCTGGCGGAACTCGACGCTGAACCCCTTGTGTGGTGAGGCGTGCAGCCCCGTCGTGAAACCCTCCACCACCGTGCGAGCAAAGAGCTGCAGGTGCTGAAGACTCGTGATGTCTTCCGGGTGGAGGATGTCGGTGATTGATGCCATGCGAAGGACCAGTGATCAGGGGAATTTGCGGTAGATCTCTTTGCGATGGAGGAAACGAGCAAGGAAGAGCGTGTTGCCTGTGAGGTAGCAGCCGAGGCGGTAGTCGCCAACGCGGATGCGATAGATTCCGGTGAAGCCAGACAAAGCGACGACGGAAGGCAGATCGGTCAGCGAGCTGGCTGCGGCAATCTGCTGGAGCACTGCTGCGAGTCGAGTGAGCAGCTTCTTGTCGCGAATGGCATCGACATCTTTGTCGAATGACCTGGTCGTGGCGAATTTCACAGGCTGGCCTTTAGACGAGTGAGAAACTCCTCGCCGGATGTGGTGGGTTCATTCGCGCGCAGGCATTCGTCCACCAATCGTCCCAGGTTGTGGTCAACGACCTCCTCGTACTCCATCTCCTCACGAACCGCAGCGGCGTGACGCTCGAATGCCTCGTCCACGGCTGATTGGATGAGGTTTTTCAATTCCGCCGGAGTGATCGTGATTGTGCTCATGGTGTGCGGGAATGAGTGGACAAAATATCCGCACTAAAGAACGCGCGCAGCGCCTTTCTTCGTCTGCTTCAACAACTCCACGATGATCATGTCCGGAGTCAGACCTTCAGCTTCAGCGTGGAAAGTTGGCACGATGCGGTGGCGCAAAACGGGAAGCGCGAGGGCTTCGATGTCGTCGGTGGTGACGTGTGTGCGGCCTTGGAGAAGCGCGCGGACTTTGGCGGCGAGGACCATTTGCTGGCTCGCGCGCGGACCTGCGCCCCAGCCGATCATTTGCTTCACATAGTCTGAGGCGCCGGGTTCGTTCGGTCGCGTGGCGCGGACGAGATCGAGGACGAAATCGGTGACGTGATCCGGCACCGGCACTCGGCGCGAGAGCGTGTGGGCGGCCTGGAGTTCCTCAGCGGTGAGGACAGGCTCGATGGTGCTCGATTCGCTGCCGGTGGTGCGATTCACGATTTCGCGCTCAGCATCGCGAGTGGGGTAGTCGATCTTGATGAGGAAGAGGAAGCGGTCTTTCTGCGCCTCGGGCAACGGGTAGGTGCCTTCCTGCTCGATCGGATTTTGCGTGGCGAGCACGAAGAATGGCTTCGGCAGTTCATAAGTGTCCTGGCCTACGGTCACATGCTTTTCCTGCATCGCTTCGAGCAGCGCGGCCTGAGTCTTCGGCGGTGTGCGGTTGATTTCGTCGGCGAGGATGATCTGCGCGAAGATCGGCCCCTGCTGGAAGACGAGCTTCCGGCGGCCGGTGTCGGCATCTTCCTGAATGATCTCCGTGCCGGTGATGTCGGCAGGCATGAGGTCTGGCGTGAACTGCACGCGGCGAAAGCTCAGATGCATCGCATCGGCCAGCGACTTCACGAGCAGCGTCTTCGCAAGGCCCGGCACGCCTTCGAGCAAACTGTGACCACCAGCTGCGAGCGCGATAAAGACCTGCTCGATCACGGCCTCCTGGCCGACAATGCGTTTGGCGAGAGCGGTTTTGAGTCGGTTGTAACCATCAACAAGAGCGGCGGCGGCGGCGGAATCGGACATTGGATGACAGCGGGGAAAGCGATGTGTGTGTGGGTAAAGTGGACGGGGACGGCAGATGGGTTCTTTCCAGCATTCACGAAGGACACCGATCGAACATCTGACAATGCCGGCGCCACGTCGGTCGGTGGGGGTAAGACCGAGCGACGCACGGTCGCCGTCCGCGGCGGTATTATGCGCTCGCGGGCATCCGCTCCAGATCGGCCCGAGAGGTCTCGTAGGTGGTGTGAAATTCGAGGGCCTGCGGATCGGGGGTGAGGTGGTGGCGCGCACAGAACTCCCGGTAAAGGTCGGGCCACCAGTTGCGGTGCTCCGTTTTGCCCGCCTCGCGCCAGTCATTCCAGTTTTGCAGCACTTTGCTCCAGCAGCGGCTGCCGTAGTCGATGGCTTCCTTCTGATCGCCGAAGGCGCTGACGTACCACTCCCTGCCGATGCTGGCGTGCAGCACCTCGTCGGCCCAGTCAAAATCCTGGAACGTGCGCGCGAGGGGATCGCCGGACTCGCAGCCCACCTCCCACTCGAAGCGCTTGCCGGTTTTTGTCATCAGACCCTGCTCGATGAAGTAGAGCACGGCGTGGCGCTCCCAGGGCCGCAACTGCGTGTTCAGACCCAGAGCCCAAGTGAAGTTCACCATCACCAGGCGCGGCCAGTCGATGCCGAGCTTCACGAAGCCGGCCTCGCCCATCATCGCGTGCCGCGCCTCGTCCCAGAGCTGGCGCGTCATGTCGCGGTAGTAGCCCCAGGGCTTGTCGGGCGTCTCGGTGAGGATCGACGCCATCATCTCAGGCACGTCGATCTCCCGCAGCCGCTTGTAGTACATCATCAGCGTCTTGTCCCGCGAGCGGAACCGCGGGTCGTAGAGGAACTCTTCGGCATGCACCCCCATGTTGTATGGATCAGGGAAGCGGGCATCGCGTCTCGGGATTCTGTCAAAGACGAAGGGTTTGTCCCCATGCACCGGTGCCAGATCGCAGGGCGCGTGCGGCTGCGAGCCATCGAGATCGCCCGCCGAGCGCAGCAGCGCCTCGAGCAGGTCCGCCCACGGTTTCATGTGCCCACGGGTCGTGTCATCGACGAGGCATTGCACTGCCGCCTCGCCGTAGCGCACGGCCTCGCCGATCTCGACGAGCGCAAAGCGGCACAGGCGGATGGTCGGGTGGTCGGCCAGTGGATTTGTGTCCTCGATATGCCGGCGCAGGCTGCGCTCGAGCGCGGGAAACGCGAAAACGTAGAGGCCGGCGACCAGTTCCTCAGTTGTCGGCGCGTTCTGGATTTCGTGGAAGAAGCGGTCGAGATGCGGGTCGGGGATTTTTTCCAGCCCGAGCGGTGGAGTGCGCATCTCCGCCACACGCTCGCGCATCGCCGTGCAGTGCTCTGCACAGTAGTGGGCGTGAAGGCTGAATGCCATTTTCAATTCGTAAACCGGCTCGGCGGTGAGGCGCGCCTCCAGGATCTGCATGAGGCGCTTGAAGGCAAAGTGAAAGCGCTTCACGCGGTCCACGCACTCGTCGATGGAGAGGCCCGGTCGTGCAGCCTCCTCGAATGTGGCGATGCCGGCAAGCGGCGGCAGGTTCTTGTATGGCTGGCAGCACGGCGGGGTGGTGGCGGAGGGATTCATGGATGTTTCGCGGGTTGTGAGCGCATCATAACCGCGCGCTCTCCACCCGCCAGCATGTCGGCTGACAAACTCCATCGCTCGGTTATCCTGCGCCGCCATGGAACGCCCCGCAGCCATCAATCAAATCCGCGAAGCCTGCAAAAACATCGCACTTCAATTCATGAAGATTCATCCCGCGCTGCCGCACTTGCAGGATGAGGAGACGATGAAGGAGAGCATCAAAGCCCTCCACGAGATGACCGTGCAGATGGAGACGATCAAGAAGAGGATAGGCCGGCTCGAGCGTGCAGACGACAGTACGCTGCTGTGAGTTCGGCGCGGCTTCCGCGATGGCAGTGGCAGACGTAATTGCCACTCCGTTGCGCGAGGGACCGGCATGAAAGGCTGCCATGTGCCCGGCGGAAGGAACTCGCTGCTGTGGAAGCGGCACTTCCGCCGTACTTGCAGACGCTGGCGTGGCTGGGTGCGAGTGATCAGGCGAAGGAGAAATGCCGTCGCTCGACGTTTGCCTGAAGTCTGTGCGGGGCAACTGGCGCTACGAAGGCACGCGATTTTCCCCGCATTCATGGTCGAGGCGTGGGACCGTGGCGCGTGGGCAAGCCCGAGGCTGACGCCTGCGTTTTGCTCATCGACAACTGCCAACCGCAAAACGCAGAAGGACGTGCTGACGCGGCCGGCAGTGGCACGCGAACGCCTTCCGCGAGGCGCAGGCGATCAAAAACCGTTGCAAGCAAGCCTTGGCCTGCAGGTTGAGCGCCGAGGCGTGCCGGAATGCTTTGCCATGGCGCTGACGCTGGATGATCTGCGACTCCTGCCGGGGAAGGGGAGTGAAGATGGACGCAGGTGTGGCCGGGGCGTAATCGCGCGCATCAAGGCGGCGCATTCTTGTAGCGCTCGACGCTGTAGCCTTTGGCTTTGAGGAGGGCGATGAGACCCTGTGGTCCGGTGAAGTGGCCGGTACCGACGAGGAGCATGACATGCTCGCCTTTTTTCAGGCTCGCATCGAGTCGCTCGGCCCATGCCTTGTTCCGGTCGTGCAGGAAGAGGTCCATCAATTCAGGGAACTGAGCGGCTTCGCGGTAGAGCATCTGGTGGAGAGCGTCGAGGTCTCCGTCCTTCCATGCGGTGATGAGTCTGGCGAATTCGTCCGGGAGCGTCTTCACCTCGGTGAGGGTTTGCTTGAGGAGGTCCTTCTGCCGCTCGGGGGAGAGCCGGGTGAAAAGACCGATCTGAAAATCGATGGTCTCGAGGCCTTCGCCGGGCTTTTTGTCCTTGGCGGCCCGGACTTCGAAGTGGTTGTCCACTCCTTTGTCAGGCTGCGCGCCGAGCGCGCTGTACTCGGAGGCGGCGATGAGCAGGGCGAGATACCAAGGCTGAAACTTCGAAATGGCACCGGCGGAAAGGCCGTGCGATCCAGCCCATTTTGTGACGGCATCGGTGAGTTCCTGGCCGACGAGGGACTCCAGTGAAGTGCCGGCGGGCAGGGCGGCGAGCTGCTGCATGCGGGAGTTCAGCTCGGGTCCCTTGCTGTCGGCGGGTGGAAGTTCGAAGACGAGCTTTTGCGAATCAGCGTACGCAGCGTCATAAGCGGGTGCGAGGGGATAATCGGACTGGCGGAGGATGTGGATGGTGCCGCAGAGGTAGAGGCGGCCGCCAGTGGAGGACTTTGCAACCCAGACGCTGCCTGCGGCAGCGTCCGCACGACGCGTCGGTGTGACGGGATCTGCCGACCATCCACGGACCAGAGGCAACGAAGCGACGATGAGGCTGACACGAAGGAAACGATGCACAGCGCGGAGTAGAACACTCCGGACTGGCAGGCTCAAGAGACAATTGCAAGTCCGCGATCCCAGGGTCCTGGCGGCACGCTCAACGAGAACGGAGGGAGTGGCAACGTGGCTCCCTTCGATGCTCCGAACCAAGATGCACAGAAGCCCCCGCAGTGTCCCGCAGAGGCTTCTGTGATCGGGCTCGGGCTGTGTTTCGGGGATTAGAAGAACTTCTTGGCGAACATCTTCCGCTGCGCCTCGGTGATGCGGGAATTGATGCGCTTGAGGTCGGCATCGGCCTTGTCCAGTTCGACGATGCGGTCAGGGTTGGTGTGCTTGAATGCATCGACCTGGCCGCTGAGGTGGGTGACGGCAGTCTTGAGTTCCGAAAGGCGTTTGCCATCCTCGGGCAATGCGATGCCCTCATCGACGGCTTTGTACAGTTTGTCGGACTCGGCACGCATAAACTCGACGGACTGTCCTACCGCACCGACGCCTCCGAGGAGCGCGCCGGTGGCGCCGTCGATCTTTGGCCGCGCCAGCTTCGAGCCGGGCTTCTGCGGGATGATGGACTGCGGTTGATCGGGCAGGCCGCCGTCCTTGGCGTTGATGAGGTAGGGAGTGATGAAAAGCATGAGGTTCTTGTGGTTGCGCTCTTTGCTCTTGTATTTGAACGCCCAGCCGAGGACCGGAATGCGGCTCAGGAAGGGTACGCCCGTCTCGCCGGCGCGCTCCCGGGCCTCATCCAGACCGCCGATGGCGACGGTGTAGCCCGAGTTTACCTCGACGGGAGCACTGTAAACGCGGGAGCTGGCGACGGGGTAGGGGTTCCCCTGGAGGGTTTCGTTCCCGATGATGCTCGAAAGTGTGACGGCAATGTTCAGCAGCACCTTGTCTTCCGCCATTTTCTTTGGCAGGATGCTGAGCACCGTGCCTATGGGAAGATAGGCCACTTGGGAGGCCGTGGTGGCACCGCCGCCGCTGCTGGATGAAGAACTGGCGGAGAGCACAGGCTGGTTCACCACGCTACGCATGGCCACCTCACGGTTGTTCATGGTCACCATGCGTGGATAGGAGACCGTCTTGGTGTCTTCATCACGCAGCAGCGCCCGGAGCTTGATGCTTACGTCCTGGGGCGTGAGGATGCCGAGTTCCGGGGCGACGAAGTTTTTCGCGGAGTTCGTCAGGTTCTCGAACTGGTTGAGATTCGACAGATCGGTGCGGAATCCACCGGAGGTGTTCGTTTCCGAGGCAGTTTCTATTTGCGTTGTGGCGGGTGTGGTGACGAGGCCGGTGGTCGGATCAACGGTCGCCGGGGTTGTCGCATAGCTGGTTACTTTGCGGAAGGTGCCGGTCTCGCCAAGCGTGCCGGACCAGTCGATGCCCATTTCGCGCTTCGGGTCATTGCTCGTCTCGATGAATTTTACCTCGATGGCGATCATGTTCTGCTCCTTGTCAGCCGCCTCCAGATAGCCCTCGACCCACATGTGCTGTAGCCGCGTGGCCACGACATATAAAGTATTCGAGTCGGATTTCCAGATGATCTTCGGTTTGTGGTTAGCACTGAGTTCGTTGGAATTTGAGGCTGCCGCCGCAGCATTTGCATCGCCTCCGCCTCCTGATGCCGCCGCTGCGAAGGGCGAACCGCCGCCTCCTCCACCGCCGCTCGAGCCGGAGTCTTCCTTGTCGTCAGGCGGGAGGTCGAGGATGGAGCGGATGTCCCTGATGATCGCGCTCGGGTTCGTCTTGAAGGTTTCCTTCGCCCCTTGAAGATCGAGTCCTGATGGAGGGGCACCGTTTCCACCCCCTGACGCCATGGTGCTGCCGGTGCCGAGGTTTACCTTCTCGACAAGTTCCAGCGCGTTATGCCTGATCGTGTAGGACCGGCCGATCAGTTCCTTGTCATCGGCAGGTCGGATGTACCAGATGCCATTGTCGGGTATTAGGGAGAGTTCATTTGCTTTGCAAAGGGTCTCCAGCACTTGAAACGGACTGGCCTTGATGGAGAAAGTGATCAGCCGCCCGGCTACCGGGCTGTCGTCCGGCAATGAAAAGAACGAGATGCCGGCGTCTGTCGCCAGAAAGCGTAGCACGTCTGACAGCATGGCCTTGGAGAAGTCATACTGCTGTGGTTCGGCGTTTCGTAGGCGGGCGGCCTCGGCTTCGTACTCCGCCGACATCCGGCGGTTTTGGTTGTCCATGAACGACTGCGCATACACAGACCGGGGAATCCCAAAGAAATGGCATCCGAGGACGAGAAGGATGGTGGCGGAGAGCGGTAGGCGCATTGGTTTAATATTGAAATTATGGTTAATATATTACAATCGAAACGTTGGAACAACCGTTTTGTGTAAAATTTCTAAAATAATAAAATCAAGAGAGGTTGGCAAAAACGCATCTGCGTGCGTCGGCCAAGCCCCCCGCAAGCATGGCGATGCGATCTCCGCAGCAACTGAATCCGCTCTTCGTTTTGGGCGGGCAGAGCACAACCGAACCCGGCAGTTCGCCGAGCAATGGTCATCAACCCGGCGTCACGGGGACACCATCAAGAGTGCAGCTAAAACCGACCTGTCGTGGGTCGGGCGGGCATCAAGGTACCGGTACAGGATGTTCGCGGCGGTGTCCCCTCGTTACCGTTGATAGGCTTCCATGTAACCGCGTCTGAATTCGCTGGCCGTGATCTTGTCGAAGTGCTCCTTGTGTCGCTCGGGATTTGGAGGCAAGCCAGCTTTGCGGTCCTTCTTGCCAAGTGAATAGCCCGACTGGTACCATGCCTTTGGACCTCCAAAATAGTCTTCGTTTCCACCCGAAGGAGGGGGCTTTGTGCCGGGGCGCGGCTTCGGCCCCGCGTGAAGTTGTGTTTGGCCAGCGAGCGAGGCGAAGACCAAAAGGACGATGACGATGTTTTTCATGGCGGAAACGAATGTGCCCATTTTGGGACTGACGAGGCGAATTGGCAAGTATTCAATCCCGTGCCGTGACGACGCGACGCTGTCAGCACTGCCTCAGGTGGCATTTGCTCTGAGTCTACGAGGCATTCCCTCACGCCTTGCAACTTCAGCGTCGTCTGCTTTTGAGGAACCAAACATGATGAAGCTCCACAGTTTGCTCTCCGTGGTCGCCCTGACCTTGACTCACGCCAGTTCCGCAGCTGCAAAGGAGCCGGAGCTTGAGCGGTGGATTTACCTGAGCACGAACTTGCTGGTGGATGCGAACGTGAAGGAAGCGGATGAGATATTTGCGCGCGGTCGCGCGGCAGGCTACACGCATGTGATGCTGGTGGACTCGAAGTTCAGCCGCCTGCATGACGTGCCGGAGCGCTATTTCAGGAACTGCGCCCATGTGAAGGCGACGGCGGAGAAGCTCGGGCTGGAGTTCGTACCGGCGCTCTTTGGCATGGGCTACTCGAACGATCTGTTGAATCGCAATCCGAATCTGGCCGAAGGGCTGCCGGTGAAGAATGCACTCTTCGTGGTGAGAAACGGTGAGGCCAATGTGGTGGCCGATCCGCCCGTGAGCCTCCCGGGCGGGGACATGGAGGACCGGAAGAAGTGGAAGTTTGTGGATGACGAGCTGGTTTCCGAAAACGGCACGCTGCGCGCGACGAATCCGAAGGGCAATACAAGATTCAGCCAGCCGGTAAGGGTGTCGAGGTACCGCCACTACACATCGAGCGTGCGTATCAAGACGCAGAATTTCACCGGTGAGCCGGAGACAAAGGCGTTGGTGCCCGGGGAGAGCCGGCTCAGCTACACGAGGCTGCGCGCGAAATCCACGCAGGATTGGACGACGCACCGGGTGACGTTCAACTCGCTTGAGTCCGATGCCGTCGTCATTTGCATGGGATCCTGGGGTGCGGCGAAGGGGTCCATCTGGTGGGATGACGCCGTGATCCAGGAAGAAGGACTCGTCAACGTACTGCGCAGAGACGGCTGCCCGCTCGTGATGAAAACTGAGGACGGCCGCCTCTTGCAAGACGGTGCCGACTTCGAGCCGGTGAGCGATCCTCGGATGGGAAGCCAGCCCTACGCCGGCAGCTACGAACCGTGGCCTCGCCGCCGGACAACTCATCGCCGACAATGCGCGCGTTTGCGTGGACATCCTGGAGAAGATCGCGCCCGGTGCCCGCGTGCATGTGTGGAGCGACATGTTCGATCCAGCCCACAACGCCGTCGAGCGCTACTACCTCGTGCGCGGCTCGTGGGATGGGCTGCCGCCTTCGGTGGTGATCATCAACTGGATCTCAGGCCACGCCGACGAGAGCCTGCCGTTCTTCGCCGGGCGAGGGCACAAGCAGGTACTCGCGGGCTATTACGACGGAGACCCGTTGCGGATCGGATTGTGGCTGGCCGAGGCAAGAAAAGTGCAGGGAGTGATCGGCGTCATGTACACCACATGGAAGCACGACTACTCGAAGCTCGAGGAATTTGCCAAGGCGGTGAGCGCGACGGAATAGCAACACCCGTCGATGTCGCCCTGCGCACAGGATCACCAAGTCCGACGGCGAAGGAGAATCGCAAAGCCGGCAATGGCCACAAGGATCGCGCCGGACGGTTCGGGAACGGGTGTGAAGTTGTTGTTGAAGACGTCGTTGCCGATGGTGGCACCGACGGCTTGTGCGTCGGTGACCGCGCTGAGGAATTGATTGCCCCCGTAGATGCCGCTCATGCCTGCCTCGTCCGCTGCCTGACTGAAGCTGGTGAAGCTGCGGTTTAGGATGAGCGAACCGTCGCCGAACATGTCGCTGGCGGCGGAGAAATTTACGTTGTTGCCGAAGAACTGGGAGAGTACCGTGGCCGCGGCAGAGGCAAACGCGGCCTGTGAGGAAAGGTACTCGGGCGTGTCGGGGGTGGCGATCAGAGGCGTCCAACCGGCTTCACCAGCAGTGAGAGGGTTGTTGTCGAGGTTCGGACTGAAAATATCGCTTTCAAACGCTATGGCGGTCACTGGACGCCACAGGTCAGTTTGATACATGGCCTTCCAGCTCGCGATGCTGGCGTCCGCCAGCGCCACATTGAGCGTGGCAAAGAGACGCGCGTCTTCCTCCAGCGTGTAGTTGAAAGCACCGGCCACGTCACTGGCGATCTGGTTCCACATGCCCGGCTGTGTGACCGTTCCCGTCTGGCCCGCCCAGAAGTAGGCGATCTCAGTCTGGTCCGGCGTGCGCGTGAGGCTGGACTGCGAACCGAGGCTCTTTACCAAGTTGTAGTCGTTCGCATAGGTCGTCGTCGTGAGGTATCCAGTGAGCGTGGCATTCGATGCGCTGTTTAGTACGGCTGGCAGCGTGGTGGTGCTCGTCTGGTTCGGATCGTAGCCCGGTGGTGTCGTCGGCAGCACCGACGAGGCGCTTGCTATGGCAAACGGCGTCACGTCTCCCCAAGAAGGATAAAGCGGCTGCAATGCACCCGTCGGCTGCCAGTGGCCCAAGCCCGAGACATTGTATGGCGATTGCGCCCCCGCCGCACCATCGCCAGCCCGCCAGACTAGGAGTTCGTTGGCAACCGTCTGACCCCACGCCACGCCATCGGTCACGGCTTGGGAACTGCCGAGTGCATTGATGTGCGCGTTGAACTGGGTTTCGAGCACGCCACCCGGTCCGGCGAGGGTTGGAAAAAGACTCTGCATCACGGTATAGGCCGCCGATGTCGCCGCTGCCGAGGTATTGAGACCCGCGGGAACGCTGCCCGAAGGGCCGGTGTAGCTGCCGTAAGAGTAGATCTGGTAGTTGTTGGTGACGCTCTCGATGGAGTTGTAAATGGCCGTGTGCAAGAGCGCCATGTCGCGGGCGGCGTCAGGGGATTGCGCGCCGAGGGAATCCACCGCACTGAGGATCTGCGCATTCCAGTCCGTCACGATGTCGGCACGCACCGGGGGGCGTATGGCGGCCAAGACGATGGCTGCGGCCAGAAAAGAGGTGCGAATATTGAGTTTCATAGTTTCCGACTCGATAGTTTAGCCAAAATTAAAGAATATACAATATTTATCATATATACCACTCTATAAACAGCCTGAAAATGGCATTTTACCTAGTTTATCTACTCCGCCCAAGGACGTCTTGGCTCGAAACAACATGGCAACGCGTCGCACCAAGATGAAACGAAAAACCTCGTCAGCGGGCCGGATTGTGGTTTCGTCGCAACCGTGATGACAACTTCTGAGACTTTAACAGCCATGGGCATCGGCGCGCTGGCCGGCATCATCGCCTCCCTTTGCGGGGTAGGCGGTGGCGTAGTGATGGTGCCAGCGTTCGTCATTCTGCTGGGCCTCGCGCAAAAGAACGCCGTGGCAGCTTCGCTGGCAGTCATCATCCCCACCGCGCTGGTGACGACGATTCAGAATGCGAAGAACGGTCTGCTCGCCGGTCAATGGAAGCTCGTGATCTTCACCGCGCTCGCGTCCACTTTGCTGGCGTGGTTCGGTTCAGGTCTGCTCATTACGCTGCGCAATGATACACTCACCCGCGTCTTCGGCCTTGTGTTGCTCGTCTTCGGTGCGCGAATGCTCTGGCAGGGAAGGGCGTGAGACACCGGATGAATCTGCCCGCAGCCATGTTTTCCTGTTGACCGACCTGCACCCTCCACCATGAACCGCCGCCACTTCTTCCGATCATCTCTCGTCGCTGCCGGCAGTTCGGCGGCTGCATTGCCGATTACCGCCGCCGGGTCATCGAAACCCGGGACCTTCGCCGAGCCGGCGCGCGAGCTGCAGTTGGTCGAGGATGCGGATGTCATCGTCTGTGGTGCAGGGCCGGCCGGTGTGTCGGCGGCGATCTCGGCGGCGCGGACAGGGGCTCGGGTGCGGTTGTTCGAGTGGCGCGGCTGTCTCGGTGGCGTATGGACGGCGGGGTTGCTGGGTTACCTGCTCGACTTTAACAAGCCGGGCTTCGCCAAGGAAATCGCGACGCGGCTGGCCGAGCGAGATGTCCGCCGCGGCACGAGTGCGACCAGCATCTGCTACGAGCCGGAAGGCATGAAACTCCTGCTCGAAGACATGTGCGCGGAGGCGGGCGTGAAGTTCCAACTGCATACGCGTGTCGCTGCCGCGTATTTGGAAGGACGGCGGCTGGCGACCCTTGTCACCGAGAGCAAGTCGGGCCGGCAGGCGTGGCGTGCGCCGGTTTTTATCGACACGACGGGTGACGGTGATCTCGGCGCGCTCGCAGGCTGTGATTTTGAAATCGGCGAAGCGAAGGACTGTCCGTGCCAACCGATGTCGCTCAATGCGCTGCTCGTGGTGAAGGATGCCGCGGCCCTGAAGCAATTCATACATGTGTCCGATCCGGACAAGACCGTGGGCGAATCGAAGAAGGCGTTCCTGAGAGAGATCGGTCGCGCGGGGCACTTCCCGTCCTACAGCGGCCCGACACTCTGGCAGGTGCGCGATAATTTGCTGCTGGTAATGATGAACCACGAATTTGGCGTCAAGCCCTTCGATGCCGCGCAGGTGACCGAGGCCACGGTCCACGCTCGGGCGGAACTGAACAAGATCGTCAACAGCCTGCGCAAGCTCGGCGGTCCATGGGAGGGCATTCAGATCGCCGTGACGGCGGAGCAGATAGGCGTGCGTGACGGGCGGCGCATCGCGGGACGCTTTGTCGTCAGCAAAGGCGATCTTGTGACCGGCGTGCGACATGAAGATGCCGTGGTGCGGGCAACCTTCGGTGTCGACATCCACGCATTGAGCGCCGAGCACAACAAGAAGGCCGCGACGGAAGACAAGGGCATCAAGGTGAAGCCCTACGACATCCCGCTTCGCGCGCTCATCGCCAAAGACGTCGATGGCCTCATGATGGCGGGCCGGTGCATCAGCGGTGACTTCATTGCACACGCGAGCTACCGGGTGACAGGCAATGCCGTGGCGATGGGTGAAGCCGCCGGCGTAGTGGCGGCGCTGGCGGCGAGATCGAAGCGCCTGCCACAGGATGTGCCGTGGTCGGAAGGGGTTGATGCGTTGAAGAAGAACGCAAAGGCGTGAGAACCGACCGGTGAGGGGCGCAGCAGCCTTCCCATTGTCTTAAGAAAGAAAATGCCGTTGAACGATTGACAAGCTCCGCGCCATCAAGCAAAACTCGGACGCAGTGAAGAAAAAAATCTACCTCTTGGACGATCACCCTGTCGTGATTGAAGGTCTTAAGCAGATCATCAACGCTCAATCAGACATGGAAGTCGTTGGCAGCGCCGAAGACGCCAATGCGGGCGTGCAGCAGATCGGCAAGCTCAAGCCAGACATTGTGATCATGGACATTACCCTCCGAGACCGGAGCGGCGTGGACCTGATCAAGAAGCTGAAGGCCCAGTTTCCGAAGGTGAACATCTTCGTGTATTCTATGCACGAAGAGAACGTTTACGCAGAGCGCTGTCTGCGGGCCGGAGCGATGGGCTATCTTTCAAAAGGCGAGTCCTCAGCACGCCTTCTTCAGGGTCTGCGCCAGATCATTTCCGGTTCTTTCTTTTTCAGCGCAGCCTTGCTTGGCAGCATTGTCGGCGGAGCGGGCCTGGGCACGCCCGGCCCCATCGGTTCGAGGGGTGATCCTGGTCGCTCGCTCAGTGACCGTCAGTTGGAGGTCTTTGAGATGGTCGGACGCGGACTGGGATCTCACCAGATCGCTGAAAGGCTCGAACTCAGTGCCAAGACGGTGGATGCCCACAAGGCCAACATTCGCCAGAAGCTTTCCCTCGGATCTGCCCGCGAGTTGCTCATGGAAGCAGTCCGTTGGGTCGAAAAGTGACCCTTTCTGGGGCCGCCAAAAATTTCCCGACAAGACACCAACCAATCACGCCCTGCCTCCGCAATTGGAGGCAGGGCGTTATGTTTTGCCCCACGGCCCTGCGTAGGGATGCCTGGATGCGGAAACCCTGTGGCGCATTCTCCGCTTGATGAACGAGCTCTGATGGATCGCGCGTATGGGTCGCATGCGCCTTGCTTCCCTGCTCACCGTCTGTCTCTCATCCGCTGTTTCACTGACCGCCGCCGAAGGCCCAAAACTCGACTTCGGCACCATCAGGGAGGAGCATCTCATGATCCCCATGCGGGACGGCGTGCGGCTCTCAGCCTACGTCTTTTTTCCACCGGGAGAAGGAAAGTGGCCCGCCATTTTCGAGCAGCGTTATGCCGACATCAGCAGTGCTGGCTCACGCAAGGCAGCGGCGAAGTGGGCGGAGAGCGGATTCGTCATCGCCCTCGTCAACTACCGCGGCACGCACGAGAGCGAGGGCGTGTACCGTGGCTATCGCGGCTTGCAGTGGGGGCCGTTGCGCGATGGCTACGACGTCTGCGAGTGGCTCGCCGTGCAGCCGTGGTGCACGGGGAAGATCGGCACCTACGGCGGCTCCCAGGCCGGCTACGCACAGAATTATCTTGCCGTCACCCAGCCTCCGCACCTCGTGGCGCAGTACATGACCGACACGGGCCTGAGCCTGTACCACGAAGGCTACCGCATCGGCGGTGCCACGAAGCCGGAGCGCTTCAAGACGCAGGCGAAGATCGCGCGCAATCCGGCCGACAACGACGATCTGCTGCGCGAATGGGACCAGCACCCGGACTACGACGCCTACTGGAAGGACGAGGACGCCTCGCTGCACTTCGACAAGATGAACTACCCCTGTTTCACCATCGGAAGCTGGTTTGACTTCATGTGCCAGGGCAGCGTGGCCAGCTTCATCGGGCGTGATCAGCATGGCGGTCCGGCCTCGCGCGGCAGGCAGCAGCTCATCATCGGCCCCTGGCTGCACGGCGGCTATCCCAAGTCGAACAAGATCGGCGATCTCGAATTCCCCCAGAACGCATTCTTTGACGTGTACCCGCACATGACGCGCTGGTTCAATCACCACCTCAAAGGCGAGGACAACGGAGTCGAGAAGGACGCCGCGGTGAAGTACTACGTCATGGGCGCATGTGGCGAGCCTGGCGCGCCGGGCAACGTCTGGCGCGAGGCAAAAAACTTCCCGCCTGCTGCGACGAATGTCGATTGGTTCCTCCAGCCCGACGGCAAGCTCGCAAAGAACAAGCCGTCCGCGGCAAAGGCGGGCACTTCCTACCTCAGCGATCCCGTGCATCCCATGATCATCAATGCCACCGGCTTCCCCGGCGCGCGCGACGCCCGCGGCTTTGAAGAACAGGCGGAGGTGCGCACCTGGACTTCCGAGGTGCTCCAGCAGCCGCTCGAGGTCACCGGCCGCATCAAGGCCGAGATCTTCGCCTCCTCCACCGTGAAGGACACCGACTTCGTCCTCCGCGTCACCGACGTGTATCCCGACGGACGCTCCATCCTGCTCATGGATTACCCGCTGCGCGCGCGGTATCGCGAAGGCTTCGACCATCAGAAGCTCCTCGTGCCCGGCGAGGTGGCAAAGCTCGCCTGGGACATCGGTTGGACGAGCATCATCTTCAACAAAGGCCACCGTGTGCGCATTACCATCGCCAGCACCGGTGCTCCGTTCTACGAGCCGAATCCGCAGACCGGCGGCCCCGTCACCCACTTCGTCACCGCCCTCGGCCCCGCCGCCACCAACACGATCTGGCACGATGCCTCCCATGCCTCGCGCGTGATCCTGCCGGTACGCGAGTGACCTGCTCCACTTGCCCGACATCGACGCGCCACCTTGGCTCGAGAAGTCGCCCGTTCCCGGGATTTTGCTCCAGGGTTTCGTGGCCGCCGAGATTGTAAAGACGCAGGTGAACTCGGGTCGCCGACGTGAGATCGACTGCTTCTCCCATCGAGCAAGGGCTGGGGGTTGATTTCCTCGCGCCTGGCGTGGATGAGCTTCGTGCACGACTTGCTTTGATGAAGCGCACGAGGCATCGTCGCGGCCATCCATTTCCCGTACGTCTCCTCATGAAACTCGGCTTCGTCACGGCCATCCTGCCGGAATATTCGTTTACAGACCTCCTCAAGTTCGCCGCGCGCGAAGGCTTCGGTTCGTTTGAGGCCCTCAGCTGGCCGGTAGGGAAAGCTGAGCGCAAGTACGCCGGCATCACGAACATTGATGTGACGACGCTCACGCGCACGAAGGCGGAGGACATCCTCGCGCAATGCCGCGAACACGACGTTTGCATGACCGCGCTCGGCTACTATCCGAATGCGCTTGATCCAGACAAGCAGGTGGCCGCCGCAGCAGTGACACATTTGAAAAAAGTGATCAAGACAGCGCCTCTCCTCGGTCTCGACCTCGTCACCGGCTTCATCGGACGTGACTGGACTAAAACCGTGGACGAGAACTGGCCGCGTTTCTTGAAAACCTGGCGGCCGCTCATCAAGCTCGCGGAAGACAACGGCGTGCGCATCGCCATCGAAAACTGTCCGATGCTCTTCACGCGGGACGAGTGGCCGGGCGGCAAGAACCTGATGACCACGCCCTCCATCTGGCGGCGCGCTTTCAGCGACATCGACTCGAAGAGTTTCGGGCTGAACTACGATCCGTCGCACTTCGTGCTGCAGGGGATGGATCCGCTTGGCCCGCTGGCCGAATTCCGCGCGAAAATCTTCCACATTCACGCGAAGGACGTGCAGATCGACCGCTCCGCGCTCAATGAGACCGGCCGCTTCGATTTTCCGCTGCGCTGGCATCGGCCGCGCATTCCGGGCTATGGGGAGATCGACTGGGCTGCCTTCATGGCGGAGGTGCAGCGTACAGGCTACGATGGACCGTTCTGCATCGAGGTGGAGGACGATACTTTCGGCAGGACGCTCGAAGGACGCATGAAGGCGCTCCGGGTCGCGCGGAACGTGCTGCGGCCTTTTTTCGCGTGAGCGCGGCGGACGGAGATCGCGCCGTTTGACGCGACGGTGCTTCCGTCCTTCAATGCGCGCCTATGTCCGCCGCCGCCCCCCATGTCCTTTGGCTCTTCGGTCTGCCGTCCGCCGGCAAAACCACGCTCGCCCGCGCCGTGGCCGAGGGCTTGCGCGGGAAGGGCCACACGGTCTGCATCCTCGACGGCGACGAGATGCGCTCGGGCGTGAATGCGGACCTCGGTTTCAGTGACGCGGACCGGTCTGAGAACCTGCGCCGCTCCGCGCACATCGCGAAGCTGCTGGCCGGGCAGGGGCACACGATCATCGCGGCTTTCGTCACGCCGAAGGAGGCGAACCGCTCGCTTGTGCGCGGCATTCTCGAGTCCACTGGCGTGCGCCTCGTGCATGTGGACTGCCCGCTCGAGGTGTGCGTGGGCCGTGATGTGAAGGGTCTCTACGCGAAGGCCAGTCAGAAAAAGATGGAGGGCATGACGGGCACTCAGGACCCCTTCGAGCCGCCTGTTGATGTCGATCTCACCATCCGCACGCACTCCACCGGAGTGGCGGAGTCTGCGGCGCTGCTGCTCGATCTTTGGGGACCGTCGTAGCAGCAGGCGCTTTCGACATCGACTTCCGGCCGTCGTGGGGCGCGCTACTGTGTCTTTGAGACTGGTGATTCCACCGGCTTGAGCGCGGCGGTGGCCTGTTTCTCCACGTCGAGAGCCAGCCACCACGCGGACACAAATTTGTCGATGCGCACGCAACGGTCTGACTGCGCCTTCTCCGGGAAGGCAATTTCGACAGTGATGGGGAAATGGCCGCCGGACTCCAGGCTCATGCCGTTTCCACTGGCTGTGCCTGGTACGGAGCGGGATGAGTCACCAAGAACCTGAACGAGTTTCCGGCCCTCGGCGCTGTCGCGTGCGCAATAGCCGTGCACGTAATCGTCACCGGCGGGATTGTAGAGGCGCACGCTCAGGAGCTTTTCGGCCTCGGCAAACTCGAAATTGTAGTAGTCATCGGAGACGGCGAGCACGCGAAACACGGTGGGCTGGGTGCTGCGGGTTGCGCGGAACTCCTTCATCTCCTTGCCGGAGAAGCCGACGAATGACTCCCAGTCCAGCCGCAGTCCCTCCGGGCAGCGGTGGAAGTTCGCACGCACGAGCATGTCGAGCCGGTCGCTACAGCCGAAGGCGAGCGAGAGCACCTTCTGGTCGCCGACACGCACGTTGGATGCGCTGATCAAGCCGGTGAGCACAGGGTCGGCCTTGCCTTGGGAACCGTAGAACTCGTGCATGAGCGGACCGACCTCCGCTGACTGATACACCTGGGGCAGCTTCTCCTTCCAACTCGTGGCTGCAAAGTACTTCTTCAGCAGGTCGATGGACGCCCGGACCTCAGCAGACTCGACGTTGATTTCCTTGCTGTCGATCTGCAATTCCCCGGCAAAATCGGGCTTCTTTACCTGCTCGGCAGACTCCTCGGTGCGCTTCGTGATCCGGAGCGGCTTGCTGTCATCAACGGCGCTCTTCCGCAATGCATCGAGCGCGGCGAGCGTCTTCGGATCAGCGACGATGGTGACGGAAGACCTCGATTTCGTCAGCCCCGGCGGCGGTGGCTTCACGGGGGCCAGCGGAGGCCTTTCGATGGTCCTGTTCTTCTGCGGTCGGTCCACCGCCACGGGCAGCCGCTCTCGATGGTTCTTGACGACAAACCAGATGACGCCACCGACCGATCCCACCAGAACAAGCAGTGCGGCAAGGAGACCATACTCGGCTCTCCCTGACTGTCGGGGCATGGAACGAGGTTTCTTCACCTGAACGTGACCGGCAGACTGCCACGCGGAGGCCGGTCTAACAAGCGCTCAAATGTGGCGGAGGCACTTTTGCCAGGGCTTGCGCATGAATTGCTTCTGAGTGAATTCCCACGGATTCAGGACGACCACGGATTGAACTTCTTCTGAACCCATCTGTGGAAATCCTGGATCCGGGCAAATCCTGGATTTGAGGCCTTCGCTTTCGGTTCATGCGCAAGCCCTGCACTTTTGCCGGTCGGCGATCGGGGGAGAGGGAGGCCGCCTGTGTGCCGATCATGAACAATCTGCTTTTCAAGGCGGGGGATCGCTGCGAGAAAGGCGCGGTCATTCATATGAGAGTCAGTGTTTTTGGATTGGGCTATGTGGGCGCGGTGACGGCCGGATGCCTGGCCGAGGCGGGTCACGTCATCATCGGTGTGGACGTGCAGGCGTCAAAGGTGGCGGCCTTTGGTGAAGGCGTGTCACCCATCATCGAGCCCGGGCTTCAGGAACTGCTCCGCACCGCGAGGCGCGAGGGCCGGCTTTCTGCCACAACGAATGCGGAGGATGCCGTGCGGGACTCCGACGTGTCGATCATCTGCGTGGGCACGCCATCCGCGCCGTCGGGCAGGTTGAATCTCGATTACGTGCGCAAGGTCACGCACCAGATTTCCGACGTGGTGCGCGGCTTGAGGAAGAGGCACGTCATCATTTTCCGCAGCACCATGCTCCCGGGCAGCACGAGGCACCTCGTGGCCGACTATCTCTCGGATCTGGCGGCGGACGGCACGCTGAGGGTGTACTACTGTCCGGAGTTCTTGCGCGAGGGTACGGCGGTCGCCGATTTTCGCGACCCCTCGCTGGCCGTCATCGGCACACCTGACGGTGCGGCACCCACCGGGGAAGAAGCGCGCCAACTGCTCGGAGGAAACCCCGCCATCCTCAGATGGGAAGGCGCCGAGATGATCAAGTATGCCTGCAATTACTTCCACGCCCTGAAGGTGGGCTTCGCCAACGAGATCGGCCGCCTGTGCAAGCACGTCGGGGAAGACGGAGCACGCGTGATGGACGTGGTATGCCAGGACACGCGGCTGAACATCTCGCGCTACTACATGAAGCCGGGCAACCCCTTCGGCGGCTCCTGTCTGCCAAAGGACGTAAGCGCCCTGCTCTCGATGGCACGGCGTGATGGAGTGTCCCTGCCGTTGCTGGAGCACACGATGGAGACGAACGATGCGCACCTCAGCCTGCTGGTGCATCTTATCACCGCGCGCGAGAAGCGCCGCATCGGCCTGCTCGGCCTCGCCTTCAAGGCGGATACCGACGATCTGCGCGGCAGCCCCATGGTGGCGCTGGCCGAGACGCTGATCGGCCGCGGCTACGAGGTGGGCATTTACGATCCGCAGCTCAATCTCTCACGGCTCATCGGCTCCAATGAGCAGGAAATCCAGCGCCGCATGCCGCATCTTTCGTCCTTGCTGCGGCCCACGGCGCAGGAAGTGGTGGCTGCGGCGGAGATCGTCGTCGCTTCGCAAAGGTGCGTTTCCGTGGACGAACTCCGATCGGTGGCGGCTGCGGATCAGATCGTGATCGACGTCAACGGCTGGCGTGAACTCTCTGCGCTGCCGTGGCATTACGAAGGGCTGTGCTGGTAGCACCCGTGCCTACCGCCAGCTTTCCGACCACAGGTCCGGGGAGAAAACGTGCGGCCACTTCGCGTGCAGCTCATCATACGCCGGGCGCATGGCCTCCTGTTCGTCCCGGCTGGCAAAGGTCGGATGCGGACGCCACTGCGGCAGCACGATGTCGCGCGTCCACGGCCGGCCGGCACGGAGCGTCTCGTCACGCAGCACGGCATTCACCTTCGCGTGCGAGACATGGCAGGCCAGATTCTTCACTGCCCACTCACGGGGGTGCAGTTGACCCGCACGCCCGAGCAGCGAGCTCAAATCCTCAGCGATGCGTCCCGGCCTCAGCCGCGCGCCCGTTTGCTCGTTGATGTAGGCCAGCGGCCCGACGTGCGCATCCGCCCGCATCGCGAGCGCGCAGCCGGCGAAGAGCGACTCCACAGCGGCCACGCAGCAGCCCTCGCGGCGGCTCATGATCACGGAGACCTTTGCGTCGCACTGATGGGCCGCCACCGCGTGGATCGGGATGGACTCATGAATCTCCAGTTCCTGCCGCGCTCCGAACTCCCGGGCGAGCCTGCGGATGAACTCCTTGTCCCGTCCCCCTTCCTTCTGGCCGATGAGCACCACTTTCAGACCGGGCGGAAGCTGCGCCAGCGCCCGGAACAAGTCCCAGTGCCGCTTGAATTCGCCCCAGTTCGCCACCATCACGATGTCCTTCGTGCGGTCCGCAAAAGGCTTCGGCTGGTAGAGCACGGGATTGATCCAGTCACATGGCAGAGTGGGCAGGCACTTCAGGCGCGGATGAAAGCGCTCGATGCGCGCCACCTCCTCGTAGTTGCAGCTCTGCACGAAAACGGTTCCGCGCACCTTCGACGCGGCCAGCGCCAGCACCGCGTAGTCGGTGGCGGACCAGCTCGCGGAGAAGACAAGGTCATACTCCTCGTCGATCCAATGGAACTCCTCGTCGGGAATGCCGAGCAGCAGCCGCGCCCAGTTGTATTCGAAGGTCATCAGCAGCACGCCTTTTTCTCCGCCGGCACCAGGCGCCTTCAGCACAATGCTTCGCGAGAGTGTCTTGTCCTCCCTCAGCGCGCGTGCGTAGCGCGGCTGCGAGGACACCACCTTGCTCCAAAGCATCACATCCCCGACCGGCGCGCGTCTGGCGAGCAAGGCATTCGCGCCGTCGAGCACACGGAAAGAGTCCGACAGTTCGAGTGCTCGCGTCAGCAGCGCCCCGCAGCGTGCGACGTCAGGCGACGCCCAGGCCCGCGCCAGGCACATCCACGCGGCCAGTCCCCGCATCACCCGGGAGTGGCGGATGCCGTCAAGCATGGACAGCTTCAGGCGCATTGTCAGGTTCATGTGGAGCGGTTTGGCTGCATCCTTGCGGAGCCGGATGCCTTGTGATCACTGTGGCGGGCGTGCCGGCAAACTTTACTGCGGATGATTGGCTGGCTTCGTACCCTGAAACACCCCATATTGCAACTCTGTCTTCCCTTCGCCTGTCTCCGCGTGGCATCTCCACGATCACCATCATGAAAATCAGCCTGCTGGTCATCTCCTCCATCGTGTCCTTGTGCCTCGTGCAATGTGGCAGAGTACGGGACGAAGCCGCCGCATCGACCGCCGGCACGACCCCGCGAGCAAAGCCCGTCATTCTCGTGGCAAACTACCCGCTCAAGTATTTCGCCCAGCAGATCGGCGGCGAGTTGATCGATGTTCGGTTCCCCGCGCCGGCGAACGAAGATCCCGCCTTCTGGCAGCCGGACGACAATGCGATCTCGCAGTTCCAGAAGGCCGACCTGATCCTCATGAACGGTGCAAGCTACTCGAAGTGGACTGACAAGGTCACGTTGCCGGCTTCGAAGATCGTGGATACGTCCTCGAGCTTCCAATCGACCTTCATCGAAGAGAAAGGCGCGATCACTCACAGCCACGGCCCGGGCGGCGAGCACTCGCACAACGGCATCGCCTTCACGACGTGGATCGACTTCTATCAGGCCATCGCGCAGGCGAAGGCCGTGCGCGCGGGCATCTCCCGAGTGAGGCCCGATGACGCGAGGACCATCGATGCAAACACGGAACGGCTCGCCGCTGAGTTGGGGCGGTTGGACAACCGGATGCTCGCCGTGGGCAAACGAATGAACGGCCAGCCCGTGGTGGCATCGCATCCCGTCTTTCAATACTGGGCGCGCCGCTATGGCATCAATCTAAAGTCCGTCCTCTGGGAGCCGGACGAGGCGCCCACGGACAAGCAGATGGAGGAACTCAAGGCCCTGCTCGCCACGCACAAAGCGAAGTGGATGGTCTGGGAAGGCGTGCCGGCGAAGGAAGGCGCGGAGAAAATCAAAAGGGTGGGTCTTCAGGGCGTGGTATTCGATCCGTGCGCCAACAATCCGGAAAAGGGAGATTTCCTCTCGATCATGAAGGCCAACGTGGAGGGAATCGAGAATGCGTTCCCGTGATCTGAACATCGGCCTGTCAGCCGCTCGGGCTCACGCAATCATAGCTCAGCTAAGTCATGGTGACTTAGTTTGGAGGCGCGCAGTTTGAAGAAAGATAACTTTCTGTTTGACGCGGTAAACGCGGTGCCTTAAGATCGCGGCCAAGTTCAAAACGACTCGCCATGAAATCAAACCGGACAATCAAATCCTTTATCGAGACGCAGGCACTGCGTTCGAGAGGATTGCTTTGCGCCGGTTATGCCGCGGTCCCAACCATGGGACATGACTGGAGCAACCCCGAACAGGAGGTGCGCGAGTAGGGCGGAGATTCCGCCGGCTGACATAGCCAAGCTTTTCAGAAGCCCTGCTCGCCCCACGAAGGCAGCAGGGCTTTTCGTTTGGGACGCACGGCCCCTGACAGATCAACACAAATCCAGAACCACAAGGAGGAACCCATCAGCAGAATGACACCCAACTGACATGACATGCCCCAAAACCAACACGCCCCGGCGCCAACTGTCATTGGCACCGAGGCGGAGGCCGGCACACAGGACGAATTATCAGGACTTGGACACCGTGAGTTGCGAGTGCCATAAGAATGGCCTCCATCGACGGAAGCATCAAGCCATTCAGACCTTCTCTGGCCGATTAAGTCAATCTAAGTTCGAACTTGGACGACGTGGGGTGTCCTATGCCTGGTTCCAATCAACAAAACAAGCTTTCAACTTATCAAGGGCCTTCCGGGAGGTGTGCCACAAACACCGAAACATCCGCCTTGAAACAACCTGCGGGTGCGACGCCGAACCAGGCGTGGCAGCGGTGTTCGTTCTTTATTGAGGCGGTCCAGCCGCAGAAGAGCACAGAGGGCGCAAAGCGGTGCGCGAGGTGGCAGCAATGGCCCGTGGTTTGTGTGGTGCTGCGTTCTCTGTGTTCCTGTGCGGCTGACCGCCTCAATTCAATTTTTTTCAACAACACGGCGGTGGCAGACAAGCAATGCGGCGGACTCCAAACCCGCGTCGATGTGGGAGCATTACCCGCCCGCCGTGCCATTTTATCAGCGGCTGCGTGGACTCATGAGTCAGCAGCCAAACGCACTCGCGGTGTAGAAGGGATGCTTGGCTGTATTGCCGCCCTCCGACTGTGCAAAGTCTGCTCCGCACCACAGTGAATTGAGCTGTCGCGCATGGCGTTGCACGCAGCAGGTGACGGAGCATTACCGTCCGGGTCCACCATTTCGCGGCGGTAGAGCGTTAAAGACACGCGCCTGCCTGTAAAGCAGGAGTCACTGACCGGCACGGAGCGTTACCGTGACGCCGCACCATTTTCAGGTCGTGAAGAGGAACAGCAGACTCGCTTGCTTGTCAGGCAAGAGAGAGCGGGAGCATCACCCGTCGCGACCGCCAATTTCATCGGGCACGAGGAAGATAGGAATCCGCTCGGCTTGGGACCGAGAGACACCCGGAGCGTAACCGGGGTGCCCGACCAGTTTCACCAAGGTGTCGCAAGTCACTGGCTTTCGCCCGATCGCCGGCAACCAAGGCGATTGCACCATCAGCGCTCCTAATGTGCATTGAGCGACTCACATTTCGTTTCAGCATTATGTTCTCTGAACTCACGCTTCCCCAGTGCAGCGGTCGTCTTCGCCCGATCCAGATGTCCGATCTAGACGATCTCGTCCGTTGTGCCAACAACGCCAGCGTTGCCCGTTTTCTCATGGGAAGGTTTCCGCACCCTTACACCGGGTCTGACGGGCGATCATTTCTGGAGAAGTGCGCGTCCGGTGCTGCCGGCCATGTGTTCGCCATCGAAATTCGCAGTGAACTTGTCGGCACACTTGGACTGCGACCAGGGAAGTTTGAGCGCAGTCACACTTGTCATTTCGGTTATTGGCTCGCCGAGCCGTTTTGGGGTCGCGGCATCATGACGGAAGCTGTTCGCCTCGTGTCAGATCGCGTCCTCCGAGATCTGGAGTTCCATCGCATGGAGACCGAGGTGTACTCACTGAATGAGCGTTCCATTCGTGTGCTCGAAAAAGCCGGGTTCGTGATGGAGGGGCGGCTGCGCGATGCCGTGATCTGCGACGGGAAGTTCTACGACGATCTCATTTTCGCGCGGTTGCGTAATTGATCAGCCTATTTCGCCCGCAAGGTGTAACGGATCATTTTGCATGCGCCGCTTCTAACGGCCGCGGTTCCAGGTTCAAATCCTGGTGCGGGCACTACTTTTGGTTTTCCCCGGTGAGGTAAAGGAGCCTGTCGGTCTGTTAAACCGAACGTCATGGTGCAAGTCCATGCTGGGGAGCCATCTTCATCCTCCGTAGCTCAACAGCACAGCAGCCGGTCGATAACCGGCAGACCGCGGAGCGTCACCACGCGGAGGGACTCTTCATTTTCATCGCCGGATGGCTCAGACAGATGAGCGGCGGGCCGAAGACCCGCAGAGGTTGGCGCGATTCCAACTCCGGCGGCCAGTTTGCGCCATTGATGTAACAGCAACATGTGAGTGTTGGCGCTCCCGCGCTGATGCAGTCAGTGCTCCGCGCCCCTTGAGTAGCGCTATCGCGCCGCATACCCAAACTCGACACGCCGGGGCAGAACCGGCATGGCGCACCATTCGTCAACTCAATGCGGCCATCGTTCAACAGCAGGACACTGCTTTGCCAAGGCTGAGATGCCGGTGCAACTCCGGCTGGCCGCACCATTTCACGCCTCCGTGGCCGACACAGAAAGGCACCTGTTTTGTAAACAGGTCGATGTGGGTGCGAAACCCACCGGAGGCCCCATTTCAATCAAGATGCTTTCCATGGTGTAACAGCAGCACTTCTCTTTGTGAAGGAGACGGAGCCGGGGCGGAACCGGCTGGGAAGCCCAATTTCAACATCGTGCGCAAGGCGAAGAAGCCGAGCCAGTGGTTCGCAAGTCCACCTTACCCGGTGCAAGTCCGGGGCGCACGTCCACTTTGCTTCCGAGGTGTAAGAGTCCATGCACGCCACTCTGCGAAGGTGGAGGCTCGAGGTGCAAGTCCTCGCGGAAGCGCCATTTCAATGAAGGTCTGTAGCTTAACAGCAAGAGCGTCGGGCTCATAACCCGGAAGATGTTGGTGCAAATCCAGCCGGACCGACCAATTCAGAAGCGTAGAGCAGAGGGCAAAGAGCGAAGAGTCCAAAGCATCGCAAAAGCACGCGACGCGGTCTTCGGACCTCTTTGCTCTTCACCCTTAGCCCTTCGCTCATTCAGACCTGTAGCTCAATGTGAGAGCATGCGCCTTTGAAGCGCAGAGTTGATGGTGCGAGCCCATCCAGGGCCGCAATTTTCATGCCCTTGTAGTCCAACGCAGAGACAACCGCCTCAGAAGCGGTCTAGTGCGGGTGCAGCGCCAAAGCGCTATAGCGCGTCGTCGTGAGGCGCGGAGCAGACTTGGCACGGCGGCAGGAGCCGCAACTCCTGCCAGGGGCACCACTTCACGCTCCCGTAGCTCAATGTATAGAGCGCCGCGCTTCGAACGCGGAGGTTGGAGGCGAAAGTCCTTCCGGGAGTGCCAATTCATCAAGGAACGCCAACCGGACCAGCGAGCCGGGACTCTTTGCTAAAGAGATCGTGCCGCCACAGCGCGGCATGAGGAGCATGTCCTCGGGGTTCCGCCATTTTCTTCTCAAGACACGACCCTGTCGTCTAATTGGACAGGACACCCGCCTTTCAAGCGGACAACGCTGGGTTCAAATCCCGCCAGGGTTGCCAATTTCATTTCGCTCACGTAGCCCAACAGCAGAGACACGACGTCGAGGGCGTCGCCAGTGCAGGTGCGACTCCTGCCATGAGCACCAGATTAGTTAACCGCCATTATCAGAAGACCGGCACTTTCTCTTGGACGATCACAACATCACCATTCTGGAGCGGATAATCCGAATGATTTTCACGAAGATCGACACGACGCGCGGTCATGGGCTCGCCTTCTGAACGCTCGATGATGCGCGAGATGATCCGCACTCGCCTCTGGTTGGCAAACAGGTCAAACCCTCCGGCCAGCTCGATGGCTCGCCTAGCCGTGAGACCTCGATGCCAGGGCTGCTGTCCTTGTGTTTTCACGCAGCCCAACACCAAAACCGTTCCGTCTTTCGCAGGCGGCACCTTGTAAACGAGTTCTGGGTTTGTGCAGCCGACAGTGAACAGAGCCACGACCATCATCAGCGACCAGCGAATGGCATTCATGCGCGCAAGCCTATGCAGTTCACGCACGCGACACAAGTCAGTTCCCTTTTTCGGCCCAAAGCTTAGACAGCGAAGCAGCCGGCTTTTAACCGGCGGAGCAGGGTGCATGTCCCTGTGGGCCGACCAGCTTCGGCAGGGCGCGAGGAGCATGGGAGTCTGAAGCTCCTCCACGCTCCTTGCTCCATGCTATCGTCTCACCATCCTTTTCGATCTCACATTCACATCAGCATGATCCACCAAGTCACACCAACCATTCACCTCAGCCCCATCGCTCCTGCGGATCGCGATGACATCATCTCGCATTCGCAGGATCGCGAACTCAGTCGCTACACGCGGGTGGTGCCATATCCGTATCCGCCCGCGCTGGCGGATGAGTGGATCGCGAGTGTTGCTGACGATGTGTCGCGAAATGGTCGCGAGACGATCTGGGCCATTCGCGATGAGACGGAGCGGATGATTGGCACCATCGAGCTGGCTCCGGGTGGGCGCGGCAGAGAGCACGCGTCGGAGATCGGCTACTGGCTGGCGAAACCGTATTGGGGCCGTGGCATCATGAGCGCGGTGGTGCAATATGTCGTGCGGCTCGGCTTTCGCGAGTTCGCCCTCGAGCGCATCACGGCGCACGTCTTCGTCTTGAACAGCGCATCGGCTCGCGTGCTCGAGAAGAACGGTTTCATCGTCGAGGCCCCGCTTCTCCGCCGAGAGTATCGGCGCGATGGCCAAACTTTCGATGGCCGCCTCTACGCTCGTCTGCGCGACGACTGATTGGCGATCCTTTTCCCAAGCCCTTTGCGGCAGTGAGGCCGGAGTTACTTCGTAGCTCATTCAGTAGAGCACTTGCTAGAACCAAGGTGTAGCGGGTGCAAATCCCGCCGACTCGCCGGGCAACCGGCGCGTCATTTCTCCGGCCGGCTTTCTCCGCAATTCCCTTTCTCAAACTCAAACCATCCCAACATCATGAAGCAACCCACCAGCTAGCCAGCGCATCTTCCCGCTGGCGTCACATCATCTGGAAGATCGCTGTCACGCCCGTCCAGCGCGCTCCTTCGGGAGCAAATGGCACGGGTGATGATTCGAAGATTCCATTATGAAACTCGAACATCTTGAACGCGCTTTTGAATCCATCGGCGCGCGGCTCCGAGTGGAGCCACCACGACGCATCTGGGGAGCACCCGCCAGCGGCTACGCGATCGACATCGGTCGTGACCGCGACGGCCAGTTCTTCTCACTGCGTGGCGACGACGCCAGTCTCGCCAGCGTCGAATTCCTCCTCCTGAACAAGGTGAAGGAAGACCGTCACCTGCTCCTCCTCGCGAAGAGCGCCGACGGCACCCGCAAAGACAAGTTCCTTTGCGGTCACGACGAACGTGAATGGTTCGTGGCGGCGATTCCTGGCTCGGCATCCACCGTGATGCAGGCAAAGGAAGCGCTGAAGCCGGAGCCCGTCCGCGCAGCTCAGGCGCGCAAGCACTTGAGCGCACGGAACGCAGCGCGACGTCGCAACGCAGCTTTCCGCCGACAGGGCGAGTGGTTCTTCGTGCCAGTGGAGCAATCCCTGGCCGTCGATCCGAAGCTTATCCTGCGCTGGGAGCCCATCTCACGTGGAGGCGGCAGCAAGCCGCACTACGTCGAGCAGCTCTATCGCACCGGCGGCGAGATCGTTTACGTCAATCGCCAGCATCCGCAGGGCATCACGCAGGAGCAGTATGAAAAGCTGATCCAGCGCAAACCTGCCGCCAAGAAGCTGGTGTGGCGTCAGATGCGTCGCAATCCAGGAGTGTTCGCACGAGGCGCCGTCCGTCATCCGGACCACGCCACGATCGTGCTGCACGACTGGCATCGCGTGCTGATCAATGAGGAACACCGCGCTCCATCTCGGAACAATCTGGCGTTCCTCGATTGATTCAAAGCTCGTTCACTCAAACTCGCGCGCGGCATGGCCCGTTCGTCATGCCGCGCGCCTTTTCCCTTTCACCCTTTCCGGGGCAGCGAGGCGAGGGTTACTTCGTGGTCATCGCGGGTTCGGATCCCGTCATCCGCTCGTCGGATGAAACCCCTTGCCGGTTTTCCTCCCCGGTTCTTTTCCCTTTTCGATCCGGCGATGCGACAGCTCGCCTGGTCATTCCATTTCGCGGCAGTGAAGACAGGATTTCTTCGCTCCAACACGACAAACTGAAGTGCGGTGCCCATGAGCAGGGGTTCGGCGAAAGCCAGATCCGGGTTCGAGTCCCGGCTCCTCAGTTAGAGCCTGTCTGCTTTTCTCCGCGATTCTTTTCAAACACGCACGGGCTGAAAAGCCCATGCCACAACTTTGGGGCAGTGAGACTCGAGTTACTTCGCTGTTAACGAAACGGTCGCCGGTTCGAATCCGGCATGGTCTGCAAACGTGGGCCAATAGCTCAGTGGTAGAGCGTTCTGGCGGCGGGCGGGTGTGCCTGCGGCTGGATTTCTCCGGTCACTTTTCTCCCCAATTCAAAAGTAGTGTAGGGCTTTAGCCCGCACGGACGCGCGAGACCGAGAAGGTCTCGCTGAAGCCGAAGCACACGGTCACGCGCTGAAGCGCATGACTACTTTTTCCTCCCAACAACCAACCCACCCAACAACACACATGAAATTCAACTTCCTCAAGAAACGTCCTCGCGCTGACACGCTCAACCTCGCGGGTGGCGAGGCGTTTGTCGAAACTCCAAAGCTCGAGCTGGCTTCCATCATGCTCACCTCCACGCTGCAGGATGATTTCTATCGCAGCGCGGATGCGACGGCTGCGCGATTGAAGCAGCTCATCGCCGGCATGAGCGACAAGCGTTTCGTGGCGAAGGCCGCGATCTACGCGCGCAAAGAGGCTGGCATGAGGAGCATCACGCACCTCACCGCCGCCGAGCTGGCGAACAGCGTCAAAGGCGCGGACTGGACGGCGCGGTTTTACGACCGTGTCGTGCATCGCCCGGATGATGCGATCGAGATCCTCGCGTGCTATCGCGGCACACACGGCAAGGTCATTCCGAACTCGCTGAAGAAAGGCCTCGGTCGTGCGCTGGCGCGCTTCGATGAGCATCAGCTCTCGAAGTATCGCAAGGCGCGTGCCGATCTCTCGCTCGTCGATGTGGTGAACCTCGTTCACCCTCCGGCGACCGAAGCACTGAGCAAGCTGGTCAAAGGCACGCTCGCGCCTGCTGAAACGTGGGAAACCAAACTCACGCAGGCAGGTGCTGCGGCGCAGAGCGATGATGAACTGACCGACCTCAAACGCGAGGCATGGTCGGAACTGATCCGCTCGCGGAAGATCGGCTACTTCGCTTTGCTGCGTAACCTGCGCAACGTGCTCGAAAGCGCGCCCGAGGTGCTGGATGCGGCGCTCGAGATGCTGGTGGATGAAAAACCCATCCGCCGCTCGCTCGTGCTGCCGTTCCGCTTCCTCACCGCGCTCGATGCCGTGCAGTCCACCAGCCTGCCTCGCGCGGGCGATGTGCTCGCTGCACTCAGCGAGGCCGTGGAGAAGTCGCTCGCGAACGTCCCATCGTTCCCGGGCCGCACGCTCATCGCGCTGGATGGCTCCGGCTCCATGGTTGGTCGTCCGCTGCAGATCGGCTCGCTCTTTGCCGCCACACTGGCAAAGGCCGGCGTGTGTGATGTCATGCTTTTCAGCGACGGCGCGAAATACGTCACGCTGAACAAGTACGACTCCACACTCTCGCTCGCGAAGTGGCTGCAAAGCCAGGCTCAGGCGGCGGGCACGGATTTTCACTGCATCTTCCACACGGCCGGCCGCGCGTATGATCGCGTGATCATCCTGTCCGACATGCAGGGCTGGATCGGCCACACATCGCCAGTCGCCACCTTTCAGAAGTGGAAGGCGCAGCATGGTTGCGATCCAAAGGTCTTCAGCTTCGACCTGAAAGGCTACGGCACGCTTCAGTTCCCAGAGCGCCAGGTTTACTGCCTGGCCGGTTTCTCCGACAAGACTCTGGACACGCTGAAGCAGCTCGACGCCGATCCAGGCGCGCTGATCCGCCAGATCGAGGCCGTGCCGCTGTGAAGCGAGGTGACCACAACGTCACGCGCGGCGTCTTGTTCCGCTCACTCAACGGGCGCAGTCAGTTCTTCGGAAACTGGCTGCGCCTTTCTCTTTTTTCCCTCAACACCCACACACCTTTTTCCAAATGAATCTTCTTCGTCCCCTTCCCGCTCACTTCCGCCCACCGCGCAATGTGAGCCCCACCATGCCGCACGCCGTGCTGAACTCGTGCGCCATCCTTCCCGTGCGTCGCCCGCACGCCGCCCTGCTCGCCCGAGCCCAAAGCCGCGTGAAGCGAAGCCGCGCGCGAGGTGTCGGTGTCGCGCTCGACTACTGAGCGCGACACTCCGCAAAGATTTCAGTTGTCCAAATCGGCCGCTTAACCAACCTTCCGGCCCGTCATCAGAGAACGAACACCGCTGACGCCTCCACCTTCCGGGACAGGCCTCAGTTTTTCAAAAAGGAGACAGATCTTATGAGCGACGTGCTGAACAAAGCCACCGTTCTGGTGCTCAACCGGAACTGGCAGGCCATCGACGTGAAGACCGCTGCCGACGCCTTCAGCATGATGGCCACCGGCGCAGCCACAGCGCTCGACATCATGGGCAACGACAACATGCAGCCCGTTCGTTGGGAAGACTGGGTGCAGCTCCCCGTGCGCGAGGGCGACAACTCCATCGGCACTGTGAGCCGTCGCATTCGCGTGCCCACCGTGCTCGTGCTCGCCCGCTTCGACAAAGTGCCAAAGCGCCGGCCGAAATTCTGCGCCAAAGCCATCTGGGAGCGAGACGGCGGCACCTGCCAGTATACCGGTCGCAAACTCCGTCCGCACGAGGGCAACATCGATCACATCGTGCCGCTCTCGCGCGGCGGCAAAACGAACTGGGAAAACTGCGTGCTCGCCGACAAGCGCATCAACAGCCGCAAAGGCAGCAAGCTTCCCCACGAAGCCGGACTCGCGCTGCTCCGCCAGCCGAAGGCACCGCGCGAGATGCCCGTGAGCGAACTCATCAAGAACCAGCACGAAGTGCGCGACTGGGAGATGTTCCTCGTCGGCGGCGGTGGTGTGGTGGAGTTTTGACCTGGTGGGTCATTCCAGCACGGTTGATGGGCATGGGGAACAGGCGTCCCGCCTGTTCGCGCAGCCGAGACGGCCGCGCCCCATGCTTGCAACCCATCAACCTTGCTGCCACGCACCACTAGTGGTTAAGTCCACGAGAAGTGATGGGTTGGGACCGTTGAGCATGGATGGCCCATAAAAAACATCGCATCAAACTCGGCGTTGAGGAACGACAGGAACTCGAAGCACTCACCGCGGCGGGCAAG
>JAIBCL010000037.1 GCA_019694165.1 Verrucomicrobiaceae bacterium | reverse complement strand
GCAGCGGGGCGGAGCAGCGGAGGCGGATGCAGCCGATGTCGTTCATGGTGAACTCGGGATTGTCCTGGATCTTTTTGAGCGTGGTGATGTCCACTTTGAACCGGACGTCGGAGATGACGGCGCGCACCTCGCGCGTGGTGTGGCGGAGGTAGAAGCGGCCGCGCGGGCGCATGGGCTTCTCGCTGAACCAGCAGATCATGGCTTCGATTTCCTGCGCGGTCTGCGCGGGATGATCGGCGCGTGCGATGAGGTCGCCGCGGCTGATGTCGATCTCATCGGCGAGCGTGATGGCGTAGGAGAGCGAGGGCTCGGTCTCCTGTTTCTCGCCATCGGCGGTGTGGATGGCGGTGATCTTGGTTTTGAGATTGGCGGGATAAGCGATGACCTCGTCGCCGACGCGGAAGGTGCCGCTGGCCACACGACCGGCGTAACCACGGAAGTCGTGATATTGCTCGGACATCGGGCGGATGACCCACTGGACCGGGAAGCGCGATTTCGCGTGGGACTCGCCCATGCTGACCTGAACGGTCTCAAGGTGCTCGAGGAAGATTGGGCCGCGATACCACGGCATGTGCTCGGAGCGATCGACGACGTTGTCGCCATTGAGCGCGCTGAGCGGGATGCAGGTGATGCTGGGCGGGTTTTCGAGGCCCTCGGCGAAGGCGAGGTAATCGCTGACGATGGCTTCGTAAGTGGCCTGGTCGTAATCGACGAGGTCCATCTTGTTCACGGCGAGAATGACGTGGCTGATGCGCAGCAGGCTGGCGAGATAGCTGTGGCGCTTCGTTTGCTCGATCACGCCTTGGCGCGCATCGACGAGGATGACGGCGAGGTCGGCGGTGGAGGCGCCGGTGACCATGTTGCGCGTGTATTGCACGTGGCCCGGTGTGTCGGCGATGATGAACTTCCGCTTCGGCGTGGCGAAGTAGCGATAGGCGACATCAATGGTGATGCCCTGCTCGCGCTCGGCGCGAAGGCCGTCGGTGAGCAGCGCGAGGTTCACGTGTGCATCGCCGCGACGCTTCGAGGATTCTTCGACGGCGAGGAGCTGGTCTTCAAAGATCGACTTCGAGTCGTAAAGCAGACGACCGATGAGCGTGCTCTTCCCATCATCGACGGAGCCGGCGGTGGTGAAACGGAGAAGGGAGGATTCGGAGGGATTGACGAGGAGGTCCATGAGTGAAAGGTTATTTTGCCGTTACGACGGCCGGCTTTTGAATTCGGTATTGTTCAAGCATCGGCCAATCGGCTTCATAGGATTTCACTTCGCGAAGCGCAAACTGATGCTTTTGCAACAACGCAACGAGCTGTTCTCCGTCGATCAGTTCCACGGGCGTTGTGGCATCGCGGGCAGCCACCTCGCGGGCAGCCTTCGTGAAGTAGCTTGTTGTGAAAAGGATGCCTCTCTGCGCATTCTTGGAGACCGCATAGAGGAAGTTGCTCACCTTGTCGGGGCCAACGGATTGATCGGAACGATAGCGTTTACATTGAAAGCCGACTTTGGTGCGGAGAATGTGCTCGGAGGTAAGGTAGGCGAATCCGTCAATTCCACCATCGCCGGATCCGCCAGACACACGCACATCCTCGTAGCCAATATGCCGGAGCAGATCTCCGCAGAAATGCTCGAACTGTTTGTCGTCAATGCCTTGTAGAAACTCCAGGACGTCTTCACTCGGCGAAAGCTTTTCGGCGTCTTTGATTTGATCGTCGATGACTTTCTCGACCTCGCTCTTCCGATCTTTCTCGTTTGCTGCTGATTTGCGACGCTCTGCGAAAATGGCTACCCACTTCAGAAAGATCTCACGAGCCTGCTCAGGAGTGAGTATCGTCTTTGCGCCTGTTGGCGTCAGAGTCCAGACACCCTTTTGCTGCGAGGCGAGATAATTCTCCCATAACAGATACTGACGCGCCCAAGCGACTTGGTTTGGGAAGCGAAGCGAGCCGCTGTCCAGCTTCGCAAAGCGCTTCTCGTCTGGGACCTTAGCAATCAGGGCAACCTCATCATACACCTCGCGAGGCGAGGCTGATCCTCCGAGACGACGAAGAGCCTCAAGAACATGAGGCATCCATTGAACGAATTCTGCACCTTGTTTTGCCATATTACATGTCAGGCATCTCATCCCCGGGAAGAGGCGGTGCATTCAGGGCGCGAATTTCATCAAAGGCCGCCTCGATTTCTTCGTGCGTCAGCTTCTTCGCTTCGCGTTGCAGGGCTTCGAATTGTTCCATGGCTTCCAGTTCATGCGCTGTCACGGAAGCCACGATGTCCGCGGGCGACTTTCCAGCGCGCCGCGCGAAGGCATTGAGCTTGGTGAAGATGCTGTCGCTGAGTTCGATGGTCAGTGTATTCATGGCTTTGAGTAGGGTGCCAAGACGGTCTTCACCATCGGGAAGTGCCGGGTGTTCAGCGTTTTCAAGGTCAGATTGTAGTGCTCGGCGGTAGCGGCAATGAGGCAGTCATCGAGGCCGCTGCCGTGTGATTGCTTGTGTGCGCGGCGGTGCAGGCCGCCCGTGACGGCGATGTCCTGTTCGACGTCGAGCACGATGAGGTCTTCGATCAATTCGTCGAGACAAGTGCGCTCGGCTCCGTCACGCACACCTTGATAAAGCTCGGCGACGGTGATGACGGAGACGTAGATGTCCGGGCGATCCACATCCAACGCATCTTTTGCTTCCTGCAGACCGCGCAGGAAGTCGATCAGAATGTCGGTGTCAAAGAGTGCCGCCATTTGAATTCAATAGCGGCTGCCTTCGTCGCGATCCTTCCGGTAGTCAGGGATGCCGGGGTTGTCCTTCCACATTCCGAAGGCCGCATCAAGGCGGCGCTTTTGGCGTTCGATGCGGGAGCGAATCGCGAAGGATTGCACCGCATCGTGCATCACCTGCTCGACGGACTTGCCGAGCAGCTTTGCAACGGCTTCGACATCAGAGTACTCGCGTTCCGTAAGTTGAAGTTCGGTGGTGATCATGGCTGGATTCTATCACAAGCGGCGGTTTAGAAGTAGCCCTCTTTCTTCCTGTCCTCCATGGCCGTCTCGCTGCGTTTGTCGTCGGCACGGGTGCCGCGCTCGGTCTGGCGGGCGGCGGCGACTTCGGCGACGACTTCATCGATGGTGCTGGCGGTGCTCTCGACGGCTCCGGTGCAGGTGGCATCGCCGACGGTGCGGAAGCGGATGGTCATCTCCTTCACGCGTGGCTTTTCTTCGTCGAGAAGCTGGACAAAGCCAGTCTCGGCATCGAGGAGCTGACCGTGGCGCTCGATGATCTTTCGCTGATGCGTGAAGTAGAGCGTGGGCAGCGGGATCTTTTCCTGGCGGATGTATTGCCACACGTCCATCTCGGTCCAGTTGCTGAGCGGGAAGACGCGGAAGTGTTCACCGAAGTGTTTGCGGCCGTTGAAGATGTTCCAAAGCTCAGGGCGCTGGTTCTTCGGGTCCCACTGGCCAAATTGATCGCGATGCGAGAAGAAGCGCTCCTTTGCGCGGGCCTTCTCTTCGTCGCGGCGACCACCGCCGAGGCAGGCGTCGAACTGATGCTCTTCGATCGTGTCGAGCAGCGTCACGGTCTGGAGCTTGTTGCGACTGGCGTTGTGGCCCTTCTCTTCGACGACGCGGCCGTCATCGATCGATTTCTGCACGCTGCCGACGACGAGATCGGCGTGGATTTCCTTCACGAACCAGTCGCGATAGGTCATCGCTTCCGGGAAGTTGTGACCGGTGTCGACGTGCAGCAGCGGAAACGGAAGCTTTGCCGGATAGAACGCCTTTCGCGCGAGCCAGGCCATAACGATGGAGTCCTTCCCGCCGGAGAAAAGAAGCGCGGGCTTTTGAAACTGGGCGGCTGTCTCGCGGAGAATATAGATCGCCTCGGATTCGAGGTATTGCAGATGAGTGAGGGCCATGGGAAGCGGGAAAAGGGCGTGCAGGTTAGTATCAGATGACGTGGAACGCCAAGAGCAGATTGCGGGTGCTGAGCGTCATGATGAGAAGTCCGACCAGCACCATGAAAGGTCGGACAGGGATGTGCTTCGAGAGCCACGCCCCGAGCGGTGCCGCCGCCACGCCGCCGAGCGCGAGACCGAGAATCACCTGCCAGTGAGTGAGGCCGAGCGTGATGAAGAAGGTGATCGATGCCGCAACGGTCACGAAGAATTCGACGGCGTTAACGCTGCCGACGGTGATGCGGATGTGATTGCCACGAGCGATGAGGTTCGAAGCAACGATCGGCCCCCAGCCACCGCCACCGAGAGCGTCGATCATCGCGCCGAAGAAGCCGAGCGGAGCGAGATGACTGGTGACATTCCGCGAAGGAAAGTGCATGAACGCCTTCACAATGATGACCCCGCCCATGACCAGAAGGTAGGCGGCGATGTAGGGTTTCAATTTGTCGCCTGGAAAGGAGGAGAGCACATAAGCCCCGATGACAGCGCCAATGACCGCCGGCAGGAGAAGGCGGCGGAAGAGGAACTTGTCCACGTTTCCAAACGCGTGATGCGAGATGGCGGAAGCCCCCGTGGTGAAGCATTCTGCGGCATGGACCGTGGCGCTCGTCGCGGCCGGCGGCACACCAAACGAAATGAGCAACGACGAAGCCGTGATGCCATAGGCCATTCCAAGGGCGCCGTCGATGATCTGGGCGACGAATCCAGCGAGAACGTAAAGGAGAAAGTGGTCCGGCAGCATGGCGGAGGAGGCGGGAGGCTCAGATCGAATAGTTCGTCGTGAGCGGCGCGTGCAGCCCGCACTCGTGCTTTTCGTCGCCTTTCGCAGGGTCGTAGTAGGTGCGCTCGTTCGGCAGGTTGTGCTCGGCGAGGTAGGCGTCCATTTCCTTCGCGGTCCATTCGAGGATGGGATTGACCTTGAGGCAGTTGAATTTCGTGTCCCACATCACCGGCTTCAGCGACGCCGCGCGCTGCGGATTCTGCTCCTTGCGCAGCGCGGTGATCCAGACTTTGGGGGCCAGTTCGCGCATCCCGCGTTCGAAAGGCTCCAATTTCATGATCCGGCTGAAGGACTCCACGCGTGCCACTTCGTCTGGCATCGGGATCTGGCCACCGTTAAGGGCCAGCCAGTGGGCAGAGGTCATCAGTGGCAGGTAAGGTTTCAGATTGAGCGAGAACTGCTCGCGGCACTTTTCAGCAAAGCGATAAGTCTCCGGCAGATTTGTGCCGTGATCCACCCACAGCACCGGAATCTCCAGGCCGAAGCGAGTGGCGAGGTGCAAAATGATCGACTCATACGGGCGGAAGTTCGTCGTCACGATGGCAGCGCCCCGGCCTTCGTTTACGGCCCAGCGGGTGATCTCAAGAGCGGAGTGGCCTTGGAGTCCTTCGAGAATGATGTCGATCTGGGTGGGTGTCATGGGGCGCGTATATTTACCCGCAAATCATACCTGTAAAGGGGTATTTAACGTCTTGCCAGCCAAGGGCACCGGTTGCCGCGCCCAAGTCGGGCACCGCCCCTGCGGTTGCACCGTCCGTCTTCTCTGCTATCTAAGCCGCCCTTTATGCACAGTTTTCGCTACGTCCAGGGCCGCCTTCACGCCGAGAGCGTCGATCTCGGCCATCTTGCCGAGAAGCACGGCACGCCGCTATACGTGTACAGCAGCGCCACGATCCGCGACCATTTCACCCGGCTCGATGGTGCGCTGGACCGCCTCGATCACCTCATCTGCTACGCGGTGAAGGCTAACTCGAACCTTGCCGTGCTCAATGTCATCGCTTCGATGGGCGGCGGCTTCGACATCGTGTCGGGCGGCGAGCTTTTTCGCGTTGTCAGGGCGGGTGGCAAGGCTTCAAACTGCACCTTTGCCGGCGTCGGCAAGACTCGCTCCGAAATCGAATATGCGCTGCGCGAAGGCATCTACTGCTTCAATGCGGAGTCGGAGGCCGAGCTGCGCTTCATTAATGAGATCGCGGGCGAGTTGGGAAAAAGGGCCCCGGTCGCCGTGCGCGTGAATCCGAACGTCGATGCCAAGACGCATGCGAAGATCACGACCGGCAAGAAGGAGAACAAGTTCGGCATCGACTTCGATCGCATCGCCGAAGTGTATGCAACCATCGCCGCCGAATGCCCTCACCTCGAGATCAAGGGGCTGCAAATGCACATCGGCTCGCAGCTTACGAGCGTGGAACCGTTTGTGGAAGCGGTGACCAAGGTTGTCCCGCTCGTGCGCCAGATGAAGGAAGATCACGGTCTCAAGTTCTTCAGCATCGGCGGCGGACTCGGCATCGTTTACAAGAACAGTCTCGACTCCGGCAGCGCCGACTGGTGGTCGCGCGAGGGCAATGAGTCCCACCCGCTGACCATCCAGGCTTACGCGGACGCCGTCGTGCCGCTGCTCGAGCCTCTCGGGTTGCGCATCCTCTTCGAGCCCGGCCGGTTCATGGTCGGCAATGCAGGAGCGCTGGTCACGAAGGTGCTCTTCGAGAAAAAAGGCTCTGCGAAGGATTTCGTCATCGTCGATGCCGGCATGAACGATCTCATCCGTCCCACGCTTTACGAAGGCTGGCACCAAGTCACCCCGGTAGAGAAACCGGTCTCCACCGAGACGCACAAAGCCGACGTGGTGGGTCCCATCTGCGAAACAGGCGATTTTCTCGCGCAAGATCGCGATCTGCCGCCGGTGAAGGAAGGCGACTACCTCGCCGTCCTCAGCTCAGGAGCCTACGGCTTCAGCATGGCCTCGAACTACAACTCGCGCCCCCTCGCCGCCGAAGTGCTCGTCGATGGAAAAGAGGCGCATCTCGTCCGCGAGCGACAGACGCTCGATGACCTGATCCGCGGCGAGCACCTCCCAATCTGACACCGAACACGGTTCGAAGGATCCGCACCATACGACAAGACCGGCATCTGCCGTGTTTCCGGCTCGTCACGGCCCGCGAGACAAACTCGCCGCCATTCCACATCCGACCTTGCGTCGGATCGCGGTGGCGGCGAAATAGGGACGCTCCAACCTTCACTGACCGGAGCCATCCACGAAATCCGCGATGCCATGACTGACACCGCCACTGTTCTCATCGTCGACGACGAAAAAGCCACGCGCGAAGGGCTTCGTCAGGCTTTGGAGGACGAGTTTGACTGCTATGTGGCCGCCAGCGCGGCCGAAGCGCTGGAGTATCTGAAAAACGATCCCATCGACGTGATGCTCACCGATTTGCGGCTCAAGGAAGACGACGGGATGAAGCTGCTGGATGAAGCGCTGAAGCTGCCGAAACCGCCGGTGTGCATCATGATGACCGCCTACGGGTCCGTCGATACGGCGGTGGAGGCGATGCGGCGCGGCGCTTATCACTTCGTCACCAAGCCGCTGAACCTCGACGAAGTGGACCTGCTGATCAAACGCGCGCTGCGCAGCCGCACGCTGGAGGTGGAGAACAAGGAACTGCGCAGGCAGGTAGAGCGGAAGTTTTCCATCGAAGGCATCCTCGGGCAGAGCGAAATCATGAAGCCGGTGCTCGAAACGGTGCAGCAGGTGGCGCCGACGCGCGCGACCGTTTTGATCGAAGGCGAGAGCGGCACGGGCAAAGAACTCGTCGCGCACGCGCTGCACAATCTCAGCGGCCGCCCGAAGCAGAAGATGGTCGTGGTGCACTGCGCCGCGCTATCGCCGCAGATTCTGGAGAGCGAGCTGTTCGGCCACGAAAAAGGAGCCTTCACCGGCGCACAGGACCGGCGCATCGGCCGGTTCGAACTGGCCGACGGCGGCACTCTCTTCCTCGACGAGATCGGCGAGATCGACGCGAGCGTGCAGGTGAAGCTGCTGCGCGCGCTCGGCGAGCACACCATCGAGCGGGTCGGCGGCAACAAGCCGGTCAAGATCGATGTGCGCGTAATCGCCGCGACCAACAAGGACCTCGCGAAGCTGGTGGAGGAAGGAAAGTTTCGCGAAGACCTCTACTGGCGGCTCCGCGTGGTGACCATTCACATGCCTCCATTGCGCGAACGGAAGAGCGACATCGCCGTGCTCGCGGATCACTTCCTCAAAGACCTCGCCGACACGAACGGGAAGCCACCGAAGCCCCTGGACGAGGAAGTGATGCCGGCGTTGATGAACTACGACTGGCCTGGCAATGTCCGCGAGCTGCGCACGGTGATCGAGCACGGCGTGGTGATGAGCACCACGCCGCGCGTCATGCTCAGGCATCTGCCGTCCTACCTCTCGCAGTCAGGGGTGCCCGGCCTGCGCGTGCCCGTGATGCAGCCGGCGAGAGGGACGGACGCCCCCGCGCCGGCCAGCGCACCGCCGATGCATGCGCCCGGTTTTGATCTGAACATCGAGCGCATGGAGAAGCTCTTCATCCGCGAGGCGCTCGAGCGCACGAATCACAACCGCACCGAAGCAGCCGCGCTGCTCGGCCTGAGCCGCCGCACCATGCAGCGCAAGCTCAAGGAGATGGACCTCGTGCGGAAAAAGAAGAAACCCGCCGCTGAAAACACAACCGACGCATGAGCGAGCACGCGCCCATCAACCTGCCGCGCCCGAACTACAGCCGCGCCATCTCACTTTCATTCTACGTCCTGCTCGTCGCCGTCTCGCTCATCCAGGTGTTTGGCATTTTCCGCGGACTGAGCAGCGCCACGGGGATGGACCAGGCGCAGATCGCCCGCGAGATCGCCCGCGGCCGCGGCTTCCACACGAAGTTTGTGCGGCCGTATGCATGGCAGCAGATGATGTCCGCCGGCAAGGATGCCACCGTCACGGGCCTGCCGGACACCGCGCAGCCGCCGCTTCAGCCGCTCATCTGGGCACCGTTCTTCAAGGCTCTGGAAAAGTGGTCGGCGTACGACCCCACCACCGGCAGCGCCATGTATTTGCTCGACCGCGTCATCGGCGGCCTCGGTGCATTCTGGTATCTGCTCGCCATCGCACTCACCCATGTGACGATGCGCCGCCTTTTCGACGATCAGATCGCCATTTTCACTGCGTTGGTCCTCGTGCTCTGCCAGCCATTGTGGGAGATCGCGGTCAGCGGCAGTCCGCAGGCGCTTGTGATGCTATGGACGGCGCTGGGATTCTGGTGTTTCACTCATGCGCTGGCGCGCGTGGGTGCCGAGGTCAGTCCCTGGCGTGCGCTGGCCGGCATCGGCGTCTCATGCGGCCTGCTGGCGCTCACCCACTGGATGGCCCTTTGGATCGTGCTCGGCTTCATCGTGGCGTGCGCCATGCTCATGAAGGAGCGCCGGACGGCTGCGGTGGTGCTCGTGGGATCGGTTCCGCTAGCCTGCCTTGCGGGCATGTGCATGCGGAATTTTGTCCTGTGCGGTGACGCGCTCGGCGCGGCGAAGGCCACGTTTCAATCACTTCTCGTCTATGGCTCGGACGAGTCCCTCCAGCGTGATTTCATACTGATGAACCCCCCCGTGGCGGTGGATTCACTCTTCCGCAAACTCGCGCTGAACTTCCAGTCCCAGTGGCTCGATGTCTTCAATCACTTCGGCGCGGTGCTGCCGGCGTTCGTATTCTTTTTTGCGCTGCTGCACCGCTTCCGTCGCCCTGAGGTCGGCGCCGTGCGCTGGGCGGTCGCCATCGTGTGGCTGCTGGCCGCCTCAGGCATGGCGCTTCTCGGTTTGAAAATCGGCGAACCGGACGAAAACGATCTCTTCTGCGCCCTCGTGCCGGCGATGAGCGGCTTCGGCCTGGCGATGCTCGCCATGTTCTGGGCGCGGTTGAACCTGGAGAGCGGCTGGTTCTGGCGGCAGTGGGGCTACGCCATCATCGTGATCTTGATCTCCGCCATGCCGATGTTCACCAAACTGCCCACGGCCTTGCGCATCGGCATTGCTTTCCGCGGCCAGCTCGCCCAGTGGCCGCCATATCTGCCGGACCGCATCGAGCGGCTCTCAAAGTTTGTGGACGAGAATGAAGTGCTTTTCTCGGACGCGCCGTGGGCCATCGCCTGGTATGCCGACCGCACCGCCGTGTGGATGCCGGTCGAGCGAAAACAGTTTCCGATCATGAAGGCGAAGCTCGACGCGCAAAAGATCGCCGTGGCCGGCTTCGTCATCACGCCCATCTCCGCGAAGGTCAAGCTCCTCACCGACATCTTCGAGAGCACCTACCGCGAGTGGGCGGACATCGTCTATCGCGGCCCGATGATCGCCTTCCAGCAGGAGGTGCGTCCGGTGGCAGAGTTTCCCTATACCGCCATCTACCCGCTCATGGCCACACCGATGCCCGCCACCGGCGGCCTGAATGTGATGATGGCCTACTACGCCGACCGCGTCCGCTGGGACGTGGCGAAACACGCGACGGCGAAGCAGTGAAGCGCCGTGGGGTGCGAAAGGATGTCGAGGGCGCGCCGGTCTAGCCAACGGCATCTCATGCCTCCGGCAGTTCGAAGCCCTTTGCGTATTCTTCTTCGCACAGCTTGTTCGCTTCGGCGGCGAATTCACCGGTGAAGCGATTTGTCGCCGGATCGTAGTCGAGCCAGGGGCCGGCGACGATCGGCTGCGCCGCGAGGTCGATGCCGTTGTTGGCGAGGTTTTTCTGAAATTCCGCGAAGATCTCCTGGCCAAACTTGTCTCCCTCCAACCGCTCCTTCACTTCCTCCGCCCTCATCGCCTTGCCGACGCGATACGAGACGTTCGCCATGTGGGACAAACAGGCGGCGGCGTGACCGTGACGGATGTGCAGCACATCCTTCGTGTACTTTCCGGCGCGCACCGAATCGATGAAATTCTTCATGTGATCCGGCCCCATGAGGAAGTTCTCAAACTTTGTGATGGTCTTGCCCCCGTGATCATATGCCTTTGATTCCGCCACGTAACCGCCCTCGCAGTGGATGATGTTGCCCGTGCGGATGCCTTTGTAAGGCGGCTCGCCTGTCTTCGCATCGAGGCCGCGCATCGGAAGGCCGAACTTGTCCATGATCAGTGGCACCGGTTCGTACGGATGGAAAGCGAGCTGGCAGTTCGCGCTCTGGCCGTCATCAATGTAGCCCCAGCGATTGCCAAAACTCATCACGCGCTTCGGCAGCACGTCAGGGTCGCCGAGCGCCCAGCGCGCCACGTCGTATTGATGCGGCCCCTGGTTGCCTATGTCGCCGCCGCCATACGGCCACTGCCAGTGCCAGTCGTAGTGGAATTGCTTTCGCATGATCGGCATCTCCGGCCGCGGAGCCGACCACAGTTTGTAATCGACCGGCGCCGGCGGTTGCTGCGGACCATCGACCTTTCCAATGCTCAGCCTCATGCCATGGACGAGCGCGTGAGAAAGCATGGTCTTCCCGATGTGCCCCTCCTTCACCCACTGCATCGCCGAGGCCCAGCCGATATCGGACCGGCGCTGCATGCCGTGCTGCACGATGATCCCTTTCTCCGCCGCTTTCTTCGCCGCAGCCATCAGCTTCGCGCTCTCCAGCAAATTGTGGCTCACCGGCTTCTCGACATACACATGCTTGCCATGCTGCAATGCAGTGAGCGCGATCAGCACATGGCTGTGATTGGGCGTCGCGATCGTCACCGCGTCGATGTCCTTGTCCGCGCAGCATTCGCGAAAGTCGCGATAGGTCTTCACCTTGATGTCATTCTTCGCCAGTTCGGCCACGCGCTTGTCGATCACATCCTGATCCACATCACAAAGAGCCACGAGCCGCACGCCGGGAATCGCGAGCAGTTCCTTAATGTGACCGCTGCCGCGCCCGCGAAATCCGATCGTGGCGACGCGCACATCACTGTTCGCACCGAGCGGCGCGGCCCATGCGGGCAACGAAGCCGCTGCGGCGAATGAAGTCTGAAGAAAGCGACGACGAGAGGGGGCTGGGGCTGGCGTGTTCATGGTGCGGGACATACGCGCCGACGGCGGCGGAATTAGCCGAAAGAAACGAAAGAGGAAAAAGATCAAGGCCTCATATGGCAGATCCTCTTTTGTCTCTTTCGCTTCTTTCGGCTATCCCATTCCTCCATGAACGCCCTTCCAACCCTCGCAGGGATCGACGCCGCCAAGTCGCTCATTCGTCCGCACATCCGCGAGACGCCCACGTATCGCTGGCCGCTGCTCGAAGCGGGGCTCGGCTGCGAGCTGTGGATCAAGCACGAGAACCACACGCCCGTCGGTGCCTTCAAGATTCGCGGCGGACTCGTTTACATGGATGAGCTGAAGCGCACGCAGCCCGATGTGCGTGGTGTGATCGCAGCCACTACGGGCAATCACGGCCAGTCGATCGCCTTCGCGGCACGGCAGAACGGATTGCGAGCCGTCATCGTCGTTCCGCACGGGAACAATCCGGAGAAAAACAACGCCATGCGCTCGCTAGGCGCTGAACTCGTCGAGCATGGCCGCGAGTTTCAGGAAGCACTCGAGTTTTCCCGCGAACTCGCGGCACGCGAGGGACTCCATGCCGTGCCGTCGTTTCATCCCTGGCTCGTGCGCGGCGTGGCGACTTATGGGCTGGAAATGTTTCGCTCCGTCGCTGACATCGACGTCGTCTTCGTGCCGATTGGTCTCGGCTCCGGTTTCTGCGGCATCGCCGCCGCGAGAGAAGCGCTCGGGTTGGGCCAGCGGACGAAGATCATCGGCGTCGTCTCCGAACACGCGCCGGCGTATGCGCTGTCATTTCAGCAGCGTCAGTTCATCGAGCAACCCAGCACCACTCGCGTTGCCGAAGGCGTGGCCTGCAAAACGCCAAACCGCGACGCCCTCGCCCTCATCACCCGGCACGCGCACGACATCGTGGCGGTGAACGACGATGAAGCCATCTCTGCCATGCGCGAGATCATCCAGGCCACGCACAACATCGCCGAAGGTGCCGGTTCGCTGGCTTTTGCCGCCTTGAAGAAGCATCGCAACCAATGGCAGGGCAAACGCGTCGCCTGCATTCTGACCGGTGGAAATGCGAGCATGAGCCTGCTCGGGGAGGTGGTGCGCTGAGGCCATTGATCCCCCCGCCCGGCAAGATGAACATGGATCAACCGAGTGAACTGAGTCAGATGTCACGAAACTCGCTCCATCGCTTGGGGCAATTGACTTAGTCTTCGCTACTGCCAGCAACCTCATGCGCCTTCTCGCCGTCCGACTCCAAAACCTCAACTCGCTATGCGGCGCTCATGAGGTGCGGTTTGATGAGGGAGCGTTGAGCGCTGCGGGAGTGTTTCTCATCACGGGGCCGACGGGCGCGGGGAAATCGACGTTGCTGGATGCGATGACGCTGGCGCTGTATGGCCGCGCGGCGCGTTACGGCAATGACAAGGCGGATGAGATGATGAGCCGCCACACCGCCGAGTGCCTGGCCGAGGTGGACTTTGAAACGAAGGGCGAACGACTCCGCGCCACCTGGCGGCTGCGTCGCGCCCGCGGCAAGGCGGATGGCAAACTGCAGCCTGTGGAGCGTCGCCTGGCCAATGCGGTGACGGGCGAGATCCTGGCGGAGAAGTCCACGGAGATGGATCGCCTCATCGAGGAGCGCACCGGACTCGATGCACAGCGCTTCCTGCGCTCCGTGTTGCTGGCGCAGGGACAGTTCGCGGCCTTTTTGAAGGCAAAGCCGAATGAGCGGGCGGAGCTGCTGGAGAAGATCACCGGCACGGAGATCTACACGGAGCTGTCGAAGCTGGCCTTTGAGACCTACAAAGCCAAAGACGAGCAGGTGCAGCGGCTCAAAGCCGCGCTCGGCGCGGTGTCGGTGCTCGATGACGAGGCGCGGCAGCGCCTGCTGACTTCGTTCGCCGAGGCGCAGACCAGCGCGGTGGGGTTGCAGCGCGACAGCCAGGACGCGACGCAGCAACTCCACGCGCAGCGCGAGCACGCCACCATCGTCGCAGAGATCACGAAGCTCGGCGAAGGCACGCAGCAACTCCAAAGCGCGCAATCAACCGCCGTGGCGGACGTTTCGAAGGCGAAAGGCATCGCGGAAGAGGCAAAGACGCTGCGCATGAAACGCGAGCCGGTGTGGGAGCAGGCGGCGGGGATCGCGGCGCAGAGCGAGCAGTTCGAAAAGCAGCTCGCGGAGAGTCGCACGACTTATCAAAACTGGGCGAAGGAGCAGAAAGAAGCTGCGACGAAACGTGAAGCCGCCGAAAAAGCTCTTGCCGTGCATCAGGAGGCTGCGCAGGCGCTCGAAGCGTGGTTGAAACAGCACGCCGCCGATGCCGAGCTGGGCGAGCAACTGCCAAAACTCCGCTTCGCCGTGCGCGAGTGGCGTGCGGCGCATGAAAAGCTCGCCGAAGGCCGGAAACGTTTTGCCGAGGCCGAAACGCTGAAGAAACGACTCGCTGAATCCGAAGCTCAAACGGCCGTTTGGACGAAAAAAGCCGCTGATGGCCTCGCGAAGGCCGAGAAGGATCGCGATGAGCAAAAACGCCTCGCGGCGAAGATCGAGGTGCAGCGCGAGATCGTGCGGAAGTCGGAACGGATGGCCGGTTTTGATGAGCATCGGCATGATTTGAAGACGGGAGATCCCTGTCCGCTGTGTGGGGCTAAGGAACATCCCTTCGCGAGTGGCAAGGCGAGCTTTGAATCGCAACTGCAAGCCGCGCGGAAGCTGCTCGTGGGCTTGGAAAAGCAGCATGAGCAGGCGCAGCGGGCGCTGACGGTGCTGGAACGTGATCTGGCGAAGCTGGAGGCGGAACTCAGCGCCGAGAAGAAGCGGGCGGCGGAGGTGCGGAAGGCGCTGGAAGAGATCGACGTGCCGGATTTGGGCGCGCTGGAGGTCGAGGAGGTGAGGGCACGGCGTAGCATAGGCTTTCTAGCCTGTGCGAATGGAGACGGTGAAGATGCACAGGCTGGAAAGCCTATGCTACAAGACGTCGAGCGTGAGCTCGATGCGCTGGAGAAGCGCTCGGCCACCTTCACGAAGAAGCAGCAGGAAGCGGCGCAGCAGCGCAGCGAGCGGCAGAAGCTCGAAGGCGGTCTCGAACTCGCGAAGGCGGATGAAGTCACGAAAACAAAACGTCTCGGTGAACTGAAGGCCGAGGGCGTTTCGCTGCGAACCAAAGCCGATGAGTTGAAGGCGCAGTTGAGCGAGCGGCTCGGCGGCAAGACGCTGGCGGAGGACCGGCAGGAGCATCAAGGCCGCGTTTCATCGGCGGAGAAGTCTCTGCGCGAAGCGGAGACGAAGCTGAACACGCTGCAAACACAGCTCGCGGCCAACTTGGCGAAGCTGGAGCAGCTTGAGACGCGCCGGAAGCCGTTCGAAGGCCAGAGCGTATTGAGCGCAGCGGCGTTGAGCGAGTTGGAAGCAACTACGAAGCAACTCGGCGAGGCGTTTGCGACAAGGCGCACGGAGCTAGGCTCGCTGGAGCAGCAGCTCAAAAATGACGACGACGCGAAGAAGCGTCGCGACGCCGGTGGAGCGGAATTGCAGGCCGCGGAAGCCGAGGCATTGCGATGGGGAAGGCTGAAGGAGCTGATCGGCTCGGCGGATGGCTCGAAGTTCTCGCGCTTCGCGCAGTCGCTCACGCTGCGGCAACTCATCGGACTGGCGAACGAACATCTGAAGGTGCTGGCGGAGCGTTATCGCCTGATGGCAGCGGAGGGCGATGAACTCGATCTGCGCATCGTGGACCTTTACCAAGCGAACGTGGACCGCCCGATGGAGAGCTTGTCAGGCGGCGAGAGCTTCCTCGCGAGCTTGGCGCTGGCGCTCGGGCTCAGCGAACTGGCGAGCAGGCATCATCCGATCGACTCGCTCTTCATAGATGAAGGCTTCGGCACGCTGGATTCGGAGACGTTGGAGATCGCGCTGAGTACGTTGGAAAACTTGCGATCCCGTGGGAAGACCATCGGACTGATCTCGCACGTCGATTTGCTCAAAGAGCGGCTGACGACGCAGGTGCGCGTCGTCCGTTGCGCGGGAGGTACCAGCCGCCTGGAAGTGGTGTGACAGGCTCCGGCAGCCCCCCCGGGGACACGCACGCGCCCGCCGGGACGGCAGTCCCTACGAACTGGAAGTGGAGGCGGGATTGCCCCGCCGGTTTGCGGCGCGCTTGCGTGACCAACGCTTTGCCATGCGGATGAGCGCCGCATCCAGGTCGGCCTCCCACCAGTCCAGCCGCACGGGTCTCACACCCGGGCCGTAGAGCCTGTCAAACATGGCCTGCTTCAGCTCCACGCTGGAACGCACCCAGAAGAGCAATACGCAACTGGCGAAGACTACCCCGATGAGAACATCGACCGGGACCAAAGGAGGACGCATGCTCCATGTCGCGACGACCGGTGCGGTGAACGAGGCTGTGACGAAATAACCCGAGTTCATGACGACGATGATGCCAGTTTTGCCCGGCGATTTGAAGACTCGAATTGTAATAAGTTTGTCACTTGTTTCTCATCAAAGGCACGGCCGCCTCATAAACGCCGGACGCGGGATTCATCGGCCGGCCCGGCGATAGACCCGCGACGGCGGGGGCGTTTACCCCGGCCACTTCAAACCCAATCACACCCATGAAATCATCGCTCGCACTCATCGCCGCGGTCTCGCTGGCCGGACTTCTTCACGCGGAAGAAAAAATGCTCTTCAACGGCAAGGATCTCACCGGGTGGAAGGGACAGGATGAATTCTGGAGCGTGCAGGACGGTGCCATCACCGGCCACACGACCACCGAGCACATGGTCACGGAAAACACCTTCCTCATTTACCAGGGCGGCGAGGTGGCGGACTTCGAACTGACGCTCAAATACAAAATCATCGATGCCGACGGCAAGTCCGACAAGTTCGGCAACTCGGGCATCCAGTACCGCAGCAAGATCGTGAAGCCGGAGTATTCCGTCGTCTCTGGCTATCAGGCCGACTTCGAGTGCGGCAAGACCTACAGCGGCATCCTCTACGAAGAAAAAGGCCGCGGCATCCTCGCCAAACGCGGCGAGAAGGTGGTCATCCACGAGGGTGAAAAGGAAACCACCGACAAGAAAGGCAACGCGAAAAAGGCGCCGAACATCGAAGTGACCGGCAGCGTCGGCGTGAGCGATGAAATCCAGGCCGCCATCCATCCCGCTGACTGGAACGAGTACAAGATCGTCGCCAAAGGCGGCCACCTGCAGCACTTCATCAACGGCAGGCAGACGATCGACGTGACGGACGAAACCACTGTCGGCGCAAAGAGCGGCCTGCTTGCCTTCCAGCTTCACCGTGGCCCGACCGGGATGACGGTGCAGTTCAAGGACATCAAGCTCGTCGAGCTGAAGTAAGCGGCTGCCGGGGGGCGGGCCGGCCGGCGCACCCGCTCCTTCTCCTCGTGCCGACATTGCCGGCTGGCAGCACCGGTGAAACGAAAGCCAATCCACGCTCATCTTGCCGCCTTGGCGGATGGCGATTTGACCGGGATAATCACTCCAACGCGCGATGACAGACCTGAGACAGCTTTTTGACGCCGTGGTGACCGGCGATCACGTCACCTCCAAGGCAGTGACGGCCGAGGCCCTGGCCGCAGGCGTCGAGCCGCTCGCGCTGGTGAACGACTACATGATTCCCGCGATGGACGACGTGGGCGGCAAATTCGAGCGCAACGAGTATTTCGTGCCCGAGCTGCTGCTCTCCGCCCGCGCGATGAAGGCGGCCATGGAGCTAATCCGTCCGCTGCTCGCCGCGCGCGGCACCCAGCCGATCGGCCGCGTAGTCATGGGCACCGTGAAGGGTGATCTGCACGACATTGGCAAGAATCTCGTGTGTGCCATGCTTGAAGGCGGCGGCTTCGAAGTCTTTGACCTCGGCGTGAACGTCGCCCCCGAGAAATTCATCGCGAAGGTGCGGGAGACGGGCGCCCGGCTCGTGGGCATGTCCGCGCTGCTCACCACCACCATGCCGGCCATGAAGCTCACCATCGACGCCTTTGCCGGCGAAGGCCTGCGCGATCAGGTCAAATTCATGGTCGGCGGCGCGCCGGTCACGCAACGCTTCGCCGACACCATCGGAGCGGACGGCTACGCGGAGAACGCGCCGTCCGCCGTCGTGCTGGCCAAACGCCTCATCGGAGTCGCGGCATGAATGCGCTGATCGCAGAGCTGCTCAGGCACGGCCCCGTCCTCACCGACGGCGCATGGGGCACGCAGATGCAGGCGCGCGGGCTGGGCATCGGCGAGTTTCCCGATCTGTGGAATCTCACGCATCCGGACCAGGTGCTGGCCGTCGCGCAATCGTACGTCGATGCCGGCAGCCGCGTGATTTTGACGAACACTTTCGGCGCAAACCGCATCCGCCTCGCGGAGACGGACATGGCGGACCGCGTGGCGGACATCAATCGCAAAGGCACGCGGCTGTCGAAGCAGGCGGCGGGTGATCGGGCAAGGGTGTTCGCCTCGATCGGCCCGAGCGGCAAGATGCTCATCGCCGGAGAAGTCACGCCAGAGGCTTTGTTGGAGGCCTTCGCGGAGCAGGCGCGAGCGCTCGCCGAAGGCGGAGCGGACGCGCTCATCATCGAGACGATGAGCGATCTGGACGAAACCAAGCTCGCCGTCGAGGCCGCAAAGCAAACCGGCCTGCCTGTCGTCGCAAGCGTAGTTTTCGACTCCGGCAAGGACAAAGACCGCACGATGATGGGCGCCACGCCCGAGCAGATCGCGGGAGGTCTTGCCGCCGCCGGCGCGGACGTGATCGGGGCGAACTGCGGCCTTGGCATCGAGTTCTTTGCGCCGATCTGCCGACGGCTGAAGGCGGCGGGCGGTCTTCCCGTGTGGATCAAGCCAAACGCCGGCATGCCCGAACTTGTCGGCGCGGAGACCGTGTACAAGACCGGGACCGCGCAGTTCGCCAGCGGCATCCCCGCGCTCGTCGAGGCCGGCGCGGACTTCATCGGCGGCTGCTGCGGCAGCACGCCGGAGTTTGTGCGGGCAATGGGCGAAACATTGAAGAAAGGGTGATCCGATGCGCTTGAAGCTGATCAGTTGCCAGGTTTTTTGCCACGAGGTTGCCGCCGTTGCGCGCAAGTCACCGCATGACATCAAGGTCGAGTTTCTCTCGAAGGGTCTGCACGAGATTCCGTGCGCGCAGATGGCCGGGCGCATCCAGCAGTCCATCGACGCCACGCGCATGGCGGACTTTGACGTGGTCCTTCTCGCCTACGGATTCTGCAATCACGGCATCGCCGGCCTGAAGGCGCGGGAGATTCCGCTGGTGGTGCCACGCGCGCACGATTGCGTGACGATCCTCATGGGCCGGGAGAAGTCCGACGGCTACCGCGCAACCCATCCGGGTGCGTATTATCAAAGCAGCGGATGGATCGAGCACCGCACGAATCCGGCGGAACTCGACGCACTCTCCACCGCCCGCAGGAACGGCCTCTATGCCACGCGTGATGAATTCGCCGCGCGCTACGGCGAGGAGCATGCTGACTACCTTCATGAACAGCTCGGCCTCCACACGCGCCACTACTCGCAGCTCACCTACATCAACAGCGGCCTGAAGAAGGACGCGCAATACGCCACGAAGACGGCCGCCGAGGCACAGCAGCGCGGCTGGTCGTTCGAGGAAGTGCCGGGGGATCTCTCGCTGCTGCAACGGCTCGTGAACGGCGACTGGGTCGGAGACGACTTCCTCATCGTGCCGCGCGGACAGCGCATCGCGGCATCCTACGACAAGCACCTCATCAAAGCCGAACCCGACGAAGCACCATGAACGGACGCGAACGCATCCTGGCCCATCTCGCTGGCGCACCGGTGGACCGGCTGCCCATCATGCCGATCACGATGCAATACGCCGCCGATCAAATCGGGGTGAAGTACATCGACTACGTCACGGATCATCGCGTGCTCGTCGAGGCCCAGCTCCGCACCGCCGAGATATTCGACATCGACTACGTCTCTGTCATTTCCGATCCCGCGCGCGAGGCCGCCGACTGCGGCGCCAAGGTCGAGTTTTTCGACGACCAGCCGCCGGCCTTCATCGAAGACCACGCCCTGCTTGCCGAGAGGACCTCGCTCGCCTCCCTGAAAATCCCCGATCCCCTCGGCGGCGGCCGCATGCTCGACCGCATCCAGGCGGCGGCCCTTTTCAAAGAGAAGGTCGGCAAGGACAAGCTCATCGAAGGCTGGATCGAAGGCCCCTGCGCCGAAGGCTCCGACCTGCGCGGCATTAACACGCTGATGCTCGACTTCTTCGATGATCCCGTCTTCATCCGTGATCTGTTCGAGTTCGTCATTGAGATGGAACTGCGTTTTGCCAGGGCGCAGATCGACGCCGGCGTGGACATCATAGGCATCGGTGATGCGGCGGCATCGCTTGTCGGCCCGCAGATTTACGAAGAATTCGTCTGGCCGTATGAGAAACGGCTGATCGACGGCGTGAAGGCGATGGGCGCGAAGGTGCGCCTCCACATCTGCGGCAACACACGCTTCGCGCTCGAAGGCATGGGCAGGCTCGGTTGCGACATTGTCGATCTCGACTTCCCGTCGCCCGTCCACGAAGGTCGCGCGAAAATGGGGCCTGACCAGGTGCTGCTCGGCAACCTCAATCCGGTGACCATTCTGATGGATGGCACCGTGCAGGACGTGCTCGACAAGGTCGCGCAATGCCACAATGAAGCCGGCCCCCGCTTCATCGTCGGTGCCGGCTGCGAAGTCCCTCGCGGCACACCACCGGAGAATCTGAAGGCCATGTTGGAGTATGCGAAGGGCGTGAAGGGCTGAGCCGCCGCACACGGCTCCTAGAGCTTGCACATTCGCGGCGGACGTGATTCTTGTCCCGGCATGGGACCACCTTCACCCGAAAAGATACTTCAAACCGGCCTCGCCTTCTGGCCTGCGAAAACATTGCTCAGCGCCATCGAAATGGAGCTCTTCACCGACCTGGCCAGGCATCCCGGTGATCTCGCCACCGTGCAGGGCCGCCTGGGGCTTCATCCGCGTGGAGCGCGTGATTTTCTCGATGCACTCGTGGCTCTCGGATTCCTGCAACGGAACGACGGCATCTACAGCAATACACCGGAAACCGGTCTCTTCCTGGACAAGGCGAAACCCTCGTACGTTGGCGGCATTCTCGAAATGGCGAACAGCCGGCTTTATCATTTTTGGGGCGCACTGACCACGGCGTTGCGCACGGGCGAGCATCAGAATGAATCCAAAGGCGGGCATGATCTTTTCGCCGCTGTTTATGCGGACCCCGCGCGCTTGCGGGAATTCCTCCGTGCAATGTCAGGTGTGAGCCGCGGCGCGAACCTGGCCATCGCCCGGCAGTTTCCGTGGTCGAACTACGAGACTTGCGCCGACGTGGGTACGGCCCAGGGCGATCTCGTCACGCAGATTGCCCTGGCGAATCCCCACATTGGCGGCATCGGATTCGACCTCCCGGAGGTCGCCCCGATCTTCGAGGACTACATCGCCGCGAACGGGCTCACGGGGCGGGTCCGCTTCGTGCCCGGCAGCTTCTTCACAGACGATCTGCCAGGGGCTGATGTCATCTTGATGGGGCACATCCTCCATGATTGGGATCTCGCGCAGAAGAAAATGCTGCTGCGCAAAGCCCATGCCGCACTGCCATCCGGAGGCGCGGTCATCATCTACGACTCCATCATCGACGATGACCGTTCGAAGAACGCCTTCGGCCTCATGATGAGCCTGAACATGCTCATCGAGACGCCCGGCGGCTTCGACTACACTGGCGCCGACTGCATGGACTGGATGCGCGAAGCCGGCTTCACTGAGTGCCGCGTCGAACACCTGATCGGCCCGGACTCGATGGTGATTGGCATCAAGCGTTGAGCGCCGGCTTCACAGTCACCCCAGCATGGCGTTGAACGCCGCCTCGTCGATCACCTGCACGCCAAGCTTTGCGGCCTTGTCCAGCTTTGAGCCGGCTTCTTCGCCGGCGAGCAGATAAGTCGTCTTCGCGCTCACACTGCCGGAGACCTTGCCGCCGTTGGCGCGGATGCGGTCGGCGATTTCGTCGCGCGGCCTGCTCAGCGTGCCGGTGATCACCCAGGTGGTGCCGGCGAGTTTGTCGGAAGCCAGTTCGGTTTCACGCTGGGCAAAGGTGAGTCCGGCGGCCTTCAGACGGGCGAGAAGCTCCTGGTTGTGCGCATCACGGAACCAGCCGTGGATGCTCGGCGCGACGGTGCCGCCGATGTCGGGGCACTGCGTGAGATCCTCCACGGAAGCCTCGGCGAGCTTGTCGATGGAACTGAAGTGCTCCAGCAGCGTGCGTGCCGACGACGCCCCGACGTGCAGAATGCCGAGGCCGAAGACGAGCCTCCACGGCGGCTGGGTTTTGCTCCCGGCGATGGCGTTGAGCAGATTGTCGATGCTCTTCGCGCCCTGGCGCTCAAGCCGCGCGAGGAGCAGCTCGTTCAGGTCATACAAGTCGGCGGGATCGCTCACGAGCTTGTGATCGACGAGCTGCGCGACGACGGATTCACCGAGACCGCGGATGTCCATCGCGCCGCGATGCACGAAGTGCTCGATGCGCCGCTTCACCTGCTCGGGGCAGCGCGGGTTCGGGCAGCGGATGACGACGAGTTCCTCATCCCGAGATACGGGAGCATGGCACACCGGGCACTTGTCGGGCGCGTGAACGCGATGCTCCTGACCGCCGCGCCTGTCCTTGTTCACGCTCACCACGGCGGGGATGACCTCTCCGGCCTTTTCGATGATGACGTGATCGCCGACGCGGATGTCCTTGCGCTCGATCTCCTCGAAGTTGTGCAGCGTGGCGTTGCTGACGGTGGAGCCGCTCAGGAAAACCGGCTCAAGCCGCGCGACGGGCGTGAGCGCGCCGGTGCGGCCGACTTGGATATCGACGGCCAGCAGCTTCGTCTCCGCCTGCTCGGGCTGGTATTTGTAGGCGATGGCCCAGCGCGGAGCCTTGCTCGTGACGCCGAGTTCGCGCTGGTCGTCGAAGGAATCCACCTTGATCACCGCGCCGTCGGTCTCATAAGGCAGCGATCTTCTTTTCTCGTCGAGTTCGCGAATGGCCTTCACGAGATCGTCGGCGGAGCGGCAGCGCCAGACGTGATCGGCGGTGCGCAGCCCGGCGCGCTTCATGAGCGCGAAGACCTCGTGCTGCGACTTCACCCGCGCTTCCTCCGCATCGGCCACACCGTAGAGGATGACGTCGAGCGGACGGGTGGCGACGATGCGCGGGTCGAGCTGTTTGAGCGTGCCGGCGGTGGCGTTGCGCGGATTGGCAAAGCGTGGCTCGCCGGCTTCCTCGCGCTCATCGTTCATCTTCGCAAAGCCCTTCTTCGGCATGAACACCTCGCCGCGCACCTCGAAGGTCTGCGGCACGTTTTCAGGCAGGCGCAGCGGCAGCGTCTTGACGGTCTTCATGTTCACGGTCACATCGTCGCCCATCTGGCCGTCGCCACGGGTGGCGGCGTGTTTGAGCAGGCCGTCTTCGTAGCGGATGGTCACCGCCACGCCGTCGATCTTCGGCTCCAGCGTGCAGTCGATGTGCTCGCGGCCCAGTCCCTTCACCAGCCTCTGGTAGAAGGCTGCGAGTTCCTCCTCCGAGTAGGTGTTGTCGAGGCTCATCATCGGCACCGCGTGGCGAATCTGTGCAAAGCCCTCGAGCGGCGCGCCGCCGACACGCTGCGTGGGCGAGTCTGGCGTGACGAGATCGGGAAAGCGTGCCTCGATGTCCTGTAGCTCGCGCAGCAGCTCGTCGAACTGCCGGTCGCTGATCTCCGGCTTCGCCTCGATGTAATACAGCCGGTTGTGCCGTTCGAGTTCCGTGCGAAGGAACGTGGCGCGCTTTGCAGCGGTGGTGTGGTCGGAGTGAGTGACGCTCATGGCACCCGACTCTAGTCGCCACGTTCGAGCTGTCGAATGAGAGAGTGGTATTGAAACCACCGGCTCACGCATCCGGCGAAGCGTGTGGTCTCCGCATCCTCAGCATCAGCGGGTGTGGGACCCGGCGGCCAGCCGGCGGGAGATGCGGATCAGAAAGTCACGAGCGCACCGAGGTTGGCTTCAATGACGCCGCCGCTGGTGGAGCGGCCGTTCGAGTCATAGCGCAGCTCGGCGTAGATGAGCGCGTCATCACTCAGATAGTACTCAAGGCCGGCGGAGGCGGTGTAGTCGAGGCTCTTGTCGTCGAAGGCGTAGTAGCCGCCGACCTGCACGAAGCCGGACCAGTCGGCACCGAAGTGCTTCTTCACCGTGAGACGGATGCCGTGGCGGTTTGACTCGGGATCGACGAGGGAGTCGAGCACCTCGCGGCCAAAGCTGCCGTCGAGAGCGCGGCGCACCTCCTCCGTGGAGGCGAGCGCGGAGCGCACTTCCTCGGTGGGAATGACGGCGCGGCGGATTTCCTTGGTGATGGACGGCGGCACGGTGCCTGCCGAGCTGAAGCGGTGGTACTCGCCAAAATAGCCGAGGTCGATCTCGGGGCGCTTTTTCGTCTCCGTCTGGATGATGTAGTCGAGCGAGCCGTTGAAGAAGTACCCCTGGCCGAGCCGGTCGCCTCCGACGCGGACCCATTGATATGCCGCCTCGAAGTCCATCACCCAGCGATCGCTGAGCGGACCGGCGATTTTGAAATCGACCCGGTCCTCACGGCCGTCGAGCGCCTGGAGGCCGGGGCTCTCCGTGGAGCGCTGGTTCGCCATGTAACCAAGCGACCAGCCGACGGCCTGATTGGCAAACTTGCCGACGCGCGCGCCATACATGACGCCGCTGTCCGCCCCGCCGACGGTGGCCTCGGCGAAGTAGCCGCCGCGGAATTTTCTCTGCACGGTGACGCCGGCGTCGAAGCGCGTGGTGTCGGTGTCCTCGAAGTAGCCGCCGCTGGAGAGCTTGATCCAGTCTTCGTGCGCGAAGGCGATGACGCGCCAGTCATTCCACCAGCCGGTGGAGAAAGTGGCCTGCGTCTGGAGCACGTCGCCCTCGCTTTCGTTGGCGTAGTCGAGATTGAGCGTGGCGGAGGGCCGGATGAGCTGGCGCAGCTCGCGGAGCTGCTTTTTGGCCTCGATCACATCGTCCGCTTCATAGCCGGGCTGGTCGAGAATCTCACGGTAGCTTGAGAAGGAGGCGTCCCAGTCGCCCGTGCGGAAGTGTGCGGAGCCGAGCGCCTCCTGGCCCGGGAAGGGGCCGATTGGATTGGCCCGCTTCAGCGCGACCAGATCGTCGCGCGCCTGCGCGGCCTTGTTGTAGGCGAGCGCGACCTCGGCCGCGAAGACTTTCACTTCGAGATCGTCGGGGGCGAAACGCTGCAATTGCAGCAGCACGCCTTTGGCATCCTTGCGGTAGCCGTATTGCAGGGCGGCGTAGCCAAGTTCGAGCGTCTGGGCGACGGCAATTTCATGGAGCTTCTTCGCGGCCTCGTCCTTCATCTCCTGGTCGTAGAGCGGATCATCCAGGATCTCGCGCGTGGCGGCGGCGGCGGAGCGGAAGTCCTTCATCTCGAGGTACACATCGGCCAGTGCGTCCTGCTGGGTGAAGGGCAGATGCGCGGCCTGCACCTCGTGCTTCTTCGCCATGAGAAGAGTGATGGCCTCCTGCGGGTGGCCGGACTTCGCGAGGAAAATGGCATGGTAGCCGAGCGTGTCAGGGTGCTGGGCGTAGTCACGCTGCAGCTTCTCGAGGACGGCGCGTGCCCCGGCCATGTCGCCGTGTTTCATGGCGGCCATGCCGAGTTCGATCTCGCGGCCGACGCGGATTTCCAAGATCATGCTCTCAGCCTCGATGCGGGTGGCGGGATCGAACGCATCGGATTTTTGAATCTCACGGAAGGCGGCGATGGCCTCTTCGTGGCGGCGGGCGCCGAAGTAGGCGTAGGCCAGCGTGGGCTGCCAGGGCCACTTGTCGGCGGCGACGCCGGCTTTCTTCTTCATGCCGAGCAGCATGGACACGGCTTCGTCGTAGCGATGCGCACGGTCGAGGGTCTCGATGCGGAAGACGGTGACGTCGTAGTCATCTGGCGATTCGCGCCACGCCTTTTCTGAGAGGGTGACGAGCTTGACCATGTCGCCACCGGCCTGCTTCTTGAGACCGTCGAGATGCTTGCGCACCCGGAGCGAGGGCAGGATTTTCTGCGCCTCAGCGCGGGACTCGGAGGACTGACCGGCCTCGGTGACGACCTTTTCGTAAGCGGCGATGGCTTCGGCAAAGCGGCCCGCCTCGCTGAAAGCGTAGCCGAGATCGTCGAGGTAGGGGAAGGGTTTCCCGGAGAACTGGTTGGCGCGCAGGGTCTCGAGCAGCTTGATGGCGGCGTCGGCACGGCCATCGGCGGTGAGCGCGTTTGCCTGGATGGCGACGGAGTCCGGATCATCGACCCTTTTTCCGGAGAGGACCTGTTTGGCGAGATCCTCAAGATAGCCCACTCGGCGGGTCTCCTGCTCGGGCTCGACGAGGCCGCGCGCACGGAGAGCCTCGGCGTTGCCTGGATCACGCTTGAGGATGACGCGCGCGATGGCGTCGATCATGGCAGTGTTGTCGAGCTTTTCATACACGACGAGAAGGTCCTCGAGCCGCTCGATGGGCAGCGTGACTGAGGAGTGCAGCACGCGGCGCTCCTGATCGGAGAAGGGCACGGGCTTTTGCACTTCCTCCTCGGCTGCATCGCCCTTCCCCTTGTTGGTGACGGAGGGCACGGCGGATTGTCCGACGTGCGGCTGCTGCGCGGGTGCAGCCATGAAGGAGGCGGCCAGTGCGAGCGGCATGAGGCGGAGTGACGTTTTCATACTCGGAGTGGGTGGGAAGGATCAGGGTTTTGCCGTGGCGGGGCTTGCAGGCCCGGAGGTCTCGGGAAGGAAAGCAGTGTCGGGGAGATCGGCGGTGAGGAGCGCCAGGGAGTAATCGTAGGCGCGCTTCGCGTCGTCGGAACGGCCGAGCGCCTCGTACACGTCGCCGAGGAAGATCCAGTCGGACGCGGCGGCACGCGGGTGCCCGGCCATGTGTGCGTTCATGAGGCGGGCGGCGTCCTCGTAGTCGCCCACCTCAAACCGGGCCTGGGCGATGACGGCCTGGTGCTCCGGCGTCTCGGGCACGGTGGCGAAGACGTCATCCGAGCGCCGCGCCTCACCGCAGACGCGGTAGAGCACGGCAAGGTCCAGACGCGAGGAGACGGGCAGCGCAAGCCGCTTTTCCACACCGACGCCGATGAAGTCCAGGATGCGCGTGGGATCACGCACGTCCGAGGCGAGCGAGAGGCAGAGGGCGACGGCCTCAAGATTCTCGCGCAGCACCGGCGCGGAGGTGAGCGTGGCGACGGCGCGTTCAAAGTCATCCGCGCGGATACACGCGTTGGCCAGCGCGATGCGCAGCAGCGCGCTCTCGGGAATCCGCCGGATGGCCTCCTCAAGGCCCTCGGTTTGAATCTTCGGATCGTCGAGATATGCGGCTGCCTCGGCGAGGTCGAGGAAGCTCTCCACGGTAGGGTTTTTCTGCGACCGCACCGTCAGCGCGAGCGCGCGGTGGAGCTGAACGTGATCGTCAAGCGACTCGGCAAGCATGGCGTAGTTCTCAAGCGTCTGCGGATCGTGATCGGTGGAATCCAGTGCAGCGTAGAGCGCCACGGCTTCCCCGTATTGACCCGCACGGATGCGGGCCTCGGCCAGCTTCTTCACACCGGCGGTGTCCTTCGGGAAGCGGCGCACGAACTCGGCAAGGGCCTGCAACGACGCTTCCTCGTCGCCCATGTCCTCAAGCAGGCAGGCGTGCTCATAGCGCGCCGCAGCATCGTCGGGATGCGCGGCGAGCCATTGGTCGTAGAGCGACTTTGCATCCTCGTCGCGGCCGAGGGATGCGAGCAGCCGGGCCAGCACCATCTGGGTGGCAGGCCTCGTAGTGAAGGGCTTGAGTGTCCCGAGCAGGTCGGCCGTCTCTTGATCGCAGCCGAGGAAATCAGTGAGCGCGATGCAGCGGTCCAACGACTCGAGCGAGCCCGCCGCGGCGAGGCGGAAGTGCTGATCGTAGGAGCGCTCGAAGTCGGAGTTCCAATCACAGAACTGGGCCAGCAGGCCGGACCAGTGGCGGAACTCTTCCACGGATCCAGGATCCTTGGCGGCCTTCCGCTGGAGATCCTTCCAGTCGATGGTGGACTCGGGCATCGTGTCCACATAGCGCTGGAGCCAGGGGATGACATCGCGGGTGCGGCCGCACTGGAGGGAGAGATCGTACGCCGCCTTGATGGTCTCCGCGGGGATGGAATCAGCAGAGCCGAGTGCGCTCATCTCATCGATGCAGAAATCGAGCGCGATTGCAGGCGAACCGGCCTCGAGCGCCATTTCGCGGCCGAGCGAGCGCGCCTGTTTGAGATCGGATGCGGCAGCCGACTTCCGATGCGACTTGATCCAGGCGGAGAGCTGCTGCGTGCCTTTCTGCGTCTGCGCGGACCAGCGGTAGGCCAACGCCATGTTCCGGCATACGATCCAGCCGGAGTCCGGGAGCCGTGCTGCATGGGCGAGGATGGTGGCAGCCTGGGCCTGCTGCCCGAGCGCGAGCGAATTCGCGGCGAGAAGCTGGCATATCTCCTCCTGCTGCCGCCCGCCGATGCGCGAGAGGTGCGGCTGCACGAGCCGCCAGGCTTCGGCCGGCGGGATGACGTCGACGTAACGCATGGCCGCCATCGCCACGCCGTGGACGATGAGATTGTACTGCGGCAGACGGTCGCGCGAGAAGATCATGTTCAACTGCTCGCGCGGTGTGAGGCGGAGCAGATTGGACAGCAACGTGAGCTGGTCGGCAGAGAGATTCCGGATATCCGCAGCCTTGAACGAGGTCTTGTCCACCAGTCCGCTGCGCAGGTACTCGGCCATGCGCGTGTACTGTTTGTCGAGAAAGAGGCGCTCCACGAGCTGGTCCTGCCTCGGCACCAGCCAGTAAGACGCACCGATGCTGCCGACGAGCAGCGCCAGCACGGTGCGCAAGGGAAAGACGCGCGGGTGGAAATCTTCAGCGTAGGGATGCATATCGGGAGCGGGTGGCATCAAGGATGACTTCGGCCGAGGGCGGAAGTGAGAGTTTCAAGTGTCCCGCCGGATCAGCGGTGGCACGGCTGGCGGCGGCATTGATGGTGACTTCGCACACCGCCTTCGGCTGCAAGCCGGCAAACTCAGCGGTCACGGGCCGCAGGTCACGCACGCTGAATGCCACCTTGAGCGAATCGAACTCGCTGAAGCGGATCTCCGCCGTGCATGAAGCCAGCCGCAGCCGCGCGGTCTTCGCCGTGACCGGACCAGACGGCTCGTCCACCAACACAAGCTCCGTCACCGGCTGGCCGCGCGTGTGGATGTAAATGGAGTCGTGGTGCTCCGTCCAGCCGGTCACGCCCCTGCATTGTGCCAAGTCCGGGCGGCCGAGATAACCAGGCAGCCGGAAGGTGCGGAGATCACCTTCATTGGCCAGCAACCAATGCCGCGGCCCGACCTCGTACACTCTAGTCCGCCATGCGTCCTTGACGATGCGCGCGTACTGCAGCGCCGTGACGGAGTGCATGTCCTGCGCTAGGCACCACTGGTGAATTTTTTCCAGCGCCCGGAGCGAGCTGAGGCTCGTGGCACTGTAGAAGTGGTAATAGACATTCACCGGCTTCGTACGCCGGCCGGTCTCAGTGCGCTCAAAGGTGTCGATCACATCCGCAAAGCCGCCGTAGAACGGCCCCTGCCAGCCGTTGGCATACATGAATTCGTTCTGGTTCGCGGCGTGAATCTGCAGCTCGTCCCCCCACGGCATCACCCGCGGCGCGATGCCTGCGATGCCCGGGTAAAGGCGGCTGATGATGGTGTTGCCGCCGTTCATGTTTTCGATGCCGAGTTCGCGGCACACCTGGAGTGCGCGCACTCCAGGACGGCAATTCCCGGACCACAGCATGAGTTCCACCTTCTTGCCATCCGGCAGGAGATTCTGGTTGATGTAGTCCACCGAGCCGCGGATTTCGCGCTCTACGTCGATTTTCGAATACTGTGCCGCCGGCTTCAGGGGCATGTTTGGCTCGTCGTAGATCCCGGGGTTCGGGTCGTCCGCGTCCCACTGATACGGATGCGAGAAAGAGTGCGAGGCGGCCTCGATGTGCGGCAGCGAGAAGATCGAGCGTGCAGCGGCCTTGATGCGATCGCGGGCCGAGTCCTCAAGGCCCTCGGCCAGCGTACGCATGTCGGCCTCGATCACCGAGGCGGTGACAGGAAATGGAAACACCTTCAGGACGCGGTCCCTCACCAATTCGCCGCACAGAGGGTGTCCGCGAAAGTCCGACGGAGTGGCAAACCCATCACCGTCGATGTGACTGTAGAAGAGCCGCCGGCCGTCGCGCGTCGTGGTATCAGGTGCCGGGATGGTGCCCTGCTTCGAGAAGAACGCCGCCAGCATTCGGTAGGGATCAGCATAGAAGAGGCTGTTGTCCGCAGAGCCACGAAAGACAATGTAGGGTTCCAGCCACATGCCACCCCACTCGGTGAGAAACACGGGATCGAAATGCAACAGTGCACCATCGGGGCCGCGACCGCGGAGGCTGACAAGGACCTGGGAGTTGTCCGGTGCCGTGAGGTCAGTGAAGTCGTTCACACGGGCGACAAGTTCCGTCTCCTCAGAAGCGATGGTTTTGTCGACGCGTGCCACCGCCACTTTGCCGATCTGCGGCACGGGACGGAGCGATCCCTTGAGGTCGAGTTTTGCGGCGAGCATTTGTCTCGCTTGGTCCGAAGCGAACGGAATGCCGCCGACGAACAGCACCGGCACTCCCGATTCTTTGGCAGACGCCAGCCAGCGTACTGTTTCTGTCTCCCGGGCCAGAGGCACATCCAGCTCACCGTCGAGGACCACTGCGGCGTACGGTGCCAGATCCGTCGGCAACGACTTCTTGCCGATGTCGAGGTAGTCTGCTTCAAAACCCAACCACTCCAGCGGCGTCTGGAGCAGATCGGCGACCATCGTGTCCACCGGCCAAGTAGGGGGCTTTTCGGCCTCTTTTGGATCCCAGCCGAAGACGACCAACACTCGGCGCGAATGATCCCGCAATGGCGCGAGCGACGCACCATCACAGCCGGCTGTCGTGACAAAGGGGACGGCACCAAGCAGAGCAACACGCTCCGCCAGCCTTGAGGCTTGTTCGGGCTTCGCACCCGCAGCGAACTCGACGACGTACACGGGGACGCCGGCCATCGCCAGGGCCTGGACACGATATGCTTCGACCGCCGGCTTCCCTGCACTACGCCCGGAATACACTCCATCGAACAGAATGCCGTTTGTCTTCGCAGCGGAGGCATCGATAGACGGGGGCGGATTGCACATCACCACGTCCGTCTGCGGTCTTTCGCGTCGCAGTTTCTCCAAAAGAGCGATTGCCTTGTGCGTCGCAGCCTCAGTCAACCCGTCAACAGCCACACCAGTGAATCCATGTGCCAGTGCTGGCGCGACGAAACGCTGCTCGATTTCACGAATCCACCCGCCTTCGTCATCGGCTGTCACTTTGCCGGCATCAATCCTGGCGAGGACCCGTTGGTCCGGCGGCAAAACACGTTTCTCGAACGCGCACGAGGGATCCAACACAATCACGCTGAACGGTGAGAGAGCCACGAGGTTCACCTGCTTCTGGTGGGAGACGAACAAGCTCGGCTTCGGAACTCCCGCCGCACCGGCACTATCTCCGGCGTGGCACGGAGCAAGCCCAAGGAGCGTAGCAGTCAGCAACGCAACGCCACCGGGCGCAGACTTTCCGCTTGATAGTTGGGCATCGCGAAGTTTTTGAAATTTGCCGCCTCCGATGTCCTCAAGGGTGCACGAAGGTGAATGGCGCGATTCTGTTATCACTCGCTCTCGCAAATATGGAAATCTTCTCAATTCTACGCATCAAACTCGCAGATAAAAAGACAAATCTTGCTCGGCCAAAAATATTTTGTTGCTGGGGGGTGAAAATCAGTGCGCTTCTGGTGCTCCCCACGACGCAGCCAATCGGCCCGAAGGACCCGATGCCACGCCTTTCGCGGCGGGGTGCCATGGCTGCAAAATGATCTCACTCAGTTCGTCGGTCGGCGTTTTTTCTCGCACAGCCAGTGCGCGCAGGCCTAAGCTGCGAGTCCTCACATGGAGACTCCACTTTCGCCTATTGACTTCGCCCGCCGTGCGCGGCGGCTGTATCCGGACCGCACCGCCGTCGTGGACGGGTCCCTGCGGTGGAGCTACGGCGAGTTCTTCGACCGATGCGACCGGTGGTCGCGGACTTTGCAGCACATGGGTGTGGGCCACGGCGACCGTGTGGCGATAATCTCGCCGAACACGCACTCGCACCTGGAGCAATATTACGCCGTGCCGCAGATCGGAGCCGTCACCGTGCCGGTGAATTTCCGGCTCACGTCGGATGACTTCGCATACATATTGAAGCACAGCGGCGCACGCGTGGTCTGCGCGCACCGGGACCATCTGGAAGCAGTGGACACCGTACGGGAACAGTTGCCGGAGGTGGTACACTTTGTGGCGCTCGAGGGACGGAAAGACGGCTGGCTCGACTACGAGGCTGTGCTCGCCGGAGCCTCAACGGAGTTTACGCCCGCGTCTGTTGCTGAGACGGACATGATCTCGCTCAACTACACCAGCGGCACGACGGCGAATCCGAAGGGGGTGATGATCACACACCGGAACACGGCGCTAAACATCATGGGCCACCTCATGCACACGCGGATCACCAGCGCGGACCGCTACCTGTGGGTGCTGCCCATGTTTCATGCCAACGGCTGGTGCTTCACATGGGCGATCACCGCCGTCGGCGGCACGCATGTGTGCCTGCGCAAGGCAGACCCCGGGCTGATCTTTGAAACCATCGCGCGGGAGCACATCACGATGTTGTGCGCCGCGCCGACCATCCTGATCGGCATCGCCAACGCACCCGAGGAACTGCGCAGGCACGCTCCACACGGCGTGCGCGTTTTCACCGCCGGAGCACCGCCCGCCGCGGCGACCATCGAGCGCATCGAAGGCGAGCTGGGCTGGGAGATCACCCATGTCTATGGGCTTACCGAGGTGTCACCCATCGTCGCGATCAGCGAGTGGCGGCCGGAGCACGCCGGCCTGCCCGCCACCGAGCGCGCGCGCATCAAGGCAAGGCAGGGCGTGGAGTATCTGGGCAATGCCGAGGTCCGTGTAGTGGATGACCAAGACCACGAGGTACCGCGGGACGGCGCGACGCTGGGCGAGATCATCATCCGCGGCAATGCAGTGATGGCCGGCTACTACAATGATCCCGAGGCAACGGCGAGGGCGATCCGTGACGGATGGTTCCGCAGCGGCGACGCAGCCGTCGTGCATTCGGACGGGTACATCGAGATTCGCGACCGCTGGAAGGACGTCATCATCAGCGGAGGAGAGAACATCTCGTCCGTCGAGGTGGAGGGCGTGCTGCTGCGACACCCTGCCGTCCAGGAGGCCGCGGTGGTGGGCGTGCCGCATGAGAAGTGGGGCGAGACTCCTCAGGCGTTCATCGTGCTGAAGGCCGGCGCGACGGCCGGCGGCGAAGAACTCCGTCTCTTCTGCCGCGATCATCTCGCACACTTCAAGGTGCCTCATGCCTTCAGCTTCATCTCCGAACTGCCGAAGACGGCGACAGGCAAGATCCAGAAATACGTGCTCCGCGGAGGCCGGGCGAACATCGCCGCGCAGTGACCGGCACATGCGCCAGGGCGGCGCTGCAAGACACGCGGCAGCACCCGGCCATCACGAGATCAAGTCCGGCCTTTTCCCTCTAGCTTCTCCCAGTACAGCCGGATGCCGTCCGCACACATCGCCGTGCTGTTACCACATTCGTAAGCGGTCCACATCTCCTCGCTCAGCCCGGTGCGCGTCGCGGCGGCGTGTTCCGCCTCGCAGAAAAAAGCGCGGGTCTTTTCACCGTTGTCGCCGCGGTCGAAAGAGGATTTCACACATGCGGCCACTTCGCCGATGCGAGCTTCATAAGCCGCGAGATGATCCCTTGCATTACGTACCTCGCCAAAGTGTGTGAGATAGAGCCTCGAGAAATTCGCCGCGCACAGCCGCTGAACCGATTTCACGTATTCGTCGGGATCGAACTGCGGCGGCGCAGCAGCGACCGAAATGTAATCACTGTTTTGCAAGCGGACGCCGGCGACATCGCCGGTGAAGCAGACATCGCCGATGACATACGCATGATGATGCCGGGCATGACCGGGTGTGTCCCAGGCGGTGACGGTCGAGGTGCCAATGGTGACGCTCTCATTGTCTTGCAACACGCGCACTCGATCGGCTGGAGCCGGAAGAATGTCGCCCCAGAGCGTGTCCATCGCTGCGCCATAGACCATGCGGGCGCTTTCGATGAGTCGCGCTGGATCGATGAGATGCTTCGCGGCGTTTGCATGGCAATACACCATCGCTCCCTGCTGCGCCCACCAGCCCGCCGCGCCGGAGTGATCGAGGTGAATGTGCGTGACGAAAACGTGCTTGATCGCCGCAGGCTCGTGACCGAGCGCGCGAATGCCGTTGATCAGCGCCTCATGACATGAACCGGGACCTGTCTCGATGAGGGCGAGTTCATCACCGCACTCGATGAGATAGGAAGCGATGATGCCAGGGATGCCTTGGAAGCGGAGGTCGATGGTGTGGATGTTCATGAATCAATCTGCGCTACGGCTCTGCCGTTTCTTCTTCGAGCCGATGGCGCTTTGGCGACGCTTTTGTTTCTCGATGACGTGTTCACCTAAAGGCATCGAGCTGCGCTGCCACTTCTTCAAAGGCTGGCAAGCCACGGTCAGGACCTCGGTATCGATTGCAGTCTCAACATCCGTTATCGGCTCCAGAAGCCGACGTTGCTTGTGTCTTTGAGTCCTGTTGGCCTTGGCCTTTTTACGAGGCCATTTCTTCCTGAACGCCTTGGGATACTCGGCCCACACAACGTGATCCTTCTTGTAGCTCGCGGCCTTCTTTTCCACTGGCGACTTAATTTTGCTCATGTGGTCGAGAATGTTGCTGCTCACGTCGGCGGCTGGCGATGGACCTGATCACGAGCGCTCCAAAGCTGAAAGCCATCGGAAGAATCCAGCCGACCACGAACACGATTGAGCCCATTCCTGTCGGTTCGTATTCGCGGCCGTTCAAGTGAGCGCGATGGCTCACGACGGGCTGGTAGAGGAACATGAAGTGAGCTTGAGCAGCGATCCAGCAAAGTGCTGTAACGAGGAGGCTGCGTTCAAGGCTTGGTCGAAGGCGGACGAATTTGCCCGGCACAACGGCCAAGACGGCAGGCAGGACGAACAGAACGATCAACCATCCTGCATCCACGATTGGAGAGAGCAGTTCGAGTATCATGGAGACAACCGAACTGAACTCCTCCGCATCGATTATCGCATCGCCTCAAACCGCTTCCGCAGGATGTCCTTCTGGCTGGCACCGCCGAGCTTGGCCTGGGTGTCGTCGATCCACTTCTGTTCGAGCGCGTTCTTGGTGGGGCGCTTGACCTGGTAGAAGACGCCGAATTTTCCGGGCGCGAGATTGTCGGCCAGCTTGAAGGCGGCCACGTCATCGGTGACGTCGTGCTGCGTTTCGTCGATGGTTTCAAAGTTGCCGCCTTTGCGTGGGGTGCTGTCGTCGAACGCGCCGGGGTAGAACATGACGCACTCGCTGAGGCACTCGACGACGCTGAAGCCGTCATGCAGGATGGCGCGCTCGAACATGGCTTCCATGTGCTTCACCTGCGCGGCGTGCGTGCGGCCGATAAAGGTCGCGCCAGTGGCGAGGAGCTGCTTCATCGGATTGATCGGACGGTCGATGGAGCCAGTCGGATCGGTCTTTGATTTGCGGCCGACGGGCGTGGTGGGGCTCGTCTGGTTCTTCGTGAGGCCATAGACGAAGTTGTCCATGATCACATAGGTGAGCTTGATGTTCTTGCGCGCGGCATGGTTGAGGTGATTGCCACCGATCGAGAAGCCGTCGCCGTCACCGCCGAAGACGAACACATGCACGTCCGGACGGCTGAGCGAGACGCCTGTGGCGAGCGGAAGCGCGCGGCCATGGATAAAATGGATGCCGTGCGTGTTCATGAAATACGGGAAGCGCGACGAGCAGCCGATGCCGGCGACGCAGACGATTTTCTCCTGCGGATACTGGAGCTTCTCGAGCACGCGGTAGAAGATGTTCAGCACGGCAAAGTCACCGCAGCCTGGGCACCACGTCGGGTGGTCGGCAGTGAGCATTTTCTTGGTCAGCTTGTCGGCTGGCGCGGCGGCGGTGGTGGAGACGGCGGTCGTGGCGGTGCTCATGGCGTTAGGATGGGCGGAAGTTTTTTATCTGTCGGTTTAGTGCGTGCAGTCGTGAGATCATGCGGCGAGGATTTTTTCCACAGCGGTGACGATCTCGCGGATGCGGTAGGCGAGGCCATCGGTCTTGCACACGGACTGGATGTGCGGCAGCGCGTAGCGTGCACGCATCAGCATGGCGAGCTGGCCGTAGCCATACAGGCCGCTGTCGTTCATCTCGACGACGGCCACGTGTTTGAAGCGCTTCAGGATCGCCTCCACTCCGCCTGGCAGCGGATGCAGATGGCGGATGTGGATGGCACCGACCTTGTGACCTTCCGCGCGGAGGCGGTCGGTGCTTTCCTTGATCGGGCCGAAGGTGCTGCCCCAGCCGACGAGGAGCACGTCGCCCTCCTGATCGCCGTGAATGGCGGGCGCGGGAAGTTCTTCGGCGAGCTTCACCAGTTTTTCGCGACGCTTTGCTGTCATCGCGGTGTGCATCTTCGGGCTGCCGCTCGGGTGACCCCACTCATCGTGCTCGAGACCGGTGACGATCGGATATTTGCCGCTGGCAATCTTGCTGCCCGGAGGCGCGTGGCGCGTGATCTTGTCGAGCGGGTAAGGTTTGAAATCTTCGCCACGCGGCGAAATGTCCAGTTCAGGCTCGAGCCAGTATTTGTCGAGGTCCGGTTCGTGGAAGGCCTCAATGCGCGAGGAGAGTGCTTGGTCGCTGAGAATGATGACGGGGCACGAGTACTTCCGCGCGAGCTGGCAGGCTTCAAAGGCGATGTAAAAGCAGTCTTCCACATCCTTCGGCGCGAGCACGATGCGCGGACAGTCGCCGTGGCTGCCGTAAATGGCCTGCATGAGGTCCGATTGCTCCACGTTCGTAGGCAGGCCGGTCGAGGGGCCGCCGCGCTGCACGTTCACGACGATGAGCGGCAGTTCGGCCATCGAGGCGTAGCTGAGCGCTTCCATCTTCAAGCTCAGGCCCGGGCCCGCGCTGCCGGTGATGGCGAGATGTCCCGCGAACGCCGCGCCGATGGTCATGCACACGGCGGACAGCTCATCCTCCGCCTGCACATAGATGCCGCCAAATTTTGGCAGCTCGGAACGGAGCGTCTCCATGATCGAGGACCACGGCGTGATCGGATAGGCCGCGCCGTAGCGCACGCCGCCGGCGAGCAGGCCCATGGTGAGCATTTGATTACCATCCGTGCTGATGCGGTGGCCGTCATCCGTCGCCTCGCCCGGAGCGAGCGCGAACTGTTCGACATCACCGACCGAGTAGCCGAAGCCCGCGTCGAAGGCGAGCAACGCATTGCGCAGCACGCTCTCGTCCTTCTTGCCAAACTGCTTCGAGATGATGCCGACGAGCTTCTCTTTGTCGAGATGGAAGACCGAGCAGAGCATGCCGAGCACGAAGAGATTCTTGCCGCGATCCTTTGCCGAGCCGCCGATGGCCTCCACCGTCGCCGCTGTGAACGGGATGCCGATGTGATGGATGCCGCGCTCCTGCTTCAGCTCCGTCACCTCGCCCGAGTCATAGAAGCAGATGCCGCCTTGGCGCAGCGAGTTGAGGTGATCGTCGTAGCTGTGCTGGTAAAATGCCACCAGCACGTCGCTTTCATCGCCAGCGCTCAATACTTCACCCGAGCCGAGGTGCACCTGGAAGATCGAAGGGCCGCCGCTGATGGTGGACGGGATGGTCATGTAGGTCATCACCTCCTGCGCGGTGCGGCCCGCGAGGCGCGCGAGGAAACCGCCGATGGATTGAATGCCGTCCTGTGAATTGCCGGCGAGGCGGATGACGGTGTTGCGAAGTGTCGTGCGCGACGACGACGGCGAAGAAGCTGTGGCAGTGGACATGGAATGAAGCGCCGCCTGTGGCGGCGGAGGGTTTGAGGGACGGCGAGTTTAGCAGCCATCTGTCAGGAATCAAATGGGCGGGCGACATGTTTTCGAGCACGCGCCGTGCCGGATGGAAAATGACCTCGGACGGGATGGAGCAGAAACGCCGCCGATCAACCCGCCTCATATTCACATACTTGCTTGCGGAAGAAGGCGGCTGTTGCACGATGCAGTCATGAAACTCGTCATCGGCTCGCTCATCGCCTCAGTGGTCTGCTTCTTCTGGGGCTATTTGTCATGGACCGTCATGTCCTGGCACGAGAACGGAGTCCACGGTTTCCACGAGGAGGAGACGATGGCCGGCATGTTCACGAAGAATGCCCAGGCCGGCCACGCCATCTACCGGATGCCCATGCCCGGACATGCGCAGAAGGGAGCCCTGCCCGAGGAGAGGAAGGCCGTGGAGGACAAATTCCAGCAGGCCATGGACGATGGACCCTACGTATATGCTGTCGTCAGACCCGGCAAGGTCCGCTACAGCGAGGGAAACAACATCATCATGAGCGTGGTCCGCTCGTTCATTGCCGCGCTCCTTCTCGCGGTCATTCTCGACCTTGCCACCATCCCATATATGGCAAGGGTCGCTGTGTGCGCCGCAGCCGGCCTATTCGCGGGTGTCGTGGCCGATTTGCCGATGTGGATTTGGTTTGAGTGGCCTACCCGTGACATCCTTGTAGGCATGGTCGATCACGTCATTGAATGGACTCTCGGGGGCTTGGCGCTCGCCGGTTTTGCCGGCAAGAATCCCACGGCAAAGCACGAAAGGCAGCATTGAGCCCCCTGCGGAGGCTGTTTTCGCGGCATCGCCCCTTGGCTTCACCGGTGCCGTGGACTCCGGCAGCCCTAAAATCCACTGGCGATCGTAGGCAGCAGGCGTCATTGTTTGCCGGAAAAAATTACGCCCCGGAAGACACGAACAACGCGCGAAACGGTCTTCCGGGGCGCCGTCGGCCAGCTCGCGCTGACCGGCAAGGTGGGCGGCGGTGCCTGCGAATCAGGCGGCCACCAAATGATTCTGGGCTGATTTCATCCTCATGCGGAATTCACTGGGCGACTCCGAGGCGATGCGGCGGAAGCTGCGATTGAAGTGGGACAGCGACTGGAAGCCCACGTCATAGGCCACCTCCGTGATGCGCGCTTCGGGGCGCATCAGCATCCGTTTGGCCTTCTCCACGCGGGCACGGTTCACAAAGTCCGTGAAGGTCAGCCCCGTGGCGCGCTTGAAGAGTTTGCAGAAGTGGAATGGACTCACGCTCACGCTGCGAGCCACGCATTCGAGCGACATCGACTCGGTAAGGTGCGCCATGATGAATGCCTTGGCATTGCGCACGGTTTCCGGTTCGTGGGTCGCATTGGCGAAGAGCAGGCGGTTCGCGTTGTCACCGAGCTGCACGGCGAAAGACTTGAGGATCGCGACGGCAGCCTCATAGCGCTCGGGTTTCATCACCGGCACCTGGTCAAAATGAACCTTCGCGCCTTGGATTTCCGCAGCTGAATGGTCGGCGTCAAGAAGCGCCTTGGCCACCGGGGCGAAGTGCTCCGCCGTGGCTGGGAGCAGGCGCACACCGCCGGTACGCATGGCGGCGACGACGGTCTTGCCGACGCGGACCGGCACGAGCGTCTCGACGACCCCGGCCACACCGGACTTGGTGATCACTTGATCGATCGGATGATCCTCCGGCTGCGTCTCCAGCGCCAGCGGCAACTCCGTCAGCGTATGAAACGCCTTTTGGTACTGCTGAAACAAATCGCTCTGAGCGAGATTCTGGATGAAGCGTTGGCGGGCTTGATTGGGCTGGGTAGTATTCATGGCGCGTTTTGCTTGGTTAGGGTTGAGTGACGCGCTCATCGTATGCCGCAGCCCGTTGTGCGGATATTGTCGTCGGCTACTGCATCGCTTGTCATGGATGGCCGAAGACACTCCTAATGGAATCCATTAGCGGAGTGCCTGCGCGAAGGCCTCGTCCGGCGAAGCCCCGTCACCCGAACAGCGTCATCTGCCCTGTGTCAGCGTCGCGTGCCGCGCGCTTCCTGGATCTGGCCGGCACGCTCGTGGGTGCGGGCACCTCTTTGACGCTCTCGGCGGGCTGGTGCCCGGACTCGAGCTGCATGAGCACTTCGCGCGCGCGCTCGATCACCGTCTCCGGCAATCCCGCGAGCCGGGCCACCTGGATGCCGTAGCTCTTTTCGGCGCTGCCGGGAATGATCTTGCGCAGGAAGATGATCTGGTGGTTCCACTCCTTGACTGCCACATTGTAGTTTTGCACTGCTGCACGGCTCAGCGCCAGAGCGGTGATCTCGTGGTAATGCGTGGCAAACAGGGCACGCGCGCCGATGCGGTCGTGCAGATGCTCCGCCACGCTCCAGGCGATGCTCAGGCCGTCGAAGGTGCTGGTACCGCGGCCGATCTCGTCGAGAATGACAAGGCTGCGCTCGGTGGCGTTGTTGAGGATGAGGGCTGTCTCGTTCATCTCCACCATGAAGGTGCTCTGGCCGCGCGCGATGTCGTCGCTGGCACCGATGCGGGTGAAGATGCGATCCACGAGGCCGATCTCGGCGCTGGCCGCCGGAATGAAGCTGCCGATCTGCGCCATGAGCGTGAGCAGCGCCACTTGGCGCAGATACGTGCTCTTGCCGGCCATGTTCGGCCCGGTGATGAGCAGCAGCCGGCTCTGCTCCGGCTCAAGCGTCACGTCATTCGGCACGAAGCGCTCTCCGCTGGTGAGGTTCTGGTCCAGCACCGGATGCCGGCCGTCGCGGATGAAGAGATTGCGCGTCTCGTTCAACGCCGGGCGTGTGTAGTTGAAGAGGCGCGCCGTCTCGGCGAGCGCGCACAGGGCGTCAAGCACGGACATCGCCTCCGCCGTCTCCTGGATGTGCGGCAGATGCTGGAGCACACGACCGCGAAGACTGATGAACTCCTCGTACTCCAACGTCTTGGAGCGTTCCTCAGCGCCGAGGATTTTGTCCTCCATGCGCTTGAGTTCATCGGTGATGTAGCGCTCGCCATTGACCGTGGTCTGCTTGCGGTGGTAGTCGGGCGGCACGCTGCCGACGTTCGCCTTCGTGATCTCCATGAAATAGCCGAAGACGGCGTTGTACTTGATCTTGAGGCTCTTGATGCCGGTGCGCTCGATCTCGCGGTTCTGCAGGTCGGCGATCCACTGGCGGCCCTGCGTCGAGGCGCCGCGCAGTTCATCAAGTTGCGGCAGCCAACCGTCCCGAAACACGCCGCCCTCCTTGATCTGCATCGGCGGCTCATCAACGATGGCACGCTGAACCTCCTCGGAGACGGCGGTCAAATCATGCAACCGAACCATGAGCGCTGCTTTGAGCGTGTCCGCTCCGCCCTCTCGATCGTCCGCATCTGACAGCAGCGCCTTCAGCGACGGCACGACCTCCAGAGAAAGCGCCAGCGCCTGCAGGTCACGGCCGTTGCCACTCCCCTGGCTCAGGCGGCTGCTGGTGCGCTCCACGTCACGGACCTCCTTGAGCAGAGTGCGTATCTGGCCCAGCAACAATGGCTTCGCAAGCAGAGCGGCAATCATGTCCTGCCTGCGGACGAGCTGCGCCAGATCGCTCAACGGATGGAGGACCCAGTGGCGCAGACGGCGGGCCCCCATCGGCGTGCAGGTGCGGTCCAATCCGCTTAACAGCGTATGCTGCGTGCCACCACGCGCGTTTACCAGTTCCAGGTGGCTCTGGCTGGCCGCATCGATGAGCACCAAATCGTTGGCCTGCGACACACGCAGCCGCCGGATGTGCTCCACGCTGCGCCGGAGCTGGAACTGAAGGTACTGCAGCACCGCCCCCGCCGCGCAAACCGCAGCGTTCAAGCCCGCGCAGCCGAAGCCGTCGAGCGACTGCACTTTGAAATGCCGCGTGAGGCTGTGCTGCGCCTGATCGAGCAAAAACAAATAGCCCTCCACACCCAGCGCACACGGCGGATTGCCCAGGGCGTCGATCAAGTCACGCTGGTCATCGCAGAAAAGAAGTTCGCTGGCCTGCAGCCGCTCCAGTTCGTCCGCGAGTTCCGCGGTGTCCTTGAACTCCGCGACTTCAAACTCGCCCGTCGTGTGATCGACAAAGGCAAGACCGAGCTTCCTCCCTTCTCGAAACACGGCGGCGAGGTAATTCGGCCGACTGGAGTCGAGCAGGTTCAGATCGCTGATCGTCCCCGCGCTGAGAATCTGCGACACGGCCCGTTCGACAATCTTGCCCGGCACCGGATCCGTGGTCTGCTCCGCGATGGCCACACGCCGGCCGGCCTTGATGAGCTTTGCGATATAGCCCTGCGACGAATGGTGAGGCACGCCGCACATCGGCACGCCGTTACGTTTGGTAAGCGCCACGTTCAGCAGGGGCGACGCGGTTTTGGCGTCCTCGAAGAAAAGCTCGTAAAAGTCGCCGAGCCTGAAAAACAGCAGCACATCCTCCGGCAGTTCCCGCCGGATGGCGAGATACTGTTTCATCATGGGTGTGGCACTCGCGTCGGACATCAAGGGGTGCGAGTGTCCAGAGGCGGTGAAGAAAGGTCAAGCGGAGGCTGTACGACCGGCGGATCTTCTCCGTCGCTGGCCGAAGATGCGGCCCAAGTTTGGTCACGCGGCTGCCTCACCGCACGTCAGACGACGCTGCTAACCCCGCCACGAGGTGATGGCCTTTCTCGTCGGAGTGGCTGACTTCTCGCCATCTGCACCGAGACTGTAAACCGCCACCCCCAAGGGCAGTTCTTGCGGTGCGTCGCCGGAGATCTTCGGGTCGGAGTTGCGCAGATCCGGATTCTTCACCTTGTCATCCCCGTCCGTGTCCATGATCACATAGTAGGGCTTCCCCCATTCATCGACGAGTTCGTAATTGTCACTCGACGTCCCGATCAGACCGCCGCGTCCGTTCTTGGCCGGGGGCAGGTCGATGAACTTGACCCCCCGAGGGTTGAGTCCGTCTTGTTTCTGCTGGCTCTCGGCGGCGAGGAGGACTTGGATCAATTTGCTGGCGGCGTTGGTCCTGATTTCATCTTCCTGCTTCTGTTCCGATGGGTAGTGATTATACTCGGTCCGGTAGGCATTGATCGCCACGTTCAGATCCTTGATCGTGGACAGACACTTCACTTTTCGGGCTCTTTCCATCACACCGGTCACAACCGGAAATGCCATCCCGGCCAGGACGCCTATGATGGTGATGACGACGAGCAGTTCGATGAGCGTAAAGGCCGAGTTCCGGCGGCAGAGATGGAGGCGTGGTGTGGTCATGTTGGTCTGGCGGTTCCTGGCACGGCAGGGGGTATGCAGGGCATTTATGAGCGGCATAGTAGCGGGTTTTCGTCCGGCAAGTCAATGACGAACAGGGATGCCTGTCGAAAACAAGCTTTCACACCGCCTTCGCTGTCGGTGGTGTCTCCGGGGAGGGCGGTGGTTTCGTCTTGCGCCGAAGTATGAAAGCGCTCCCTTAGCCGCCCGATGAAAACCACCCCCATCACACCCGCTGACTTGCGTCGTTCCGTCATAGCCGTGCCGCCTCTCTGCCGGAAGACGGATCTCACGCTCGCGGACGATGAGAACACGAAACTCATCCGTCATCTCGAAGCCGGCGGCGTGACCACGCTGCTCTACGGTGGCAATGCGAACCTCTACAACATTGCGGTGTCCGAGTACGCTTCGCTGCTTGAGTTCCTCGCCGGCGCGGCGGGTGCAGACTCCATCGTCGTGCCGTCGGCCGGGCCTTTCTACGGGAACATCATCGACCAGGCGAACATCCTCCAGCAGTTCAAGTTCCCCAGCGCCATGATTCTGCCCACGCTCTTCCCGGCGAAACCTGCGGGCGTGCAGACGGCCGTGCGCCACTTTGTCGAGCGCGCCGGCATCCCTGCCGTGCTTTACATCAAAGACGAAGGCTACATCACGCCCGAGGCCGCCGCAGAACTCGTGAACGACGGCCTCATCTCATGGATCAAGTACGCCATCGTGCGGCAGGACCCGAGGCAGGACGCCTTCCTCTCCAAGCTAGTGACGCTGGTGAATCCCGAGATTATCGTCAGCGGCATCGGCGAGCAGCCTGCCATCATCCACCTGCGCGACTTCGGCGTGAACGGCTTCACCTCCGGCTGTGTATGTGTAGCCCCCGCGCACTCGATGCGCATGATGCGCGCCATCCACGCAAAGGACTACGCTCTCGCCGAAACGATCCGCGAGGAGTTCCGGCCGCTTGAAGACCAGCGCAACACGCACGGCCCGATTCCAGTCCTGCACCACGCCGTCGCTCTGGCTACAGTAGCCGACACCGGCCCTTTCCTCCCGCTCCTCGCTCCGCTGCCAGATGCGCTGCTGCCGGGCATCGAGAGGGCGGCGAAGGATTTGCTGGCTAAGAATTGAGCGCGATTACATCCCCGCCGACCGCAAAAGCCCCGCCGCCTTGTGCAGCGTCTCCTCGTATTCGCGCTCCGGATCGGAGTCCGCGACAATCCCCGCGCCGACGTGGAAGGTGATCTCGTCACCGCGCAGTACGGCGGTGCGGATGGCGATGCTGAAGCGGCTCTCGCCATTGAAGCCGAAGCAGCCGATCGCTCCCGTGTAGATGCCGCGCGGATGCGGCTCCAGTTCACGAATGATCTCCAGCGCACGCTTCTTCGGCGCGCCGCTGATGGAGCCGCCGGGGAAGCAGGCGCGCAGGGCGGATACGTGATCCACGTCCTCACGCAGCACACCGGTGACGGTGGATACGAGGTGATGCACCTGCGCGAAGCTTTCCACCTCCCACAACCCCGGCACGGCGACGCTGCCGAACTCGCAGACGATGCCCAGGTCATTCCGCTCGAGGTCAGTGATCATGAGTAGCTCGGCGCGCTCTTTTTCCGACCGCACCAACTCCTCGGCCGCGCGTGCATCAAGCGCGGGGTCGGCCGGGCAGCGCGCCCGCGTGCCTTTGATCGGCCGCGTCGAAATGCGGCGACCGCTGATTTCGAGAAAGCACTCCGGCGAGGCGGACAGGATGCGCGTGCCGGCAAGATCGACGAAGGCACCGAACGGCGCGGGCGAGACGGCGCGCAACCGCTCATAAAGCCCCAGCGCAGCGGCATCCCGCGGCCACGGCGCGGACCACGGATAGGCGAGATTCACCTGATAAATGTCCCCCGCCGCGATGTATTCGCGCGCGCGATGGACGGAGCGGATGAAGTCCGCTCGATCTAGCAGTGGCCTGAACTCGAGCGCCGGGCTCGTGCAGCTTTGTTCCGCCGCCGGGCGCAGCTCGCGCGCAAGGCCGCCCACGTCCAACCATGCGGCCGAGCCATGATCGAACACGAGACAGCGCGGACAGACACCGAAGACGAACTCGCCGTCGAAACCGATCCAGCCGAAAAGACCGCCGGCAGGCGCCCGGCCCGGCATCTGCGCATCGGTGCGATGCCGGGCCAGCAAGGCCCTCAGCCGCCCGGCATCACTGGAGATGTTGCCGGTGACTATCTCCTCGGGGGCCGAGGCGAGCATCGAGAGCGCGCCCGGCCCCGCGACGGCACTGTCCAGCCACACGAGACCGCCCGGTGGAGCGAGCCTCGCCGCCGCTTCGAGCGGCGTGAACGGGAGCGCCGCGCGTTCAAAATCAACGGCCTTGCAGAGCAGGCCGGCGGCGGGTTCGCAGGAGATTCCGTGAAGCATTGACACTGTCGGGGGGGGATCGTACCATTGGCGGCCCTGACATCAATGGCGGCTGCAAATCCCATCCTCACTCCCGACCGTGGCAAGGCGCATTCCGTGGCGCTCGCGGTGTTGTGTGTACTGGCCGCCGTGCAGGTGGCCGCCATGATTCGCGCGGTGTGGCTGGCAAAGTCGAAGAGCAGCGCCATACCTGCTGCCGGTACTGCGACGCAAACGGTGGCGTCGGGGACAACGGCTGCCGCGCCGCCTGTGCCTGCCAGCGCGCAGGCACCGGTGAAGCTGATGCCCCCTCCGTCGGTGCCGGGCACCGAGCCGCCCGCCCCTGCCCTGGCATCAGTCGCGGCCTCACGCCCGCCGCCCGCCGTTCCCTCCTCTCAGCCGGCGGCTTCCGTGCGGCCCCTGGATGCGGAGACAGAGGAATTGATCGACCTTGCGCGGCAGCTCCGTCCGCTCGGCGATCTCAATGGCGCACTCGATGTATTGCAGCGCGCCTCGGAGAAAGTGCCGGACCATCCGAAGGTGCTCACCGAGATAGCGCAGACGTACGAAATGATGGGCCTGAGTGACAAGGCCGCGGCTGCGCGCCAGAAGGCGGCGGCGGCCCGCTTGCCTGAAGTTGCGGCAGCACCGCGCCCGGACACACAGGTCGGCGCGGGTCTGGCTGCGTCCACGGGCCTCACCACGCCCAACGTGGACGCGTCGAATATCCTCTCCATCGGCGCCTGCGAAGTGCTGCGAGACCGCTCGGCGACGCGAGGAGAAAAACTCACGCTGCGCCTGCCCATCCGGTCACAGCCCGGTGTGCGCATCGACCCGAATGCCATCGACATCGGCGTCTTCTTCTTCGATCTGGTAAACGGAGAAAAAGTCGAGCAGACCAAGGCCGATGCGCCGGTGAACACCTGGGTGGACACACCGGTGGACTGGAAGGACGGCCAGGAGCGCCTCGACGTGCTCTACTTCATGCCCGAGATGACGCCGGAGATGATCCGGAACGTGGGCCGGCGTAGTTTTCATGGCTACATTGTGAAGCTCTACTACCAGCGGAAACTGCAGGACACGGTGATGGAGCCGGCGTCGCTCCGCAGCTTCGGCACGGAGGACGCACCGCCGCCGGTGCCCGCGACGCCCGGCCCCTCGCGCACCCGCAAGGCCAGATAGGAAGCGTGCATCATGGTGGTCCTCCTTGTCGATTCCAATGCTGCGGCGCGCAGCGCGCGCTCCGCGGCGATGCGGCAGCAGGGCTGGCATGTGTTTGAAGCTGACGGCGCTACCGCCGCCGCAGAGTGGCTGGCAAGCGCCGACTCGCTGAACCTGCTCGTCACCGAAGCCGTCTTCGATGCGGACTCCACGGGCTTCGACCTGCGGGACGCCGCACGGAAAAAATTTCCCGCCGCGCACCTGATCTTCACCACCCGCTACGATCTCACCGGCTTCGAGCAAAGCGTGCGTGACACGCCCGTGCTCATCGACAAACCCCTCGCCGCCGAGGAACTCGTGGCGAAGGTCGCCTCCCTGATCGCGGCGTCCTCCGCTGTGGCGGCGCCGGTGGAAGGTCCGCCGCTGCTGCCGCCGGGCACCATCTTGGGCAACAACCAGATCATCGACCGCCTCTACGTCGAGCGCGAGGCGGAGACCTACCGCGCCCTGCAGCGCGCCGTGCAGCGCCAGGTGGCCATGGTGGTGCTCAAGCCGGAGTTTCTCGCGCGGCCCGAGATCGTGCAGGAGTTCAAGGAGCGCGAGCGCATCAAGGCATCCGTCACTCACCCGCGCATCGCACCACTTTTCGAGGCGGGCGAGGAGCACGGCTGGCACTTCTACACCCGCGAGATGCCGCCGGGCCGCTCGCTTGAAGAAATCCAGGCCGCCGGAGAACATCTCGGCGAGCGCGCCGTGGCCGAGGTGCTCCACGGAATCGCGGACGCGATGACCTTCTCCACCGAGCGTGGCTATCATCACCGCAGCCTCGGCGCGCGCGACATTTACGTCGATGGCGAGAACCAGTCGAGCATCGTCAATGTGATCCGCCCGCCGGCCGCCACGCCGCGGGATCAAAAGGCCGACGTCCGCGCGCTGCTGGCCATGGTGCGCCCCGTCGTCTCCGAGGGGAAGGCGCGCGGGCTGCTGCAGGCCCTCGCCTCCGAGGATCTCGACTGGGCCGGACTGCTCCACGATCTCAACGACCTGCGCGACGAAATGCGCGACCGCAGCCTGATGAAAAAAGCCGTGGCCGCCGAGCTGATCCCGCCGCCATCGAAAACCGATGCGCGGCCCAATGTCATGCTCTGGGCCGTCGGCTCGCTCGTGCTCATCGTCGCCGTCTGGCTCGGCACGCGCGCAGGCAAAGGCTTCACACCGCCGTCCGCGGCGGCGGAAAAGACCTCCGAAATGGTGTGGATCCCGCCGGGCGAGTTCATCTACCAGCAGGGGCAGCGCCGCCAGCAGGCTGGATTTGCCATCAGCAAGTACGAGGTGACCGTCGGACAATACGCCGCCTTCCTCGAGGCCCTGAAAGCACCGGGCATCGACACGAAACAGTTCGATCACCCCGACCAGCCGTCCTCGAAGCTCGATCACCGGCCGGAAGACTGGAAAAAGTACTACGCCGCCGCCGCCACCGGCGCAGCCATCAACGGCCAGGCCCTCAGTCTCGAGTCCCCCATCGCACGAGTGGACTGGTGGGACGCCTACGCCTACGCAAAGTGGAAGGGTCAGCGCCTGCCCACCGAGGAGGAATGGGAAAAGGCGGCGCGCGGCACCAATGGCAATCTTTTCCCCTGGGGAGCGGCGTTCAAGCCCGGAGCCTCCAATCTCGGCGATGACTACGATCCCTCCGGCAGCGCCAACGGGGGATCGCAGGACGGCTTCAATCTCTGGGCGCCCGTCAAAGCCCTCAAAGGTGACGTGAGCGAGTACGGCGTCGTCGGCATGGCGGGAAATGTGGAGGAGTGGACCGACACCCGCGCCACGCACCCCGAACTGCCCGACCTCCGCGTGCCCGTCGTCCGCGGCGGCCACTTCGCACTCAAGTCGAACGACCAGCTTCTCACCCGCCGCTACTTCGCCGAGTCCGCCGGAGAGGCCGCGCTCGCCCGCGGCTTCCGCACCGCCTCCGACACCCAGCCGTCATCGTAGGCATGACGCCGCTTGCTGGAGACGGGCAGAGCATCCTGCCCCTCATGGGTTGGCGGGTGGGCGGCGAGGCGTGCTGAGCGCGACCGCACGCGGTGCCGGTAGTTGGCAGTGGGTTGAACTGCACAACGCAAATAATTGCAAGGCAAGCCCGAACAGGCCCCCGGATTACAAACTCAGTCGTGGCCGTCCGCTCTCATCCGTGGTTAAATCAGCCCGTCACTGACCACCCCGCCGCAACCGCCTATGAATGCACCTCAACTGAAATCCGCCCGCGATCGTGCTCCACACTGCGGCACACCGCTGCTGCCGGGAGTGATTGCCTGCATCGTCCTGTGCTGCGTGTTCGCGTCGGCGGCACATGCCCAGTTCGCCTCGAACATCGCCCTGACGAAGACGAACTTCCTCGCCCTCGAGCCTTTGGTGGCCACCGTCACCATCACCAACCGCTCCGGGGCTGACGTGGTCATGAGCGGTGCCAATGAATCCAACTGGCTGACATTCGACATCAGCGATGCCAACGGCCGCTCTCTGGCGCCGATTGGCCTGCAAAAGGCGAAGCCCTTCATCTTCAAAGCGGGCACCACCATCGCCGAGAAAGTCGTCATCTCCGACAATTACGGAATCGACCAGCTCGGCGCCTATGGCATCAGCGCCACCGTTTACCATCCGCCCACCAAGCAGCACTACGCCTCGAACCGCGTGCGCTTCAACATTCTGGATTCGAAACCGATCTGGGAGGCACCCTTCGGCGTGCCTGCCGGACGACCCGATGCCGGCCGCGTCCGGCGCTACGCGCTCATCATCTTCCGTGACGTGGACAAGGCCAATCTGTACTTCCGCCTCATCGACGACCGCCTGAACCAAAAGCTCGCCACCTATGAACTCGGCCCCGTGACCAACGCCGTCGATCCCGAGCCCGCCGTCGATCGCGACAACACGCTGCACGTCTTCTTCCTCGCCATGCCGAAGATCTATTGCTACGCGATCATCGGCCCGGACGGGAAGCTCAAGAAGCGTGAGTACTACAAGGAAGTGGACACCAACCGCCCGGCCATGATCGCCGCCGGTGACGGCACGGTCGCCGTGCGTGGCGGTGAGTTCTTCGATCCAGCCGCCCCGCCGCCGCAAAAGGCAAAAGGCCGCAGCGTATCGGAGCGCCCGCCGGGGCTGTGAGGCCGCGAAGCGATCATCGCGCACGATGCAGCGATTGGACGCACGGCACCGCTTCAATACCCCAGCCACGGACCGAGCCACTTCTCGGCCTCCTCGACGCTCATGCCTTTGCGCGCGGCGTAGTCTTCAACCTGATCTTTGCCGATCACGCTGATGCCGAAGTAGTGCGCTTCGGGATGCGCGAAGTAGAGACCGCTGACAGCGCTGCCGGGATGCATCGCCATGCTCTCGGTGAGATCGACACCCGTCTTCGCCGGGGCATCGAGCAGCGAGAAAAGAATCTTCTTCTCGGTATGATCCGGCTGCGACGGATAACCCGGCGCGGGACGGATGCCGCGATAGCGTTCCTTCACGAGTTCCTCGTTGGTAAACTCGTCCGGCTTCTCGTAGCCCCATGCCAGGCGCGCCTGTTGGTGCAGATACTCCGCGAATGCCTCGGCCAGCCGGTCGGCCAGCGCTTTCGTGATAATGGCGCTGTAAGGATCGTGCGCCTTCTCGAACTCGTGGGCGAGATCGTCCGCGCCGTGAATGCCGACGGCGAAGCCACCGATGTGGTCGGCACGGCCGCTGTCCTTTGGGGCGATGTAGTCGCTCAGCGCAAAGTTCGGCGTGTCCTTCTTCACCACCTGCTGGCGCAGCGTGTGCAGCGTCACACGCACAGCGTTGCGCGATTCGTCGGCGTACACTTCGATGTCGTCGCCCACGCTGTTCGCGGGGAAGAACCCGAACACTCCGCGCGCCGAAAAGCGCTTGTCGGCGATGATGCGATCGAGCAGCCGGTTTGCGTCGGCGTAAAGCTTCAACGCCTCGGCTTCGGCCTTCGCTTTGAGCTCGGCATCCTCGTGCGCGGATGAGAAACGCTGTTCGGCGGCGATCCAGCGGCCGCGCAGCTCCCACGAGTGGAAGAAGGGCGACCAGTCGATGTAGCTGCGGAGCGTCGCGATCAAGTCGGCACCCTCAAAGGTCTTCGTGCCGAGGAACGACGGCGCCGCGATTTCCTGCGCAGTCCAGTCGCACTTGAACGCCTTCTCGCGTGACTCGGCGAAGTTGAGAAGCTGGCGCTCCTTCTTTTTGCCGTATTCCTCGCGCAGCCGTGCGTGGCGCGCCTCGTTCTCCTTCACAAAGTCGTCACGCTGATCGGCGCTGAGCAGCGAAGTGGAAACAGGAACGCTGCGGCTCGCGTCAAGCACATGCACGATGCTGCCTGAGTAGTGTGGCGCGATCTTGATCGCCGTGTGCGCCGCGCTCGTCGTCGCGCCGCCGATCAGGAGCGGCAACTTCATGCCGCGGCGCTCCATTTCGGAGGCGACGTGCACCATTTCATCGAGCGACGGTGTGATCAGGCCGCTGAGGCCGATGACATCGGCGTCTTTTTCGATGGCAGCGTCGAGAATCTTGTCGCACGGCACCATCACACCGAGGTCTGTGACCTCGAAGCCATTGCACGCGAGCACCACGCCAACGATGTTCTTGCCGATGTCGTGCACGTCCCCCTTCACCGTGGCCAGCACGATTTTCCCGCCGCCCTGCTGCGCAGCCTCGACAGGGATGAGATCGGCGGCGGTCAGGCCTTTTTCGGAACTGCCTGATACTTGGCTGGCTCCTCCCGCAGAAGCGCCTCCTGTCCCGCCTGGCGCAGGGCTTCCAGGGTGTCCTCCTCGATCTGCTTGAACAACGCCTCTGCTTCCGGGCTGTTCCGACCGGAGAAATTGGGCCAGCGCTTCTTGGCTGTAGGTGGGGTCGTCGGCATTGACGGTGAAGAGTTCATGGAGGGTAGTGTGGGCTATCTTGATCAGAGTTTCAACGGGTTCATTCAGATGCTCCGCGAGCCAGTCGAGATCGTGAATCGTCGGCTTCTCGTGTGACGAATTGTCCACCACGGAGATGGTGGCATTGGTGGCGGTATCAAACTCAGAAGACAGGGCCAACACAGTGCGGGCAGCTTTGTAATGGCCTCCAGCGGAGCGGAAAACGGGCACAATCCTGCCACCGTCGGCATCTTTTACCGCCCTCTTCACCATGTTCGCTATGGCCTGCCGCCAGGGGCAGTAAATGAAGCGAATATCCACCCACAAGCCCGCCGCAAAGCACTTCGTCAGATGCTCGCGGCTGCGATCCGCGTTTTGGAGCGTGCCGTCCATGATGGCGATGACGCGTTCGCGTCTCGGCAGCGTCCGGGTGGCCGTGGTTTTCCCACTTCCTTGTCCGCCAGCATTAAAAATGATGGCTTCGCCGGCTGCCGCCGAAGCGACGATGCGCTCAAACATCCAGTCCACAAATGCACCCGCCGGCTCCAGCGTGGCCACACTCCACTGCTGGCGGCTCGCACGACTCGCGGCGTAGTCGGGGCTGAGTTCCTGCACGCTGTTGCGGTCGAGCACGTTGCCGAAGCGCCGCGTGTACTCTGCTGCGTGGCCTTCGAGATCAGCGGCGAGTTGCGCAGCGAATTTCACCTCGATGCGGCGCTCTTCGAGGCTGAGGCCGGGATAGGGAGTGTAGGTGAAGCCTTCGCAGACGGTGATCGTCGGTGGTGCGACCATCCTGGTTGCATCTTGCGAGCTGGTGGCTTGCACCGCCTTCGCGGTCTTCTCCGCGATCTCGACGAGCAGTTCGCGCTCGCGCGCGTTCTTTGCTTTCTCCGCCTCCATGAACGGCTCCAAGTAGGCGACGCTCTGCTTCATCACGCGCGCGCTCTTCACCACCTGCGGCAGGAACATCTTGCCGTCGCCGAAGAGGTCGCCGACGACGCCCATGCCGTCCATGAGCGGGCCTTCGATCACGAGCAGCGGTTTGCCCAGCTTGTCGAGCGCCTCCTGAGTATCGACATTGATGAAATCCGTGATGCCCTTCAGCAGTGCGTGCTCGAGCCGCTTCTCCACGGGCGCATCGCGCCAGCCGAGATCCTGCTCGATCTTCTTGCCGCCGCCCTGGCCTTTGAATTGCTCGGCGTAATCAACCAGAATCTCCGTCGCATCAGGCCGCCGGTTCAGCAGCACGTCCTCGACCTTGTGCAGCAGCTCCTTCGGGATTTCCTCGTAAACTTCGAGCATTCCCGCGTTCACGATGCCCATGTCCATGCCGGCCTTCACGGCGTGATACAAAAACGCGCCGTGCATAGCCTCACGCACCACGTTGTTGCCGCGGAAACTGAAGCTGATGTTGCTCACGCCCCCGCTCACGCGCGCGCCAGGCAGGTGATGCTTGATCCAGCGGGTGGCGTTGATGAAGTCGAGCGCGTAGTTGTTGTGCTCCTCCATCCCGGTTGCGACCGTGAGGATGTTCGGATCAAAGATGATGTCCTCCGCCGCGAAGCCCACTTCATCGACGAGGATGCGATACGCCCGCTCGCAGATGCGGATCTTGTCTTCGTAAGTCGCCGCCTGGCCGTTTTCATCGAAGGCCATCACCACCGTCGCCGCGCCGTAGCGCTTGATCGTGCGCGCACGTTCTTTGAAAAGCTCCTCGCCTTCTTTGAGCGAAATCGAATTCACGATGCCTTTGCCTTGCAGCAGCTTCAGACCGGCCTCGATGATCTCCCACTTCGAGGAATCGACCATGATCGGCACCTTCGTGACCTCAGGCTCAGTTTGCAGCAGCGCGAGGAACTTCGTCATCGTCGGCACGCCATCGATGAGGCCCTCGTCCATGCAAACGTCGATCACGTTCGCACCGCTCTCCACCTGCTGGCGCGCGATGGCCACGGCTTCTTCGAATTTCCCTTCCTTGATGAGCTTCGCGAACTTCGGCGAGCCTGCCACATTCGTGCGCTCGCCGATCATCAAGAAAGTGGGGCGAGCTTCCAGCTCGCCTTCATCTTGGACAACCTGGAAGGTTGCCCCACCCCCTAAATTGAACGGCTGCGAGCCGCTCAGCCGCATCGCCGGCTTGATGGTCGGCACATGCCGCGGCTCGATGCCCTCCACCGCCTTGGCCATCGCCGCGATGTGCTCCGGCGTATTGCCGCAACAGCCGCCAATGATGTTCACGAAGCCGCTCTTCGCGAAGTCCGCGGCACGCACGGCCATGTCTTCCGGCACAAATGGAAAGCCCGTGGGCGAGAGCGGATCAGGCATCCCGGCATTCGGATACGCCGACACAAAAAACTCCGCATTGGCCGACAGCTCCTCCAAAAACGGACGCAACTGATCCGGCCCGAGCGCGCAATTGAAGCCGATGCTCAGCGGCTTCACATGCCTCATCGCATTCAGATAGGCCAGCGTCGTCTGGCCGGAAATCATCGTCTCGCCACCCTTGCCGATGGCGGCACTGATCTGAATCGGCAGCTCGATCTTGTCCTGCGCAAACACTTCCTCGATGGCCACCAGCGCGGCCTTCGCATTGAGCGAATCAAAAATCGTCTCCACCAAAAGCGTGTCCACACCACCCGCAATCAACGCGCGAATCTGATGGGCATACGCCGCTTTCACCTGATCAAACGTGACGCGACGGAAGCTCAGGTCCTGCAAGTCAGGGAACTGCGTGAGCGACACCGTGAGGGGCCCGATCGATCCGGCCACGTAGCGCTTGCGGCCCGTGTCGCTGCCCACGCGATCCGCCCACTTCCGGCACTGCCTGGCCGACTCGAAATTGATCTCCCAGGCGAGGTCGTTGAGGAACTTGTTCTCGATCACCGACTGGAAGAACTCTGGGTCCTTCCTCCCGCCACGCTCGGCAGGGTCATCCACGAAAAACTCGCTCTGCGCGATGCTCGTGGCCGAGAATGTGTTCGTCTCGAGGATGTCGGCTCCGGCTTCGAGGAACCGGCGATGAATGTCCTCGATGATGTCCGGCCGCGTGATCGAGAGGATGTCGCCGTTGTTCAGAATGTCCTTCTCGTTGTCGCGGAAGCGCTCGCCACGCGCGCTGGCTTCATCGAGCACGCCCTTGGCCTTGTACTGCCGGATCGTGGTCCCCATCGCGCCATCGATCACCAGGATGCGCTGGCGCATGGCGGCTTCGAGTTCAGGGCGGCAATTGGGACGTGCGGGCATGGCGGAAACTAGCGTCCGCCATGGAGAGGTCAACCGCACATATCAACGCATCATGTTTTGTGAATATGAAATTGGATCCCAAAATCGCCGTGGACATCCCGCATTGCATGGTGGCGACGGCAAGACGCCCGTTCCGGACCATGCCCGCTTTCCTCGCCCCCTCGCGCTGCAACCGGCGGAGCGCGCCGGGCATGGTTCATCCTCCGCCGACGGGCGGCGTATCCGGCGGCGCTGGCGTCTCCTGCTGAAGATGCGTCCGGCCTTTGTAAAACATCGCCACGAAGACGAAGAGCACGGCGGTGACCGAGATGCACTTCACGAAGAACCAGTAATAGGCCGCGCCGTCGAGAGCAGCACCGTCCTTGTGGTGCTCGACCCACCAGTTTACGAGCGCAGTGAACGAGTTGCCGAGTGACACGCTCCACAGGTAGAGACCCATGATGAATGATTTCAGGCGCGGTGGCGCCTGGGTGTAGGAGAACTCGAGACAGGTGATGGAAATGAGAATCTCCGCCGTGGTCATGAAGAGATAAGCGAGAATCTGCCACCACACGCTGGGCGTGGCGCCGGCGGCGATTTGCGATTCGATCCATGCCGGGATGACGAATGACGGGACGGCCAGGAAGAAGCCGGCGGAGAGTTTCCGCAGCGGCGTCACCTCCACCACACGACCCAGCGCAGGATAAACCACCAGCGAGAAAAGCGGTATTAGCGTGATGACCAGCAGGGGATTCACACTCTGCAATTGCGAAGGCAGCAGCTCGATGCCGAAGACATGCAGGTCCATCTTCTCCGACTGTGCGACCCAGCGTGACGACGTCTGGTCAAACAGCGACCAGAACATGGCGACGAAGACGTAGATCACCGCGAGGCCGGCCAGAGAACGCAGGAACTCCGGCTGCTTCAGTTCCCTGGCGAATTTGTCCGGCTCCGGGGGAATGTGCGCGAATTCGCGGCGGCCCATCCAGAACACCACGGTGGCGATGAACATGAGCACGCCCGGCAGCGCGAAGGCGACATGCGGCCCACGGTGTGCGAGAAGCCACGGCGTGATGAGCATGGAGAAGAAGGAGCCGGTGTTGATGGCGAGGTAGAACCAGTTGTAGATGCGCGGCAGCAGACGGGCGTTCGTCTGGCCGAACTGGTCGCCCACATGCGCGGACACGCACGGTTTGATGCCGCCGGAGCCAATGGCGATGAGCGTCAGGCCGACGAAGAGGCCGGTGCGGGTGCTGTCCACCGCCAACGCGAGGTGCCCGAGGCAGTAAACCAACGACAGGCCGATGATCGTCCGGTACTTCCCCAGCCAGAGATCGGCGATGAGCGCGCCGAGCAGCGGCGTAAAATAGACGGCGGTGACGAAGGTGTGAAACCACTTTGCCGCCTGCTCCTCGCCCATCAAATCCTTCGCTCCGTCGTGCCCCACCAACGCCGTGGTCATGAACACCATCAGGATGGCGCGCATTCCGTAGAAGCTGAAGCGTTCGGCAAACTCGTTGCCGATGATGTGCGGGATGCCGGGCGGCATCTCCGGGGTGGCGAGCGGTGCGGTGCGGTACATCGGCGGCTACTTACCGCCCGAAGGCGAGGCGATGGTCTGCATGGCGGTCTCCGTGAAGTCGGCGTCGGTGAAGGAGATGCCGTTGTCGGAGCGCACCCCTTCCACCTTGGTGGATGCGCCGGTCGCGTGATCGGTGACAGTGAAGCTCACCGGCGCGTACCAGCCGCTGCTGCCGCGCATCACCTTGTGCGTGATGACGCTGCGCACGGGCTGGGCACCACCCTTGAAAAGCTCAATCTTCATCTCCGTGAGGCGCGTTTCATCGATCCAGCTCTTCACCCGCGTGACCGGCGATGACACGGACTTCGGCGCGCGGGACTCGACGACGTAGCACGGCACGGCCCCCTCCTTCTCGCGGCCCACGATCTGCTGCTGCGGCCAGTCGAGAAAGTCGGCTATCGCGTCGTCAATCGTGAGTGCCGTGCCGAAGACGCCGGCCGTCCGGTCGCCCGCCTTCAACGGGTGGACTCCCTGACCCGGTGCATACGTCGCGCCACTGAATCCGCCGCCTTTCACACGCAGGAGCAATGCCTCGCCTTTGCGCTCCTTCGGAAACAGGAGCTGGTAAAGCGTCTCGGATCCCTCGGGCAGCGGCCGGCGCTTGAGCTGCGCCTGTAGCACGGTCTGCTTCCCGCCCGCGTCCCTGTGCTCCATGCGCAGCCGCGCGTAAACACAGCCGGCCGGCTTCGCGGCCTTCACGGCGCCGATCAATTGCGCGGCGGTGTAGTTCTTCTCCTGCGCGGCAGCGAGAGCGGGAAGAAGGGCGAGACTGAGGAACAAGGAGCGCATGACGAGGGTGTGGATTCGGTTTCACCAATCAACGAATCGCCTCGCTCGGATTGATCCGCGTGCACTGGAGCGCGGGATAAAGGCCGCTGGCGATGCCGACGACGATGGCGATGCCCAGCGCGAGGCCCATGAGGTCGGGGCCGATGTGCGGCTCAAGTCGGCCGCTCATCCACGGCGTGACGGCAAGAACCTTCAACAGCACCACTCCAAAGACGATGCCAAGCACGCCGGCCGCGATGCAAAGCGCGACCGATTCCCACAAGATCATCAACAGGATGCGCGTGCGCCGCCAGCCGAGCGCGATGAGGATGCCGATCTCACGCGTGCGCTCGAAGACGCTCATGAACATCGTGTTCATCACGCCGAAGGTGCCCACGAGCAGCGCGATGGCCGAGGTGCCGTAGTTCATCGCCTGGAAAATCTGGAAGCCGTCGTTCTTTGCCGCCAGCTCCGACGCATTCTCCACCTTGCAGCCGGGCGTGCGCGAGGAAATCTCGCGCGCCACGGCACCCTGGTCCTTCACCCCCGGCTTGAGCCGCACATTGATGAAGCTCACCAGCCCTTTGCGCTGCATGAGATCCTGCAAAACGGACAGCGAGATCATCACCGCGCCATTTTCCACCACGGCCTTGCCATCGACGATGCCGGCCACCTTGAACTCCTCGACCTCGATGGTCAGCGTATCGCCAGGCTTCTTCTTCAAAGTCTCCGCCGCGAGCCTCCCGAGCACGACCACGCGCTCCTCGCCGCTGACGGGCAGCCGCCCCTCGAGAAGGTCGAAGGATTCCCACAGGAAGCTTTTCCACTCACGCCCGGACACCACCATCATCGGCACCTCCTCGATGCTCAGAGCCTCGACCAGGATGCCCGCGGTGGCGGCCACGCCCGGCGTTTCACTCACCTTTTTCTCCAGCGCCTCGTCGAAGGGCTGCGCCATGATCCCACCGCTGGCATTGCGCACGACGAGGTCCGTGTGCCGGGCGCGCATCGCCTCGTCCCAGCTCTCCTGCAGCCCCCACGCAAGGCCGAGCAGGGCCACCACGGCGCCGATGCCGACGCCGATGCCCATGACGGTGAGCGCCGTGCGCGTGCGCCGGCGCGTCAGGTTTTTCAAAGTGAACTGCAGCAGCGTCATGGATGGCTTCTTTCGTCTCGATGAGTGCCGTCGGGTTCGGCCGTCACGCGCTCGTCGCTCACCACCTGGCCGTCCCTCATCGTCACGATGCGGTCCGCCGTGCGCGCCACTTCCATGTCGTGCGTGACGAGGATCATCGTGTTCTTTTTGTCGCGGTGCACCTTTTTGAGCAGCGTCATGATCTGGTCGGTGTTGTTGCTGTCCAGATTCCCCGTCGGCTCGTCCGCCAGCAGGATGCTCGGATCGTTCGCGAGACTGCGGGCGATGGCCACCCGCTGGCGCTCGCCGCCGGAGAGCTTCTCCGGCAGGTGATCGAGCCGGTGGCCCATCGCAACCGCCTCAAGCAGCTCGCTGGCGCGCCGCTGACGCTCGCGCACCGGCCAGCCCATCTCAAACATGGGCACCTGCACGTTCTCCAGCGCGGTGAGGGTGGGCAGCAGGTGGAACGACTGGAAAATGAAGCCGATGTTCTGCGCACGGAACTTCGCCGGATTCGCCAGCCGCCCGAGCGGCTCGCCGCGGAAGCGGATCTCGCCCGCGTCCGGCGCGTCGAGCGCGCCGAGCAGATTGAGCAGCGTCGATTTGCCGCTGCCGCTGGAGCCGATGATGGCGACGAACTCACCCTCGTGAATGCGCAGCGTCACGCCGCGCAGCGCCAGCACATGGCCGCCGTCAAACTCGCGATGCAGGTCCTCGATGTCGAGGAGCACGGCGGCTTCGCTGGGCGGGGTGGACGGTTCGGGCATGGGCGGCTGACGGGCGCGCAATCTGCGGCGGATGCGGGTGCCCGCAAGTTTTTCGGGCGGGTGAAGATCGCCCGCCGCGACCCCGGCGCCGCCGGCCACGGGGCAAAACAAACACTTGAAAAACCGCGCAACAAAAGGCAGACGGGAGCGATGGCACGCGCCGGCGCCAGCCGCGTGCCGGGCCATGAATCCGCCGCCAGCCAATCCCACACGACCGCCGCCGCTCGTCGATCTGTCGCGCGTGCCTAATCGCGCGCTGAAACTGCTCATGCCTGTGGCCGGCCCCATCGTGAACCGCGCCTTGTGCATCGACGAGATCAACCGCGTGCACGACGAAGTGGCCACCACCGCCACCTCGGACACATTTTTTTCCCGCACGCTCGAAGTGCTCGGCTGCCGCTACACGGTCTCGGACTCCGATTTGCAGCGCATTCCCGCCGGCGGCCCGGTGGTCGTGGTCTCGAACCATCCGCTCGGCGGGCTGGACGGCATCATCCTTGGCGACCTGCTCCGCCGCCGGCGCACGGACGTGAGGCTGATGGCGAACTTCATGCTGCGGAAGATCCGCTTCGCCGAGGATCACATGATTTTCGTCGATCCCTTCGCGGCACGCCAGCCTTCGGCGCAAAACATCGCGCCGCTGCGCGAGAGCCTGAAGCACCTGAAGGCGGGCGGACTCCTCGGCGTCTTCCCCGGCAACAAGGTCTCGCACTACCAATGGCATCGCGGTGAGATCGCCGATCCCGAATGGGTGCCGCACATCGCGGCGCTCATCCGCCGCACGGGCGCGAGCGTGGTGCCCGTCTTCATTGAAGGCGGCAACAGCACGCTCTTCAATGTGGCCGGCATGCTCCACCCGCTGCTGCGCACGGCCCTGCTGCCGCGCGAGTTTTTGAGAAAAGGCCGCTCGGGCGAGCCGGTCATCGTTCACGTCGGCACCGCCATCCCCGCCGCGCGCCTGAAGCGCTTTGAGCGCGACGAGGACATGATCCGCTTCCTGCGCGTGACCACCTACTTCCTCGGGAACCGCCCGCGCGCCTCGTCCGCCTCCCTCTCCACTGCCTACGCGGAAAAGAACGCGACCGCCGAGCCGGTGGCCGATCCCGTCGCGCCCGAATTGCTCGAGGCCGACATCGCCGCCCTGCCGCCAGATGCCTGCGTGCTCCGCCAGGGCGATTCCGAGGTTTACATGGCCCGCTATGTGCAACTGCCCAATGTGATGCGCGAGATCGGCCGCGGCCGCGAAGTGAGCTTCCGCGCGGCGGGCGGCGGGACGCTCAAGGCGCTGGACCTCGCGCCGCAGGATGAGTATTACGACCATCTCTTTCTCTGGAACAAAAAAGACCGCGCCGTGGTCGGCGCGTACCGCATCGGCCGGGCCGACGAGATCATTGCCAAGCACGGCACCCAGGGCCTGATCTGCGCCGGGCTTTTTCATTTCAAGCCCGGGTTCGTGCAGAAGCTCAATCCCGGCCTCGAACTCGGCCGCAGCTACGTGCTGCCCGAGTATCAGCGGAACTACAGCTCACTGCTCCTGCTCTGGGGCGGCATCATCGCCTTCATCGCGCGCGAGCCGCGTTACAACATCGTCTTCGGCTCCGTCGGCGTCAGCCAGGGCGGCGAGTACGCCGCCGCCTCGCGCACGGTGATCATCGACCTCCTGCGCGCGCGCTTCAGCGATCCAGAGTTCTCCGTGCAGGTGGAGTCACAGAGCCCGTTTGAGGGCGTGCGGCTCAATGGCATCACTCCCGACGAGATCGGCGACCTGGTGCAGGATGTGGAGGATGTCTCAACCCTGGTCACCAGCCTCGAGCCCGACGGCAAAGGCGTGCCCGTGCTCATCAAGCATTACGTCCGCATGAACGCCAAGCTCCTCGACTTCGGCGTGTGGAA
>JAIBCL010000036.1 GCA_019694165.1 Verrucomicrobiaceae bacterium | reverse complement strand
CAAGCGCCTCGACCTCGTATTGCGGCAACAGCTTGCTCAACTCCTCCGCGGAAGGAGGCACCCATTTGAAGCCGCCACCCTGCGTGCGCTGATAACCCGTCGGCGTCGGGCCGGGATTCGGCGGAGGAGGCGTGGGAGCAGTGGGATCGTCGGGCATCGAGGGACTCGGTGGCAGGGAATAAGCGGTGAGGAGTGTGGTTTTATCAGCAACCGCTGTGCCGTGGCAAGAGGAATGCGGTCAAAGTGAATGGCGCGCGGGTGGAGTGGTGGAGGGAGTGTTTTGTCTGTCCCGATCACCGGCCGCAGATGGCAGCAACGGTGCCGCGCGGACGCAGCAGGTGCCCTACCGCCTTCATCCCTGTGCATCTGACGGCCGTGACCTGACAGCTTACGGGTCGGGGAGACTCTCCTCGGTCACAACCCGGCAGGTTATGGATGAATGCAGACCCTGCGATCCCCGCGCCGACCACGGGGATGCCAGAGACGTGATTTCACCTCACCACCGCCCACAGCGTCTTCAGATAGCGGCTCTCGGGGCAGTTTGACATCACGGGATGATCGGAGCCGGCGCCGGTGCGATCGAGGATCTGGAGTTTCCTTTGATAGCGGTGGGCGGCGCTGGTGACGATGTATTCGAACTCGGCTTCTTCGAGCAGGCCGGAGCACGAGCAGGTGACGAAGAGGCCGCCCGGCCGGATGAGCTGGAGGGCGAGGACGTTCATGTCGTTGTATTTTTTGCGCCCTTCGTCGGTCTCGTCGCGTGACCAGACGAGCTTCGGCGGATCGAGCACGATGGTGTCCCATAGCTCGCCGTTCTTCTGCGCCTGACGCATCCAGGTGAAGACATCGGCGTGCACCCAGTTGATGCGAGTCTGGTTGAGATTGCCGTTTTGTTTGGCCTGCGCGATGGCCTGCTCGTCGAGATCGACGCCGGTGACGTCGTCGCATTTCCCGATGAGCTTCGCGGCGAGCGAGAAGCCGCCGGAGTAGCAGCAGAGATCGAGCACACGACCGCGCGCGAACTGGCCGAAGCGCCGGCGGTTGTCGCGCTGGTCGCAGAAGAAGCCGGTCTTGTGGCCGGACTCGAAGTTCACCTGATAGCGGATGTCGTGCTCGCGGATGCGCACGCTCTTCGGCGCGGGATCGTCGGCCTCGGGCACGTCGGCCCAGCGCATGGACTCGATGCGCGCGATCTCGGGATCGGCATGGATGACGTGGTGCTTCGTGCCGAGCGATTCATGCAAAATGGGCAGCCAGCGCCGCAGCCGACGCCACACGCCGAGCGAGGTGACTTCGATGGAGAGGGTGTCGCCGTATTTATCGACGACGAGGCCGCTGATGCGGTCGCCATCGGAGTGAATGACGCGCCACGCATCACCGGTGTCGGCGGGCTTCAGCGTCTCGGTGCGCAGTTTGATCGCGTCGCGGAGATAGCTGTCGAGATCGACCTCTGCGAACTCTGACTTGAGGTGATTCAGCACGCGGAGCGGGATGCGCGCCTTCGGATTGTAGAAGCCGTGACCGAAGAGATTGCCTTCCTTGTCGAAGACGTTCACGAGATCGCCCGCCGCTGCGTCGTCGGACGCGGCGCGGATCATGTTCGGGTAGATCGACGGATGGAAGGAGAAGTATTTGATCTGCACCCACGGCTTCGGCCATGACTCGGAGCCGAGTGGTGGCTCGGATGGCGCGGGCTGCGGGCGGTGGGAGGGACGGAAGGGACGTGAAGGACGGAGGGGACGCGGTGGACGCTCGTGGCCTGCGCCGGGTTTTGAAAACTCGCTCATGGTTGCGCTGCGGCTTTGATCACGCGGGTGGCCACATCCATCATCGCCTTGATGGCGGCGGGCGTGTTGGCGTGACCGCTCTTCACGTCGTTGAAGATCTGCTTCTTGATCGGAAGCGCGTTGTAGGCGGCATACACGCTGGTGGGCGGGCACGTCGTGTCGATGAATCCGACGGTGACGATGGCCTCCTTCGCGTGCGTGTGCGCGGCGAAGTTCACGTTGTCGAAGTAGCGCACGGCTTCGAGCACCTTCGGATCCGGCTCGGTGACCGGCAGACTGGGGATGAACTTTGGCCAGCCGTTCACCCGCTTCGCCACGACGCCGGTGTGATCGCAACCGGCCGGGACACCCGCGCACATGACGGTCACGCGCTCGTCGATGCCTGCGGCGGCGAATGCTTGGAAACCACCCTGGCTGCTGCCATAGACGATCACATCCTTGCCGTTCCACTCTGGCTGCGAGGTGAGGAAATCGATCGCGCGCACGAGCCGCAGGAACATGCCGAGGAAGTAGATCGTATCCCGCGACTCGCGGCCGGCGGTGCGGTAGTCCTTCAGATCTCCTTCCGAGAGCGACTTGTAGAAATCGGCGGGCTTGCCATTCGGAATGCCATGGGCGTTCAAGTCCATCGCAAGCGCTCCATTGCCCGCCCAGCCAACGGGACTTCCCATGTTGGAGCTGCTCACGCCGGCACCATGCACGGTCAGGATGATCGGGAGGCTCTTTGGCTTCGCGCCTGCGGGCCGCGCAAAGTAGCCGGAGACCGGTTTCCCGAGGCAATCCACCTGCGCATCGAATACTTCGACTTTGGCCGAGGGAGATTTCTCCTTCGTCAGCTTCGCCGTCATCGGCACGGCGGCGAGCTTCTTCTTCTGCGCGGCCCAGAAGGCATCGAAGTCATCGGGGCGCGGCATCGACGGCTTGATCTCCAGCGGCTCGATGCCCGCACCCGCGAGAGCCGTGATCGGTGCGCTCGTCGGCGTTTCGCGGAAGGAAGCGCGGCATTGAAGAAAACCGGGATCGTCGAGCTTGGCCGTCGCCTTCGCTTTGCCGTCTTTGAGCATCGCCTTGCCGTTTCCATAAGGCGGCAGGCCGTCCTTGCTGAAGGTCCAAGTCACCTCGGCGTCGCTCACTGGCCTGCCGTCCTTCGTCAGCGTGATCGTGACGCTGACGGGTTCGCCTTTTTTGAAGATCGCGTCTTTGCGATCGACGGCGGCTTCGAGTTTGAAGCCCGCGCCGGTGGCGGCGGCAGGCGCAGGCATACGGGCGGGCGCTTGAGCGTGGGTGAGAACGGGCGTGAGGAAGATCAGAACCAGAGAGGAAAGGCGCATGAGGCCGACCAGTGGCGTGCGCGGTGTAGCAGCACAAGAAAAAGTTGAACGCCCGCGCCCGCGCCGCGACTAGTCGCGCATGTCATCCGAATTCCACGCAGAACTCAAGACGCTGCAGCTCGTGGAGCCGTTCCGCATCGCACACGGAAAGTCCGCGGAGCGCCGGGTTGTGCGTGTGACCGCGCGGCGGGACGGCATTGACGCCATCGGCGAGGCGCCGTTTGTGCCCTACTACGAAGATGATCCCGAGGAATGCCTGGCGTGGCTCCGCGGGCTGCCGAATCCGCTGGTGGAGAACCCGCGCCACGGGCCGCGCGCGGCGCTGCTGGCTCTAGATTTGCTGCGCCTCGACATGACGGGCAAGGCCACGGGCAGGCCCATCGGCCTCCTCTGGCAGCGGCTGAGCGGGTGCCGGTGGTCATCGCCGCCGCCGGGTTGCCGCTCTTTTGGCATTCCGGACGACCTCGATGAATTCGGCGAACGGGTGCGGGAGACGAGCCGCCAGTTTCGCGTGCTGAAGCTCAAACTCGGCAGCGGGAATCCTGAACATGATGAACTGGTGGCGATACGCGCGCGCAATGCCGCGCCGCAGGCCACGATCTTCGCCGATGCGAACGGCGGCTGGTCGCCCGATGTGGCGGCCGCTCTGATCTCGACGCTAGAGCACTGGAGGATCGCCTTCGTCGAGCAGCCGGTCAGCCGGGAGTCGGGCATCGAAGGCTGGCGCGAACTGCGCGCTAAGCTGCGCGGCTGCCGCATGCCGCTTTACGCCGATGAAAGCGCGCGGACGATGGACGATGTGCCGGCGCTCGCCGGGCTGGCTGATGGCGTAAACGTGAAGCTGCTCAAATGCGGCGGCTGGCACCGCGCGCGGGAGATGATACTGGCGGCGCGAGTGCACCGCATGAAGGTGATGCTGGGCTGCATGATCGAGAGCAGCATCGGCACCACCGCCGCAGCGCATCTCGCGCCGCTGGCGGACTGGATCGACCTCGACGGCCATCTCTACGTGGCGAACGACGACTACGAGGGCATCCGCTATGATGCCCAAGGCCGGCTGGTGATGCCGGACAGACCGGGCATCGGCGTGGCGGAGCGCGCTACTTGATCTCCTCCCCGGCCTTGTTCGTGATCACGATCTGCTCCCGGTGGTACGTCGGGTCACTGCGGAAGGTGAGGCGGGCGTGGTATTTGCGCTCGAGATCGACGAGGTGCTCGCTGTCTTCAGTGCGGAGGCGGTTGAGCACCTCGGGGTGGACGATGACGACGAGGTCCTTCTGGTCCGGATTGTCGCGCTGGAGTATGGCGCTGAGACGGCGCTGAAGCTCCACGCTCATGGTGAGCGTGGTCTTCACCTGGCCGTGGCCTTTGCAATAAGGGCAATCTTCCAGCAGCGAGGTGCTGAGGCTCTCGTGCAGGCGCTGGCGCGTCATCTCCATCAGGCCGAAGGCGGAGATTTGCAGCACCTGGGTCTTGGCCTTGTCGCGCTTCACATGGTCAAGCATCGTCTTGTAAACGAGCTGCTGGTCCTTGCGGCTCTTCATGTCGATGAAGTCCACGACGATGAGGCCGCCCATGTTCCGCAGGCGGAGCTGGCGCGCGACCTCGGCGGCGGCTTCCATGTTGGTTTGGAGCAGGAGCTTGTCGATGTTGTTCGAGCCTTTGTTGCGGCCGGTGTTGACGTCGATGGCGACGAGCGCCTCGGTCTGGTCGATGACGATGTAGCCGCCGCACGGAAGCCACACCTGGCGGTAGAAGGCGTTGTCGATCTGCCGCTGAATGCCGTAGGCGTCGAAGAGCGCGCCGGGGCCTTGGAAGAAGTTGATGCGCTTCTTCGCACGGCGCGAGATATGGCCGGCCATCTCCTGCATGCGCTCGACGGTGGCCTGGTCGTCGCAGATGACTTCATCGACCTCCTCGGTGAGGAAGTCGCGCACGGTGCGCTCGATGATGTCCGGCTCCTGGAAGCAGCAGACGGGAGCGTTTTGATTGTCCCGCACATGAACGATCTCCTCCCACTCCTCGAGCAGGATGCTGAGGTCGCGCACGATGTGGCGGGCGCGCTTGCCGGATGCCTCGGTGCGCATGATGAGGCCCATGCCTTCGGGCAGGTCGAGATTCTCGATGATCTTGCGGATGCGTGCGCGCTCCTTCGGGTCCTCGACCTTGCGGGAGATCCCGAAGACTTCATTGAGCGGCATGAGGACGAGCAGGCGGCCGGCGAGCGAGATGTTCGTGGTGACTCGCGGCCCTTTGTTGCCGATGGGGCCTTTGGTGACCTGCACCATGATCTCGGAACCGACCGGGTAGAGGCTTGGGATGTCGGCGGAGGTGATTTTCTTTTTCTTCTTGTTGCTGCCGCCGCGGCTTACCTCCTCGATGCCGTCGAGCGCGGCGGGGATGGCATCCCAGAAGTGGAGGAAGGCGTTTTTCTCGAAACCGATGTCCACAAACATGGCCTTGAGGCCCTGCTCGATGTTCTTGATGCGGCCTTTGAACACGCTGCCCACGAGGCTCTGGGTGCCGACGCGCTCGATGGTGTATTCTTCGAGCGCGCCGTTCTCCATGAGGGCGACCCGGCTTTCGAGCTTCTCGCAGTTGATGACGATGCGGGTGCCGCTGTTGATGTCTTTTCTTCCGGTGAGGAATTCCTTGATGCGTTTCACAAATCCAATGGGCATATCGAGATGGTTGGGCGGGAGGTTATGTTTCGGACGACGACGCGTTTCACCGGCCGAAGATGCGCTGGAAGAATCCGGCCTTCTTGACCGGCACAGCCTTGGGGACTTCACGACTCGGATCGACGGCCCGCGAGCCGGCGGCATCTTCCTTCCTGCGGACCTTCGGCGGAGCCACTTTGCGAGTCCCTTCCACGGACTCGTGGCGGGCTTCGGCACCGGCATCCACGTCATCGTCCGACGAGGCCAGGTTGATGTTGAGTTCCTTTGAGAATGTGATGGCCTCGTGCTGCTTGAAGTCGCCGGCGATTTCCCGCACCTGCTCGATGGCGACCTTGTAGCCCTGATCGAGGGCGAGCGCCTGCTCGAGCACGCGCTTCACCACGGGCGCTGCGCAGAGACCGCCGGACTTGCCGCCCTGGGTGAGCGCGCAGACGGCGAATTTGGGATCCTTGTATGGAGCGAAGGAGATAAACCAGGTGTGATTGTCCTTCTGGCCGCTGCGCAGGAACTGCGCGGTGCCGGTCTTGCCGGCTACCTCGACGCCGGGCAATCTGCCGGCCTTGCCGGTCCCGCCGTCGGCATTTACCACCTTCCACATGCCGCGGCGCACCAGCTCGAACTGCTGCGGGGTGACGGCCTGCTTGATGAGATCACCGCGCGGCTCGGGCTGGTTGTCGAACACGACCTTGGTGCCATCCACCACTCGTTTGAGCAGGTGCACGGGGTATGCCCTGCCGCCATTGGCGACGGTGGCGGCCACATTGCACATCTGCAGAGGCGAGGCCTGCACGAGGCCCTGGCCTATGGAGACGTTCGCTACGAAGCCGGGGCTCCGCCAGTTTTCGGAGGGCTTGTTCTGCCGCACCCACTTCTCGCCGGGGAGGATGAGACTGCGCTCGTCCTCTTCGTCGAGTTCGACGCCGCTGCGCTGCCCGAGGCCCATGAGGCGACCGATGATGTCGATGTTCTTGAGACCGGCGCGGTTGCCGTACTGATAGAAGAAGCAGTTGCAGCTCTGCTTGATGGCATCGCTCAAATCAAGCGAGCCGTGGCTGCCGCCTTTGTCGGCGATCCAGCACTTCATGGCTTTCGTGCCGTAGGTCACGCTGCCGCCGCAGGAGAAATGCGAGTTTGTGATGCCTGCGAGGCAGCCGGCGAGGGCGGTGACGATCTTGTAGGTGGACCCCGGCGCGTAGCCACCGAGGGCGCGGCAGCTCAAAGGCTTCACGGGATTCTTCAAGTAGGCGTCCCAGTCGTCCTGGGAAATGCTGGGGATGAATTTGTTCGGATCATACGAAGGCGTGGAAGCCATCGCCAGCACCTCGCCGGAGTTCGGCTCAATGACGACGACCGCGCCGCGGCCGATGCCGCCGTCGCGCAACGCACGCTCTGCGATCATCTGAATGCGCGCGTCGATGGTGAGGAGCACGTCGTTGCCCTTGCGAGGCTCCTCGTAGCCGACCTCGCCGACGATGGCGCCTTTCTGATCGACGCGCACAGTTCGCACCCCGGGCTTGCCGACGAGGTACTTGTTCATGGTCTTCTCAATGCCGGCTGCCCCGTAGTCATCAGGCACGTAGTAGTTCCCCCACGGACGACGCTCCTCCTCGGGCACCTTGTCGATGTCAGGCTGCCCCACGTAGCCGAGCAGGTGGCAGGCGAAGGAGCCGTAGAGATACTGGCGCACCGGGCGCACGGCCACGGAGAGACCCGGCAGCCCGAGGTTGTGCTCGGCGAAGCGGCTGAACTCCTCGAAGCTCAGGTCGTCCCGATACACCCACGGCACCAGACCGCGGAAGGCGCGCGTGTGAACGCGCAGTTCTTCGGACGAGAACGGCTTGGCCAGACCCATTTCATTGAGCTTGCTGGCGACAAGTTGATTGAAGATTTCGACGTAGTCTGGCTCGGACTTGCTGCGCTTGATGCCCTGGATCACCAGTTCGTAGTTGAACGCGGGCATCTCCACCTTCTCGCCGCGGTCCTTCTTTTCCTTCAACTGCCGGCGGTACTCGTCGATCACCTCCTTCATGACCACGCGCACTTCGAAGGAGGGCTTGTTGCTCACGAGCGTGACGCCATTGCGGTCCTTGATCTCGCCGCGCACACCGGGCACACGCACGCGCAGCTCCTTCTGGCCCGGCACCTTGCCGACGTACTCGGCGTGCCGCGTGTGCTGCAGATACCAGAGCCTGTACACGAGCATCCCGAACCCGCAGAGGATCGCGAGCGTGAAGAGCATCAGCCGGAAGCGGTATCTAACGACCATCATAGCGGTACCTCAGACCGTCGTACTTGATTTCATAATTCGTCACCCTGGCCAGCACATGCAGCGTGAGAAACATGATCGGCGAGAAGAACATGGCGTACATCGTGTCAGTCACAAGCTTCAGCCACATCGCCGTCGGAAAATGGATGCTGCCTCGCAACAGCGTCATCAACAGGTACTGGATGAGCAGCCAGCCGCTGGTGGCAAAGCCGACCATCAGCACCGGCAGTTCGAGCCGCCCTTTCTTGAAAAGCGGCCTCACGCCCTGCATGATCGCCCCAAGCAGGCCGAAGACGAGGATGGAGTAACCGAAGCGCAGGTCTCCCGTGCTCAACGTGGCCGCATCAGCCAGCGTCATGCCCAGCTCCGCGCCGTCCGCACGGCCGGCATCCGACGCCATGGGCAGATACCGCACGTCCCAGAGAACGCCGGTGATCAGCGCCAGCATCAGCATCGACGGAAACGGCACGGCCACCGATGCGGCGAAGAAGAACACCGCCGGCAGGAACAACCGCGCGTAGTGAGTGGTGTCCGGCATGATCGGCGGGATGAACTCCTGCACCGCGAAGGTGAGCAGCATCAGCATCAGGACGATCGCATTGAAGATCATGACGGGTTACTTCCTGCCCTTTCCCTTTCCTTTGCCGCCGCTCCCGCCGTTCACGGGTTCGGCCTTCTGGATGGCCTCCGCAGCCGGCGCTGGCTCGGCCTTCTGCATCTCGATGACGAACACATGATCGAGCGACTCGAAGTCCACCACCGGCTCCACCACGGCCTCTCCCGAGATTTCCCGGTTCTCGAATCGCTTCACCTTTCCGAGATGCAGACCGGGCGGAAACACGCCGCCATCGCCGGAGGAATAAACATTCGCGCCGACATTCACGGCTGCGTTCCGACTGAGGAAACGAAGGCGCAGATCTGGACGCAAGTCGGTGCCGCCGCGTTCACCGGCGAGGATCCCCTTCTCTCGCGTGCCCTCGATGTAGGCCGAGACGCGGCACAGTTCGTCGGTGAGCAGAATGACCTCCGCCATGTGCGGCGAGAGCTTGCCGGTCTTGCCTACGAGGCCCACGTCGGTGATCACCGGGCTGTCCGTGCCCAGGCCGTCGAGGGAACCTTTGTCGATGATGAGCGTGTTCCACCATGTGCCGGCGGAGCGTTTCACGACACGCGCCGCCGTGAGATTGAAGGGAGATCCCTGCTTGTAGTCGAGCTGCTGGCGGAGCTTGCTGTTCTCCTCCATGAGTTCGTCGTAGCGCTTCGTGACGATGCGCAGGCGCTGCACCTCGATCTGCAGCTTCTCATTGTCACGCTGCACCTGCACGGGATCGCCGGTGAAGGCGCTGCTGTTGTGCTGCACCTCCTTGTCCACCGAAGCGCTGGCATGGATGAACGGCGAGAAGACGGTCATCACCTTGTCCTGCAGCTCCCGCGAACGCGTCTTGTTGAGCATGAGCATCGCCACGGCAATCGCGAGGAATGCCAGCAGGGCGATGAGGTTCAGTGGTTTCATGGTTCCGCTGTCAGGTGCTGGCTGCGAAGCAATGCTGCCCGCCGCCGTTGCGCGACTTCAGCGTGAGCGGACGCATCACACATCCTGCGTGCTCACCTTGCGCAGGAACTCGATCTCGCTGAGCACGCGGCCCGTGCCCTCCGCCACGGCGCTGAGCGGATCCTCGGCCACATGCACGGGGAGCGCCGTCTCCTCCTGGAGCAGCTTGTCCAGGCCGCGCAGCAAAGCGCCGCCGCCGGCCAGCATGATGCCGCGATCCACAAGGTCCGCCGACAGTTCCGGCGGGCACCGTTCGAGCGTGGTGCGCACCGCGTCGATGATCGTGTTCAGCGGCTCCAGCATCGCCTCGCGCACTTCCTGGCTGGTGATGGTGATGGTCTTTGGCAGGCCCGCCACCATGTCGCGGCCCTTCACTTCCATTGTGTTTTCTTTCCCGAGCGGAAACGCCGAGCCGATGCGCAGCTTGATCTCCTCCGCCGTGCGTTCGCCGATCATCAGGTTGTAGGCGCGCTTCATGTAGTTGATGATCGCCTCGTCGAGTTCATCGCCCGCCACGCGCACGCTGCGACTGTACACAATGCCGGAGAGCGAGATGATGGCCACTTCCGTCGTGCCACCGCCGATATCGACGATCATGCTGCCCGCCGCTTCATGCACCGGCAGACCGACACCGATCGCCGCCGCCATCGGCTCTTCCATCAGGTGTACTTCACGCGCACCCGCGGCTTCCGCGCTCTCCTTCACGGCGCGCTTCTCCACCTCCGTGATGCCAGACGGCACCGCGATCACCACACGTGGACCACGCACGATTCGGCGGTTGTTGTGCACCTTGTGGATGAAGTGCTTCAGCATCGCCTCCGTCACGCGGAAATCCGCGATGACGCCATCCTTCAGCGGACGGATCGCATTGATGCCGCCGGGCGTGCGGCCCAGCATGCGCTTTGCATCGTCGCCGACGGCGACAACTTCATTCGAGCCGACTTTCACGGCGACGACCGACGGCTCGCGCAGGACGATGCCGTGGTCTTTGACATAAACGAGGGTGTTGGCAGTTCCGAGGTCAATGCCAATATCCTTGGCAACCAGTCCAAATAGCCGAGCAAACATGAGGTTGGAAATTGAGAAAAATTAATTGGAAAAACAAAGGGAAAACATGGCGGGATCACTGACCCCACGCCGGTGCCTTCTTGAAATTTTGACTATCACAAAACCCCGACGCGGGTCCCTGCTCCGGCGTGCATTGGTAAAAGTTCCACAAGCGACCGTCAAGAACTGTTTTCCCAAGCTCCCAAACCGGTTTTGCCAAGTACATCCCCGGACGTTCGCGGCCCCCGATTACCCAATCAGGTGACCTGTGTTCCACGCATCCGGGGCTTGGCCAGTCGCTCCGGTTCAGCACCACTTTCCCTCCACCCGGCCTCCGCTCACCTCGAACACGCGGCCGCACGCACCACCGTCGTCCGCCCAATCGAGATGCGTCGTGGTGATGAGACGCTGCGATCCGGACGGCAGGTTTGCCAGCACCGCGCGACGGCGCGTCTTGTCGAGTTCACCGAAAATGTCGTCGATGAGCAGAACTGGCGCTTGATTCTTCGCGCGCTCGATCACACGCGCCTGTGCGAGCTTCATCGCCAGCGCCAGCGTGCGCTGCTGGCCTTCCGAGGCAAACGAAGACGCATCGCGCTCCTCGATGCACAGTGCCACGTCATCACGGTGCACTCCCGCCGCCGTGCTGCGCGTGCGCTCCTCCTCCGCGCGTGATGCCAAGAGCATTTCAAACAGGCCGCGTTCATCGACTGAAGGCGCATAGTCCGCGCGCGCGACCTCGCCGCCGCTCAGCGTCTGATGCATGGCGGCAATCTCCGGCTGCAGCCAGGCGATCAATTTCCGGCGCTGCTCCGTGAGAGCGAGGGCCAGGGCGTCCATCACCCGGGCATAGGCATCGGCCTGCCTCCAGTTCACCACGGCGTCACGCTTCAGGAGATAATTGCGGGTGCGCAGCGCCCGGTCGTATCGACGCAGAGAATCGAGATAATCCGGAAACACCTGGCTGCCCGCGAAGTCGAGAAAACGCCGCCGATGCTCCGCGCCGCCGCGGAGCAGATTCATGTCGCTGTGATCCATCCACACCACCAGCCCGCTGTTCGCGAGATAATCCGCGGAGTGACCGCACACCGCATCATCAACGGCGAGCCGCCGCGTCGCCACATTCGCGGCGAAGCGCAGCCGATGCTCATTCGTCACGCCTTCGATCACGCAGGTCTTTTCGCCGAAGCGGATGAAGTCGCTCTTGCTCGATGTACGCGGCGACTGAAGCCGCATCAGCACGCACGCCGCCTCGATCAGCGAAGTCTTTCCCTGCGCATTGCGCCCGATGAGCAGCGTGCTCTCCGGATGCAGCTCAAGCCGCGCGTGCTCGAAGCATCGGAAATTCTTCACTGACAGCTCGCTCAGCATGACGTGCAAGCTCGCGGCTGATTTCTGTTTGCTTTCAAATCACCGTCGGACATCAATGCGCGCTTTCCTAATGGCCTCATTTCAGACAGTCAAAGGCTTTCGCGATTTCTACCCCGAGGACTGCGCGCTGCGCAATCACATCTTCGACGTGTGGCGCTCCGTCGCGCGCCGCTATGGGTTCATCGAATATGAAGCGCCCGTCGTCGAAAGCACCGATCTCTACAAAAAGAAAAGCGGCGATGAGATCACCGGCCAGCTCTTCTGCTTCAAGGACAAGAAGGGCCGCGACATCTCGCTGCGCCCCGAGGTCACTCCATCGCTCGCGCGCATGGCCACCGCGCGGCAGCGCCACTACGGCAAGCCGATGAAGTGGTTTCAGATCGGTTCCTGCTTCCGCTACGAAGAGCCGCAGAAGGGCCGCACTCGTGAGTTCAATCAATTCAACGCCGACATCATCGGCGACGCCTCGCCGGCCGCCGATGCCGAACTCGTCGCGCTCGCCATCGACGTCATGCTCGCGCTCGGCATGAAGAAGGACGACTTCGTCATCCGCCTCAGCGACCGCCGCCTGTGGTCGCACTTCCTGGAAGAGCAGAAGATCGACGCGGACAAGACCGCCGCGTTCCTCCAGGTCATCGACAAAATGGAAAAGGTGCCCGAGTCCGTCACCGCGGAGAAGCTCGAAGGCATCGGCCTCACGCTCGCGCAAGTGCGCGCGTTCATCGACGGTGCGAGCGAGGCTCACGCCGTCTTTGCCCCGCTGCGCGAGAATCTCAGCGCGCGCGGCTTGTGGGAATACGTGAAGATCGATCCCGGCATCGTACGCGGCCTCGCATATTACACCGGCGCCGTGTTTGAAGTCTTTGATTTGAAGCACGGCCTGCGCGCCGTCGCCGGCGGCGGACGCTACGACAATCTCTGCGGCCTCCTCGGCGGCACCGAGATGCCGTGCACCGGTTTCGCCATGGGCGATGTCGTGCTCGGCGAGATGCTCAAGCAAACTCCCGGCGCGCAATTCGCCATCACCGATGGGTTGCTCAAAGCCTTCGCGCTCGATGTGTATGTCGTCGTCGCCGACGAAACCGCCCGGTCACACGCGCTCGCCGCCGTGCATGAACTCCGCCGCGCCGGCATCCGCGCCGACTACGCCTTTGGAGCGCAAAAGGTCGGAAAACAGTTCCAGGCTGCCGAGGAACGCAAAGCCCGCTTCGCCGTCATCTTCGGCGCCGAGTTTCCCACTGTGAAAGTCAAGAACCTGACCGCACGAAGCGAAAGCCCCGTGAGCAGCGCGCATCTCGTCACCACATTGCAGCAAATGCTGCAAGCGCCGGATGTCGGGCCGCTGATCGCGTGAACCAAGTGGCGGACGATGATCGAGAATTACAGCATGCTTCCTCTCGTGGGCCTGCTGTTCGGCTCGGGCCTCGCGATTGCGGGCGCGGGATTTGCCGTCTGGGCATGGCGGACATTGAGCATCTCTGCACCTTTTTGGGTGCTGGCCGTCATGTTCTCTTTTTTCGGGACAGCATTTGTCGCCTTCCAGATTGATGTTCGGAAGATAGATCGAGCTTTCGAGCAACTGTCCTCAGATGGCTACAGCCTCGGGGAGGTGTGGCGGTCGGTGATGATCGCCAGCCCGGCAGTAATCGTCGTCTGCCTTTGGCTGATCGCCGTCGCCGAGATTCTCCGTGCCGGGCCGCGACTCAATCCGGAATTCCAGCCCGGCAGGCATCAGTCGATCATCTTTTCCGTGCTTCACTCGTGCCGTCCCTTGTTCGGACTCCTGGCCGTCGCCGCCGCGCTGGCCCCGAAGCTCGCACTCTGGTGGTGGTTCCGTTTGGTGCAGTAGCCAGCGAAGCACCGCCCACCGCCTGACGGCGCATTCTGCACGATCATATTCTCGATCTGGTGCGTACCTTTGCATCATGAGAATGCTTCCCCTGCTCCTTGCCTGCTGCTTGGTTTCATCGATCTCGGTCTTCTCCGCACCGGCATTGCCGCAGGTCGCGGCGAGGGTGATCGACGCGGCGAAGTTTTCATCTCTTCAGGCGGCGTTCGATGCCGTGCCTGAGAGCGGCGGCATCGTGCTGGTGCCGCCGGGTGACTACGAGATCACCCGGCCGCTGGTGGTGCGGACGGCGGAGACGCGCATCGCAGGCTCGGGCGCGGCCACGCACATCATCAACAAGAACGAGGAGGGCCTGCCGGCGTTGATCCTGGAGCCGGCAAACGCCGCCCAGGACAAGAAGGCGCGGCTCTGGCGCGTGCAGGTGGCCGATGTGCGCATCAGCGGCAGCGAAAAGAGCGGCGACGGCATCCTTGCTCACTTCATCGAGGAGATATACCTCGAAGGCGTGTCCATCGACCACAATGGCCGCCACGGCATCTTCCTGGACAATTGCCAGGAAGACCCGCGCATTGCCGACAGCATCATCACCTACAACAAGGGCAGCGGCATCGAGATCAAAGGCTGCCACGACATCGTGGTAAACGCCAACCACTTCGAGGAGAACCAGGACGCGCTGCGCTGCCTCGACAGCTTCAATCTGTGCATGAACGGCAACAACATCGACGACCACCTCGGCAACGGCGTGGTCATCGAAAACACCTACGGCTCCGTGCTCAGCGGGAACATGATCGAGGAGTGCAACGGCACCGCCATCATACTCGACCGCGACTGCTACGGCATCACGGTGAGCGCCAATGTCATCGCTCATCATCTCGAAGGCGGCATTGATCTGCGTGACGCGTGGGGCTGCGCCATCAGCGCGAACACCTTCACCATCGCGCACAAGTTTTCCGTGCGCGCCGGCAAGGACGCTGGGCGCAACACGATCTCGGCCAACAACTTCTGCAACACGCACATCGGCGGACAGGACAAGCGCCCCGTGCAGGACAAGACGCCCATGGGCATCGACGAAGGCACAGGCATCCTGCTGGCCGGCACGAGCGACACGACCATCTCCGGCAACACATTCGGCGGTCTCTCGACCGCCGCAGTGTGGGCGGAGGACGCTTGCGAGCGCATTCTGGTCAGCGGAAACATCGCCACGGACTGCGGAAGGCGGCTTCCGGCGGATGCGAAGTGCTTCAACCTCAGCGGTTCGAAGGATTCCATCGAGAAAGACAACCTCGTGTCTTGCAAACAACGGTAGCTTCCGCATGATGCCGCTCGTGATGACTCAGCTCCCTCTATCGCATTCGCCGCACCTCCCTCATGCTGGAAAAGCAACGTGACAGAAAACGCCCGGTCCTCGAATACCGGACCTTCGCCCGCAACATCGTCGTCGTGCATTTTGCGGTAGGGCTGATAGTGAGCACGCTGCTGGTTTTTCACGAGCTGTTCTTCATTTCCATCGGCGTCTTCCTTTGGTATTTGCTGACGATCGGACTCGTGGCCGGCATGATGCGGCGGCTCGAGTGGTGCCGGCCGTTGCTCGGCCTGTTGTTCCTGGCCTTCGCTGCCATGGCGGCCATCTTCATCACGCGCATTCACCCTGAACTCGAGCCGGTGCGCCCGCCGATGCTGAACCGCGGCATTCTCCCGCTGTGGGGCGCGGCCGTCACGTTGACTTACTTTACCGGCGGCAGCCTCATGTTGGTCAGCAACCGCATCAAGCGCGCGACGACGCTTGGCTTTCCCCTCTGGTGAAGGCGCGACGCTAGTCGATGCCCATCCACTCGCGCAGTTCGCGCATCTGTTTCTTGTTCGGCCGTGAGGCCGTTTCGTGCGGCGTGCCCGGGCGGATGAGTTCGCGCTGGCGGCGGGCCTCCGCGACCCGCTCGTAAGCTGCGGCGGGCGTCAGATTCTCGCAGTAGTGCGCCACAAGCGGCGCGCCCACGCGATTTGCGGGGACGGCGGTCACACGCAGTGTGAGATGCAGGTCACCGCGGCAGATCTCGATCACGTCGCCGGCGCGCACTTCGCGCGAGGGTTTGACCGCACTCCCGCCGATCTTCACATTCCCTTTCGTGCAGGCTTGTGAAGCCAGCGAGCGCGTCTTGAACACGCGGACATGGTGCAGGAACTTGTCGGCGCGCAAGGTCGCGGCGGCTGTGGGCATCGCGGTCACCGAGGACGGCTCTTTGGATTGAGAAGGCCGCTGACCGCCGCTGCCAGCGACTCGCCGGACGCAGGATTCTCGCCGCCGATGTGCGCGATGCGAACCGGGGCGCAGATGGAGAGAAGGCCGTTCATGTCGCCATACTTCACGGCGCCGGGGACGAAGTTCACGTCCCAAAAGGAATTCAGCTTCGCGAAGGTGAACCCTTCCGGCGCGATGGCCATGCCGGCCACGGCATCACGGGTCAGCGCGCACGCAGCGGCCGCGATGGGCGCCGCGCCATTCACTCCGACGATGATCACCTTGCCCGCTGGTTTCTGGGGATGGTTTTTCATCATCGTCACGGTCGTCATCGCGTCATGCACACGCCGGGCGAGCAGCGTGGGATTGTAGCCGTACGTGTAGCCGCAGAACTCCTGGAAGGCACCGGGCTTCGACCGCGTGTTCTCACCGGCCTTCGGATTCTCCGTCGCATCGGGCAGGTAAAGTTCAGGCCGCGCGATGGCGATGCCGGCATCGAGCAGCGCCATCACCGCGGGCGTGGGCACCGGATTCACTTCACCGATGAAAAGATCGTTCTTCTTGAGGCTCAGCCACAGCACGGCGGTGCCATTCCAGTTTTGCGGATGGACGAAGGTGCACGCCACCTCCTCATTTGCGCCCGCCAGGCGGATGATGCCGTCCATGAAGAGGTAGCTGCCGCGGTCGTCCTTCCTGCCGGGTTCAAACGTCACGTCGCGCGCTGCCGGCTGCTTCCGTCCGATGATGGTCCGCCATGCGCCGCCGATGATGTCGTTGAGCACTTTGCGATTCGCCGGGTCACGCGAAAGGAGCATCGAGTTGATGTTCTTTTCGTCCTGCTCGGTCATCCATTTGCAGACGTCGCGCTCGTGCGCATCGCCTGTCCGGTTGCCGGCCGGCGCGGGATGTTCCTTTGTCCAAACGGTGAGATCTTCCTTCGTGGAGAAGATGAACTCGCGCTCCCGGACGGGCTCGCTGACGCCAAGATGAAAGTGCTTGTTGAAGAAGTGATACATGGCGGTGCGCGAGGGCAGGTTGTAGTTGTGGGGGAACTGCGTGGCGATGTGCGCTGTCACGCGCTCTGGCACGCCGAGCATGGCGTAGAGGCCCTTCAAGTCGGGCAGGCCCTTGGCCTCCAATTCCTTCGTCCAGTCATTCGCCGCCGTGAGACCCAACGGGCGGGGCGCGGTGAGCGCGGCGATGTCGATGTTCCCCTGTCCGATGCGCAGGTAGTGCCCGTTCTCGCATGTGCAGCCTCCCTGCATCGCGGTGCTCACCATGACACATGGATGCGCAGCGGCGATCCGGTCGTCGATGCCGGCACTGATCATGCTCTGCGTGCCGCCGCCGCTCGCCCCGGTGATGCCGATGCGCTTTGGATCTACGCCCTTGACGGTGAGCAGGAAGTCCAGCGCACGATACGAGTTCCAGGTTTGCAGGCCGAAATTCGTCTGCAGACGCAGGTCCGCCTGCGGCGTGAGGAACGTCCACCTGCCGTGCTCGTTCACCGCGTTCTCCGGATTGAATCCGTGGCGGTGCTGGACCTTGCCTTTGTCATCGACGAAGAGCTGGACGGAGTCCGCATTGCCGAGCATGTCGTAGTGGAAGACCGCACAACCCATGCGTGCGAGCTGCACGCAGCGCGCCTGGAGCGGCGAGCGCGCCGCGCACTCCATCTCCTCGGCCTTCATCTCAAACTGCTTTTTCACCTCAGCCGAACCCGCCCCCGCGTCCATGAAGCGGCCGTTCGGCCAATGGCCGTGCGGACAGAGGATGCCGGGCATGGATGCGCCCGTCTTCTTCGGCAGATACAGGCTGCCGGTGACGAAGTGGCCGGGCAGCGACTCGAAGAAAACGCGGTCGATGGTGTAGTCATCACGCTCCACCCGGCCATGCACCACGGCATTGAGCGGAGTTTTTTCCGGCAGCGGCCACAGGTTGCAGGCCAGGAGCACGCGGCGTTTCACCTCCTCGCGGCGGTCCGCCCATTCGGACTTGTCCTTCACGGGAGTGAAGGGGAAGTAGCTGGTGTTCAGATCACGCAGGCCGCGCGGCGGCTCTTCTGCGGCGAGGCAGCGGGACCGTGGCACGACGATGGCGAAGGCGAGCAGAAACGACAGCAGGCGGATGGTCTTGTGCATGTGCGGAGAAGTGTGGTGTGCCTGTTAATCGGAACAAGAGACCGATTCCATTCACCGGAGTGCCAGAAGGTCCCGGAATGCCCCTCAACGCCGGCCCTCGTGCCGGAACGGAACCGAGATGGAGGCACGCATTGACTCGTCGCGCGCCAGCGCCAGAGTCGGCCAGTCGTGAACAAAGCAGGCCCGGACTTCATCGCAGCTCTTCAGAACCTCCTCGGCGCGAAGCGTGTGCTCGTGGCCGACGAAGACTTGATTCCGTATTCGTTCGATGGCACCGCCGCGCTCAAGCAGCGGCCCGGCGCGGTCGTTTTTCCTTCTTCCGCGCAGGAGGTGAGCGGCTGCGTGAAGCTCGCGCGGCAGGCGGAGATACCCGTCGTCACGCGCGGCTCCGGCACCGGGCTGAGCGGCGGCAGCGTGCCGCTGGAGGGCTGCCTCGTCATTTGCCTGGTGAAGATGGACCAGATCGTCGAGATCGACCCGAAGAACCTCACGCTCCGTGCGCAATGCGGAGCCATCACCAAAGAGATCGACGATGCCGCGGCCCGCGCCGGACTGTTCTATCCGCCCGATCCCGGCTCCATGAAGATAAGCACCATCGGCGGCAACGTGGCTGAGAACAGCGGCGGCCTGCGCGGCCTCAAATACGGCGTCACGCGCGACTACGTCATGGGCATGGAGGTCGTGCTGCCGGACGGCCAGATCGTCTTTCTTGGAAACAAGTGCGTCAAAGACGTGGCCGGCTACTCGATGAAGGACCTCTTCATCGGCTCCGAGGGCACGCTCGGCATCATCACGGAGGTGCTGCTGAAGCTTCTGCCGCGCCCGAAGGCGCGCCGCACCATGCTGGCCCTCTACGACTCTATGGGAGCCGCAGCTGAGACGATCTCGGCGATCATCGCCGCACGCATCATTCCCTGCACGCTGGAGTTCCTCGACCGCATGACGGTGAAGTGCGTCGAGGATTACGCAAAGATCGGCCTGCCCACGGACGTGGAGGCGCTGGTGCTGATGGAAACCGACGGCCATCCCGCCGTGGTCGAGGAAGAAGCCGCGCGCATGAGCGAGCTGGCGCGGCAGTGCGGCGCGCACGATGTGCGCATCGCTGCCGACGAGCAGGAAGGAGCAAAGCTTGCCGCCGCGCGCCGCAATGCCTTCTCCGCTCTCGCGCGCATCCGTCCGACGACCATCCTCGAAGACGTGACGGTCCCGCGCAGCGAACTGGCGCGCATGGTGGCCTTCATCAATGAATCCGCCGCGCGCCACCGGTTGCAGATCGGCACGTTCGGCCACCTCGGCGACGGGAATCTGCACCCCACCTTCCTCACCAACGAGCGCGACAAGGACGAGATGCACCGCGTCGAACTCGCGCTCGAGGAAATCGTGGCTGAGACATTGCGCCTCGGCGGCACCGTCACCGGCGAGCACGGCGTCGGCCTGGCGAAGAAGGCATTCGTCAAACGCCAGCTCGGTGAAGGCAGCTACGAACTCATGCGCTCCATCAAGCGCGCCCTTGATCCCGCCGGCCTGCTTAATCCGGGAAAAATCTTCGATCTGGCTGACTAGCCTGCATCTCTCTCACTCCAGGCAAATGAGCATCGTGCTGTTTTCGTGTCCGTCTCGCCTTGAGTGCTCAGTGCGAGGTGCTCAGCCTGAGTTTCACCTCGTGATTTCTACTGAGAACTGAGCACTTCGTTCGCATCACTATGTGAGAACAACAGGATAGTAGCCAGGTGCTTGCAGACGAGGCATGGGAAAGCTTGCCGGACCCCCATCCGTCACCGGCTTCACCGGCGCTCCAGGATGCGCACCTCCCCACCGGACCGGCGGCCGAGCGCGACGACCATGCCCCGGCCGTGCATCGACGAAGTGCCGGACTCCGGCGCGAGCGGCTCGAGTCCATCCGCCGTCAGCAGGAAGACTTGGGACTGCGGTCCCAGAAACAACGCCAAGCCGAGGCCGAAGGCCGGCTGCAAATGACGCGGCGAGGCGGGCAACGCCGCGAAGGTGAAATCCGGGAGGTCCGGCCTAATGCCGTCGGGAAAAGTCCACGACAGCAGCTCGCGCGCCTCGGTGGCGACCGCCGCCAGACGCACGCTGCCGGCGTCCGTGAAGGAAACGACGGCCGGGCAGCGATGCGTGAGATCGACCACATCGAGGGGTGCCACGCCGTGAAATGGCGCGGGGCGGCCATCCGCCCCGAGCTCGTGCCAGGTCAGCGTCCCTGAGTAGAGCCAGACCACGGCGATGGCGCGATCGGCCGTCACAGGAGTCAGCGCCGGAATACGGCAGAAGGCCGCCGCCTCGTCATGCACGACACGGGATTGCACAGGCGTCGAAACAACGGACGGCGCGCCTCCCGCAGCCAGAGCGGCGAGGTCACCCACGGTGGCGACCTCGCCGGGAAACAACACTGCGGCCGCCACATGACCGGCTCCCGTTTCCAGCAGGAGCGTATCGACGATGGATCCCGCGCGAGCGTCGAAAACATGGGCATGCGGCTGCGCAAAGCCGCCGACGCCCTGATTGCGGATGATGGCCAGCCGGGAGCCTGAGGAGGCCAGCACCCAGGTGCGCCCGATGTCATCCGCCACGCCGGCAAAAACTTTTTGCGCAGCAAAGCCGGGCTGACGCTGGAACGGCCGTGGCGCAGCGTAGGGCGCGGCCGGATCGCCCGTGGCAGGCATCAAAGAGAGGCCGTCGCGTCCGATGGCGAGCAGATCGACATCGGATGGATGGAGGTTCACGTCCTGCGTGAATTGCCCGCCGTAGCCCTGGCAGACGACCGCGCAGTCGAGCCGCGGCCAGTGTTCGGGATTGCGCGGACGGAGGGTGACCTTCGACGTGATCGTGGAGGAATGCGCCGTCATGTGCCCCAGGATGGAACCAGGGGCGATGAGATAACTGGCAAACGCCGAGACCTCGATGCGGTGCGGCCCCGTGGTGAGCTTGATCACCGGTTTCCCCGACGCAGGGAAAAGCGCGTCCCAGTCGATGTGAGAGATCCAGCCACTGAGCGCCGCAATGCGGTCGTCAACCAGCTTCGTGACCGGAGCGCCGGGTTTCCAGGTCTTCGGCACGATCTTGAATTTCGCGCTCTTCGTCTTTGCGCCCGCGGCATGTTTTTGGTCCGCGGCCTTCTTGATCAGCGCCTCGATGCGCGCCTGGGCATGCTTGAGCAGGGCCTTGCGGTCTTTGTCTTTCTTCAGCGCCTGCTGCATGGCGTCGTTTTGCGCGGTCTTGCGCATGGCGTAGGCGGCGCGGCCGGTGGAGGTGCGCTTGCCGGCCAGTCCATCCGTGTGAGTGTAAACCGGCGTGCCGTCGATCACGACGGTGATGCCCTTGCTCAGCACATTGGCCGTGCGGCGGGCGTTGCGCAGGTCGCGGTACTCGTCGAGCAGCGGGGTGAGTTTTTCGCGGCAACTGAGGCGGTCTCCCGGCAGCGGCGAGCGGTCCGGCGGGCCAAAACCTCCGGGAACGCCGAGGCCGGCATCCGGCGGCGGCGTGGGCGCGGGCGGACCGTCGAGACAGTCGGTGGACACGATGGCCGAGACGATCTCCTCCATCGCGCGGTCAATGATTTCCTGAGTCTCTCTGACGCCCGGGCCGGCCGCGACGACGACGTTCACCTCCGCATCCAATTCGTAGTCAACCACCAGCAGGTTCGGAGCCAGATGGACTTGGGACACATCAGCCACCACATGCCGCGCCACCTGAAGAGCGGACCGCAGCTCGAGTGCGACCATGCGGCTCGCCGTCAGCGGCGGAGTGGCGGTGGAGTCTTCGACGATCAATTCGACGACATGCTCGCCGGTCGGCACGCCCTGTTCCGGCATGCCGACGATCTGCGAGCCGACGACGGCAAGGCCCGCCGGCAAGCCATTGGCGCTCCAGCGGTACGGTGCGGCACCGCCCGTGGCGGCGAGGTCCGCCGCATAGGCATGACCAGCCGCGGCGACCGGGAGCACCTCCGTGGTGATCTGCGGCAGCGGCGCGGTGACCACGATGTCCAACGCGCAGGGCACGGGGCCGGCCGCGGGCGCAGCGCTGTCACTGACCGCGAAGGTGACGGGAAAGGTGCCCGAGGCGCCGGGCACACCGCTGATGACGCCACCTTCCCCCAGCGTCACGCCGCCAGGCAGCGCCCCAGATGCGAGCCGCCAGTGGTAGGGAGGCTGCCCGCCTTCAGCGATGAGCACCTCGTGCCAGGGCTGTCCGCGGTTCGCGCGCTCGAGCGCGGTCGTCACCACGCCGAGGCTGCCCGCTGCCACGAAGACGGTGCCCTCGACGACCTCGGCATCGAACGCAATCAAGTCGGCGTCCGCACCCGAGAGCAGGCGCGCGCGCAGGAAGCACGGCGCGCCGCGGCGGCCACGCAGTCGCGCCCTGAAGACCAGCAATTCGGCGGGTCCGGCCACCCCGCCGGCGCCGTCACGAGTGATCACCACGCGCGCGATGCCGCGTTCACCCGCCGGCCCGTTTTTGTCGAGCTTGTCCGCAGCGGAGAGTCCGGTGCCTCTGTCGAACTCCACCGAGTCAAAAGCGCCCGGAGGAAACTCCATGTCGATCACCAGCGCGGAGGCGGTGAAGCCGGCCGGCAACAGGAGCGCGCCGTCGAAGGACGATCCCTGGGCCACGGGTGCAAGAGGCAGTTCGAAGGCGAGCATGATCTTGGGAGCAGCTTGTTAGACGCGGAGCAGCGCCACGGCGAACTGGCCGTCCTGCTCGCGGTCGATGCCATTGAGCACGCGTGCGCGAATCCAGCAGTCTTCCGGGTCGGGCACGCTCTGGCCCTCGGCGATGACGCTGAGGTCGAAACGCAGGCTTTCATCCTCCATCACGCGCGACGCGTCGATGACCAGGAATGCCGCGTAAGGCTCGTAGTCGGGGCCGAAGTTCGGCACCACTCCGCTCCCAGGGATCGGGGCCGGAGAAACGTAGCGGATCCGGTAGTCGAGATCCACCTCGTCCCTGTCTTCCTCATCGACGTCATCGTTCGGGACGATTTTGAACCGGATGAGTTCGATCCCCACGGGGCTGGTCGGGCTGGCCGCGGAGATGATACGGTCGAAGCCGCCCGCCGCCGGTCCGATGGTAAGGCCAGCGATGCCATTGGGCACCACTTCCACGATTTCAAGGTGCGCATTCGCATCGACGACCCGCATTTCGAGTTCCGCGGTAAAGTCGTAAATAAAGGCCCGCCGGTTCAGGTTCAAAGTGATGTCTGCGGAGTCAAACTCATTGAAGCCCTCCAGCCTGAATCGAGCATCACCACCCACGGGCAGCGTGCCGCTCTCCGGGAAAGTCAGGCGGGTGGTGTCCCGGGTGAGCGCCCGCGCTTCGGTGCGCGTCGAGATCCGCGGCGCGGCGCCGTTCGTCGAGAACTCGACCCTGAGCGCAAACTGGTGGTCGAACGTGCCCGGCACGGAATTCACCGAGTTGCCGACATTGAAAGGGCGGCCGGGCTGGTGGGGCACCGCCGAGGTGTCCGCGCTGATGTTCACGATGGGCCTTGGCGCGTTGAGTACTAGCGCTGGTCCCTGCACGACGCCGAAGTCGTTCATCGCCACCACCTGCAATTCATGGGTCCCCGTGCGTGCCGGCAGCGCGGCGGCGGCCAGCGTGCGCGAGACGGGGTCGAATGACGGCGGCTGCATCGGTGAGATGCCATCCAAGCCATCCATCAGCGCCGCGGAGGTCGCCCTGCCGTAGCTGAAGGCGATGCCATTGACGGAGCGCACCAGCACGATGTTCCCGGCCGGGAGCGCGCGAGGGAAGAGCACCCCGCCAGCCAGCGGCAGCACGCCGACGAGCCTGGCGGTGGCCAGCCACGGGCCGCCGTGGATGACTTGATTGATCGGCTTCCAGGCGGAGAGGATCACGTCGTTCTCGCCCACCTCCAGGCCGCTGATCTCGCGGCTGAATGGCGGCCCCGGCCCCTCGATGCCCAGCGGCCCGATGGAGCCGGTCGAGCCCACGACCTCGAGGGTGACGCGTTCCATCCGCGTATCGGGCTGCGGGTTGCGGTTCTTCACGCTGCCGGTCACGGTGCCGCTGTTGTGGATGACCTCGTGCGCCGAACCCTCGGCGCTGATATCCAGCCCGGAAAACATCTCGTCATCCCACGTGCCGAGCGCCGCCTCCAACGGCGGCGGCACGGTGATCCGCAGCGCCGCGGGCTTCGGCGGCATGTCGTATTCGTCAATCATCAGCTCCTGCCGCGCGGGCGGCAGCAGGGTCACGATCAGCTCCGCATCACCGTCGCCGGTCGCCCTGATGATCTGCTTCAAACTCCGCCGCACCTGCAGCTTGCCGCCTCCTGGCTGACTCGACGCAAACGTCTGGAACAGGCCTTGCTCGCTGACGGGCAGCCAGAACCGCGCCACCGACGCGCCAGGTGGTCCCGCATCGCGCAATTCCAGCCGGATGCCGAAGGGGGCCACCCAGCTCGTCGCCTGCGTTTGCTTGTCGATCACTGCGAGCCGCGAGATGGTGATCACTTTGTCCGTGAACTCCATGTCGAGCACCGCGTCGTCCCAGTCCGAGTGATACAGGACCCGCCCGCCCAAGGCGGCCGGGCGCCGCACTTCGAGTGCGAAGGAGCCGACGAGCTTCTGCTCGGCCTCCAGCCAGTTGTACTCCAGCTTCAGCGGGCGGACGCCATGGGCGTCCGCGGCACCTGCATCCTCGGGTGCGGCCGTCAGCGTCATCTCGAGAGTCGCAGCCTTCACTTCCACCGGCAGGACGACGAGAGGAAAGAAATCTCTTCCCGGCGCTTTGTAGCGCGGGTTCGGCGGCAGCGGGAACGGGAGAATGAATACTGAATCGCGCGGTTGCCGTTCGTTGGGACGCCTCGCGTGCAGCATCGGGGGCATTTTGTCGTATGGCCCCACCCCGCCGGCCAGCACCGGCTTCTCTTTCCCGAACTTCCAACGCAACTGAGCGTCCGGCGGGTAAGAGCTCTTCCCCAGACTGTTGAATTCCTCGACGTCCTTCGGCGGAGGCCGGCCGGTCACGAAGCTGATCGCCAGTTGCGCGAGCTGCTGCTGCTCCTTGAATGCCTGTGGCGATGCGGCAAAACCGGCAGGCCCCGTCACAAACGCAGACATGACGGGCGTCGCGTTGGCCGCAGTCATAGAAGCGTAGTAGGCCGCCAGATGGTCACGTTCCAGACTAACCCCGTTGCCAAACGGCAGCACCCCGCCCGGCGGCACCGGCTGCATGTCCACACACGGCGCAATGGCGTCGCCGACATGCATGGTGAGTGAAGCGACCGTCGCGCGCAGCGTGACCTCGACCGGCGCGATGGCAATGGATATCGTGTCTTCATCACTGGGCGACGTGCCTTCCCACACCTCGACTTTGACTTGGACTTGGCCGGCGGACGGATCAGCGACCTCGAGCAATGCGGCCAGATCGATGATGGTGCCCGTCTGCGGTATGAAGCGCAACGCTGCGGCGGGACTCCAACTGTAGCGCAGCTGGAAATACAGCGGTGTGGCCGGCTGCATGTCGGTGGGCGCGGTGGCGAGCCCCATGCAATCGACCACCGAGTCGCCCGCCGCCCGCGCGATCCCCCCAACCAAATTCAACTGCAGCAAGCCGCCCGATGACAACGACGGACGGTTCAACCTGACCCGGACGTTCACCGGCTCGAATGACTTGTGGGACTGCCCGCTGAGGACGAAACGAATCATGGCGGCAAGGAATCAGGTTTTCGATTTCGGTTTCGCGCGGCCAGGCCACCGAACCTCGTTGGAGCTGATGCCGTCAGCCGTCCGCACTTCGAGGCGCAAGGGTTTGCTGACCGCCGCTTTGACACTCAACACCCCCGGCCGCAGCCATCGGTGACGCGCCGCCGCACCGTTGACCAGCACCCGCACTCCCTCCGTGGTCTTCGCCATGCCTTGCACTTCCAGCAGCAGGCCGCCGCCGTCCGCCGCGGTGATTCCCACGATCATCGGCCCGGGACAGACACGCACCACCACCCGCGCCGGCGCACAGCCCTCGAAGACCAGCCAGAGCCGGACCCAGACCGGCTGCCGGATGCCGTCACCGAGCGCTGGAACATCGACTTCGCAGCCGGGCTCAGTTCTATTTGTGCCCGCTGACTGTCGTCCCGAAATCTCCCACACCGCCTTCTTAAGTACGGCCCGCGACTTGAAGCCGAGCACCACCTTGCCGCCGGCAAGCACCGTCGCATCGCCCAGCCGTACCGCAGGCGCCGCGCTCCACGCCTTAGAAGGCACCGCCGTAGTCCTCCACAACAAGAGATCCGTCGCCGTCACCAGCCCGTCGCCATCGAGATCCAGACGCCGCTGCTCTCCAGCCGTCAAGGGCGAGCGCCCGGCCAGATGGTTCAAAATGATTCTTGCTGGTGATCGCCTCGCGTTCATGGCCGACCGACCCGCGAGCAGTAGCCGACCCATGATCGGACGCAAGCTGAAACTCGCCGGCTGAAACTTTTCGACCGAAGATCGCATGTGATTTTGTCCCGACGCCGGTGTGGTGCCACCGGAAAAACAGCGCGCCCGTCTGCGCGGCAATCTTGAATCTTGAAACCTCCGCGCCCGGGCCTACACTCCGCACCTTCACGCGCAGCCTGGAGAGGTGGCAGAGTGGTTTAACGCGTCGGTCTTGAAAACCGAAGTTGTCGAAAGGCAACCGTGGGTTCGAATCCCACCCTCTCCGCCATGCATCACCGTGCTTCCGCCGAAACCAGCGCGTGAAACTCCAAATGGCGCGGCCCCCTGCGCCAAGCGGCGTCCCGGCCGAATCGCCCCGGAACCGCAGCTACGACCAAAGGCCGATTGCCGCATTGTGGCTCAAAATTCATGATCGAGCGCTCTCAAACCCGTACACACCTTCATCAACCATGAGAACCGTCGCCACATTACTCCTCGCCATGACCATCGCCACCGCCACCGCCGCAGACTCGCCTGATGACGCATTTCCGAAAGTCGGCGAAACCTACCGCATCCAGACCGCCTCGCCGCTGGTCGAGACGCCATTTGAAAACCGCGTCACCATCCTCGCGCTCGGCAAGAGCGAGTGGGCCAAGGTGCAGTACGAAAAGATGGGCCGCGGCGCGGACGGATCGGTGGGCAAGCAAAAGCACGAGATGTGGGTGAATTTCGCCCATGTGACCTCCGCCGTGAAGGCTGAGGCCGGCAAGTAGGCCCAGCCGTGCCGTCTGGCGGTCGGATGCAGGTGCTTAGCGCATCACCGAGATCGCCAGACGCTCCCGCGGGTGCCAGTCATGAAAATTCGGCGCGCCTGGACCGCCACCACTTTTCGAGCCATGGGTCTGTTCGATGTTTTCAAAAAGAGCGCACCACCATCCGTGGAGGTGGTTGACGAGGCGCTGCGCCGCCAGTTGATGCAGTTCATCCTCAAGGCCGTGACCAGCGAGGACAACCGCATCCGCGTGGAGGACGCTCTGAACACCGCCGCCACCATCGTGGCCGAGCGCTGCATCGACACGGCGGGTGATTATCCGCTTCGCGAGCACGATCTCACACCCGGTTCCCGAGTGCTCTCGACCGCGGTCAATCGTCTGGTCTGCGGTGACGTGGCCGACGGAGGCGTGGGATCGGTGCCTCGCAATACGATCATCGGCATTCTCCGCGCGCGGCTCGATCCCGCGCTGTTTCTTGACTCTGAGTTTCCTGCGCTGCGGGATGTGTTCTCATATTATGCGGCGCACGTCGGCAATGCTGCGGACTGGGGAAAAGTGCCGCTGTCGGTGGATCCAAACCATCATCCGTTCGTGCCGCCTCTGCGCATCGGCTACGAGACGCGCCGGACGGTCGACGAAATCCTCAAGCCCGCCACATCCGACAAGATGCGCTGTCTGCGCATCGCCACCGAGAGTCTTGCCGACATCCTCAAGATGGTGGCCGGAGCCATCGATCACAAACTGGCTTTGACTCTCACCATCGAAACCATCAACGGCATGGCCAAGACCGCGCCGATGACGGAGAAAGCGATGAAGGCTGCTGCACAGCAGCAGGATGGCAAAAAGGATCCGTGAGCGGACGGGATTCACGCTCTCAGCGTGGTGCGGCGGCGCTGCGTGTGGTGGGTGAAAGCGGTGTTTCCAGCCGTGCGCACTGCACGACACGCGCAGGGGCTGCTACAGCGTCACCTCTTGGAGCAGCGCGGCGACTTCGATGCCGAGTTCCGGATGCTTTTCCTTGAGCGCGGCGGCCAGCGCGCCGGAGTGCTCAGGCTCGCCATGGACCAGGAAGATTTGCTTCTTCGGCCCCTTTACGCGGTCGAACCATGCAAGCAGTTCGTTGTGATCGGCGTGACCGGAGAAGGAATCGAGCGTCTCGATCTGTGCGTTCACATTGAACTCGTCGCCGAGGATGGAGACGCGCTTCATGCCATCGCGCAGCTTGCGGCCGAGCGTGTTCCCGGCGCAGTAGCCGACGAACAGGATGATGTTGCGCGGGTCTTCGACGTTGTTGCGCAGGTGGTGGAGGATGCGTCCGTTCTCCGCCATGCCGGAGGCGGAGATGATGATGGCGGGACCTTTGACACGGTTCAGCGCCTTGGAGTCCTCCACTTTGCGGATGAGATGCAGGCCCTCGAAACCGAACGGATCATCGCGCATGAAGATGGCCTCGCTCACCGACTCCTTCAGCTCGTCGAGATGCATGCGGAAGATCTCGGTGGCGCTGACGGCCAGGGGGCTGTCCACATACGTGGGCACGGCGGGGATGCTGCCGGCGGCGCGCAGGCGGTCCAGGGTGTAGAGGAGCTGCTGGGTGCGTTCGACGGCGAAGGATGGAATGATGAGCTTGGCACGCCGCTCGATGACCCGTCGGATGATGGCGCAGATGTGGTCCGATGTGGCGGCCGGCATTTCGTGGCGCCGTCCGCCGTAGGTGCTTTCCATGATGACGAAGTCCACGCCATTGCATGGCGCGGCCTCGTTGAGCAGGTCGTTGCCGGGCCGGCCGATGTCGCCGGAGAAAAGCAGGCGCTTCTTCTTGCCGTCGGCCCGGTCATCGATGTCGAGAACGACCTGGGCGGAGCCGAGAATGTGACCGGCATCGATGAAGGTGAGCGTCACGCCGTCGGCGATGCGCAACGGCCTGTCGTAGCCAAGCGTGACGAACTGCCGGAGGCAGCGGTTCGCATCGAAGATGGTGTAGGTCGGCTCCACTGGCGGGAGCTTGTCCTTCTTGCGGTGACGGTTGAGGTACTCCACGTCGGACTCCTGGATGTTCGCGGAGTCCGGCAGCATCACGCTGCACAGGTCGCGCGTGGCGTGGGTGCAGAAGACGGGGCCGGCGAATCCCTGTTTCGTCAGGTTTGGCAAATTCCCGCTGTGATCGATGTGCGTGTGGGAGAGCACCACACAGTCGATGCCGCGCGCCTCGAAGGGAAAATGGCGGTTGCGCTCGAACGCCTCCTGCCGACGCCCCTGGTAAAGCCCGCAGTCCAGCAGGATGCGCTGGTCATTGACCTCGATGAGGTGTTGAGAACCCGTCGTCGTTCCCGCCGCTCCGCAAAATCTGATCTTCATGCCTGTGCTTGTCTTTCTCTGCACCGCCCACTAGGCAGCGGAAAGGCCGGAGGTCAAAGTGTGCGTGACCTCGTGTGTGGCGCGCGCACGCCGTTTTCCTCCGGCAAAATGGGCTGGACGACGCGCGCACCCGGAAAACATCATCAGCGGACAGTCCGCCTCTTTTTCTTTCTCTTCAGTTCCTCGAGCTTCTCTCGCTTCTGCTCTTCGAGCTTGCGCTTCGTCTCGTCCACCAGGGCCCTGCCCTCGCTGAGACTCTTCTCGGTGGCCTCCATATGGAGAGGCGTCATCGCCGCCACTGCGGGCGCGGCCGATTCGGCCGCCGCGGGGTCGTAGCCGAAGAGATTCTGGATCGAGATCGGCAGATCCTCGAAGGGGAAGCGCGTCGTCCCGCCTTCATGCAGCACGACCAGATCGGAGCTTGAGGCCGAGTTCACCACCAGGCCGATGTACTTTCGGCCGTCGATTTCCATGTCCGGGAGCTTCATGCCCTTCGCCCTTGCCTGCATCCCCCTGCGGTATGCGGCCTTGTAGTCGGAGGACTCTTTCGTGATGCGCCCCAGCTCATCGCGCGCCCCCGCCAGTTCCTTCTCCAGACGACCACGCCCCGCGACAAGCCTCTCTTTCTCCATCGACATCGCCGTCAAGATGCGTCTCTGTGCCGCCAGTTCGGCCTCCAATTCGTGATTCGCCGCCTCGATCTCGCCGAGATGATCCGCGAGCCTGTGCGTCAGCACGGGATCCTCCGGTGCACACGACGCCACTACGAACGTCAATATCGGGAGCGAAAGACGAAGGAAGGACCGGCTCATGCGCGGAGAATACCTTCCGTCCGGCCAGCGACACAAGCGCTTTCTCGCGCCGTGCGGATCGACAGGGAGCATCCGCTCGCGGGTGAGAGTGAATGAATGATCCCCTGCCCTCTCGTCGTTCCAAGCGCCCATGAGCGCCCTCCGACTTTGCATCGTTGCCCAGTTTCTCGCCGCCGCAATTACCGCCATTCCTGCGAAGGGCGCCGCCAAACCAAACATCCTCGTAATCCTCGCCGACGATCTCGGCTGGGGCGAACTCACATGCCAGGGCGTGACCGCGCAGATTCCCACGCCGAACATCGACTCCATCGCGAAGAACGGCGTGCGCTTCACCAGCGGCTACGTCAGCGGCCCGTATTGCAGCCCCACGCGCGCAGGCTTCATGACCGCGCGCTATCAGCAGCGCTACGGCCACGAATTCAATCCCGGCCCTGCCGAGTCAGCCGTGCCGAATTTCGGTCTGGCGCTCTCCGAGACGACCATCGGCGACCGGCTCAAAGCCGCCGGCTATGCCACCGGCTGGTTTGGCAAGTCTCACCTCGGCTACCAGCCCGAATTCCATCCCCTCAAGCGCGGTTTCGACGAGTACTTCGGCTTCCTCGGCGGCGCTCACAGCTACCTCGACGCCGTCGGCGACAAGAACAATCCCATCCTCCGCGGCACCCAGGCCGTGGACAGCATCCACTACACGACGGAGGCCTTCGGCCAGGAGGCGGTGAGTTTTATTGAGCGCCACCACCAGCAGCCGTGGTTTTGCTACCTGCCCTTCAATGCCGTCCACGGTCCGCTCGAGTCCACGGAAAAATACCTCGGCCGCTTCTCCAAGGTGGGCGACGCCCGACGTCGCTCCTTCTGCGCCATGCTCTCCGCGATGGACGACGCCGTGGGCAGCGTGCTCGCCAAGCTGCGCGAGCACTCGCTGGAAGAAAACACCCTCATCATTTTCTTCAGCGACAACGGCGGCCCCACGCCATCCACCACCTCAGGCAACGGCCCTCTGCGCGGCTTCAAGGCGCAGACATGGGAAGGCGGAATCCGCGTGCCCTTCATGGTGCAATGGAAGGGCCGCATCCCCGCCGGCAAGGTGGACGACCGGCCCGTGATCCAGCTCGACATCCAGCCCACTGCGCTCGCCGCCGCCGGCGTCGAGATCAAACCCGAATGGAAACTCGACGGCGTAAACCTCCTTCCCTACGTGGCCGGCGAGAAGTCCGACGCGCCGCATGACACGCTCTTCTGGCGCTTCGGACAGCAGATCGCCCTGCGCAAAGGCGACTGGAAGCTCGTCAAAGGCGCAGGCACCAAAGGCGTGGATGGCGGCGAACGCCTGGCCAAAGCCACCACCGACGACGCCGAACTCTACAACCTCAAGGACGACCTCGGCGAGACGAAGAACCTCGCCGCATCCAATCCGGAAAAGCTCGCCGAACTCGCCGCCGCCTGGAACGCCATGAACAACCAGATGATCGACCCCAAATGGGTGCCAAACCGCGCCGGTGCAAAAAAGAAGTCCACGAAAGGAACGGGCAAGGCCAAGAACAAAGGGAAAGCCAAAGCCCCGGGCCGGCAGCAGGAGTAAGCCCTGCAGATGAAACGCGCGCCAACACTGCGCGCGAGAGACCACTGGCCAATGTGGTCCACCGTCCGATGGCATCCGTGATTCAATGGATCGCCTGTCGCAATCGTGGGTTTTGGAAAAGTCCCGATTCGTTTGCTAATTTCCGACATGCACCGGCAGTTCTCTCGAAATGAAATCCGAGCCGTTAGCTTTTCCCGACGAGCACACGCTGCATGTGCAGCAGATGTTTGTGCGGCATCAGCAGGCGTTGCTGGGGTATGTGCTGTCGATGGAGCCGAACTTCGCGGATGCGCAGGACATCGTGCAGGAGGTGTTTCTCACCGTGAGCCGGAAGGCTTCGACATGGACGCGGGGCACGGATTTCATGGCCTGGGTCTGCACGGTGGCACGCTATGAGGTGCTGATGTTTCAGCGTGCGCGGGCTCGTCGTGTGGCGCGGCTGGATGAGGATGTGATGGAGCTGCTGCATGGCACGGACACACCGGATGAGGCGGCGTTCCGGCGTCGCGTGAGCGTGCTACAGGAGTGCCTGGGCAAGCTCGCTCCGCGTGCGCTTGAACTCGTCGTGCGCCGCTATCATCAGGCGCAGATGCCGGAGCAGATCGCGCCGCTGGTTGGCTGGTCGGTCAATGCGGTGCGCGTGGCGCTGACGCGGGCGCGACAGACTCTGCGCGAGTGCTTTGACAAAAACCTTCCTCTTCACGAATCACCATGAACACGGAACAACTTCACTGTTTGATCGACGCTTGGCGCGATGATGCGCTCACGCCTGAGCAAGCGGCGACGCTGAGTCAATGCCTGCGTGAATCGGAGGAGGCGCGGCGTGTGTTTCAGGCCGAGGCACAGATGCACGGGCTGCTGCACTGCGCAGTCATGAACTCGATCGTGGAGCAAACGGACACGTTGGGCGCGCCTTCAGCCACACGCGGTCGTGCGAGGATGTGGCTGCAATGGCGTCCGCTCGTGGCGGCGGCGGCAGGGATTGTGCTGGGGATGTTTTGCACGTCGATTGTCTGGGCCGTTTCATCGCCGCGCGCGACGGCGGAGCGGTTGTTTTCACTCATCAACGGTAGCTTCGATGAAGGTGGTCTTGGGCATGGATTCCCTCGTCAAACCGGCGTCTGGAGCGGTGACGAAGCCGCAATCACCGATGGCAGGCTACGTTTCATCAAGCCGGAAGCGGACGAAGCCGATCCAAGTGGCCACGCGATCTCGTGCGATGTCTTCCAGCTTGTGGACCTGCGTCCGCTTCGCCGCACTGGCTCATCTGCGGGCGATGCGGTGCTAGAACTCAGCGCACGCTTTGCTGATGAACGACCTTCCAACACCAATCCATCCGTCACCTTCTTTTGCCAGCTCTACCTCTTCCAAGGCGATCCCGCGCAAATGCATCAGAACTGGCCGCAGAGAATCACCGAGGCTCTCGCCAGCGGCAGTGCGCAAGTCACCACGCTCGGCACCGATGCCAAAGGAGCGCGTCAATTGACCGCTCGATGCCTCGTTCCTCCCGAGGCTGACTTCGCCGTTGTCCAAATCGCCGCTCGCCCGAATCTGCGACCCGCGAAGCTGGATGGCCTTTTCGCCGATGACGTGACGATCACGCTCAAGACCTCGCCCGAACTTCCCGTTCGGATCGTCCAACGCTAAAACCCACCGACATGATCCGCCGCCGCTTCCTTCAACTTGCGTCACTCTCGCCGCTCGCGCTTCGTTCTGCATTCGCCGCCTACGCGCCGATACCGCGCGCGGGCAAGGCACGATTCACACCGACCCTGAACGCGTATTCATTTCTCGAACAGCTCAACGCGAACCTCGCGGACGCAGCGAAGGGCATTGACCTCTTCGGCGTGTGCGATTTCTGCGTGAAGCATGACATCGAGGCGGTGGACCTCACGGGCTACTTCTTCCCTGGCTATCCGAAAGCGCCGTCGGACGACTACATCGCGCGCATCAAGCGCTACACGCATGATCGCGGGATCACGATCAGCGGCACGGGCGTGAAGAATGACTTCGCCACGGCGGACAAGGCCGTGCGTGCCGAAGGCGTGGCTTTGACGAAGCTCTGGATCGAGGTCGCCGCGCGGCTCGGTGCGCCGGTGGTGCGCGTGTTTGCCGGTCCGCAGCAAAAGAACCCGAAGGACTGGCAGAGCGCCGCCAGTGGTGCCTCGCGCGACGAGGTGGAGAAGTGGATGGCGGAGGCGCTGCGCGAGTGCGCGGAGCATGGCGAGAAGTTCGGCGTCATCGTCGCCGTGCAGAATCATGGCGACTTCCTCAGCACCGGCCCGGAGCATATCAGTCTGCTGAAGCGTGTAGATCATGCGTGGTGCGGCGCACTCGTGGACACCGGCAAATATTACACCGACGACCCGTATGCCGACATCACGATGATGGTGCCGCACGCGGTGAACTGGCAGATCAAGGAAACCATCGGCAGCAGCCTCAAAACCCCGCCCACCGACTTCACGAAGCTCGCCAAGATCATCCACGACGGTGGCTATCGCGGCTTCGTGCCGATTGAAACACTCGCCATGGGCCGCAAAGACTACGATCCCGCCGCCGAAGTGGTGAAGGTGCTCACCGCGATGCGTGCGGCGATCGCGGAGTTGAAGTGATGCACTCAATCAAAGTGATTTCCCAACGATGAAAACCACCGCCGCACTCCTCTGCTTCAGCACCAGCTTGTTCGCCCTCGATTATCCGCATCAAACCGCCGAGCCACAAAAGACCGGCTGGCCGCTCACGGCGGAGGAACGTGCTTATATTTTGAAAGCGGAATATGAGCGACGTCCCGGCAGCGAATCGCAGAAACATCTGCCGCAGCTCTGGCCCCAAGTGCCGAGCGCGGGGCATTTTGGCGGTGATGCGTGGCTGAAGTTGCACGAGGCACATGTGAAGAACGTGCAGGCGAATCAAGGACCGATCGACGTGCTGCTCGTGGGCGACAGCATTACGATTCAGTGGGGCGAATCGTGGAAGAAGCTCTTTCCCGATCTCAAAGCCGTCAACATCGGCATCGGCGGCGACAAAACACAGAACGTGCTCTGGCGTCTCGACCACGGCGGCGTCGAGGGCCTCCAGCCGAAGGCGATTGTGCTCATGATCGGCAACAACAACATGTTCTTCACCCCCGAAACCGGCGTCGAGGCCGCCGCGAAGGGCATTGAGATGTGCGTGAAGAATCTGCGCGAGAAGTTCCCGAGTGCGCCGCTTGTGCTCGCGAAGATTTTGCCCGCGCACGCGCCCGGTGTGCCGTTTTATGAGGATATCAAGAAGACCAACGCAGCGCTCGATTCGCTGAAGCTCGACAGCGATCCCAAGGTGCGCGTGCTCGACCTATGGAAGGATTTCACGAACGCCGATGGCACGCAGAAGAAGGAGCTTTTCACTCCGGACAACATCCATCTCTCGCCAGCCGGGTATGCGGTGTATGCAGAGAAGTTGAAGCCACTCCTTGCTGCTCAGTAGTCGGGATTAGGCAGAAGAATGGGGGCAGAAGATTCAGATTCAGAACATTCTTCTGCCCCCATTCTCCTGCCTAAGATCTTCAAAACCGTGTCTCGTGAGCCGTATTCGCCCCATGCTTCGTCTCGGACTATGCTTTCTCATCTCCTGCGCCTCAGCCGCCGAACTCACCGTCGGCCCGGGCGGCTTCAAAACAATTGGTGAAGGCGTGGCGGCGTTGAAGGCGGGGGATACGCTCACGATCATGCCGGGTGAGTATCGCGAGACAGTCTCCGCCACGCTCACGGGGACGGCGGAGGCGCCGATCACGATTCGGGCGTGGCGGGCGGGGAGTGTGTTGATGCGGGGGGATGTGGAGTTCGGGGAATTCAAGGCCGCGTCGGGACTGCGGGATGTGTTTGTCACGGAGATGAAGCCGAAGGCGGAGTCGGTGTTTGAGCGCAGCACGTTTCGCACGCTGGAGCCGAAGATGAGCGCGGCGGAGGTGGAGACGTCGTTGATGAGTTATCATCAGGATGAGAAAAGCGGGCGGCTGTATGTGCACACGTCGGACTCGCTGCCGCCGGATTGTCATGCGATGGGCGCGTCGGTCACGAATGCGAACGGGCTGCTGCTCACGGGCTCGAAGCATGTGATCATCGACGGGCTGTCGTTCACCGGCTTCAGTCATCGCGACTACGAGGTGCAGCAGGGCTCGCGCACGCGCTGGGGGCTGATGTTGAAGGACTGCGAGAGCTGCATCGTGCGAAACTGCACGGCGTATCTGAACAGCGGCGGCCTGCACCTGCTCGGCAAAGGCCAGGGCTGCGTGGTGGAGGATTGCACGGCGTTTGGCAACTGGTCGAGGCATGTGGACATCGGCAACAACATCGTCGGCTGGGGCGTGGCGGGCACGACCTTCCAGCGAAATCGCGTGGCGGGTCACATGCCGGACGCGAGCACGAGTCGCAATGACATCACGTTTTACAGCGGCGGCGATGGTTGCGCGATGATCGACAACCTCGCGATCCACGCGAGCATCATGATCAAAGGCGATCTCAAGGACGCGGTGCAGCGCGGCAATGTGTGCATCGGTCGCAAGTTCTACCGTCCGCCGGGCGCGGAGAACATCGAACTGCCCGCCGGTGCCACGCCAGCGGATGCGGCGCGCTTTGCGGATGTGCTGAATCATGATTACCGCACAGAGAAGGTCTTCTTTGTATCGCCCGGCGGCGATGATGCGAATCCGGGCACGAAGGCGAAGCCGTGGAAAACGCTCGCGCATGCCGCAAAGGCCAGCGGCACGGTGTATCTCATGGCGGGCGAGTATGAGGAGACGCTCGTGGCGCGTGCGAAGGCGGATGTGCGTCGATATGGGCATGATCGCGTCGTGGTGAAGGACGTGCTCATCAAGGATGCGCCTGGCGTGCGGCTGCATGGGCTGCACATTCGCGAGAAAGCGGCCTTCTCGGGCTGCGAGGGCCTGCGCATCGAGTTTTGCACGTTGGGCGGGCTTTGGGTCCGCGAGTCGCCGAAGGTGCATGTGGCGCACAATTGGCTGCGAGGGCCGTTGCGCGTCGAAAACTCGCCGGAAGGCAGTTTTGTGTCGAACATCATCGCCGAGCGCCAGATGGATGCCGCGTCGCAAAATGGCCTGTGGGTGCATTCGAACGTGACCAGTGATCCAGATGGCAAGGCGCAGCGCATCGAAAGCATTCGTGATTTCCAGCAGATTCAAGGAGGCCAACAGATTACTGATTCTGGCCCATCTGCTGGCCTCTCTGAATCTGTGGGAGATAAGTCTGGCCAGTTGGGTTTTGTATTGGGTGACGACTCGCCGCTCATCGGTCGCGGTTTGCATGGTTCGACCATCGGACCGTTTGTGCGGCTCAGTCGCACGCGACCGCTGCCGATCAGCCAGGTCGCGGTGCATGATGTGACGCCGACGACGGCCACGCTGGAGTGGAGCACGCCCACGCAGGCCGCGGAGACGACGCTGGAATGGGGCGACACGAAAATCGAAACGCCACGCGGCAGCCAGCAAAGCGTGAGCTTGAGCGGATTGCAGCCGGGCAAGGCCTACGAGTTCCGCGTCACCTCGCGGCGCAAGGACGAGCAGCGGCTCTTTGCCACGCACCAGCCGCCCGCGAACAAGACGCAGGCCGTTTCTGAAACGCAAACCGTCACCACCGCCACCGCCGCATCACCGGCACGCACGCTGCATGTGCCCGGCGATTTCCCCACGATCTCCGCCGCCGCCGATGCCGCGCGTGCGGGCGACACGGTGCTCATTCACGGCGGTGTGTATGAGGAAACCGTGTGCATCCGCAGCAGCGGCGATGCCGGTGCGCCGATCACCTTTGCCGCCGCGCCCGGCGAGATGGTGTGGATGGACGGCAGCGACCGCTTCCGCGCGACCGCCTTCATCCTCCCGCACAAGCATCACATCATCCTCGACGGCCTGCGCTTCCGCCATTTCCGCTTCGCGCCGGAGCTGGGGCCCATCATCCGCATCACCGGCGGCTCGCATCACGTCATCCGCCGCTGCTTTCACGATGGTCGCGAGCTCGAGGGCTACGTCGGCACGCTCATCGCGGCGGACAAAGTCACGAACCTGCTCATCGAAAACAGCGTCTTCATCGGCGGCATGGGCGAGGCGATTGGTGCCGCGAGTTGTCCCGACCTCACCGTGCGGCACTGCGTCTTCTACAACAACTTCATCCGCGCCATGACTGCGCACATGGACACGCCGGATGTGCTCGTGCATTTCCATCACAATCTCGTCTGCGACAGCATCCCGTCGAAGGTGAAGAACGCCCTGCTCCGCGTGTGGCACGCCGACGCGCTGCGCTCCGATCACAACGTCTTCTACACCCGCATCCCCGGCGCGGAGCGTCACCTCGTCGAGACCGCCTTCATCCACGGCCAGCAAGTCGGCCACGCCGACCCCGCCATGTATCGCGGCGAAAACCTCCTGCTCACCGACCTGCAAACGAAGTTCCATCAGGATCAAACCAGCCGCACCGGCAATCCAAGCATCGCCGCCACGTCACGCCTCGTCTCGCGCAACGACAACGACGAAAGCGAGTGGCGCACCGTGGAGCTTCATCGCGATGGCAACACGTATGCCCCGCTCGATTTCAAAGACTTCATCCCCGCTGCGGACAATTCGTTGAGCAAGGCGAGCGATGGCAAGCCGGTGGGGCTGGAGCCGACGATCATCCCAACCGATCCCAAGTGAAATCTTCTCTCCTTATCTTTGTCATCCTGCTCCTGGCGTCATTGAGCATTCTTCCTGCCGCTGAGACACCAACCAGACGACAGGATCAGCATTTGCTACTCAACTACTCCACCTCGCTCAATGCACCGCAGCAAGCGCAGGACATGATGAGCTATGTGCGCGACACGTTTGGCGAAGCAAATCGGCAGTCGCGGCTGAAGGTCGGTCTCGCGATCATCTACACGCCGAAGGAGCAGGTGGCGGAGACGGCGGCGCGATTGCGTGTGGACCTCGCGCTCGCGCAGCAGATGGACGTGCCGGTTTTGATCCAAGTGGACACGGAAAACTGGCTGCCGGAGTCTCTGACCAATTGGTTCGATCCATCGAAGCCAGGCTACGATCCGAGCAAGGTGAACGACGTCGAGTGGACCGGCTGGACGCCCGATACCGCAGTGAAGCTCTGCTGGCGCAATTGGGGCACCGTGATTCGCGTGGGACCGCATCCGAACCTGCTCAGCCCGCGCTTTCAGGCGTGGGAGAAGAGCATCTACACTGCGCTCGCGCCGGTCGTCGTCGAGTGGCTGAACCAACTGCCGGCGCAGAAGCGCGGGCTGTTTGTCGGGTGGAAATGTGGCTGGGAGACAACGCCGAACAGCCAGTATGCCTACTTCAAGGACGGCAACAGCTACCTCGCCTGCAGCGACAACCCGAAGTGGATCGAGGCGGACAAACAGCTCATCGGCTACAACGCCGCACACACCGGCGGCTTCCAGACCAGTGGCGTGCTCGACTACCAGCACAGCTACGATGTCTTCATGAAGATCATCGGCGCGCATCTGTCCTACCTCGCGAAGACCGCGCGCTCGCTCGGGCTGCCGCGTGAGAAGATCTTCGTTCACACCATCGCGCAGGGCGTGGATCGCTTTAACATGGACTCTCAGTTCAACGCCGACAGCAATCCCTCGCCGTCCTTCTACGGCAAGCCTACGACCTCGCTGCGCGACAACCCGAGCTTCATGCGCTGCCTCGCGAAGGCTCGCGCGGAACTCGGCACCACGGGCTACGGCATTGGCGAGTTCGTGTTTGGTGCCAAGGACTACGATACGTGGCATCGCTGGTTCACCGAGAAACTCGCCGCTGATCCCGATCTCATCTTCGCCGCGCTCTACAACTACGACACGATGCGCGGCAAAACCGAGATCGAGCGCGCCATGCTCAGTGCGATGAAGCAAAATCAGTGACCTGCAATTGATGCGGATATGAACAATGCCTTTGGCACTAGACAACCCCGATGCCCACGACTAGGCCGCGCGCATCCACGAACGGCTGCCAGGGCGATTTCATGAAAGATGGCGAGGTTGCTGGGTTGAGCATGTATGCGCGACGGCTGAAGTGTAGCGAGGTTTGGACATTCCATTTCGCCTGCCCGATGTGCTGATTAAAATCGTGGGCTGATTCCTACCAAAAGTCGTCCGATGGTCATTCTTGTGACGAGCGTTTGATTGAGATCGGTCGAGGCTCCCGCTACTCACACTGCCAGTCCGATAAATCACACTGTAAAATCCAATCCTCATGCTCAAGACAATCGTTGCCCTGCTCATGGTCGCGTTCGCATCTGCTTCGTTCGCGAAAGAGTTGCCCAAGCCCAGCACGCCGAACCCAGGACTGCGCTACTACTACCCGGTGCCGAAGGAAGCGACACCGAAGACGCACGACTTCGACATCGTGATCTATGGCGCGAGTCCGGCGGCGGTTTCCGCAGCCTGTCAGGCGAAGAAGATGGGCAAAACCGTCGGCGTCTTTGTTTTCAGACGACACGTCGGCGGCATGTCGTCCTCAGGACTGAGCGATGTGGACTACGGCAAGAAGGAATCCATCGGCGGCATGGCGAAGAAGGTGTTCCTCGACTTCTTCAAGAAGCAGGTGCAGAGCCCTGCCGAGGTGGAGACGCTCTTCCTCACCATGCTCACCGATCTGGATATCCCGGTGTTCTTTGAGCACCGCTTGCAGAAGGTGGAGCGAGATGGCAACCGGATCACGAAGGTCGTTTTCGAGAACGGCAATGCGGCGCGGGCCAAGATCTTCATGGACACCACCTACGAGGGCGATCTGATCGCGCGCGCGGGTGTCGAGCATGTCGCGGGTCGTGAATCCAACGCCGAGTTTGGAGAGAAGCTCGCTGGCATCCAGATCGGTGCTCGCTCTTCGCCGCACAACTTCCAATGGCGTGTGGACCCTTACGTCGAGCCCGGCAATTCGGCGAGCGGTGTCATCGAAGGAGTCGATCCGACGCCTTACACGATGGAGGACCACGGCAAGGCGGACAAACGCTACCAGCCTTTCTGCTTCCGCGTGTTTGCCACCAAGCGCGATCTGATTCCCTGGCCAAAACCTTCGGACTACAAGGTGGAGCGCTACGAGCTGCTCAAGCGCTACGTGAACGCCGCGCCAAGCTCCGAGTGGTGGAACCTTATCTACTCTCGCGGCCCGCTGAAACTGAACGAAGGCGACTGCAATGCTGCGGGTCCTGTGTCGCTCGACTTCGTCGGTGGCAGCCCAGGCTGGGTGGATGCCAGCTACGAGGAACGCGAACGGATTTTCCAAGACCATGTGAACTACCAGCAAGGCTACCTCCACTTCCTCGCGAATGATCCGAGCATCCCTGTGGAACTGCGCCAACGCGTGAGTCAGTTTGGCTTGCCGAAGAAGGAGTTCCCCGAGACGAGCGGCTGGCCGCACGAGCTGTATGTTCGTGAAGGGCGTCGGCTGCGCGGCGACTACGTGCTCACGGAGCACGACTGTTTGGGCAAGGTCACCGTCGAGGATTCGGTGGGGCTGGGCAGCTTCATCATGGACTCGCACATTGTGCGTCGAATCATCTACAAGACGGACAAAGACGCTCACATCACCCACCTGCGCACCTCCCAGCCCGAAGAGATCAACGAGGCTCAGCGCAACTGGAAGGGCGACATGGTCGGAGTCGAAGGCCAGTTCGACTACGCTGTGCCGAAACCCTACCGCATCAGTTATCGCTGTCTGCGGCCGAAGAAGAGCGATTGCGTCAATCTCCTCGTGCCCACGGTCATCTCCTCCACGCACGTCGCGTTTGGCTCGATGCGCATGGAACCAGTCTTCATGATCCTCGGCCAGAGTGCTGGAGCAGCAGCCGCCCTCGCCATCGACGCGTCGATTCCGGTTCAGGATGTCGATTATCCAAAGCTGCGTGAGGTGCTGCTGCAGGAAGGTCAGTTGCTGGACTGAGTTGGGATGCGCAGCGTTCTCTGCCATCCATCGCGCTCGGGGGAATCGTCCCGGCGAAGGCCAGTCACGATGCCCGCGACTACGCCGCCGAAATATTTCTGAATCTCGATGTGACCAGGCGTCGCTGGATTGGAATATACCGGCGACATGGCACACGATTTTGACCAGACTCGGTTTATTGAGGAGCTGACGTGGCATCAGCCGGCGTTGGAAGCGTTTTGTCATGCGAATGTGGCGCGGCGGGAGGATGCGCGGGAGGTGTTGCAGGCGACTTGTGTGAAGCTGTGGGAGAAGGCGGCGGAGTGGCGGACGGACTCGGCGTTTTTGCCGTGGGCATTCACGGTGGCGCGGTTTGTGGCGCTGTCGCATCTGCGGGACAGGATGCGCGACCGGCTCGTGCTGGATGAGGATGTGGTGCTCGCGATGGCGGATGAGACGGCGGACGCGGCGGCGGCTTTCAGCGAGCGGCGCGAGGCGTTGGAGATTTGCCTGGGGCGTGTGAAGGCGGAGCAGCGCGGGTTGCTTCATGCGCATTATCTGGAAGGTCGCTCCGTGCGCGATCTCTCGCAGGCCACGGGGCGCGGTGAGAGCGCCATCAAGATGAGTCTGCTGCGGCTGCGGCAGCTTCTCAGCCAGTGCATCGAACAACAGCTTCAATCAGCATCATGAATGACGATTCGACTTCTTTGGAAATGCGACTGCTCACGCTGCTGCATCAAGCGCGCGAGGAGCACGACGAATCCGCACGCGGTGAACTCAATGCCTTGCTGCGCGAGAATGCAGCAGCGCGCAGACTGCTGCCTCGTCTGCTCGTGGATGAGCAGGCGCTGGTGAGCCAGTTGCGCGATGCGAGCATCGTGGCGCTGATCAATCCGGAGGCGACATCAAAGGAGTCGCTGCCGAAGCGCAATGCGGGGCGCTGGTTCTCGTGGCGTCCGCTGGTCGCTGCGGCGGCGGGGATTGTGCTGGGGATGTTTTGCACGTCGCTGCTGTTTGCGCGCGCGGGTTTGGGTGGGATGAAGACGATCACGCTTCTCGAAGAGGGCTTCGACCATGCCTCGGTGTCGCATGACAACAGCACTCCGCTGGAGCCTGGGATGTGGCGCGGCACCTCTTCGGAGACGACGGGTGCCCAGGCCGATGTGCAGCCGAAGAGCGGTGCGAAAATGCTGCGCTTTCTGCGCGCGGAAACGACGGGCAAGGCGAGGCAGTCGGGCGGACACATCGCGGATGTTTACCGGCTGATCGATCTGCGCGAGCATCGCCAGGAGTTGATCGATGGCGATGCGATCGTGCAGGCGTCGGCGTGTGTGAATGCGAGCGCGTTTCCTGCGGAGCAGCGGTTCGGCAGTGCGATTTCAATCTATGCGCTGGATGCGGAGTCGGTGCCGCAGAGCGCGAGCTACCTGGGCACGGCGTTGGAGTCGGACGCCAACGCGATGGCGCGCAGCAGCCGCACGAAGCTGGATCGCGATCCAGCGCACTGGCAGGAGCTGATGACGGAGATGCGGCTGCCGGCGAACACGGAGTTCATCGTGGTGCGCCTGCACATTAACCAGCTCTTCGATTCGGATGGCTCTGCGGTGTTTACCGGGAGCTATGCGGATGATGTGCGTGTGACGCTAACTCGGAGGGCGGTGTTGCCATGAAATTGGGTTTTGATGACAGGAGAATGGGGGCAGGAGAATGGATTTCTTATTCTCACACTTCGATGGCTTCGAGCTTGGCTTGGTTTCGCCGTGCGATGATGAAAGCCGCAAAACAAATCTCTCATCTTCATTCTCCTGCCCCCATTCTCCTGTCACTTCTCCTCCTCGCACAGACCACAACTCACGCGACCGAACTGCTGAACGAGAACTTTGACTCCTACACTTCAGCGATTCCGACCGTGCCCGTTGGCACCACAACGGGCATCAAGGCGGTGGGGCAGACGACGGCGGTCGCGGGGATCAGCCAGATTGGGTTGGGGGGAAAGGTGGCTTATTTGAATGATGTCGGATCGTCGTCGGGGCAGTTGGAGTTGAATGCGGGGAGCGTGGCGCAGACGACGCTGGCGGTGTCGTTCGACATTTATAACAACGCTACGCCGTCCGCATCGGGAACGCAGCCGATCAATGTCGGATTGCTGGCGTGGAATTCAGCGGTGGCGACGGCGGGAGGATCGAGTGCGAAGCGCATCGCGGGCGTGACCTTCAATCAATTTGGATCGCTCACCACGCCTGCGTTTTCGGTGCAGGGCAATGGCACGGTTTTCACCGGGACGTATGACCTGAGCGTGAAGCAGTCGGTGAAGATCTATGCGAATGATCACGACACGGCGTCGATCAACTACATCGGACCGGACTCGGTGTATCGCACACTGAACGCGAACAGCTTCGCGGTGTTCCTCAATGGCAGCTTCGTGATCACATCGACGTTGAACTCCACAGCGACGGACAACGCGGGCACGTTGCTCACGGGCAACAGCAACCTCGGGCGCATCGGCTTCAATACCTCGACCACGAATCTCGGGAGCTGGCTGATTGATAACGTCGTCATCTCCGACATGCCTGCGGGTGTGCTGCCGCCAGCTCCGGCGATCACGAGCGCGCTCACTACGAGCGGGCAGGTGGGGAATGCGTTTACTTATCAGATCACGGCGTCGAACAGTCCGACGTCGTTCAATGCAACGGGTCTTCCCGACGGTCTCAGCATCAACACGACGACGGGAGCCATCACGGGCACGCCCACGGCGAATGGCACATCGAACGTGACGATCTCTGCCACGAACGGCGGCGGCACGGGATCAGCCACGCTCGTGCTCACGGTGGTGGCGGTGCCGCCGACGATCACTAGCTTGCTCACGACGAGCGGTCAGGAGTTGGTTTCCTTCAGTTATCAGATCACCGCCTCGGGATCGCCGACATCTTTCAATGCGACGGGTCTTCCTGCCGGACTGAGCGTGAACACCGCCACGGGCCTCATCTCGGGCACGCCGAATGCCGCGACTGCGGGAACGTATAACGTCACGATCTCCGCGTCGAACAGCGGCGGGCCTGGATCGGCGACGCTGGTGCTCACATTGATCAACAAGTTCGATGCTCTGCGCATCAAGTGGATGAACACGCTGATCGCGGATGTCACGAGCGCGAAGAGCACATCGAGCATCAATACGCGTGCATCGACTTATCAGACGTCGATGCTCTACACAGTGAGCGCGGTGAAAGTGATCAACGGCGGCTCCGGCTACACGAGTGCTCCCAACGTGACGATCACGGGCGGCAATGGCAGCGGTGCCACGGCGACAGCGACGGTGGCTGGTGGCAAGGTGACAGCCATCACCGTGACCGCTGGCGGCTCGGGTTTCACGGGCACGCCGAGCGTGAATTTCTCCGGTGGTGGCGGCACGGGAGTCGTGACCGCGCCATTGATTTCCATCTGGAGCGATCTGCCGCTGGCGGAGCAGTCGGGCGTGACGGCGGATGTCGCGTCGGGAAACATCGCCAGCAGCTTCAAGCGGCTCGAATACATGGCGCAAGCCTACGCGATCCCTGCGTGCGCGCTTTATCAGAATGCCTCGCTGCTCGCCGCTGCGGTCGGTGGCCTGGACTGGCTGACCGCGAATGTTTACACGCCGACAGGCACGCTCTTCGGCAACTGGTATGACTGGGAGATCGCTGCCCCGCAGGCACTCAACAACGCCGCCGTGCTGCTGCTCTCGAACACGCGTGCGCTGAGCACGGCACAGATCGCGACGTATGTGAAGGCGGTCTATAACTACGGGCCGGACAGCGTGAACCAGAAGGACTACTTTTGGTGGGGCGCGCTCACGGGAGCGAACACATCGAACGCCGCGCTGACGATGGCGGTGCAGGGCATCCTGCTCGGCAACAACACGACCACCGTCACGCGCTTCTGGCAGGATACCACGGGCCATCCGGTGAATCCGCAGACGAACTATGTGATCAGCGGCAGCCTGTTGCTCGATGAGGCGCAGGGCAATCTGAGCGGCAATAACCCGTTCGACTTCGATGGCAGGAGCGTCTTCACGAATGTAACGAGCGGCGACGGCTTCTATGCGGACGGTTCCTTCATCTTCCACTTCAACATCCCCTACACGGGCCAATACGGACAGGAACTGGTCGATAACATCATCATCCTGGTGAACCTGCTCTACGGTTCGCAGTGGCAGATCACCGACCCGGAAGTCTCCAACATCTATGCGTGGATGACGGACAACTTTGAGCCGCTGATGTATCACGGCGCGATGATGGACATGGTGCGCGGTCGCGCCATCGCGTCATCCGGCGGTGATGAATACAGCGTCGGCGCCAAAGTCATCGCGAACATTCGCGAAGTCGCCGCGTTCGCGCCTTCTGCCACGGCCACTGCGCTCACAGCCTTCGCGGATTCGCCGCAGTTGCCGCCGGGGCAGTTTCACTTTCCGAGCATGGATCGCGTGGTCGCGCATCGCGATGGCTTCAGTGTTGGTGTCAGCATGTCGTCCATGCGCGTGGCGGGCTATGAGATCAACACGACCTCGCCGACGAATCTCAAAGGCTGGTTCACCGGCGCGGGTGTGACTTATCTTTATCTCGGCGCGGCGGACACTCAATACACCGGCGACTACTGGGCCACGGTGGACTGGTATCATCTGCCCGGCACGACGGCGGAGATGAATGCCACGCCTGCGGATTCCGTGACGGATCAAAGCTGGGCCGGCGGTGCGCAGGTCGATAAGACTTTCGGCGTCGCAGGCATGTCGTCGCATCCGGCGGGCACGACCTTAGTGGCAAAGAAGTCGTGGTTCATGCTCGATGACGAGATCGTGTGTCTCGGCGCGGGCATCACCTGCACGACGGGCGGCGATCAAGTCGATACCACAGTGGAGAATCGCCGTCTCGGCACCACTGGCAGCACCACGTTCAACATCGGCGACACGCCTTACACACTGACATCGCCTTCGACATGGGCTTCACCTGTGACTGTCACCACCGGCAGCGGCGCGACGTGGTGCGCGCTTGATGGCGTCGCGGGCTACTACTTCCCTAATGGTGCGAGCAACCTGCAGGCGCAGTTCGTGCCGGGCTCGGGCGCGTGGACGACGATCAATCCGACCGACTCAGACTCGACCGTTTACACCGATTACTACCTGAAGCTCTGGTTCAATCACGGCGTCACGCCGACGAACGCGAAGTATGCGTATGTCATCCTGCCGAATCGCAGCGCGAGCAGCGTGAAAGCCTATGCGGCGAATCCCGACGTCACCATTCTCTCCAACACGCAGCCGACTAGCACGACCACGGGCATTCAAGCGGTGAAGAGTCTCGTGAACGGCGTTGTGGCCGCGAACTTCTGGGCGAAGACCACCGGCCCCGACAACGGCGGCACGGCTGATTTGATCACGGTGAGCAAGCAGTGCTCCGTGATCGTGCGCGAGACCTCGAACAGCCTCAGTATAGGCGTTTCCGATCCCACGCAGAGCAACACGGGCACCATCACCGTCACGCTGAGTGGCAAATCATCGCTCGGCACCTTGTCGCTCGATTCAGGTGTCACCGTCACGGCGACGAATCCGATCACGCTGAGCGTGAGTGTGAACGGCTCGAAAGGGAAATCGTTCAACGCATCGTTCCAGCTCGCGCCGAAGCCGGTGATCAACTGCAACTTGAATCTCGTGGGCGCGACGGGCAGTGCGTTGAGTTATGCGATCACCGCAACTGGCAGTCCCACGAGCTATGGCGCGACGAATTTGCCGCCGGGTCTGTCGATCAATGCGAGCACCGGCGTGATGTCGGGCACGCCGAGCACGCTCGGCACTTTCACCACCACGCTTAGCGCCACGAACGCGAATGGCACTGGCTATGCGACGCTGACCACCACGGTCGTCGCCGCGCCTGCGGACATCGCCATCACGCTCAGCACGGCTGGCGCGAGCACATGGACCTGTCCCGCGAATGTTTCGTCCATTCAAGTCGAGTGCTGGGGCGGCGGCGGTGCGGGCGGTAGCGCGTATCGCAATGGCGCCGGCACGCGACAAAACGGTGGCGGTGGCGCAGGCGGCGCGTATGCGAACGTGCTGTCGTATCCCGTGACCTCGGGCAGCACTTACTTCATCAACGTCGGCGCCGGAGGAACGAACAGTGCTTCCACCAACGGCTCCACAGTTGCTGGCGGCGACTCGTGGTTGAACTCAATCAACTCACCATCCACGACCATCATCGCCAAAGGCGGTGCTGGAGGTGCCACCGCCGTGGGCACCACCGCGCAAACCGCGAGCGGCGGCGCTGGCACAGCATCGCTGAGCCACGGCGATGTCGTGTGGGCCGGCGGCAGCGGCTTCAGCGCGATCTTCACATCCGGTGGCGGCGGTGGTGGCAGCGGCGCGAGCGCCACATCTGCCGGAGTGAGCGCGACATCGAGCACCGGAGCCATAGCGCCGAGCGGCGGCGGCAATGGCGGCACCGGTTCCAACAACACTGGCAATGGCACCGATGGCACAGCTCCCGGTGGCGGCGGCAGCGGAGCCAGCGATGCCAGCCAAAACGTGCGCAGCGGCGGATCGGGAGGCGCGGGCCGTGTGATCATCACGATCAATCAACTCACCGGTGTCGCGGCTCCGACTCCGGTCGAAAGCTGGCGGCAACAATACTTCGGCAGCACCGCGAACAGCGGCAACGCCGCCGACTCCGCTGATCCCGATGGCGATGGTTTGACCAATCAGCAGGAATACATCCTCGGCACGCTGCCCACCGTCGCCAGCACCAGCGCACTGCTCAACGCGACGACCACCAGCAGCACGATCACGCTGACCTTCACCGCCACACTCGCCACCGGCACCGGCTACGCTGGCCTCACGCGCCACTGGGCCATCGAGTCCACCACCGACCTCACGATTTGGACTCCCGTCGCCAGCTACACCGACATCACCGGCAACAACCAACCCATCACCGCCACGCTCCCAATCGCGGGTCCGAAAGCCTTCTACCGGCTGAAGGCGTGGCTTCAATAGACGGTAATGAAGATGAGGCTTGATGACAGGAGAATGGGGGCAGGAGAATGGATTTTCTATTCTCTGGCTTCCGTCGTTCCAACTTCAGCTTTGTTTTGCCGACAAGGCATGAAGTCCAAATAACCCATCCCTTCTTCTCATTCTCCTGCCCCCATTCTCCTGTCACCTCTCCCCTGTCACCTCCCCCCTGAGTCCATGAAACACCTGCTCACACTCCTTTCGTCATTCGTCATTCTGCATTCGACATTGGCAGATGATCACAAGCAGCGGCTCAGCGAAGGCTGGGAGTATTATCAAGGCAGCCTCGGCAGCACCTGGGAAGTCTGGCGCGGTGATGCGGCGAGCGACAATGTGACGTGGACGCCCGTGACGTTGCCGCATTGTTTCAATGCGCGCGATGCTGTCGATCCTGACGTGCGCTACTACCAGGGGCCGGGCTGGTATCGCACGCGGTTGAAGATCGCGAACCCGTATCCGAATGGCCGCACGCTGCTGCATTTCGACGGCGCGGGGCAGAAGTCGCAGGTGTTCGTTTACACCGAGAAAGTCGGCGAGCACCTCGGCGGCTACGATGAGTGGACCGTGGACATCACCGACGCCGCCGCGAAGGCGATGAAGAACGAAGCCTTCAAAGGCGAAGTGCCCATCGCGGTGATGTGCGACAACTCACGCGATGCGGAGAGCATCCCGTCCGACCTCAGCGACTTCAATCGCTACGGCGGGCTGTATCGGCATGTGAGCCTGGTTTATGTGCCGGAGGTGTCGTTGGAGCGGGTGCATGTCGTGGTGACGACTGATGGCACAGCGGCGTCGGTGAAGTTGCATGGCGTCCTTCGCAATCCGGCGCACTCGACATCGGAGTTCGCTCAGGTCATCACGGTGGAAGATCCAAACGGCAGGGTCATCACCACTGGCCACCACAGCATGACCCCCTGGGAAGGTGAGAGGGTAATGTTGGAGTTCGCCATACCGCCTCAAGACTTTCATCTGTGGTCACCTTCATCGCCCTCGTTGTATCGAGTGAGTGCGACGGTCGATTCGAACTCAGGCGAGCAAACCATCACCGAGCGCTTCGGCATTCGCAGCACCGAATGGGTCGAGCACGGTCCCTTCAAGCTGAATGGCGAGCGTTTGCTCCTGCGGGGCACGCATTATCACGAGGACCACGCGGGTGTCGCTGCCGCAGTGCCGGATGATGTGGTGCGCAAGACGCTGACGATGATCAAGGACATGGGCGCGAACTTCGTGCGCCTCGGGCACTATCAGCAGGCACCGCTCGTGCTCGACTTGTGCGATGAACTCGGGCTGCTCGTGTGGGAGGAGGTGCCGTGGTGTCGCGGCGGCATCGGCGGCGAGCGCTTCAAGCAACAGGCGCGCGACATGCAGCGCGCGATGATCGATCAGCACTTCAATCATCCGTCGATCATCATGTGGGGACTCGGCAACGAGAACGACTGGCCCGGTGACTTCGAGGTCTTCGACAAGGATGCGATCCGCGCCTTCATGACCGAGCTGAACAACACCGCGCACAAGCTCGATCCCTCGCGTCAGACCTGCATCCGGCGCTGCGACTTCTGCAAAGACATCGTCGATGTGTATTCGCCGAGCATCTGGGCCGGCTGGTATTCGGGCCGCTACACCGAGTATGCGAAGGCCGCCGAGAAGGCGCGCCAGGACACGAAGCATTTCTTCCACGCCGAGTGGGGCGGCGACAGCCACGCGCATCGTTTCTCCGAAGATCCCGAAAAGATGGTCGCGCAGGTCGAGACCGGCAAAGGCACTGCCGAGAAGGGCAAGGCTTACAAACTTGCAGGCGGCAAGGTGCGCATGTCGAAGGACGGCGACTGGTCCGAAAGCTACATGGTGAATCTCTTCGACTGGCATCTCAAAGAGCAGGAGCAGATGGACTGGCTCACTGGCAGCGCGGCCTGGATCTTCAAAGACTTCGCCACACCGCTGCGCCCGGAGAATCCCGTGCCACGGGTGAATCAGAAAGGCGTCGTCGAACGCGATGGCACGCCGAAGGAATCGTATTTTGTCTTCCAGAGCTACTGGGCCACGAAGCCGATGCTGCACATCTACGGTCACGGCTGGCCGGTGCGCTGGGGCAAGGTGGGCGAGGATAAAGAAGTGCGCGTGTATTCCAACTGTGCCGAGGTGGAGTTGTTTGTGAACGGCAAGTCCGCCGGCAAAAAGAAGCGCGACGTTAAGAACTATCCGGCTGCGGGGCTGCATTGGAACGTGAAGCTCAACGAAGGCGCGAACACCTTGCGCGCAGTAGCTGGCGAACTCTCTGACGAGATCACGCAGGAGTATCAAACCAAGGAGTGGGGCAAGCCCGCGCATCTCACGCTCAGCGAGGTCGCGCAGAAAGACGGCGTCGTGACGATGGAAGTGCGCATGACGGACGGGAATGATGTGCCGTGCCTCGATGCAGCGAACCTCGTGCGCTTTGGCATTACGGGCGACGGACGCCTGCTCGACAACCTCGGCACCAGCACCGGCTCGCGCGTGGTGCAGATGTGCAACGGTCGCGCGCAGATCAGCGCGCAGCTCACGGGCGTGAAGGCGTGTATCAGCGTGTCATCGGAGGGGCGACGCACGCAGTTGAAGTTCGTGGAGAACGCCTCTGCACCACCGAGCACCAAGAAGTCAAAGACCACCAGCGCAACGAAGCCGCCGACGAAAGCGGAAGCGAAGCCCCTCGCACCGAAGCTCACGCTCGATGTCGCAGCGATCGATCGGGCACGCATCTTGAAGGCCGCAGACGCTGCTTTGAATCAAGCGCCCGTGAGCATCACGCAGTTCCCCGCGAAACTCAGCGAGGGCGGGCCGAACGACTTCTACTCAAACGGCGACTACTGGTGGCCCGATCCATCGAAGCCCAACGGCCTGCCTTACATCAAGCGCGATGGCGAGACGAACCCGGAGAACTTCGTGGCGCATCGAATGGCCGTGAAGACGCTGCGCGATTCCGTCGCCGCGCTCGCCGCCGCTTACAAAATCACCGGCAAAGATAAGTATGTGACCAAGGCCGCCGAGCTGCTGAAGGTGTTCTTCCTCGATGCGAAGACGCGCATGAACCCGAGCCTCAACTTCGCGCAAGCCGTCCCCGGAGTGTCACCCGGACGCGGCATCGGCATCATCGACACGCTGCACATCATCGAGATCCCTGCAGCGGTGAAAGCGATGGAGAATTCCAAAGCCTTCCCCGCCGAGATGGCAGCATCATTGCGCCAATGGTTCCGCGAACTCGCCGAATGGATGGTCACCAGCGACAACGGCAAGGACGAAGCGAAGGCGAAGAACAACCACAGCGTCGCCTTTTACCTTCAGCTCGCCGTGTTCGCTGATTTCATCGGCGACGAAGCCAAACTCGCCGCATGCCGGCAGCAGTTCAAAGAAGTCTTCCTGCCGAAGCAGATGGCCGACGACGGCAGCTTCCCGCTCGAACTCGCGCGCACTAAACCCTACGGCTACTCGATCTTCCAGCTCGATAACATGACCCTGCTCTGCCAAGTCCTCTCGACGACGAGCGACAATCTCTGGACCTTCGAGACCAAGGACGGCAGGAGCATTGCCAAGGGTGTGGCGTATTTGCATCCCTTCCTCGCCGACAAATCGAAGTGGCCGCTCAAGCCCGACATCAACGCCTGGGAAGGCTGGCCCGCGCGTCAGCCGCACCTGCTCTTCGCCGGCCTCGCGCTCGGTGAGCACAAGTATCTCGACCTCTGGCAAAAACTCCCCGCCGACCCCACCGACCCCGAAGTCCAACGCAACATCGCGATCACCCAGCCGCTCCTTTGGCTAAAATAAGAAAATCATTCTCCTGCCCTCATTCTCTTGTCACCAAAGCCATGAATGACAGGAGAATGGGGGCAGGAGAATGACGACACAAATATTTAGCTCCAAGACTGTCATGCCGATCACGCCTAGCCTTCACATTCGCGACATCACCGATGCTGAGTTTACCTCCATTGACGAGGTGGTGATGCGGTGTGCTTATGCTTGTCAGAACAAGTTTGGACGGCTCTTCGACGAGCGCATTTACGAGAATGATCTGGCGGAACGCTTGCGGGCTGAGGGGTTCACCGTCCACACACAGGTGCCGGTCACGGTGACTCATGGAGGCTTCGAGAAGGTGTATTACCTCGATCTCGTGGTGAACGACTTGATCTACGAGTTGAAGGTGGCGGCAGCGTTCCTGCCTGAGCACAAAGCACAGGCGTTGCACTACGCTATGTTGCAGGATGTCCGGCGTGTGAAGCTCTTGAACTTCGGCGGTCCAAAGGTGCGCGGTGATCTGCAATGGAACACTCTGACCACCGCAGAACGCCATCGTCCCAGACAGCGCAAGACCGGCTGGCAGCCGATCACTCCCCAGTGTGAGCGGCTCGTCGGACACATCAAAGACCTGATCAAAGACTGGGGAACTCATCTGAGCACCGACCTGTATAACGAGGCACTCATCCACTTTTTCGGCGGTGAACCCCATTGTCTGGCGCGGCACGAGGTTCGAGCTGGCGATCGTGTGCTCGGAACTCATCTCATCCAGCATCACGCCCCTGACGCCGGATTCATTGTCACCACCTTGCAACGCGAGCAGGCCGCATTTCAGCTCCAACTCAAGAACCTGCTGGAGCATGTGTCACTGCAAGGCCTGCAATGGATCAACCTGAACCGGTCTCGTCTCGAGATCACGACACTTCAATCCAATGACAGGAGAATGAGGGCAGGAGAATGAATTCCTTCTTATTCTTCTGCCCCCATTCTCCTGTCACCTCATCCCCGCCCATGAAACTCATCGCCCCGCTCTTACTATCTCTCATTCTCTTGCAGGCTTCGTTCGCAGCGAAGCCGAACGTGCTCTTCATCGCCGTGGACGACATGCGGCCTGAACTTGGCTGCTATGGCAACAAGATCATCAAGACACCGAACATCGACCGGCTGGCGGCACGGGGGCTGGTCTTCAATCATGCGTATGTGCAGCAGGCAGTGTGCAGTCCGTCGCGCACGGCGATGCTCACCGGGTTGCGTCCGGACAAGACGCGTGTGTGGGATTTGGTCACGCATTTTCGTGTGGCGCAGCCAGATTGCGTGACGCTGCCGCAGCACTTCAAGCAGAATGGTTATCACTGCGCAGGCATGGGCAAGATCTTCCACATCGGCCTGGAGGATGGTCGCTCGTGGAGCGTGCCGCATTGGTATCCAAAGGGGAAGTCAGTGGACACGGACCCGGTTGATTGGACGAAGAAGATCAACACGCCGCACAACGTGGACAGAGAGGAATACGCGAACGCGGTATCGCCCGAAGACAACGACAAGCGCGCGGAGAAGGGCAAGGAAGGCAAGAGTGGTCCCGCCTTTGAAGTGAGTCCGAAGTCCGATGACGATCTCCCCGATGGCGCGACGGCTGCGGAGGCGGTGAAGCGTCTTCATGAGCTGAAAGGAAAGACGGAGCCGTTCTTCCTCGCGGTAGGATTCTTGAAGCCGCATCTGCCCTTCGTCTCGCCGAAGAAATACTGGGACATGTATGACCCTGCGACGATCCCTGTGCCTGCCTTTAATCACCTGCCATCCGGGTCGCCAGAGTTCGCGGGTCATCAGAACAGCGAGCTGCACAACTACATCGGCGTGCCGAAGGGCAATCCAATCCCAGCTGAGTTCGCACGCACGCTGCGCCACGGCTACTACGCGGCGATCAGCTTCACCGACACGCAGATCGGCCGGGTGCTGGACGCGCTAGAAAAAGAAGGGCTCGCCGAGAACACCATCATTGTTCTCTGGGGCGATCACGGCTGGCAGCTCGGCGAACACGGTCTCTGGGAGAAGCACACGAACTTCGAGATCGCCGCGCACGCACCTTTGATCATCAGCGTGCCGCAGCAAAAGAGCGCCGGGCAGAAGTGCGATGCGCAGGTGGAGTTCGTCGATGTGTATCCCACGCTCGCTGACCTCTGCGGCTTGCCCGCACCGACGAAGGTGGATGGCAGCAGCTTGAAGCCGTTCATTGAAAACCCTACTGCACCCGCGATGAAGATCGCGATGAGTCAGTATCCACGCAGCGCTGGCAAAGACGGCCAGGTCATGGGCTACAGCGTGCGCAACGAACGCTATCGCTGCACCTTCTGGCGCGAACGCTACGGCAGCAAGATCATCGCCACCGAACTCTTCGATGAACTCAATGACCCGGACGAAACCGTGAGCCTTGCTGACAAGCCTGAGCACAAAGAACTCATCGCCTCGCTCGCGAAAAACCTGCCGCCCGTGGTGGAGAAGATCGACAGCGAGCCCACGAAGGGCAAAACCAAGAAGAAGAGCAAGAAGCCCGAAGCCAAGCCCGAGACCACCACGAAGACCACCGACACCGAAGAACGCGGTCCGAAGTTCGATCGCCTCGACAAAGACAAAGCCGGCAAGATCACGCGCGAGTATTACACCACGCATCAGTCTGATGCCGAAGCCGCTGCGAAGCGCTTCGAGCTGTGGGATGCGAACAAGGACGGCTTTCTCTCACGCGAAGAGTATGTCACGCAAGGCGGCAAGCATCCGCAGGCGAAGTGAACCTCCGAACTCAACCCACTTATGAAAGTCGTCATTACATTCCTGACTTCGCTGCTCGCTCTGAGTTCCGCGTTCGCTGCCACGTCATCGAAGCCGAACATCGTCTTCATCCTCGCCGATGACCTTGGCTTTGCCGAGATCAGCGCGAATGGCTCAGATCGCTACAAGACGCCGAACATCGACTCGCTCGCGAAATCGGGCGTGCGCTTCAATCACTTCTACACTGCGCCGCTTTGTGGTCCGTCGCGTGCGCTGATTCTCACGGGAAGGTATGCGTTTCGCACGGGAGCGGTGACGCAGGATGCCTGTGGCACGATCATTCGTGAGGGCAAGAACGCGGAGGTGATGGCTCCGGCGGTGTTGAAGAAGGCGGGCTACACGTCGGCGATGATCGGCAAGTGGGGACAGATTCTGCCCTCAGGCGATGCGGCGCAGTGGGGTTTCGATCACATGCTGAGCTTCAAGGGCAGTGGCATCTATTGGAACAAGACAGCGGCGGCGAACTGGGTGCAGAAGTATCAACTCAGTGGCGACAAAGAGGGTGAAGGCGGCGTGCGTGCGAATCCGGGGCCTTACAACATCGACGACAAGAAGTTCTCGATGTCGGACACCGAATACATGCCGGACTTGATGCAGGGCGATGCCTTCGCGTTCCTGCGCAAGCACCAGAGCAAGCCATTCTTCCTCTACTACTCGCTCTCGCCGGTGCATGGCCAAATCCTACCCACGCCGGACAGTGCGCCACCTGATTTGAACGCGGATGCCGCGACGCGGTTCGCGAAGCTCTACGAAGACAACATCAACTACATGGACAAGCTCGTGGGCAATCTCCTCGCGGAGCTGGATCGCCTGAAGCTGCGCGAGAACACGGTCATCTTCTTCATGGGCGACAATGGCACGGGCAAGGCCAACGCGGATCGTGCGACCATCGGCGGTCGTCGTTTGATCGGGCAAAAGGGCAGCATGGAAGAAGGCGGCGGACTCGTGCCACTCATCGTGAGCTGGCCCGGCGTGACACCCGCAAACAAGCTCAACGAGAACCTCTCCGATGCCTCCGATCTGCTCCCTACCTTCGCCGAGATCGCAGACGCGCCTTTGCCGAAGGATCGCATCATTGATGGCAAGAGCCTTGTCTCCCAACTCAAGGGCGGCACCGACTCGCCACGCAAGTGGGCCTTCACTCAACTCGGTGGTCACTGGCATGTGCGCGAGGCTGGCTGGAAGATGAACGAGGAAGGCCAGCTCTTCGACATGAAGAACGCGCCGTTTGAAGAGATCGCGGTCGCTGCCGATGCCAAGGACGAAGCCTCCGTCGCTGCGCGCCAGCGCCTCAGTGCCGTGCTTGCCGAACTCAATCCGAGCGCGGGCTTCAAAGGCGAAGGCGATGGCCGTGGCTCAAAGAAGCAGAAGAAAAAGAAGGTTGCTCTCGATCAAGGCGACGAACCATCCACTCGTGAACCGAAGCCCGCAGCGAAGACCACTGCCACCGAAACTCCGCCCGCCAACGCCGAAGACGCTGAGCGCGCGGCGAAGTTCGATCGTCTCGACAAAGACAAGACCGGCAAGCTCACGCGCGAATACTACACCACGCACCAGTCCGATCCCGACGGAGCGAACAAGCGCTTCGACAAATTCGACGTGAACAAGGACGGCATCGTCACGCGCGAGGAATACATCAACAACGGCTCGAAGAAGTCGAAGTGAATACTGCGACTAGCGGCGACGAACGCTACGCGTGCCTGCACGTCGGTGCTGAGACGCACGAGAGGCAGTTGCAAAACCTCCGAATGCGAAGTCGGAAATTTTGGAATCACTCCCCTGCTCCCCATTCGCCCGTCCGTTGACGCAAGGAATGGCAGGAGCATGGGATGCAAGAGGTTTTGCAACTACCTCACGAGTGGCGTGCGACAAGGCGATCTCTTGTTCGTTCCATGGCTTCCATGACGAAAGCTCTTATCTTCGTCGCCGTCGGGTGGATGCCGCTGGCATCCGTCGCGCAGGACTCGCCTGCCGGGCCGTTGTTTCATGAGGCTGTGAAGGAGTTCACCTGCATGAAGACCACGCTCTACCAGCACTAGACGAAGCTGGATCGCGAGGCGGGGAGCTACAAGTATGATTGCGTGCGCTTTGTGTCGTTTGCGATCCGGCATGTGGCTCCGGTGGCGTTTGAGACGATCCTTCGCGAGATGAAGATCGCAAAGGGCCGCATTCCGACCCCGCCGAGCTATCAGAAGTTCTTCACCCGGCTGACGACGCTGAAGTTCGGTGGTTGGGAGGCGGTGCCGCGGGCTTCGGATTTGCGACCTGGTCATATGGTGTCGTGGGATCACCAAACGGAGCGAGCCAACGGTCATGCGGAGATCATCGCGGGGCTGCCGAAGCAAATGAAGGACGGGGGCTCGGAGGTGCAGGTGTATCATGCGACTTCCACACCTCTTGCGGAGGATTCGCGTCCGACGGATGCACCGGCGCAAATCTATGACCTGACGAAGCGACGCAGCGGACTCGGTCATGGTGTGATGGCATTCACAGTCGATTCGAAGACGGGGGTGCTCACGGGATGACGTTGAACTCCGAAGGGAAAGGTCGTCGAGTGCCCCATCGTGGCGGGACGGCCGATGAAATGATGGCGAGTCAGGCATGTCCAATCCGCCCGATCTTGCGATGCGGGCTGCGTGGATTGTCACCTTGACGTTATCTCGACAAATCACGCCTTGGGGCGTGAAGTTTCGTTGACGTGACGGGCCGAACGAGTGGCATGAAAACGCTCTCGTTTTTCTTTTCGATGGTCTCGGTCGTCCTCGGTTTCGGGGTGACCACGGGCTTAGGTTATGATGCTCTTCAGCGGCCGACGGAGCTGCAATACTGGGACTCCACGCGGGCGGACAATGGTTACAACTTCTTTGGGGTGAGCGGGACGACTTACCTTTTGGATATGCAGGGGAAGGTGGTTCACACGTGGCCGGTGGGGAACAATCCGCATCTACTGTCGAATGGCGGGGTGCTGGATACGAACACGAATGATCCGAGCGGGTTCAGCGGGTTCAAGGAGGTGAACTGGGAGGGGACGACGGTGTGGACGTATCTGGAGTCGCGCTCGACGTATCATCCACATCATGACTTCACGCGGATCTTCAATCCGAAGCTGAACGCCTACACGACGCTCTACATCGCGAACAAGGACTTCACATATGCGCAGCTCGTGGCGGCGGGGTCTGATCCGGCGAAGACGCCTTCCACGGGGGCGCAGCTCGATGCGATCGTGGAGGTGGATGCGAGCGGCACGATCGTGTGGGAGTGGTGCTTCTTCGATCACATCGTGCAGGACATCGATGCGGCGAAGCCGAACTATGTGGGCGCGGGCAACACGGTGGCGAACTTCCCGAACAAGCTGAACATCAATCTGGATGGTCATACGCTGAAGGCGGACTGGCTGCACTGCAACTCGCTGGACTACAACCAATTGCTCGATCAGATCGTGATCAACTCGGTGCAGGGCGAGTTTTATGTGATCGATCACGGGAACACGTTCGTGGCGGGCAATCCGGCGTCGAGCATCGCGCTGGCGGCGACGAGCACGGGCGATTTCCTGTATCGCTTCGGCGATCCGGCGCGGTATGCGCAAGGGGACAAGCCGGCGATCCTGGAGGACTGGACGCAATCGACGCAGGGGCACAAGCAGCTTGGTGGCGCGCATGACATTCAGTGGATCGCGAGCGGGCTGCCGGGCGCGGGGCATTTTTTGATCTTCAACAACGCGGAGTATCTCTCGGAGCACACGTCGCAGTCGTATGTGGTGGAGATCAATCCGTATCTGAACGCGAGCGGCGTGGACACGGGCGCGTATGTGAATCCGCCGGTCGCGGGCTACAACACGGTGACGTTTCCGGCGGTGATGGAGAAGCCGGCGCGGCAGATCTCGAAGCAGGTGGTGTATAACTTCTCGGCGAAGAGTCCGCTGACGTTGTTCAGCCAGATCGGATGCAGCGCGCAGCGGTTGAGTAATGGCAATACGCTGATCTGCGCGGACACGGAAGGCTACATCATGGAGGTGACGCCCTCGGGCGACACGGTGTGGGATTACATCGTGCCAGTGACGAGCGGCGGCATCGTGAGCGTGATCGGCGACCGGCTGGCGATGGTGAACTCGATCTTCCGCGCGTATCGTTACAAGGCGACTGATCCCGCGCTGGTTGGTCGCACGCTGACTCCGGGCGCGACCATCGCGGGCCGCACGACGGTGGCGAATCCGTATGCGGGCACGAGCGGCTATCAGGCGCTGCAACGCGCAACGGAGCTGCAATACTGGGATGCGACGAACGCGTTCAATGGTTTCACATTCTTCGGCGCGCAGGGGAATTGTTACCTCATCGACATGCAGGGGCGTGTGGCGCATTCGTGGGCGACAGGCACGGACCCGCGCTTCCTCGACAATGGGCATGTGCTCGACTGGGCGACGAATGGCAGCGGGCAGACAGGCTTGAAGGAGCTGGACTGGAGCGGTGCGACGGTGTGGTCGCATTACGAGACGCGCGCGGCTTATCATCCGCATGGCGACTTCAAGCGTATCTACGATCCGAAGCTCGGCGCGTATGCGACACTCTATCTGGCGAACAAAGATGTGACTGCGGCGCAGTGCATCGCGGCGGGCTGCGATCCGGCGGATGCACCGTATGATGGCGCGCAGGTGGACACGGTGGTGGAGGTGGACATGAGCGGGAACGTGGTGTGGGAGTGGTCGTTCTGGGACCACGGCATCCAGGATGTGGATGCGTCGAAGGCGAACTATGTCGGCTCAGGCAAAACGATCGCGACTTATCCTGGCCGCATCCATTTGAACCTGCCGGGCCGGCCTTTGCGGAGCAACTGGATGGACTGCAACTCCATCGACTACAACCAGTCGCTCGATCAGATCGTGGTGAACTCGCGCCAGGGCGAGTGCTACGTCATTGATCACGGCAACACCTTCATCGCGGGCAATGCGGCATCGAGCATCGCGCTCGCGGCCTCGGCGGCGGGCGATTTCCTGTATCGCTTCGGCGATCCGGCGCGGTATGCGCAGGGGAGCGCGCCGTCGATCGGCACGAACTGGGAAACGTCATCCACGGGCAACAAGCAGATGGGCGGCAGCTCGAACGCGCAGTGGATCGCGAGCGGTCTGCCGGGCGCGGGGCACCTGCTCGTGTTCAGCAACAACCAGTATCTCTACCAGCGCACGCCGCAGTCGTATGTGCTGGAGATCAATCCGTATCTGAACTCCAGCGGCACGGACACGGGCGCGTATGTGAATCCACCGACGGCGGGCTACAACACCTGGACCTTCGACAAGGACTCGATGAAGGCGAACCAGTCGATGTCGAAGCAGATCACGTGGAACTACGCGTCGGTGAGCAATCTGACGCTCTTCAGTCATCTCGGGTCGAGCGCGCAACGTCTGCCGAATGGCAACACGCTCATCTGTGCGACGGCGCAGGGTTATCTCGTGGAGGTGACGAGCACGGGCAGCGTGGTGTGGGAATACATCAATCCGGTGACGAATGCGGGCATCGTGAACGCCATCGGCGACACGCTGCCGATGACGAATGCGCTGCCTCGTGCGGTGCGCTTTGCGTCGAGCTATGCAGGGCTCAGTGGGCACACGCTCACGGCTTCAGCGACGATTTCGGGCAAGGTGTATCCGACCATCGCGAACACCACGCGCACGCCGCTCGCACCCACGGCGGCGGATGCGGTGAAGGTGACGAGCACGATCACGGATGACGGCAGCATCAGCAGCGCGACCTTGTCGTATGTGGCCGGCAGCGGCACGCCGGTGACGAGCACGGTCTTCACCGAGACGATGGGCACGACAGCGGTGAAGCCGTGGACGGGCAGCACGGGTTCGACGAATGCGTGGACGGTCACGGGCTCGACTTACTTCGAGCTGCGCACGGGATCGAACTACGTGACGAGCACCACGGACTGCGGCGTGCAATACAAGGGCAA
>JAIBCL010000035.1 GCA_019694165.1 Verrucomicrobiaceae bacterium | reverse complement strand
GCCGCGCGCCACGCTTGAGGATGTTCGGGGGTGCCTCCGTCTTGTCACTGTGGGTCATAGCCTCTGCTATGACCCAATGGGATCGCCTTTCATAGCTCGTTCACATGGCGCTTGAGGTGACGCTTACATTCAGTCTGCCTGTCGAAGGTAGCAAACGTAGGGTAAGAGAAACCCAGGCGTGGGTTTGCGAGTGCCAATGAAGCGAATCGCCATAAAAATGGCGGGCGAGGCGGTGAGGGAGGGCGGAAGCAGAGAAGCTTACCGAGAGCATCTGAACGAAATCTCTGCGCCCATCCAAGAGTAGCAATTTCAGATGGCCAAATGGCCTTCGATGCGATTTTGTTCGATAAATCGAAGTTTTGGATTTAATCGTTTCCCATGAACCTTTCCGATTTGTCTGTTGAGGGCCTGACGCAGCTTGAAGCCAGGCTGGCGGCGGATCTGGAGATGGTGAAGCGGGTGAAGGCGTTGGTGGTGGAGTATCAGAACATGGGGGTGAGCAGCGCGGGCGTCCCGGGGGGATTGGTATCGGCCACGGGACTCGTGGCCCAGGCGGCGGCTGCGCCCGGTGTGCCTTCGGCTCCTGCCACCCCGGCCTCCCCGCTCAAACCCAACGAGGAGCGGCTGACGGAAGCCCTCGCCACCATGTCGGCGGCGGGGTTCATCCTGGACAATCTGCGCCGTGCCACCTACTGCGCGCCGCACGGTTGCGTGGACAAGGACACGGTCAAAAGCTGGATCAAGAGCATGGTCCGCAAGGGCAAAGTCCGGGTCGTGGAGACCCGGACGGGCAGGATCGGAAGCCTCTATGCGGCCGTTCTTCCTGCGGCAACCGGGGCAGAGGGATAGACGGGAACCTCCCGATCCGGCGCTTCTCCCGGCCGTTCGATGCCTGAAAGCCGAAATGCGGGCCTGAGGCACCCCGACTTCGGGGCCTCAGCTCGCGAATGTGGGGTGACGGCATGTCTTTCCGCCGCCCGGCAGCTCGATTTCGACCTCAAACAGCGCGATTCCCCGCCCCTGGATCGCGATTATGCGACAGAAGAGAGCGATTTACCTGCCATTTAATGCGATTCCTGACCTGCAACACTCCGGTTTTCAGCCGAACAAATCGCTTTTAGAGCCGGAAGAATCGAAACAAGGGGAGAAAGAATCGAGCAATCGAGCTGAAATAACCGATTCTTCAGCCGCAAGATCGGATTCATTATCAGAAAAATCGTATTCCACGGCTGAAGAAACGGCATCCTTTGCCCGATAATCGCGCCATGTGACCAAAGATTCGCTCCAATCAGTCGGGGAATTCGGGTGAATTCGGGCATTCCAAGGTGCATGAGGGCTGGAAGATAGGGAGCCTCTCAGAGCCTATCCGGCAATGCGCTCGAACTTCGAGAAATCCACCCCGTCACCCCAGCCCTCTCCCCAAGGGAGAGGGAGGTGATGGCGCTACCGCGCCAAGGAAAAGCGGACATTGCAGGTCGAGCGGCAGTTCGTTCTGTTCCGTCTGCCACTGGGCGGGCTAGCGAAGCGCCGCGAACCGAAAGGGCTGGGGCGAGGGGGACGACAACGGTTTGCCCCGACACCTGTGGGTGTCAGTGCGGTATCTCGATTCTTTTACCGGACAGGCTCTCAGGGAGTGAGCACGACTATGAGAAGGCCTTCCTTGTTGTCGTAAAGCCGCTGGAACCATCTGGCGCCGTCTTCGAGTTTTGCGACGGCGCTGAGCAGCGGCTTCACATTGATGGAGCCGTCCTGGATGCGGCGGATGGCTTTCGCATCGAATACGCCATGCATTCTCGAGTGCATGGCAGGCAGCCGGGCGGGGTTGCACCACTCTTGAATGCCCTTGCGCCTCGCCTGATCGGTGCGCAGAATCGGGACCATGCTTCCGGATGACCAGAAGACCTCTGACGCGCGTCCCATGGGAAGTCCACGCGCGGGAGCGCCGGGTGTCTGGCAGCCACCGCCCGTGGAAGAGCTTCAGGCGATGCTGCCGCAGTATGAGGTGCTGGAAATCGTCGGTCGCGGCGGGATGGGCGCGGTTTATCAGGCGCGGCAGAAGTCATTGCGGAGACTGGTGGCGATCAAAGTGCTGCCGCCGGAGGTGTCGGATGATGCGCTGAATTTTCGCGAGCGCTTTCAGCACGAGGCGGAGACGATGGCGAAACTGTCCCATCCAGGCATCGTGGCCGTGCATGACTTTGGCGAGACGAGCGGCGGATTGCTCTATTTTGTGATGGAGTTCATCGATGGCACCGATGTGGCGCGCCGCATCGAGAGCGAAGGTCCGCTGCCTGTGGGTGAGGCTGTGCGCATCACAAAGGCTCTGTGCGAGGCTCTCGACTACGCTCACAGCCGGGGTGTGATCCATCGCGACATCAAGCCGGCGAACGTGCTGATCGATGGCGAGGGCCGGATCAAGGTGGCTGACTTTGGTCTGGCGAAGATTACCGGCCACTCGATGCAAAGCGGCATCACGCGCACGAACGTGGCGATGGGCACGCAGGAGTTTGCCGCACCGGAGCAACTGACGCCGGGCGCCATGGTCGATCATCGCGCGGACATCTACTCGCTCGGCGTGATGCTCTACCAGATGCTCACGGGTGACGTGCCGCGGGTGATGTTCAAGCTTCCTTCGCGCTGTCGGCCGGAACTCGGCACGCGCTTCGATGCGTTGATTTGCAAAGCGCTGGAGACAGATCCGGCCGAACGCTTTCAAAGCACGGCGGAGTTTCGACGCGAACTGGATGCAGTGGCAACCGGCAGCGCGGCTCCGGCGAATCCATCCGCTGCCTTGAAGCAGGGAAGTCATCTCGGAAGGCCCAAACTGATCTCGGCTGCGGTGGTCGCGATGGTCGTAGTCGGCGTGGGCGGATGGTTTATTCTCGGGCACCGACACGGGCACGCGTCGCTGCCGGCGCGGGAAAAGATCAAGACGAATACACCCGCCCTCTCGTCGTCATCGCTTCCGCGCAACGAATGGATCAAGCTCCTCGATACGCCAGAGGCGGTGGCACGCTCCGGAATCAAGGGCCTGGAGTTGAAGGACGGATGGCTGACCGTCACACCAGAGCGCCTCTATCTCTGCCGGCTGGCAGGCGGAAATGGCAAGGTGCACGACATGGCGTTCCGGGCGACGGTCCGGCCTCCCATGAATGGACGGCCCGTCGCTGCAGTGCTGCATACAGGAGGCGATCTTGAATTCTTCCTGGACGTCCACCGTGAGTGGCTGACCTTGCGAAGGGTCAAGCACCTTGTCTCATCAAAGCGCGAGGACACCGATCTGGGCAAAGTGCCGCTCGACCTCGCGCAGGCAAAAGATGGTGCGCTCCATCTTGAAGTTTCCATTCAGGGGAATCTCATCACCATCATGGGCGACGGAGCGAAGCTCATGGAGGTGCGCGACGAGGTTGCTGCCGGAATCGGAGACATCGCCCTCGTCGCCCCGAGCGAGACGGAAGGAGGAGGGAAGATCAAGGACATCGCCCTCAAGATTCTGGGTGATGGGCCAAACGAAGTGATCACTGAAAACGTGCCTGCGCCCGAGGCCCGCGCGATCAGGCTTTGGGATGCGCCGGATAAGATTCCGAAAGAGAAAGCGGTGCGGTGGGAGAATGGCGCAGTGGTCCTCGGCGACGAAACTGACAAGGGAATGCTGAACTGGGCCCAGCCACGCAGCCGCGATTCAATTCTCCGGGCGGAGGTTCGCGTGAATCCCGATGCGGAATACGCTCAACTGCGTCTGCGCTACAATTGGACCGAAGGCCCCGGTGACTTTTATCGGCTTCAGCTTTATGGCGGCATGCTTGATCTGTCGGTTTCCGAGCACGGCAAGGGACGGGCGATCAAAGCCTGGCCGTTGCCTCGCGCTTACGGCCCTGACGACTGGGCGCGGTTGGAACTGCGCGCGGTGGGCGATGCGTTGACGGTGTCGCTCGATGGCGACGTGCTGGAGACGATCCGCGACTCGACGCTCAGTGCACCGGGCAGCGTGATGATTGTGGCAAACAAGAACGGCTGGTTCCGCCATGTCGAGTATGTGCCGCTGGACAAGCCGTTGAGTGCCACAGCCGGCGCGAGGGTCATCGACCTTCTTTCGCTGGTGGACGTGAAGCGTGATGCCATCAACAGCGAGTGGAAAGTCGCGACGGAAGGCGGCGTGCGTTCACAACGTGCGAGGACGGCGGGTCGTCTCGAGTTTCCATATGCCCCTCCGGCCGAATACGACTACGAAATAGAGTTCACCGTGGAAGACGGGGCGTCAGGCTATGTAATGCAGGTGCTTGCCGTGCCTGATCATTGGCTGGACTGGCGATTGCTGCCGCCACCCGCGTTCGGGCCGGCTCTTGACGGCGTGGAACCTGGCAATGGGCCGCGCACAGAAGGCATTGGCGTCCTTAACAGACTCAAACCAGGTGATCGCCATCGATCCTTGGTCGAAGTCCGCAGAGACTCCCTGCGCGCCTTCGTAGATGGCAGTGAGATCGCTCGGTACGGCGGCGACTTAAAGCGTCTCTCCGATCCGGTGGGCGTATTTAAGCTGAACAACGCGAGCCATGTCGGCGTCGGCACGCTGGATGTAGGCATGATCGTGCACAAGGCCACCGTTCGCGAGATTCGTAGTTCGCCAGCAGGAGATGGCTTCCGTCCGCTGTTCGACGGCAAGTCACTCGAGGGCTGGCTCGCGCTGGACGGCTCGTCTCCGCCCGGCGGCTGGCGCGTGGTCGATGGCGCGATGACAGGAAAGGGATATTCGGCAGTGCTGACGCGCGAAGAGTTTGGCGACTTCGATCTGACGCTCGACTGGCGCGTCAATCCGCAGGGCAATGGCGGCATTTTCTACCGCGTAGCCGAGGACGGCATGGTCGATCATCCACTCCATGCGGTGGAGTTCAACTTGATGGACGAGAACATTCCGGCTCCGCCCTCGAAACACTGCGGCGCTGCCTTCAATGTGAAACCTCCATCGCAGTCGGCCGCGCGACCAGCCGGCGAATGGAACACGGCGCGGCTGCTCGTGCAGGGGACGAAGGTGCAGCAGTGGATCAATGACAAGCTCGTGTGCAGCTACGATCTTGCTGATCCGTCTGTGCTCGATGGACTGGAGACGGCGCAGATCGGCAAAGGATTTGTGAATGTGAAGAAGGGGCGCGTTGCCCTACAAGACTGGACTGGCGAGGCATTCTACCGAAACGTGCGCATTCGGGAATTCCGCTGATCAGCGCCCCAACGCAGCCATCAAGTGCTCCAGCTCGGCTTTTTGCTCGGCGGGATCGCTGACGGTCTGCGCGATCTCGTCCTCGATGTGCTTCCGGTAGCGCTTTCTCATGCGGTGGATTTGCAGCCGCAGGGTGCCTTCCTCGATCTTCAGCTTTTCGGCGACCTTGCGGTACGGCGTGGCATTGTCGCCAAGCGGCAGAAACTCGCGCAGAGAATCAAACACCTCACCATCTCCTGCCACAGTGCATTCCTCGCCCAATTTCGCCTCGGCGGATTCCAGCACGCGCCGCGCCCAGGCGCGGTCGAAAATGGCGTCCGGACTGCGCGGGTCGGCCGGTTCGAGCTTGTAGCGCGCCTCGGCATCCTGATCCTCGAACGAGATCACCTGTGCCGCGCCGCCACGCTTCAGGGCGTGCTGCCGGTGGTAGTGATCTGACAGCGTGCGCTTCAGCACGCCGAGGAGGAAGGCGCGCAGACGTCCGCGCTCCATCTGCGCGCGATTGATGGACTGGTCCTCGATCAGCTTCATGAAAAACGCCTGCGTGAGGTCCTCCGCGTCATGCTGCGCCTGGCCGTTGCGGCGCAGCCATGAGTAAACGGGATACCAGTAGGCGCGGCACACCTCCTCCAGCGCGCGCTGCGCATCCTCCGGCGCGCCTCGCTGGATGCGCTTCACCAGCGTCCAGCTCGTGGTGGGGAATCCGGATTTCTTCGGCGTCCCTGCCGGGTGGTCTGGAGGGGGATCGTGTGGCATGAGCACCACCAAACTTTCCGGGTGAGGAGCTTTTTTCCAGGAGAAATGAAACATTTCCCGGCTTCCGCGGAGAGGACTGATGAAACCATGCGTTCACTGCCCAAGCAGACGATGAAAACGTCGATCACATCAAGTCTGCCTCACTCCGCCGGGGCGGGATGGTTGTATCCCTGGTATTTCCCGGCACGGTTCAAAAATGAGCCTTTTCCATGTGTCGCTTTCACCCCGTGAAAACTGCCCCCTGACATTTGCTGCTTATGAAAACCCGCTTCGCTTCCGCGTCCGTCATCATCGCCCTGCTCGCCTTTGGTGGAACCGCTTCGATCCCCGGTCGGGCTCGGGCGGATGTTCCGATCATCACTGGAGACCCGGGAGACCCGCCCGAGGATCCGGGGGACGAAGAGGAGGAAGATGACGGGGAAGAGCTGGAGCAACGCGCGGAGTGGTTCCTGGACCAGCGCTTCTTTCCGCTGGGCTACATTCCGGCGGATGCGATGTCGAATGCGAACCAACAGACCTTGGCCGCGATGAAGGCACGCAAGGCGGGCTATGCGCCGGGCGCACCGACATGGGGACATCCGGGCGTGATCAACAGCTGGATTTTCGCAGGACCTGAGCCGATCAATTCGGGTCAGACGGTGCCGGCGTCGAACGTGACGGGGCGCATCACGTCGCTGGCGGTCGATCCGTCGAACGGCAATCACTGGTTCGCAGGCACGGCCTTCGGCGGCGTGTGGGAGACGTCGAACGCTGGCGGCTCGTGGTCGCCGAAGATGGACGGGGTGGAGACGCTGACCATCGGCGCGCTGGCCATCGCGCCGTCGAATGGGCAGGTGATCTACGCGGGCACGGGCGAGTCAGTCTTGTCCACTTCGTATCCAGGGCGCGGCGTTTTGGTTTCGATCAATGGCGGTGCGTCGTGGACGCTGAAGGCGGAGAGCACATTCCGCGGGATGAGCTTCAGCGAGATTCGCGTGCATCCGACGGATCCACAAAAGCTGATGGCCACCACGGCCGCACCACCGGGGCAGAAAGGCGGGGGCGCACCTGGTGTGCAGCCCTTCGGTGTCTATCGCTCGATCAATGGCGGTGACTCGTGGACGAAGGTACTGCCGGTTGTTTCTTCGACCAGCGTCGAGGCGAGCGACTTGGAAGTGGACCCAGGGAATTACAACAATCAGTTCGCGGCCTTGAGCACAAATTTCGGCAATCTCAGCGGCAGTCCGGCTGCCGACAATACCTCTGGCGTGTATCGCACGACGGATGGCGGTGACAACTGGACAAAGCTCACCGGACCGTGGGACAATACGACGAACTTCCCCGGCGGCATCGGCCGCATCGAGATGGCCATGTGCTCGACTGATCCCAACGTGGTCTATGTCAGCATCCAAGATCGCACCGATGCTGCGACCAATCCGCTTACCGCCGTGAATGTGAATGACGGCGGCATGCTGGGCATGTGGAAGACGACCAACGCTCTCACGGCCAATCCCGCGAACATCACCTGGACGCAGATTCCCACGCCTTCCGTGGTGCGCCAGGTTTTGAATTCGCAGAATCAGCCCGTGAACCAGACATTCACGCCGAAGAATCTTTGGTACGCCCACCAGTTGATCGTCGATCCGAGCGATTCGCGCGTGGCCTACTTCGGCGAGGTGAACATGTGGAAATACGACGGCAGGCCCGGTGCTTCGGCGGTGTGGACGCTCTCGATGAATCCGCTGCAAGAGTTCGGCCCGGTTCACGCCGACCAGCACGCGATGGCGTGGACGAGCGGGAACTCGCGTCTCATCATCGGCAATGATGGCGGCATTTGGTACACCGACGACGGCATGTCGAGCTGGTCTAACTGCAACACGAATCTCAACATCACCCAGTTCTACTACGGCTCCAGCGATCCGAGCAACAAGGCCATCGCCATGGCCGGCGCGCAGGACAATGGCTCCTCGCGGCACACGGGCTTTTTGAACTGGCAGTGGATCGGCTACGGCGACGGCGGAGAAAGCATCATTTCTCCCACCTCCCCAGCAACGCACTGGGGCATAACCCGCCAGAATCTGACCATCACCAGGACGCTCGACGGTTCGGCTCCGGTGACCTCGCTCGCGATCTCAGGCATCAGTGACAGGAGCAGTGCGGCGCCTTTCATCGCGCGGATCGCGATCAACCCGTTCAATGAAAACATCGTGATCGCTGGCACCAACAATGTGTGGCGTAGCGATACGTTCTTCTCCACCGCAGATCCATCCGTCACGAACCTGTGGCGGTCGAATGGTCCGGACATGACTACGGGCAGCGCGCCCAACCTCTTCAACGACAGCATTTCCGCGCTTGCCTGGTCTCAGAATGATGCGACGGCAAACGTGTACGCCTACGCAACTGCCAGCGGGCAGGTGCGGATCACTGCCGACGGCGGTAACAACTGGAAGGACCTCGATCCCCTCAACACGCTGCCGAACCGCTACATCACGAGCCTGGCTTTCGATCCGCGGAATGACCAGATTCTTTACGCTGCGGTGTCCGGTTTCAATGCAGGCACACCGACGGCGCCGGGCCACGTCTTCAAGACGGGGAATGCGCGCGATCCGCAGCCGACGTGGATCGACCTCAATCTGCCCGCGGACATCCCGTGCAATGGCATCGCCATCGACGCGGGCCAGCCGCACATCATCTATGTGGGCACCGACAGCGGCCTCTGGCAGTGCGAGCAGCAGCCCGGCGGCGGCACCGACTGGTTTCACTACGGCTCCGCGCAAGGCGTGCCGAACATCCCGGTCATGGACGTGAAGTTCCACCGCGCGGGCCGCCGCGTGCTGGCCTTCACGCACGGGCGCGGGCTGCTCGTGGCCGATCTGATTCCGCCGAATGATTCCGTCGGCGCGGCGCAGGAGTTGCTCGGATCGAGCGGTTCCATGCAAGGCAGCAACGTGAACGCCACTCACGAAGGCGGCGAGCCCGTGCATCGCGCTGGAACCAGCGGCACGCACTCGATCTGGTACAAGTGGACGCCTGCGACCGGCGGCACCGCTGTCGTCGGCACGGGCGGCACGAATTTTCACTCGGTCATGGCGGTCTATCTTTCCGGCGGCGCGGAGAACTCTTGGAACTATCTGAACCTCCCGCCTGTTGCCACGGCCGATGGCGCAAACTCGCAGATCACCTTTAACGCGACTGCGGGCGCAACGTACTTCGTCGCCGTCGATGGTGCGACGGCGAACGATGTCGGCGAGGTCACGATCGGCTGGTCCATCGCGGACAGCACGCCGCCGAGCGTGGCCATCACTTATCCGACTGCAAACTCGTCCGTGCAGTCGCTCGCTTATATCAGCGGCACGTCGGCGGACAATGGCGGCGTGGACCACGTCGATCTCACGCTTTACCAGAATGGCGACTTCTGGAATGGCAGCGCGTGGACTTCCACCACCACCGCGATCCGCGTGCCGGTCTCGACGGGAGGCTACTGGTCGTATTACAACCTGCCGACCGGCGGTGACGCTCGTTCGGGCCAGTATCTGGTGTTTGCGCATTCGGTCGATCTAGCCGGCAATATTTCGCCGATCGTCACCGGCGTGAACAGCTTCAACTTTTTCGTCGATCGCGATCCGCCGACAGTCGCCGTCGTGGCACCTGCGGATGGATCGATCATCGACACGATCAGCTACGGCTTCAACGGCACTGCCAATGACCCCACGGCGCTCTCCCGCGTGGTGCTCTTCATCCGGCGTGTGAGTGACTACACTTACTGGACCGGCAGTGGCTGGGTGGAGGATCCTTATCAGGCAAATCTCAGCAGCTCGTACAACAACAGCAGCCACACCTGGGTGTGTACCTCCCCATTGCCCGTGCCCGGCGGTTCGCTCGGAAACGGTGCCTACACCTTCATCGCGCTGGCCATCGACAACGCGGGCAATGCGACGCAGAACGACTCGAACGTGACCGTCGATTATCACACGATCTACACCTGGACTGGCGCGACGTTCCGCGACGGCGATCCAAACAATGACAGCCACTTCTGGGGCACGCCGGAGAACTGGTTCCCCGTCGGCGTGCCGGACGTGAACGACATCGCCGTCATCGACAACGGCGACGAAGTCTTGTCGTCCATCAGCCGCACGGTTTACGGGATGAGGCTGCTCAGTGGCAGATTGAGCTTCACCAATGGGCCGGGGCCGTCCGGCACCCTGACAACGAACGGAATATCCATCTGGAGCAACGCCGGCATCTTCGGCAACTGGATCAATCAAGCTGGAGCCACGCTCGCGATTCAAGGACCGGGTATCAAGGACATGTGGGCGAACGGCACGGTGGTTGAAAATTCCGGCTATATCAGATGGACCGGCGGCTCGACCGGCTTCCTGCGCGGCACTGGAGGGGGCTGCACCATGAACAACATGGCCGGCGCCACCTTCGAAATCGCCTCCGATGGTTCGCCCTTCGAGAACTACAACGGCGGCAACGTCTTCAACAACGCCGGCACCTTCATCCGCACCGGCGGCACGGGCAGCTCGAACATTCATGAGTGGACCTTCAACAACAGCGGCGTGATCCGCTGCGATGCCGGCATGCTGCAATTCGACGGGCTGGCCACTCTCAATGCCGGCACTTCCTTTGCCGGCACGGCGCCGATCATTCTGAACGGCACCGAGCTGACGTACGCGGATTTCACGATCCAGCCAGGGGCCGTCGTCAGGCTCACCGGCGGCAGCCTCACGGGCATGCCCGTTGGTGGCGCGGCGATCACCGGCACTCTTGAGTGGCAGGCCGGCTACTTTGGCGGCGTGCTGAACATTCCATCCGGTTCGATCCTGAATATGACCACCGCGGCGTTCAAGGAGATGAACGGCGGCACGGTGATCAACAACGCGGGCACCGTGAACTGGAGTGACGGTCTCGTGCGCGGCACCGGTGGCAATTGCACCGTGAACAATCTCGCGGGCGCGACATATAACCTCACCACCGACGGCACTCCGTTTGAGAACTACAACGGCGGCAATGTCTTCAACAACGCCGGCACCTTCGCTCGCACCGGCGGCGCGAACCCGGTGAGTTTTCATGCGTGGTCCTTCAACAACACGGGCACGATACGGTGCAACGTCTCGGCTCTGCAGTTCGACACGACTTTGAATCTCAACGCCGGCACCCTGCTCAGGGGCGCGGGACAGATCAAATTCAACGGCGACGTCAACCTCAACTCGGCCGTCACGATCGAGCAAACGACGAGCGTGGTGCTCGTCGGCGGAGCGCTGAATTCCACGGCCACCGCGCTTGTGAACGGCACGCTGGAATGGACTGCGGGTTATGTGAATGGCACGCTCACGATTCCGCCGCCATCGGTGCTCAATCTCACCGGCGCTACCATCAAGGACATGGGGGGCGGCGCGGTGATCAACAACGCGGGCACGGTGAGCTGGAGCGGCGGACCCGGCGGCTTCCTGCGCGGCACCGGCGGAAATTGCGTCGTGAACAATCTCGCGGGCGCCAACTGGAACCTCACGGTCGATGGCGCGCCGTTTGAGAACTACAACGGCGGCAACGTCTTCAACAACGCCGGCACATTCGCGCGCACGGGCGGGGCGAATCTGTCGAGCGTCCATGAGTGGACATTCAACAACACCGGCACCGTGCGCTGCGACGCTGGTGCGCTTTGGTTTGAGAGCACCACGAACATCAACGCCGGCTCGCTCTTCACCGGCTCGGCTGCGATCCGCTTCAACTCCGCCATCAACGCCAACGCGCCCTTCACCATCGCCGCGGGTACGGATTTGAGGATGGTCGGCGGCGAGTTGAACTGCGCCGTCGGCATGTCCTTCAGCGGTGAGTTGGTCTGCATTGACGGCAGCATCAACGGCACGCTCACGGTCCCGACTGGATCGGTGCTCGACATCGCTGGCGGCAGCGGACACGGCATCAACCTGGGAGCGGGCGGCACGACGATCAACAACGCCGGCACCATCAACTGGGACAACGACCGCCTGCTCGGCTACGGCGGCGGCTGCGTGGTCAACAATCTCGCCAGCGGGGTGTACAATCTCCTGCGCGATGGCAGTCCGTTCCAAAACTTCAACGGCGGCCACGTCTTCAACAACGCCGGCCTGCTCGTCAAGAAAGCCGGTGGCGGCACCACTTCCCTGAACTCGTGGCTTTACAACAACACCGGGACGGTGCGTTGCGAGGCCGGCACCTTGGCGCTCGAGGCTGATGTGAATCTCAACGCTGGATCGCTGCTCAATGGCCCGTCTCCAATCCGGTTCAATGGCAACATCTTTGCCAACGCGACATTCACCATCGCCTCAGGCACGGATGTGAGAATGGCGGGTGGCAATCTCAACGGCGCGCCCGTCTCCGCTTCGTTCAGCGGCCACCTCGTCTGCTGGGACGGCTCCATCAATGGCACGTTCACCGTGCCGTCGGGATCGGTGCTCGACATCGCCGGCGGCCCCGGTCACGGCATCAACCTGGGAGCGGGCGGCACGACGATCAACAACGCCGGCACCATCAACTGGGACAACGACCGTTTGCTCGGCTACGGCGGCAATTGCTCCGTCAACAACCTTGCCACCGGCGTGTACAACCTCCTGCGCGATGGCAGTCCCTTCCAAAACTTCAACGGCGGCAACGTCTTCAACAACGCCGGGCTGCTCGTCAAAACCGGCGGCGCGGGCACCACGTCCCTCAACTCGTGGCTCTACAACAACACCGGCGTCATTCGCTGCGACACCGGCGCTCTCGCTTTGGAGGCTGATGTGAACGTCAACGCCGGATCGACGTTTTCCGGCCCGGCGCTGATCCGGTTCAACGGCAACATCCTTGCCAACGCGCCCTTCACCATCGTCGCAGGCACGACTGTCAGAATGGTGGGCGGCAGTCTCAACTGCGCACCCGCCATGTCATTCACCGGCCGCCTCGTGTGCTGGGACGGTTCTATCAATGGCACGCTCAACGTGCCGTTAGGATCGGTGCTCGATCTAACGGGCGGCGACGGTCATGCTGTCGCGTTGGGCGCTTACGGCACCGTGGTTAATAACGCCGGCACCATCAACTGGGACTGCGACCGCCTGCTCGGCTACGCCGGTGGCTGCACCGTCAACAATCTCGCCAGCGGGGTGTACAATTTCCTGCGTGATGGAACTCCGTTTCAGAACTACAACGCCGGCCATGTCTTCAACAACGCCGGCGCCATCATCAAGACCGGCGGCTCCGGGGTGACGCATCTGAACTCATGGACGTTCGTCAATACATACAAGATCGTCTCAAACTCAGGCTCGCTGACCTTTGACGGCGGGGAACTCGACCTCAACGCCGGCGGCCTCATGATGGGCCTCTCCGACATTCATCTCAGCGACGGCACCACCGTGCTGCGCGGCGAGACACTGTCGCTCGGCGGTCATGTCATCATCGACGGCGGAAATCTCACCGGTCATGCCGACGGCACCGGCGCGTTGGCGGGCGGGCGATGGGATTGGACAGGCGGCACATGGAACGGAGTGATCAAGATTGCCCCGTCCACCAATGTCTTCCTCTCCGGCAACGGCGGCCGTTTTCTCTCACAGTCCGCAGTGATCGACAACTACGGCACGGTAACGGCGGAAGGCGGCGGCTATGTGCGCGGCTACGCCTTCTGCTACTTCAACAACCGTACGGGAGGAGAGTTCATTCCCGGTGGCGTGGCGTTCACCAACTACGCCGCCGGCAATTACTTCACCAACGACGGCACGGTGACGGTCGGCTCCCCTGTCGGCATGTGGGACCTCGACTGGGATTTCACGCAAGGCTCCACAGGCCGCCTGAATCTCGACATTGGCGGCACCGCAGCCGGCACGGAGTTTGACCAGGTGAATTTCCACGGCGCTGTCACGCTTGGCGGTGCGCTCAATGTGTCTTTGCGCAACAGCTACGTGCCGCCGCTCGGCGCCACTTACGCCGTGCTCACCTATCCTTCGCACAGCGGCACCTTCGCCACATTCAGCGCGCCCGGCACATTCCTGAGCCGCACCTACAATGCCGGCAATCTCACCCTCACCTCAGTCAACGCGCCCGCCAATCTCGCCGAATGGAAGGACGCTTACTTCGGCGCAGGCTCGCCGGAGTCCGCGGACAACGCCGACCCCGATGGCGACGGCGTCACGAACCTGATGGAATACGCCACTGGCAAGAATCCGCTCTCGTCTTCACCCGAAGACACACCGCTCGGTCCGCCCAGCGGCGGGTTCTTCGAGTTCTTCTACACGCGCAATGTCATCGCGCTCAATGAGCTGACCTTCGCCGTCGAATGGCGCGATGACCTGAGCACAGGCACCTGGAGCACCGCAGGCGTGACAGCGCCAACCATCGTCAGTTCCAACGGTTCCATCCAGCAGGTAAAAGTCCTGGTGCCGACGGGCGGCAACGATCGCCGCTTCGTGCATCTCAAAGTGACTCGCTCATAGCGGCGCAACCGCCGGCTGGCCGGTCGCCGTCCGGAGTGTTGTTCGTTGCCGATCGGCGCCCATCCGGAGCCGGTGTCAGTGTGCGACGGTTGATACGGCAGTTGACGTCAATGGTGAACATCAAGCGGCCGTCGCTTTGGGGAGGAGGTAATGGGGCCGGCTCACATCTCGACAGACGGTCAGAACTCGCCCCCTGGCCTTTCCGGCGGCATCCCTTTGACGCGCTGATTTCGTGCTCGACGCAAGCCGCGGCCCTCTGTCATGGTGGAAGCAAGTTCCGAAAATGCCTTCAGTGAGGGCGCCGCGGAACAGCTCTCGAACCCCGATTCTTCCCATGAAACTTTGTCTATCCTGGCTGACGGCGCTGCGGGCGCCGGCAATTGTGCTGGCGTTTGTCATGTCCGCGTTGCGGGCGGCGGCCGATGATGGCGCGGGGCCGTGGTTGAAGAAGGCGGAATTGGGAAGTGCCGTGGCGCAGCGGGTGCCGTCGTCATCCGTTGCTACGCCGAAGCTCGTGGCTTTTGGCGAGATCGGTGACGACGGCGGATTCCGGCTCGTGCAGCCGGGCACGGCGCTGACGGTGACGTTTTCCTCCGACGTGTTCATTGTGGTCTCCGACCTCGACGGTCTGCTGGGCGAGTTGTCGGAGCCCGAGTCGGAGTATGCGCGGAATTGGAAGCTGATCGTGAACAGGGCGGGTGACGACCAGTTGAAGAAGGCATCCCTGGACCGTGCAGAACTCAAGTTGAAGCTCGATGCAATCGACAAGGAACGGGTGGCGAAGGCGGCGGATGCCGGTGCGATGAAGGTGCTGGACGTGGAGCGCGGCAAGGCGGACCTCGCGCTGAAGGATGCGGAGAAAAAGGAGACCACGCTGATCGGGCAGAACGACGCGGCGAAACGCTTCATCAAGCATGGGTTCAAGCCGCTGAGCCTGAACTTCCGCCTGCGGCTCGGCGGCGAGACCTTTGACAAGCTTCGCCCGGCCGATGTGGCCGAGATGATCGATTCGGAGAAGTCGCTTTTTCTGCTGCGCTTCAGTCTGCGGGAGATCAACAAGGACAAGGAGGCATGGCTCAGGCTGCTGAAGTCCAGCCCCATGACGCGCGTGGTGGGAGACGTGGCGCTCACCTATCTGGCGGAGACCGGAAAGAAAAGCTACGTCGGCGTGGACAGCGGCTTCCGCCTGGAGATTCCGCTGTTCCGCTGGCAGTTCTGGACGAGCATGGCCATCGTCGCCGCATGCCTCGGTCTCTTCGTCTGGAAGGTGCCTTCGACCGATGTGCTGCGGGACACGGGCATCACGCTGATCAACCGGCAGACGCCCGCGCCGAACTACTGGCACCAGCACGAGCACCCGCTGAGCATGGCGCGATTGCAAATGTCGATCTGGTTCTTCATCATCATCGGCTCGTTCGTCTTCCTGTGGTCCACCACGGGCAGCCTGGCCGGAGTGAACAACACGGCGTTGATCCTGATGGGCATCAGTGGCGGCACCTCGATGTTCGCGGCCATCGTCTCGGAAAAAAGGCAGTGGGATGTCACGAAGCGCGCGCCGGCCAGTGCCTCGGCCACGCCGTTCACGAACTGGTTCATCGACATCCTCAGTTCGGACGAGGGCATGACCATCCACCGCTTCCAGATATTCGCGTGGACGCTGGTCCTGGCCGTGGTCTTCGTCAGCGGTGTGATCTCGGAGTATGCCATGCCGGTTTTCAGCAGCGAGCTGCTCGGTCTGATGGGCATCAGTTCCGGCGTGTATCTGGGGTTCAAGATCAAGGAAGGGAATTGAGCGCCTTCTCCGGTGCCGGCAGGGCGAATGGCTTGAAACGGCGGTTTTGGCTGCGGTACATCCCGATTCCGAGGCGGCGGGGATCAAGCCGCACGACTCACCGGTTGTCTTTTCAAGACGGCTCGCTAGCCTCGAATTCGGAGGTCGGGGCGGCGCGGGCGGTTGTTTGCCGTGTGCTGCGGAGGATCTCAAAACGAACAGACTTTTCTTCAGGTGATTGCAGCGCTTCCGGCGGTTAGAATCGGCGAGGTGGTGATGGACGGCAGCGAGCTGGTCTTCATGCTCGGACCGTGCGTGATCGAGAGCGAGGGTTTCATCCGGGAGGTGGCGGCGAGGATCAAGGAGATCGCGGACGGGGCGGGCGTGCGCTGGATATTCAAGGCGTCGTATGACAAGGCGAACCGCAGCGCCTTCAGCTCGTTTCGCGGTCCGGGCTGTCGGGAGGGCTGCGCGCTGCTTGCGGACGTGGGACGCACGCTCGGTGTGCCGGTGACGACGGATGTGCACTCCCCGGAGGAAGCGGAGACGGCGGCGGAGTTCATCGATCTGCTGCAGATTCCGGCGTTTCTCTGCCGGCAGACGGACCTCATCGTGGCGGCGGCACGCACGGGCCGGGCGGTGAATGTGAAGAAGGGCCAGTTCCTCGCGCCGTGGGACGTGAAGAACATCGCCGAAAAGCTCGTCTCCACCGGTTGCGCGAACTTCATGTTCACGGAGCGCGGCACGACCTTCGGCTACAACAACCTGGTGGCCGACATGCGCTCTCTTTACTGGATGCGGGAGCTGGGCTTCCGGGCCGTGTTCGATGCCACGCACTCGGTGCAGCGGCCCGGCGGGCTGGGGGCATCGACCGGCGGCGATGGGAAGCTGGCACCCGTGCTGGCGCGCGCGGCGGTGGCGGCGGGCTGCGACGGGGTGTTCATGGAAACGCATCCGGAGCCAGATAAAGCGTTGTCGGACGGGCCGAACCAGATACCATTGAACCGGCTCGCCGACGTGCTACGGCAGTTGCAACAGATTCATGAAATCACTCGGAACACCATTTGAGCGGCGGCCTGGATTTGCCCGGTGCTGCATCCGGGTGATCCCGGTGCTGGCGGCGTTTTTCGTGCTGTCCGCCCTGTCCGTCAGGGCCGACCAGCCCAAGGGAAAACCCGGCAAGGAGAAAAGCAAAGCTGACGCCTTGGAAAAAGACGGTGCCAAAGGTGAGAAGGGCGCCAAGGAAACGAAGTCCGAGACGGCAAACGCGGGGCTGCAATCCTTCGGCCAGATGATCCCGCTGGGCAGCCGGAGCCGCGGGGTGAGGCTGCCGGCGTATGAGAACGGCAAGCCCAGCTCCCTCATCGTGGCGGATGCGATGACGCGGGTGGATGACAACCGGCTCTTCTCGGAGAAGATGACCATCCATGTGTATGCCGAAAAGAAAGAGGAGGACATGCGCATCGACCTCAAGACGGGCACGTACAACATGGAGAACCAGATACTCAGCAGCACGGAGCGCAGCCGGGTGAGCCGCTCGGACTTCCAGATCGAAGGTGACTCCATGGTGTACGACACAAAGACCGCGCAGGGCAAGATGACGGGCAATGTGGAGATGATCATTTTCGACGCGGAGCAGGCCAGGCAGAAAATGGGTGTGAACGCCGGCGCGAAGCCGCCGCCAACGCCCGCCGCGCCGGAGACGCCCGAGGGCGACACAGAGAAAAAGAAGACGAATCCCGAACCGAAGAAGTGAGATGAAGAAAGTTTGTTGTGTGTTGATCATCGCGGTGATGGCCGCGGACGTGCGGGCGCAGCTCGGGCGCGGGCCCGTGAAGATGCGCAGCTCCCGGCAGCTCGCCGCGGACTCCGAGGAGGCCGCCTCCCGCCTCGGCGCGGCCCAGAAGAACGGCACCGTGGAGGAGCAGCGGCTCGGCGACGCACGCGCCCGGGAAGACGTCATGGTGGACAAGGCCGCAAAGGCTGCCGCCGATCTGCTGCGCTCGCCCGATCCCGCCGAGGCCGCCGCGACGCGCCGGGCGAATGCGAGCATGAGCTCCGCGCTCGAAAACGTGTCCGAGGGAGGCCGGCTGCTCCTCGCCCAGGGTGCCGCGCGCGGACCGACGAGCGCGCCGCCGAAGCCCGAGATCATCGGCGGCGGTCCGGCGCGCGAGGCAGCGCCGCCTGCTTCCATGGGGGCGGGGCCAAAACCCGGCCAGATCAAGCCCGTTTCGCTCGAGAATCCCGGCACGCCCGGCAGCCGCATCATCATCACCTGCACCGGCGCGGCGTTCTTCGACTCGGAGAAGTCCATCGGCATTTTCACCGAGAACGTCGAAGTGCGCCATCCGCAGTTCTTCGTCTCATGCGACGAGTTCGAGGTGCACATGGTGAAGGAGGAGAAGCCTAAAGAAGGCGAGACATTGAAGCCCGGCGAGCAGCCCAAGCCCGGCGTGGCCGTGAAAGTGAGTGATCCCGTCAGCGCGCCGCCTCAGCAGCAGGCAAAGCAGCAGGCGCAACAGCCGGCGGCGTCCGGCACGGCTCCCGCAAACAACGCGAACGCCAGCGTGGCAGGCACCGACAGCAGCATCAAGTTTGCCATTGCGCGCGGCCGCATGGTCACCATCGAGAAGCTCACCGAGAACGGCGAGATCCAGGTGGGCCACTGCAAGCACGCCACTTATGAAGGTGCCACCGGCAACATCCTGATGCGGGATTTCCCGCAGGTGCAGCGCGGGCAGCATCTTCAGATCGCCACGGACCCCGCCACGACGATGCTGTTGAAGCAAAACGGTGCGCTCGACACCAAGGGGCCGAGCCGCACCGAGATCGTCCAGGAGGACAAGACGAAGAACAGCAGCAAGCTCAATTCTCCGCCGCCTGCCCCCACCGGCGGCCCGAATCAACCCGCCGGCGCGGCTGGCCAGCCGGCACCCGCCTCCAGCTCCAATCCTCAACGCCAGTGAGCACGAAGCAAACCCCCGAGAAGAGCGCCGTTTACTGGGAAAATGCACCCCAGGCAGAGACGGCCGAAGGAGAGGACGCGCTGCTCTACACGCGGCAGTTGGTCAAGGTCTATGACGGCCGCGCCGTGGTGAACGGCGTGGACATCGACGTGAAGCGCGGGGAGATCGTCGGCTTGCTCGGTCCGAACGGTGCCGGCAAGACCACCACGTTCTACATGATCGTGGGCCTGGTGCGGCCAAACGGCGGGCAGGTCATCTTCGACGGCTCGGATGCCACGCATGAGCCGATGTACAAGCGTGCGCGCCTCGGCATGGGCTATCTGCCGCAGGAGGAGTCCATCTTCCGGAAGCTGACGGTGCGCCAGAACATCCTCGCCGTCATGGAGACGCAGAATTTCACCCGCGCGGAGCGCCAGGTGCAGTGCGACTCGCTCATGGAAAAATTCGGCATCGCCCACGTCGCCGACAATCTGGCCATCACGCTCAGCGGCGGCGAGAAGCGCCGGCTCACGATCGCCCGCTCGCTCGTCACCGAGCCGAAGCTGCTCATGCTCGACGAACCCTTCAGCGGCGTTGATCCCATCGCCGTGGCGGAGATTCAGGAGATCATCCGCATGCTCCGGCGCGCCGGCCTCGCCATTCTCATCACCGACCACAACGTGCGCGAGACGCTCAACATCGTGGACCGCGCCTACCTCATATACGAGGGGCAGGTGAAGCGCCACGGCTCGAAGGATTTCCTCGTGAACGATCCCGTCGCGCGCCAGCTCTACCTCGGCAAGGATTTCTCGATGTAGGAACCGAACCGGACACTCACCCAAAACCCAGCGAAACGAAAAAGGAGACAAGACCATGCAAGTACACAATGTGAACCTGCCCATCACCGTCACTGGCCGTCACGTCGATGTGACCGCCGCCATGCGTGACTACGCACAGAAGAAAGTCGAGGGGCTGCACCTCGACTACCCGCGCATCATCGAGGCCAAGGTCCTGCTCGACGTGCAAAACCACCGCCAGCAGACCGCCGAGATCATCCTCTTTTGTGCCAATCACATCGTCATCGAGGTGAAGTCCACCACCGAGGACATCTACTCCGCCATTGACGAGTCGATCTCGAAGATCGCGCGCCGCATGAGGAAGTACAAGACGCGCATGCTCAAGAGCCATCGCCCGCGCAAGGGATCCATCAAGCACATCGAGGAGCACGTCTATCATGAGACCTCCCTCGAGTCCGAGGCCGAGCACATTGAGCCGGCCTACGTCCACCGCGAGCAGTACAAGATTCGCCCGCTCTACACCGACGAGGCCATGATGGATCTCGGCATGAGCGGCCGCTCCTTCATCGTCTTCCACAATCAGCAGACCCACCGCCTGGCCATCCTCTTCCGTCGCGACGACGGCGAGTACGGTCTCATCGAGCCGGACGCCAGCGGTGCCAACGGGAGCGGCGCCTGATACAATCCCGCCGCAGTTTAGTGGCAGCAGCAAGGGGGTGCCTCGTCGCCGGACAGCGTCCCGCGCAGCCGCCACGCCATGATGACGGCGGCGACCAGAGCCAGGCCGCGCTGCACTTTTCGCAGCGTGGCGGGCTGGAGGCGGCCGCCCAGCCAGTGGAGTTGTGTTTGTGCCAGCCAGAGCAGTGGCAGCGTGCCCAGGCCGAAGGCGACGGTGAATTCCGCGCCCCGTGCGGGCGAGCCGTTCGCCATCGCCAGCGTGAACATCATGTACAGCGGGCCGCACGGCAGCAGCGGCGTGGCGAGGCCGAGCAAGGCGGCGCGCAGGCTTCCGCCGAGCTTCATCGCCGCCGCGCGCAGCTTCACCACCGGCTTGCTGAGAAACGCGGGCTTTGGAAACCAAGTCTCGATGCCCAGGCCGACGAGCGCAAAGGCGAGCACGAGCAGCCACGGCAGCAGCACGCCGCCACCGTGCTGAAACCAGCGCAGCGGCACCACGCCGATAAGTCCGGCGAGCGTCCCTACGAGGCCGTAGCTGACGAGACGCGAGGCGTGGTAGAGCGAGGTGTCGATGATGAAGCGCCGCGGGCGGACCGGAGCGCCCGCCGTCCGGCCGAGCGCCCACGAGCATGAGAGAGGACCGCACATGCCAATGCAATGCAGGCTCGTGACGAGTCCGGCGAGGAAGGCGGCGGCGCTGGTGTCGATGACGGGCATGGGAATGCGGGATGATGCCGAGTGCCCGGCGGTGGAAGATCGTGGGTGGAGCATGAACCCGGGATTTTGCATCCCGAATCCCGCACCCATCACCTCCCCACCGGCACCTCCTTTGGCTGATGCTTCGAGGCAATGCTGATGAGCACCACCCAACTGGCGAGGAAGACCGCCAGCAGGAGCACGATGAGCAGCCAGGGCTTACTGGACAAAATCTTTGGCATCGAGCGGTGCGTTGGATTTCAAACGTGGATCAGGACCGAGGAATTCCAAGACACGGGTCGTCATGTTGTCACCGCGGGCCGTGTCGGTCACCTTCACCTGCAGCTTGAGCGGAGCGGTGAAGGATTTCTCCGGCAGCGCCAGGACGATGGTCTTCTGGTCCTCGCCCATCGGCGGCAGGTTCAGCAGTTGATCGTTGCCCGTGACCTTCATGTCCGGCGGGACTTCGCCGACGAGTTCGAGCTTGTAGGTGGAGGGTGCGTTGCGCTTGTTGATCACGCGCACGAGAAACTGGTTCCGCACCACGCCGTCGCTCACGTAATACTGGGCGCCGATCATGCGCACGACACTGGCGCGCAGCGGCTCGATGCGCGTGGTGGCAAAGCCAAAGGCGGTGATTCCCACGGCGAGAACGAAGGAGTAGAAAATGGTGCGCGGACGGATGAGATGTGTCTTCCCGCCGGTCAGTCCGACATAGGAGTCGTAGCGTACGAGACCGGGCGCGCGGCCCACTTTTTTCATGATGTCATCGCACGCATCCACGCAGGCCGCGCAGCCGATGCACTCGAGCTGGAGGCCGTTGCGGATGTCGATGCCGGTGGGGCATACCTGCACGCAGCGGCGGCAGTCGATGCAGTCGCCCGTGGTGCTGCCGGCCTTGCCGCGCGGCTCGCCGCGCTTCTTGTCGTAGCCGATGACGATGGAGTTGTCGTCCGTCAGCGCGGACTGGAGGCGGCCATAAGGGCAGAGGATGATGCAGAACTGCTCCCTGAACCAACTGAACGAGCCGTAGAGCGCGGCGGTGAGGAAGAGCATGATGCCGAAGGCGAGCATGTGGCCCTGCGGTGACTTCTGCATCATCGCGTACAGGCCCTTGATGGAGACGAAGTAGCTGATGAAAATGTGCGCGATGAGCGCGGAGACGAGGATGAAGACGCCGTGCTTGATCACGCGGCGTGTGATCTTTTTCGCATCCCACGGCGCATCCTCCAGACGGCGGCGCGCAGTGGCATCACCGTCGATGAGCCGCTCGATGCGGCGGTAGATGTGCTCGAGGAACACAGTGTACGGACACGTCCAGCCGCACCAGACGCGGCCGAAGAGCGAGGTGACAAAGAAAAGTGAAAACGCCAGCCCCACGATGAGGAAGAAACCCACCCAAAGGTCCTGCGTGGCGAGCGTAAGGCCGAAGAAATGGAAGCGCCGCTGCTGCACGTCGAGAAAGACGGCCGGGAATCCATTCACCGGAATCCACGGCAGCGCGATGTAAATGACCAGGAGGATCAGCGACGAGACGCGCCGCCAGAAGGTGAAGGCACCATGCACATCAGCCGGATGCACAAACTTGCGGGAACCGTCGGCATGGATCGTGGAGAGGGACTCGAGGGTGGGGGTCGAAGGTTTCAAAGTGAATCGCGCGTTTGTGGGGCTCCTGTGGCACCAGTAACATTGCCAATAAAGCTCCGCCATCGGCACCTTGCTTCGCGTTCTTTGGGCAAGCCGACACGATTCTTGTCGCCGCCTCGGGCGTGGGCGGCCCGTGCAACGAAGAACGGGAAATCTTGACGCCGCCGCGCATCTCATGGACACCTCCCGCCATGCTCGTCTCCGGCAAATCCTACCGCACCATCTGGCTCAAGCCTGATGATGAATCCGTCGTTCAGATCATCGACCAGGTGAAGCTGCCGTGGCGCTTTGAGATCGTGGATCTGCGCACGGTGAATGATGCAGCCACCGCCATCCGCGACATGTGGGTGCGCGGCGCGGGATTGATCGGTGCGACGGCCGGTTACGGGATGTACCTGGCCGCGCTCGAAGCAGGCAGGGCGGCGGATTTCCGTGCGAGCCTCGAAGCCAGCGCCAGACTGCTCATCCAGACGCGGCCGACGGCCGTGAATCTCGCATGGGCGGTGAACCGGCAGCTCGCGGCCTTGCGCGGCTGCCCGGCGGCGGATGATGCGGTGAAGGTGGCGAAAGAAATGGCGTGCATCATCGCCAACGAAGATGCTGCGGCGTGCAGGTCCATCGGTCAGCACGGGCTGGGGCTCATCCGGCAGATCGCCGCGAATAAGAAGGGGGGGCGCGTCAACGTGCTCACCCATTGCAATGCGGGCTGGCTGGCATTTGTCGATCACGGCTCGGCCACGTCACCGGTTTACGCCGCGCATGATTCCGGCATCCCTGTGCATGTGTGGGTGGACGAGACACGGCCGCGCAATCAAGGCGCGCGGCTCACTGCGTGGGAGCTGGCGCAGCACGGCGTGCCGCACACCGTCATCGCCGACAACACGGGCGGGCATCTGATGCAGCACGGCATGGTGGACCTCGTCATCACTGGCGCGGACCGCGTCACACGCTGCGGTGATGTGGCAAACAAGATAGGCACCTACCTGAAGGCGCTCGCCGCGCGCGACAACGACGTGCCGTTCTACGTCGCACTGCCTTCATCCACTCTCGACTGGAGCCTGCGGGACGGCGTGCGCGAGATCCCCATCGAGCAGCGTGATGCCGCGGAGGTGACCCACATGGAGGGCATCCTCGAAGACGGTGGAGTCCGCGATATGCGCATCATCCCGCCTGCCTCGCCGGCGGCGAACTACGCCTTCGACGTGACACCCGCGCGGCTCGTGACCGGACTGATCACCGAACGCGGCATCTGCGCGGCGACCGAGGAGGGGTTGCTCGGCTTGTATCCCGAGCGCGCATGACGCCGCGCCGTAGCCTGGCGTCTTCAGCGTGCCTCGTGCTGTGACGAGGCTCCGTGCCATGCACTCAACTCGGCTTCGAATTCCGCGTGGCGCGCGTCGGAGTAGTGAAACGTGCGGAAACCGAGCCGCCGCGCCGTCTCGATGTTTGGCAGCAGGTCGTCGATGTAAAAGGTCTGCGCGGCATCGAGATCGAGCTGCCTGATCGCGATGCGAAAGATGGTCTCCTCAGGCTTCATGCATCCGGCCACATGCGAGTACACGCCGCCGCCGAAGCGGGTGAAGACGGGGAACTGCTCCAGGAGGAAGTCGATGTGGAGGTCGTTTGTGTTGGAGAGCAGGCGCATCGGCACGCTCTGGTCGAGCGAGGCGATGGTCCGCGCCATCGGCGCATTGAGCGAAAAGATGTCGCACCAGCCGTGGCGAAACTCCTCCGGTGTGCCGGTGAAACGGATCATCTCCATGCCGCGGCGCACGAACTCATCGCCGGCAAGCCGGCCGCTTTCGAGCGGTGCCTTCAGGGGATCAAGCGCGCGCACCACATCGGCCTTGGAGAGCGGGCTGTACCTGATGAAGTGCTCCGCCGCACGGGCGAAGTCGAAGTGGACGATGACGTTGCCGATGTCGAAAAGGATGGTGGGCCTGGGCATGGTGAGAGGACGGAGGTCGGAGGCTGGAGCGCGCGGTCAGGACTGATTGTGCGCGCGGATCATTGCGGCGGACGCATCGTCGCAAGCCTTGGTCGTGACTTCGCCGCCCTGATTGGCGCAGGCGATGACGGCGAAACCCTTGAGCGGCGCGAGCCAGGCAGCGCTTTTGTTCATCGTATTGCTGCCACCGTGGGTGAGCACCGCGCCGCCGCCCCACGGGCGCGTGGTCACTTTCCAGCCAAAGGCGTACGTGCCGCCGAACGAGGGTGTGTGCAGATGCCGGTAGGTTTCGGGTTTGAGGAGCGCACCGTGTCCCGCCGCACCGGCGAGGTGGTCGGCCACGAAGCGTGCCCAGTCGTCGAGCGAGGCGTGGACGATGCCCGCGGGACCCATCACCGGCGGGTTGTCCATCGCCGCGCCGTTCGTACGCGCGGGGTTTCCGTTGGGCAGATGCGGCCACGGTTGATCGATCTGTCCAATCGTGCCCGTGCCGCCGAAGCCCGCATGCGCCATGCCGAGCGGCTTGAAGATGCGCTCACGCATCAGATTCTCCCAGGTGCCGCCGAGTGCGTTCTCGACCATGTGGCCGGCGAGGGCGTAGCCGACGTTTGAGTACTCGAACGTCTCGCCCGGCGGGAAGACGGGCTTCAGCGCGGCCACCGCCTTCACCACCTCGTCGCGGTCCTTCATGTCGCGCCACCGGATGTCATGCGGCAGACCGGCGCGGTGGGCGAGCAGATGCGTGAGCGTGACGGCGGCAAAGGGTGACTCCTTCAGCCCGGCACACGCCGGAAACACCTCCGCCAGCGTGCTCTCCCACCGGAGTTTGCCCGCCTCGACCGCCAGCGCCGCCAGTGTGGCCGTCATCGCCTTCGTGTTCGAGCCCAGATGCCAGAGATCATCCACGGTGACGGCGACTTCGGCGCCGGCTTTCCGCACGCCCACCGCCCCCTTCGCCGCCACGCCGCGTGCGGTGATCACGGCCCCCGCGAGCGCGGGAATCTTGTGCTTGTCCCGAACCGGTAACAGCAGCTTCGCGACGTCGTCATCCGTAAGTGCGGCGGCCTCCGAACGTGAGGCACCGATGACGGCAAGAGCCGGCAGTGCGGCAAGGAACCGCCTGCGGGAGGCGCGGGTTGGAGTCGATAGGTGCATGCGGAGCGACATGGCAGGCCGGAACATGTCGTGCCGGTGAGATCGCGCAAGGTGGAGGCCGCCCTCCGAGGCGCGAACCGCGGTCCGCCGGGCAGTCGCCCGCGCACGATGCATGGAAAGCAACCCGCCGCGCGCGCCGTTCCTCCGGGCGCTCGTTTTCGTTTTCCCCGCCATCCGGAGTCCATCCATAATGAACGCCCCCTTCCGCCTTCTGCCCGCCATCTTCCTCGTCGCATCTGCCGCATTGACCGCGCAGGAGACCAAACCATCTGCCGGCGCAACGTCCGCACCGAAATCCGCCGCTGCCGACCAGGAGGTGCTGGAGGCAAAATTCAAGGACTCGCTCACAAACGCGACATTGAGCGGCCTGTGGTCCGGCATCAAAGACGGCGCTCTCACACCCGCGAAGGAAGATCAATACGAGGTCACCAGCGCCACGAAGCTGACCGCCGACACCTGGCTGCTCACCGCCCGGATGCAATACGGCAAACGCGACCTCACGATACCCGTGCCCGTGCAGGTGAGGTGGGCGGGCGACACGCCCGTCATCTGCGTCACCGACTTTGCGATCCCCGGCGGCGGCACTTACTCCGCGCGCGTGCTCATCTACGCCGGCACTTACGCCGGCACTTGGACGGGCAAGGACCACGGCGGCCTGCTCCACGGCGCGATCACGCACCGAAAGAAGTGAGGTCGTGTGCCTCGTCGCCTGCCGGCGCAAAGCCAAAGCCGCGACAGCCCGGTCGCTCCGGCCGCGCGGTCCACGGCCTGTCTCTCGCACCGGGCGCGGGCGGCTCGTCCCGGATCATTTCTTCAGCACCTTCGCGACAAAGTCGGTGAGCGCCTTCGTCGCTGGGTCGTCGGGCAGGCCCAGGTCGTTGTTGAGCTTGGAGTGATTCGTGTCCTTCGCGCCGAACACGGTCACCGGCACGCCAGCTTCCCGGAGCACGTTTCCAAAGTGAACCGCCTGTGCCGTCGTGTCCGGATGCGCTGACACATGCAGGATGAGGAACGGCGGGATGCCCTTGCCCTTCGCCACATGAGTCACGGCGGAGAAGTCTTTGTGCTTCACCGGATCGTCACCGAATTTCTTCCGGTGGCCGAACGAGGGCAACGGCAGCGAGTGCGCACGCGCACGGGTCTCCGCCACCTCGATGATCGCCGGCACGTCGTACGTGTCGCCATCCACCGGCACGCTGCCGATGAGCACATCGAGCGGCACGCCCTGCTCCTTCAGGTAGCGCTCATCCGTGCAAATGATGGCCGCGAGCTGTGCGCCCGCCGAGTGGCCGCCCACGAGCACGCGCTTCGGATCACCGCCGTACTCGGCGATGTGTTTCTCCATCCAGCCGAAGGCGGCGGCCACATCTCGGATCAGCGTGCCCATGTCCACCTCGGGCAGCAGCCGGTAGTTTGTGGAGACGAAGACGAAGCCCTTGTCCATGAACCACTGCGGCTTGAGCTTCACATCCGTCTTGTCCCCCGCCTGCCAGCCGCCGCCGTGAATCCAGAACACGACCGGTGCGTTCTTCGCACCCGGCGGGGCGTAAACGTCCAGCACATGGCGCGCATGACCGTCCTCCATGTAGCGGATGTCGGACTTCGGAGGCTGCGCGGTCGCGACGCAGGCGAGTGCAAAAACAATGGTCGGTACGATGGAGCATTTCATGGCGGCAATCATACGTCGCAAACCCGGTCCCCTTCCACTTTGCCGGCCGACGTCAAAGCATGGCTTGCGCGATCGAAAAACAAAACCTTGTCGCCTTCCTCGCCCGTCCAGTAGCATCTCTCCCGTCCATCCCGCCATTCCACCTCCGCTTACCCGCCATGGCTCCGACTACAAATACTGGGCCTTCATCAGCTACAGCCATCAGGACAATCTCCTCACACGCGGCGACGGCAGCACCGATCACATCCAGTGGGCCAACTGGCTCCACGAGCAGCTCGAAACCTTCCGCGTCCCCGACGGCTGCCGCGACCGTCCCACGCGCACCGGCGAGCCCATGCCCGGGCGATTCTTCCCCGCCTTCCGCGACCTCGGCGGACAGATTCGCGACGTGCTGCGGGGATCAGTGCCGGCACCCGACCTGAGAATCAATGAATGCCTTGTGAGTGCGCGGCTGCTTATCCTTTCAACTTCATGAATTCAACACGCCCACCGAAGGTTTTCATCTCCCGCACCACCGCTGGTCTCAAAGACCTCGCCGACGAGATCGCCGCCCTGCTGCGCACACGCCCGGTGAATCCCTGCGAGGTCATCATCCAGACCGGGTTTCTCCCCGACTGGCGCACCGTCCCGCAGATGCTTCAAGAGCAGATCAAGAACTGCGACGCCGTCATCGCCCTCATCGGTCCCGCGCATGGCGGCGAGCCGGACTTCGAGCCTGCGCGACTCAATGACCAGCGCACCCACGACCGGAAATTCTCCTTCACCCAATGGGAGTACCTCGTCGCCCGCGACCTCAAGCGCCGCGTCTTCTCCTTCCTGCTCAGCGGCGACGATCTCATCGCGCCGTATGAAGAGATGGACTCTCAGGGCCATCCGCTCCCGCCCGTAGCAGCGGCCGAGCGCGCCCGTCGCCAGCAGCAGTTCATCGCCGATTTTCCCATGCAGCAGCCAGAGCTGCGCCACGCCTACACCGGACGGCAGCAGCTGCTCGATCACATCCGCGCCATCGAGTTCGAGATCGACGTCCTCGCCGCCAAGCCCGCCAACCTCCCTTACGCCAGCCTCGGCACCTTGTTCAAAGGCCGCGATGAATTCCTCGAACAGCTCCGCGTTCAGCTCACCTCCGACGCCGCGGCCATCATCAAAGGGCACCGCACCATCCACGGCATGGGCGGGGTGGGGAAGACGCGCGCCGCCATCGAGTATGCGTGGCGCAATGCGGAGAAATACAACGCCCTGCTCTTCGTCTCCGCCGACAGCCAGCAGGCGCTCCAGCGCAATCTCGCCGCGCTCTGCGGCCCGCTCGTGCTCAATCTCCCGGAGCAAAATGAAAAGGACCAGAACCTCCAGGTCGAGGCCGCATTGAAATGGCTCGCGCTTCATCCCGGCTGGTTCCTCATCATCGACAACGTGGACACCGAGGACGCCGCCCTGGAAACGAAGGCGCTGCTGGAGCGGCTCAGCGCCGGGCATGTCGTCATCACCTCACGCCTCAGCGACTGGAAAGGCGAGGTCAAAGCCCTCGACCTCGACGTCCTCAGCGACGCCGCCTCCATCGACTTCCTCAACGAACGCACCGCTGACCGCCGCGCGCCCCAGCCGGATGACGACGCCACCGTGGCCCGCCTCGTCCGCGTGCTCGACTGCCTCGCCCTCGCGCTGGAGCAAGCAGGCGCGCTCATCAGCCACGAGCGCCTCAGCTACGCGCGCTACCTCGAGATGTGGGAGTCCGCCCGCCCTACCGCCCTCGCCTGGCATGACGAGGAGAAAATGAAATACCCCCGCAGCCTCGCCGTGACGTACGAGACCAGCGTCGCCCAACTCAGCAACGCCGCGCAGGAGTTCTTCCGCCAGCTCTCCTGGCTCGCCCCCGATCCGCTCCCCCGCAGTACCCTCGACGCCCTGCCCAATCCCCCCGACGCCCGCCGCAGCCTCAGCGAACTCGACTCCCTCCACCTCGTGCGATTTCAAAAGGACGGAAAATCCTTCACGGTGCATCGCCTCGTGCAGGAGATCACGAGGCAGAAGCAGACCGAGCCGCTGCCACCACCTGCGCTCGAGACCGCGCTGCGATGGATGAACGGGTGCTTCGTCGGCGATCCCGATGACGTGCAGAGCTGGCCCACTCTTGATCCTCTCGCCCCTCATGCGGAAACCGTGGCTTGGTTGGCGAGCGGACATGCCATAGCGGAGCCGACCGCAGAGCTGATGAACAATGTGGCGATGATGCTCTATACCAAGGCCAAACACCAAGAGGCCGAACCTCTACTGCGCCGCGCGCTGGAAATCGATGAGGCCAGTTTCGGCAAGGATCATCCCAACGTCGCCGCCAACCTCAACAACCTCGCCCAGCTGCTCCAGACCACGAACCGCCCCGCCGAAGCCGAGCCGCTCATGCGTCGCGCGCTCGCCATCAACGAGGCCAGCTCCGGACACGACGACCCCACCCTCGCCGACAACCTCAACAACCTCGCGCACTTGCTGTGGGTGACCAACCGCCTCGTCGAGGCCGAGCCACTGATGCGCCGCGCCCTGAGCATCTGGGAAACCAGCTTGGGCCAAGAGCATCCGTTAGTCGCCATCGCCGTCAATAACCTCGCGCAATTGCTTCAAGACGAGAACCGCCTGGTCGAGGCCGAGCCGCTGATGCGCCGCGCCTTGAGCATCGTTGAGACCAGCTTCGGAAAAGACCATCCCAACGTCGCCATCCGTCTCAACAACCTCGCACAATTGCTCAAGGATACGAACCGCCTGGCCGAAGCCCTGCCATTGTTTGAGCGAGGGCTTCAGATCAACGAAGCCTCACTGGGTCCAGACCATCCAAGCACGGCGCTTGCAGTCGCGTCGCTTGCTAGTGCCTATAAAGCCACAAACCGCTTCGCCGAAGCCGAGCCCCTGATGCGCCGCGCCCTGGCCATTGGGGAGTCCAGCCTGGGCAAAGACCATCCTCTCGTCGCCACCTACCTCGGCAACCTCGCGCGATTACTTCAGGATAAGAACCGCATGGCTGAGGCTGAGCCGTTGACGCGCCGAGCCCTGGCCATCGACGAGGCGAGCTTTGACAGGAACCATCCCGCCATCGCCTTCCGCCTCAACAACCTCGCAGTCTTGCTCAAGGATACCAACCGCCGGGCGGAAGCCACGCCCTTGATGCGGCAGGCGGTGCTGATCCTCCTGCGCTTTACCCTGCAAACTGGGCATCCCCATCAGAACTTGTCCAAGATGCTAAATAACTATGTTTCCCTCCTCAAAGAATGGAAAGGGGACGAAGCAGTGATGCCCACTGTCCTCTCCCTCAGCGAAGAGGCAGGGATACCGGAAGCGCAGTTCCATGAGATTCTGGCGCAGGCGTTTGGCGGATGAGATTCGGTAGGGCGCTTGGTCCTCCAAGCGCCGTCGTGCGGACGAGTTGAGGCTTCGATCTCGGTGGAACCGGGAGTTCGGAAGACAGCTTGCACAACAGGCGCTCAAAGCCCGCCTTGACCAGCAAGATTACCGGCGAGGCGTTGACCACCCATTTACGCTGCATCGCCGAGTTCCGCACGAATTTCGTCCAGCGTTTTCCTGTGTGGCCGACAGTCGCAGCACGCTCACCGCCTCCAGGAATTCCCGCCGGCTCACACTGGCGATCTTGGCGGCCTTGGACTGCGAAACCTTGCCAAGTTCATACCACTTGGCCGCCGGCACACGCATCTCCCGCACAAACGACGCTGGGGTGGTCCGCAGCGCGGAAAACACGGTGTCGGGCAATTCGAGCAGAACTTGATGGCTCACGGGCCAGACATGTTCTCAAAATGTTTGTCTGATTGAGGTTCGCGAAAAGGACCAGGATCAGGCCGGCGTGACACAACGATGCGGCTTGAGAACTGACATTCCTCTTCAAGCCCAACGGGCTTGTGTCATCAAGCCCAGGGTTCGGAGAACCCTGGGAATTGGAGGGTCGCCTTGCATTCCGTGAGCGAGAACCACAACGTGGTTCCGTCCATCGCGCGGAACCCTGCGGACGGAACCGCGTTGCGGTTCGCCCTTTGTCGAATCGGTGGAGCTGCCACCCAGACCCAGGGTTCTGCTGCGCGAACCCTGGGCTGGAAGCCAGAAGGCCGTTGGCCTTCGGAACATAGGCTGAGGGAGCAGGCGGGCGCCAGAGGCAGTCCATCGCAAATCGAGACCTCCCGGTGGTGGGCGGGCAAAGTGACATTCATTTTGAGAATCGGTATGAATCCATGATTTGCCCCGCATACAAGATTCAGGATTCCACAGATGGGTTCAGAAGAAGTCCAATCCTTGGTCGTGCTGAATCCGTGGGAATTCACACAGGTGCAATTCATGCGTAAGCCCTGCGACATGAGGCACGGCCTTCGAGCCGGAGGCTTGCTGACGGCTGGGAGTTGCTGGCGGGGCCGGGCAGGCTTTCGATGCATGGCGTCACGCCGCCTTCAGCGATGCGGATTCTCATACCAGATGACGCCGAGCTGATCGCGCTCCTCGCAGGTGATCACGTCGAGATCGCCGTCACCATCGAGATCGAGGGTCTGCATGAGATCGTACTTCACCCCTTCCGGGCCTCCGAGCGTGTGCTGCCGCCACGGACCATCGCGCTTTTGTTCGAGCCAGACGATGCCTTCCAGGTCGCCCTTCGCGTTCTCGCAGGTGAAGAACACGTCCGGCAGCGAGTCGCCGTTCACGTCGGCGATCTTTACGGCCTTGGCGTCGCCGAGATTCGCACCGTCGAGATGCAGCACATGCTCGTCCCATCCGCCGCTGGCCTTCCGCAGCCAGAGATAAACATCCACCGGCTTTGCGGCGGCGGCGATGTCGGTGCGGCCATCGCCATTCACATCGCCGATGTCGAGAAACATCACCTGCCTTCCCTCCGCGCCGATGGCGTGCTCATTCCATGGCGCGTGTTGCTGATTTGCCTTTGCGCCGGGATTCTCCAGCCAGAAGACGCCGGTGCGGCTGCCTTTGCGATCGCTGAAGACCACGTCGGCATCGCCGTCGCTGTCGGTATCGTCCGGCATGACGGACATCAGCCAGCCGGCGTCGCGCAGCCGATGATATGTCCACGCTGCGAGGTCATCCGGCTTCGCGGGCGATCGAAGCCAGCCGATGGCAGCATCCTTGTTTTTCGAAGCCACGAGCAAGTCGATGCTGCTCGAGCCGTCGAGATCCATCGGCACGGCCTGCATCCACATCTGCGTTTGTTGAGCGACGGGGAATGCATCGGTGCGCCAGCACTCCGGTTCCAAAAGTTCGCCGGTGGCTCCGATGAAGCGATGCCAGTAGAGCGTCTTCGTTTTTCCTTCCGCACCGCTGACCACTTCAAGCCGCCCATCGCCATCGAGGTCGGTGAAGATGGCCTCCTCGCCATCGGTCACCTCGCCCACCGTCACACGCGGCCACGGCTCGCGCGACTTCGCCGGACCGGGATTCACATACACACGAACGACGCCGCCTTCCTCCCATGCGGTCGTGATGTCGGGCAGGCCATCGCGATTGATGTCGCCGAGTTTGACGCCGTCCGCGCCGCGCGAGGTGTCGTCGATGGTGTGGCGCACCCATGGTCGGCCGGGCGCGAGCGCGACTTCATCACTCGCGTTTGCAAAGACGGCTGCAACGAGTGTGAGCGCAAGGACGGGAAGGCGTGGCATGCTCATGAGACCTGGATTTTGCCCGGTCACTTCACCGCCTTCCGCTGGGAAAAGAGCCAATCCCACAGCTCGGCTTTCTCATACGCCGGCCCCCAGCTTGCATGGCCGACGCCGGGAAACTCGGTGTACTTCGGCTCCGGCTTCACGCCGGCTTTCTTCAGCGCATCGATCATGTCGCGTGAGCCCGTGACGGGTACGGTCTTGTCGTTGCCACCGTGGAAGGCCCAGATGGCCACGCCATTCATTTTCGGTGCATCCGCCGGCTGCCAGATGCCGCACACGGGCACGGCGGCAGCAAATTTGGCCGCGTGCTCGGCGATCGTGCCCCATGTGCCCATGCCGCCCATCGACTGGCCGGTGATGTAGAGCCGCGACTTGTCGGCCTTCGTCTCCGCAATCACAGCGTCGAGTGCCTCCATGAGTTCCGGCATCACCGAGCGCGCATCGGCTCCGCTGCGGAACTCGCTCTTCGCCCAGCGCGCCTGTTTGCCATCGCAACCGGGCGCCATGACGATGCACGGATGCTTCCCCTGCATCTCGGGTGCCGCGAGGATGTTCGCCGCTGTCGTGCTTCCACCCGCGCCGTGCAGACACAGCACCAGCGGGAGCGATGCCGGTTTCTCCTTTGGCACGAAGAGACTGTACCGAATGGTCTGGCCGTTCGTGCCTTTGAAGTCGCGCAGTTCAAACGAAGCATTCGCGCCGCCCGGCCTCGGTTCCTCGCCCTTGCCCCGCTTTCCTTTGCCGGTGAGCGCCTCCAGTTCCTTTGCATCCAGCGCGCCGTCGCCATTGGCATCGAAGCCGGATGCACGCGCCCAGTATTTCTCGCCGAGCTCCTCCTTGGTGATCCTGCCGTCCTTGTTGGCGTCCTTGTCGAGAATGAGGTCGAGTTTCGCACTCTTGGATTGCGCGGCGGCGAATGACGCGACGAGCACGAAGACGAGGGTGGAGAGGAGAGTGGAATTCATAGGCGGGACGGTTGAACGCACGGGACTCCTGACCAGTTGCGGGGCTTGTTGGAGGGGGTGATCCTGGCAGCAGGCCGCCCGGCTGGCTCTGGCCGGCAATCTCCAGTTGCCACCGCCCGGCAAGCCCGTAAGCAATGCGCGCATGAAAATCGTCCTTCTCGACTGTCATACGGCCAATCCTGGTGATCTCGACTGGTCGGCCTTCGAAGCCATCGGGTCCTGTGAGATTCATGAGCGCACTTCGGCCCATCAGGTCGTGGAGCGGTGCCGCGGTGCGCAGGCCGTCATTACCAACAAGGCCGTGCTCAGTCGCGAGACCATCGTGGCGCTGCCGGAGCTGCGCTACATCGGCGTCATCGCCACCGGCTACAATGTGGTGGACACGGCCGCGGCACGCGAGCGTGGCGTCACGGTGACCAACGTGCCGGGCTACAGCACTCCCGCCGTGGCGCAGGCGGTGATCGCCATGCTGCTGGAACTGACCAACCATGTGGCTCACCACGCGGGCACCGTGCGCGAGGGACGCTGGAGCGCCTGCCCGGATTTCTGCTACTGGGATCATCCTATCGTCGAGCTGCGGGGCCGCACTTTGGGGCTCATCGGCTTCGGTGACATCGGCTCCGCCGTGGCCGCCATCGCCCTCGCCTTCGGCATGAACGTCATCGCCGCGCGGCGGAACTGGCCCGTGCCGCCGCCGCCGGGTGTCACGCCGGCCGTGATCGATGAAATCTTCCACCGCAGCGATGTCGTGAGCCTGCACTGTCCGCTGACCGACGAGACCCGCCACCTCATCAATGCCGCCAACCTCGACCTGATGAAACGCAGCGCATTTCTCATCAACACGGCGCGCGGGCCGCTCGTCGATGAGCCTGCGCTGGCGCAGGCGCTGAACGAAGGCCGCATCGCCGGTGCCGCGCTCGACGTGCTCTCCACCGAGCCGCCGTCCGCGGAGAACCCGCTGCTGCACGCAAAGAACTGCCTCATCACGCCGCATCTGGCCTGGGCAAGCCGTGAATCCCGGGCGCGTCTGATAGGCACGGCTGCGGGGAACCTCCGCGCTTTCCTTGAGGGCCGGCCGCGCAATGTGGTGGGCTGAGGTCAGTCTGCCGGCACCAGCAGCACGGGGCAGGTCATGCGCTTGAGCACGTCCTGGGTGACGCTGCCGACGAAAAGGGCGTAGAGGACTCCGTGCTTGTGAGCGCCCATGACCACGAGGTCCGCGTTGAGTCCGCGGATTTCCTCCATCACGGCGTCAGCGGAGCCGTCGGTCATCTGGCGGGTGACGGCGTCGATGCCAAACTTCGCCAGCGACTCCCGCAGCTCGCCGAGCCTGGCGGCGTCTTGATCGACGGTCTTCGCGGAGGCCTCGCGCATCACGGTGGGCGAGGCGAGACCGAGGTCCACGACGACCGGCTCCATGGGCACCACATGCAGGAGCACGACGCGGCTGCCGAAGGCTTTTGCCAGATGATGGACCTGCTTGAGCACCTTGAAGGTGGCGTCCGAGAAATCGACGAGGGCGACGATGGTGTTCATGGCCGGAACTTTGCGCGAGGAGCAGGACGAATCAATTTCGCAAACAGGCCGCAGTGTGCGCGATGCTGCCCGGATGTTGTGGTCTGGGCGAGGCCTGCGGGGCGATGAAGCCGGCCCGGCCGGTGAGCGACATTGCACTTGCCGCGCTCCACGGGCGGTGGCACAGACTGCGGCCTCGCAGCCGCCCATGTTTTTCCTCACCCCCCGCTACCTCAAGCAAGCCCGGCTCCTGCTCAAAGGAGTGACCCGGTTCATCGACTACAAACGGGATTTGCTGCCCCAGGCGAAACTCAACGACATCACAGCTTTGCGTGGCGAGTTGCAACAAGCCGTCAAGGCGCGGGATGAGAAGCGCATCGACGACATCTCCGCGCGGGTGACGAAGGCCTGCCAGATGGCGCTGCCGGACGGTGGCTCGTCCGAACTCGCGGACAACGTGGAGGTGTTCTTCGTGGCCATCGTCGTGGCTCTGGGCATCCGTGCGTACATCGCCCAGCCATTCAAGATACCCACCGGGTCCATGCAGCCCACGCTGAACGGCTACATCGCCACTCCGACGGAAAAGGATCCGACGCCGGGCTTCGTGCAAAACTGGTATGACTACCTTCTCGGCGGGCGCACCTGCATATACGCCGTGTCGGATCACGAGGGCTACCTGCGCGAGTCGGATCCGTTCACCGAGCACAATTTCCTGCTGTTCTTCCCCTACACCACCGTCCACTTCCAGGACGGCCACACGATCAATATCTCCTCTCCGCTGCGCCAGCTCATCGGGCCCGGAGAGAATCTCGGGCTCGCGGCGCGGACGGGCGCGTTTGTGCGGGAGACGCAGAGCATCACGCCGGACGGGGCGCATCACACACAGCTCGCGGGCGGAGGCAGTGTCTTCATCAAGAAGGGGGATCTGCTCGCCTGCGGCACGCTCGACAGCGGCGACCATGTGCTGGTGAACAAATTCATCTACAACTTCCGCAGCCCGAAGCGCGGCGAGGTTTTCGTCTTCACCACGAAGAACATCCGCAGCAATTACATGAACGTCCCTCCGGAGCAGGGAAGCCAGCATTACATCAAGCGTCTGGTCGGTGTGCCGGGGGATGAACTCGAAGTGAAGTCGCCCGAACTGTGGGTGAATGGAAAGCCGGCGGAGGAGTTCGGCATGAAACGCGTGGCCTCGATGAAGGAGCCGTACCGCGGCTACGGGGCGATCGAGCAGCTTTCGGCGGGCAGGAGCGTGAAGCTCGGCTCCGACGAATACTGGGCGATGGGCGACAACAGCTACAACAGCTCCGACTCGCGCTACTGGGGCGTGGTGCCGCAGCGCAACCTCGTCGGCCCTGGCCTCTTCTGCTATCTGCCGTTCACCCGGCATTGGGGGGTGATCAGGTAAAGGCAGGCGGCTCTCCGCAGACCCTCTCGCGCCGTGAATCCGACCGCCGAACTCCTCCTGCTGACGGGTGCCGCCGTCGTCGTGCTCATCGTGATGATCGCGTGGCTGCGGATGAATGCGTTTCTCGCGCTGCTGCTCGCCGCGCTGCTCGTGGGTCTCGGCTCAGGCATGGGCGCGGCGAAGGTCATGAGCGCATTTCAAGACGGCATGGGTGCTACTCTCGGCTCCATCGCCGGCGTGCTCGGACTGGGCACCATCCTCGGCGGCCTGCTCGCCGCTTCGGGAGGTGCGGAGGTGCTGGCACAGCATATGACGCGCCTCTTCGGTCCGCAGCGCGTGCATCTGGCGCTCATGGCGGTGGGCCTGTGCATCGGACTCACCACTTGGTTCGCCGTCGGCTTGGTGATGCTCGCGCCGATCCTGGTCTCGCTGGTGCGTGATACGAAGGAGCCTTTCCTCAAGCTTGCCATCCCGATGCTCGCCGTGCTCTCGATCATGCACGGCGTGATGCCTCCGCATCCGGGGCCGCTGGTGGCGCTCGATGCGCTGCACGCCAATCTCGGCAAAGTCCTGCTCTGGGGGCTGCTCGCAGCAGTGCCGGTCGCGGCGGTGTCCGGCCCATTCTTCGCCCGCTGGGCGGTGAGGCACGTCGAAGCCGGGATGCCGGAGCTGCCGCTTGTCGAGGCGGTGCTGGCCGCGCGTGAAAAACCGTCGCTCGGACGCACCGTTGCTGCGCTGGCCGTGCCGATTCTGTTGCTGCTCAGCCAGACGGCGGCGGAGCTCTGGCTGCCGAAGGAGCACGCCTTCCGAGGTGTGACGGCAGTGATCGGCAACCCGACCGTGGCGCTCGGCCTCTCAGTGCTCTTCGCAGCATGGGCCTTCAGGTTTACCAGCACCGAGGCGCTGCGCATTGGCGAGAAGTCGCTGGGACCCATCGGTCTCACCCTGCTGGTTGTCGGCGGGGGCGGAGGCTTCAATCGCGTGCTGCGCGACTGCGGCGCGGCGGACGCCATCGGCCAGATGGCGGCTGCGGCGCATCTGCCGCCGCTCGTTTTCGGCTGGGTGTGCGCAGCTCTCATCCGTGTGGCGACAGGGTCCGCGACCGTGGCCATCACAGCGGCCAGCGGACTCGTCGCGCCGCTGGTCCTGAACACGCCCGGTGTGAACCCCGAACTCGTCGTCGTCGGCATCGGCTGCGGGTCCCTTTTTCTCTCACACCTGAACGACGCCGGATTCTGGATCGTGAAGGAGACGCTCGGCCTCTCCGTCTCGCAGACATTGCGCACATGGACGGTGACGGAGACGCTGGTGGGAATCACGGGCTTGTTCGTGGCGTGGGGCTTGGACTGTGTATTCTGAAGTGATCATGAGCGACGCCCCAGTGACCACAAGCCGCCGACCTCTCAAGACCCGCGATCGTGCCTGGGCCCGCGCCCTTGCCAAAGCCGCTGCCTCGTCTGGTCTCAGCCCGAATGGCATTTCAGTGCTTAGCATCGTTTTCGCGGCCGGGGCGCATGGGTTGTTTCTCATCGCGCCGGACATGACCGCACCTTTGCCGATCGCTCTCGCATGGCTCGGCGCGGCGGCCTGCATTCAGCTCAGGCTGCTCTGCAACATGCTCGATGGCATGGTGGCCGTGGAGTGTGGCCGGCAATCGCCGCTCGGCGGACTCTTCAATGAAGTGCCCGACCGCATCGCCGACGTGCTCATCCTCGTCGGCGCAGGCTACGCCACCAATGTGCCGCCGGGCGTGGTGAAACTCTTCGGCGTGCTGCCGCTCGGCTGGTGCTGCGCAGTCGTCGCCGTTTGGACGGCCTACATCCGCTCCATCGGCGCGGAATTGACCGGCAGACATTTTTTTGTGGGACCGATGGCGAAACCGCACCGCATGGCGGCGATGACGGTGGGCTGCTTCACGGCTCTTTCGGCGGCTTTGATCAAAGGAGGAAATCCTCACTTTGTGCTGGAGGTGGTCCTTGCTGTTATTCTCGTCGGCAGCCTGATCACCTGCTGGCACCGCCTTCGGCTGATCTCCGATGCACTGAAAAACAAACCGCCCGCCAGCGTGTGATGCCAGCACCGTGCCGCTTGTTGTGCGGAACGCCGGCAGAGCGCGGCTGGAACTGACATGCCTTCGGAGACGCAACCGGGTCCGCGCATTGCGACTTGGGCGGCCCCGCCACTACGATCAAAAACCGGAGGCGCGCCCGCTGACTTTGTGCAACACAATGCGCTCCTCGCTACCTCACACAAGCGCGCCCATGAAAGACCACGATGCATTGAAGCCCCCTCCGCCTGCCAAAGGTCGCTTCGGGTGCTTCATCCTGCTTCTCGCCCTGCTGTCCTGGGGAGGCTGGTGGTGGTGGAAACAGCGCGAGGCATCCTCGGCGGGAAGCGGACCTCCTGGCATGAGCGGAGGCGGAATGGGCAAAGGCAAAGGGGGGGGCAAGGGTGGTCCTGGCGGCATGTTTGGCGGCCCGGTGCCCGTCAGCGCTGAAGAAGTCACGAAGGAGGACTTTGAGGAGTGGGTTAACCTGTCAGGTACGATCACGCCCTTGAACGTGGTGACGGTACGCAGTCGCGTGGACGGTGAACTACAGAAAGTACTCTTCACCGAGGGCCAGACGGTGAAGCAGGGAGACCTGCTCGCAGAGATCGATCCGCGTTCTTTCCAAGTCGCCGTCGATCAAGCCAAGGCTGCACTCGCCCGCGATCAGGCGTTGCTGGAAAATGCGAAGGCCGACCTTGGACGCTATCAGGCGCTGCTCAAGCAGGACTCGATCGAGCGCCAGAAGGTGGACACGCAAAAGTCGCTCGTGAACCAGTATGAAGCCTCCCTGGCAGCCGATCGCGCTGCCGTTGCGAGTGCCGAACTGCAACTCAGCTACACAAAGATCAACGCTCCCATCACCGGGCGCGTCGGCCTGCGGCAGGTGGATGCCGGAAACATGATCCGCAGCAGCGATGTGAACGGGCTTGTCATCATCACCCAGATGGACCCGATGGGCCTCGTGTGCGCCATTCCGCAAGAGCGCGTGGCCGCCGTGCGAAGGCATCTGGCAGGAACCGCTCCCGTGTCCGTCGAGGCCGCCGACAAGGAAATGAATGCCACACTCGCCAAGGGCAAACTTCTGACCACCGACAACCAGATCGATCTCGCCAGCGGTACGCTCAAACTCAAGGCCGAGCTGCCAAACAATGACGGAGCGCTGTTCCCGAATCAGTTCGTCATCACCAGACTGCTGGTGGACAAGATCCCGGGTTCCACGGTCGCTCCGGCCAATGCGGTGCAGCGCGGATCGAAGGGGCCGTATTGCTTCGTGGTCAATGCAGATGCGAGCGTCTCCCTCCGCCTAGTTAAGACCGGCCCTACGCATGGCGACCGCACCTTGATCATCGACGGCCTCAAGCCTGGGGACAAAGTGATCACTCAGGGCGTAGATCGCCTACGGGACGGTTCAAAGGTCGAGATCATCCCCCCCGCGCCCGGAGTCGAGGGCTCGCAGGACCGCCTTCCGCAAGGAGAAGCGAAGCGTAGGGGAACGCCGATGACTTGAGCTTTGGGTTCTGCGGGCCTTTGTAATTGCATTGTAATTTCATTGACAATGCTTCGCGAAAGAGGTGAAATGCAAAAAAGAGAAAATAAATCCATGTATTCGCCATGAACAGGAAACTTCTCAAACTCATCCACACCCGTCGTGGTCTGGCGCTGATTTCGGTGCTCGCGATGGTCACGCTCGCCACGGTGATCGTGCTGGCGTTGTTCTCCGTCAGTGACTCGGAGTTCAAAGCATCGAAAGTCTATGCCGGAGGCAACGCCGCCCGCCAGTTTGCCGACACCGCGGTCAACGTTACGATAGGTCAGATTCGCTCCGCGACGATCCTGTCAACTACTCCGTCGGCAGCCAGGATTTGGGCCTCACAGCCGGGGGCGATCCGGGTGTATCGTCAAAACGGAACCTTCTGGGAGGGCTTCAAACTCTACTCAGACTCCCAGATGGTCGTTCAGGGAACTCCCAATGGCGATGCGCTCATCTCACAAGATACGCCTGATTCCAATTGGGACACGACCCCGGATCGTTACGTTGATCTAAATGAGCCTGTCATCCGTGCCGGCCAGGGGGGGGGCATTGAGGAATTCTTTCCCATCGCCGACCCTCGGGCTTCGGCGGGCAGTCCGACTTTCAAGAAAGTGGAGGGCTTCTCCTACTCCGCCGTCGCGCCGTCTGGACAGACGGTAAACGGGGTCGTGGTTTCGGGGTCGGAAGATTCGCTCCGACTCCCGATGCCTGTCGAGTGGCTTTATGTGCTCAAAGATGGCTCGGTTGGGACCGTTGGTGCGACCAATGAGTGGATCGGCGTGGCAACGGCTCCGACTGCCGACAACCCCATCGTCGGGCGGGTGGCATTCTGGGCCGACGATGAGTGTTCGAAGCTCAACATCAATACCGCTTCAGAACCGGGCTATTGGGCGGTACCGACCTTCTTTCACGAGAGGGACAAGGGTTGGGTGGACAGCCCTCCGGCCATGAACGAGTGCCAGCGCTTCCCGGGGCATCCGGCTACAGTTGCGTTGAGTACCGTGCTCTACTCGTCCGGGGATTCTACCAAGCCCCGGTTTCTGGATACTTACACTTCTTCCGGTGATCTGGCGATCAAGGAGAGCATCTACGATGTCGTACCAAAGATTGCTTCGGGTGGTTCTCACGACGGAACATCGGTGTTTATCAAGGACGATGCAGATGATGAAACCGTCGAGGGACGTGTGCAACACAAGAACAAGTCGTCCTATGTCGCGATCGTTCCTGCGGACGGCATTTCCGAAAGGCTTTACGCATCTCTGGACGAGTTCATGTTTTCTCAGAAGTGGTCTGGAGTGGCGCGTCAGGAGAATCTTTTCACCCTGACAAACATCACTCCCTCGGTGCTTGAGAAAACGAGGTTTTTCATGACCGCCCACAGCCGCGCGCCCGAACTCAATATCTTCGGGCGGCCCAGGATTGCCATGTGGCCCGTGCCCGATGACAGCCTTGGGAAGGAGTTTCGGACCGGCTACGACGGGGCGGTCGCCTTCGTTGCCACGCTCGGGAATACCGGATCGACAAATACTTACTATTTCAGTCGGAAGAACGCCGATACCGCACTTCAGGATATCGGTCACGATGCGGGTGGATCCAAGGGACTGCAACGCAATCTCAACCTGATGTCCAATTATCTAGACAAGCTGATGACCACCACCTTCCCGGGCGGATCGAGTTTTGCCACCAAGTACGGTGCTGACTCGTCAGGGCAGATGGACTACCGCCAGATATTGGTCGAAATCTTTGACTATATTCGTTGCACAAACCTCTACGACAGCTTCCTGGCCCCGAAAATCAGCTTGGATGAGGACAAGGCACCCACCATTGCTCAGGAAGGCGAGTCTGGCGGGCTGGATTATCGCTGGGAGTCGAGTCCTCCAAATACACGTTGGGATGGCAAAGGGAGCGCGGAAATTGAACCGGGGAAGGGTGAAGACAGGTTCAAACTCGACGATCGTTTGACAGCGAAGCGGTCGGATGACTTGGCGGGGGATCGTCTGCGGGGAGGGAAGTCGATTTTCCACACTTACACTGAGCCGCGCTTCAAGGTCACGAAGTTCCGTTGGGAGGGGACGAAATCTGACGTGGATTTGCAGAATGAAGTTGTCGCATCGGGCGCTTATCCCGGACACGGTCAGGTTACACCTGCCCAATGGTCGATTGGGGGCAAGACGTACAAGGGTTTTGGAAGATTTCCGACGATATCGGAAGTCGGGATGCAGTTTATTTGCACCGCCGACGGATTGAACGATCGGGGTAGCTACCGGCTCAAGAGTGCGGGGGGGTGGACGTCTGGGGAGGAAACGGAGAACAAACGTGCCGTCAGCGGTGGACGAACCGCCGAGAAAATTGATTTTCAGGAAGAGAACAACCGAATTGGGGTGACGCGGGTAGATCCAAACACTGCGCAGGATGTCAAGGACTACTGGTACTCGAACTTCCCGCCATTTCCCACCGCTGAGACTGTCAGGGACTTTTACGGATGCACTTTCAAGGCCAACTACGGGCGCGGCGACGACACGAATCCGGTCAATCACCCTGGGTGTGACCCGCGAAACTGGAATGCCACGCTCGATCGCGAGGCACCGCCACTTTCCGACAAGCAAAAACGTGTTCAAGTCGCGCTAATTTTTGAGTTTTTCGTACCATCGGTGGGTTTTACTCGTTACGCGCCTGAATGGACTTTGGTGGTCAGTGGAGCAGATGGCATCAAGGTGCAGGACGTGGCTTCCGGCAAGAAGGACCCGGTGTTCAGCACGACGGACGAGTTGGTATTGAAGTCCAACACGTATTTCAGCGGCTCGAGAAACGGATACGAAAGGATAACCTCGGGAGCCTATCCACTAGGCGGGGCAACAAGCCCCCAGGCGACGACGGTAAACAGGCGTGTGAAGAGCGTCCGTTCAATGCCAGAGGATCCGGGATATGATAACGCGGCCACCAGCGACACGCATGCCGGACTGAGTAATTACCCGTTTGTGGGCAGTTTCTTTACCGTGGACCGGGTTGAGAACTTGAAGTTCTACGTTGAGAAACCCTTGAAAGCAAAGATTTACCCCTCGCATGATTGGCAGGCTTACAAGGATGCCCCCGTGCAAGAGATTGACTTGAGGTTTCCGGCCACTGGGGAAGCCCCTCCGCCGGAACTCATCCGCTACTCAATCGAGAGGCGTCGGGAAGAAACGTTCACCCAGGAAGTTGTGGATGCCTGCCGATGGTGGACCTTTCATTGGGGCGGTGCGTTGAATCGCTGGCAAAAGGCTGGTAACACCACTTTTCCAACTGATCCGAATGCGACCGGTCCAATCGCTTGGAATGTCAGAGCTGTGGACAAGACTGATGCTGGTGAGTTGAGCCGGCGTACGCGGGGAAGATTCAATGATCGCGAGAGGGGGAGCATTGGCATCAAGTATGATGCCGATCTCACTTCTGCCGTGGGCGGCGGCAACCTTCCTGTGAGTGGTTTGATGTATGGTTATGCCCCGGCTGGCGGATTCAATGGAGTCCGGTCCAGGCCGCAGGACCGCATCCGAAAAGATATGGATTACTATCAGCCCGGGGGATTGAGAACGATGGGAACCTACCGCTACTTCGGATCGGACACAGTGCGGAGCATCATACCCAAGTATGGAGACTACCGGTTGATCGCGGCAAGGCCCAAGGTTCCGGGTGACATGTGGATGCCTCACCCGCTTTACTCCACCGACAGTTTTTTCGCGCACAACTTCAGTTCCTTTTTCTCCACCACCGAGCCAGGGTTTTATCGCGGTGGGAACAGCGACACGGACCGTGACACTGCGGTTCGGCTTGTGCAGAAGACCACCTATCGTGATCAGTTCATTCCAGACACGCCGCAGACCGTGGCTTCCAGCAACGCCTCAAATCGTTACGGGGACTTCGACAACGGTCCGGGTGACTGCAGGGATGGGGCCTACATCAACAAACCGGACGAGGGAAATCTCAGCGCCATTATCACATGGTGGCCTACGCCGACTGCGGGCAATGATGGCAAACAGCGGTATCTGCGAAATGCTTACCTCCATGACCAGTGGTTGCAATTGCCAGCGCGTGAGTCGTTCTTCACTCCCAACCGGATGATATCCTCCCCGGGCATGTTCGGGTCGCTGCCGACGGGAGTTTATGGTTCGCTGGGCAGGGATCCGGATGCCAGCGTCCAAGGGCAGGCGTGGAGGACGCTGTTGTTCAGGCCCCATACAGACGCTGCCGGCACTGGACTTGCAGCCGGTGTGCATCCGGGGGCACCGGCAACCGTTGGCGGCACCAGTCCGGCTGACCATTACATCATGGACCTGTTCTGGATGCCGGTGGTCAGCCCGTATGCCTTGAGCGACAGTTGGGCCACCGCCGGAAAGATCAACATGAATTTCCAGATCGTGCCGTTCAATTACATCAACCGGGCCACAGGAATGTACGCTGCGATGAAAGGGGAGCTGATCACCGCCATTCCGAAGACCGATGCAACCATCAACGCCGTTCCAAAGCAGGCGGGCGGGACTGCTACGAGATCCTACAAGGAGCCGAAAGACAACAGTTCGTGGCCTATTGTTTACTTCAGCGATATGGACCAGCAGGAGACTCTGCGCAAATATTGGCACCGTCGAATCGATTTGAAGAGTACCACGGACTTGATGAAGGCGCGCATGGATATCAATGCCGATGTCCCGTTTGCCAGTCAGGGTCTCTTCAGGTCCGCCAGCCAAATTTGTGAGGTTTACCTTGTCCCTGAAACGATTAGCAAGGCGGCGGTCAATCCAGGTACGATAACCCCCGGGACCGCCCAAAGCGCGATGTCCACCTTCTGGCAATTGAACGCCATTACCGGCGACAATGTGCGCGAACGCCCGTATGCAAACTTGTACCAGAAACTCACCACCCGGTCGAACACGTTCCGCGTTCACTATCGGGCCCAAGCTCTCAAGAAAGCACGCTCGTTGTCGCCTACGACGGTGAGAACGGTCGCGTCGGGCGATTCATCGACCGACTCAGTGGTGGCGGAGTATCGGGGATCAGCTTTAATCGAAAGATATCTGGACATGACGGCCACAGGCATTCCTGACTATGCTGGTTCGACAAGTCCGATGAACCAGCCGTCCTTGGAAAACTTTTATCGTTATCGGGTCATTGAATCGAAGCAGTTTACGCCATGATAAATCAGTCGTCCGGTGCAGATGCCGTATCAGCCAGACAGTCAGGCAACTTGGAGGGGGGGTTTTCGCTAGTTGAAACCGTCCTGGCCATGGCGGTAATGAGTCTTGCCATCACCGTGCTTCTCGGGCTCCTTCCGCATGGCCTCGAGATGTCCCGCAAGGCCGGTGTCTCTGCCGGTGAGGCACGGGTGACCTCCGATGTGATGGCAGAGCTATCCCGGGCAGACTGGAATACCCTGCAAACATACAACAACCGAGTGTTCTTCTACGACGATCAAGGCGTTCGGATTGAGAACGGGGGCGAGCGCATTTCATACGCCGCCCGAGTTTCGATTCCCGTCGGCATGAGGCTCCCCGGTTCAATCTCTGATTCTGACACACTGCGACGGGTGGTCGTGGAAATCGCCTCCACATCGAGCCGAAATTTCGATTTTGGACGGGTCGGGGAACGTCATATCTCAGCATATACCAACGTGTTGAGCCGCATGAAGTAAAGGCGGCAGAGTTTTCGTGGGAGAACATGTGCGTATGAAACATACAGCAGACAGCAAACCAAGGCTGCCAGGATGTATCGGCGGTTCGTCAAGAGCGCGCGCCTTTACTCTCGTGGAGGTGATGGTTTCAATGGTGGTGCTTGCCATAATGATGATGCTGATCGCGCAGATTATCGGGACGACGCAGCGCAGTTGGCGATCCGCCTCCTCCCGTCTTGCGCAGTTTCGTGAAGCTCGCATCGCATTCGACACCATCACAAGGAATCTGCGTCAGGCCACGCTCAACCCCTACCGCGACTTTCATTATGCCGGTGGAAAGGGCGTGAACAAGAATCTCCCGCCTTCGGACAAGCCGACCGAGCCTCCTGACGGTTTCATCAAAATATCCGAACTGGGATTTGTCTCTGGCCGGGCGGCGGACTTGGTGTCTGGTGCCGGGTCCGTTTCAGGGCACGCGGTGTTTTTTCAAGCACCACTGGGACTTACTGAGGATATGCAATTTCGAAACCTCAAGAACCTGCTTTGTGCACGAGGCTACTTTGTGCAGTTTGGTCCGGACACTCCTTACCTGCCTTCTGGATTGCGGCAGCGATTGAAGTCAAAAGATCGGTTCCGACTCATGGAGTTCCAGCCCCCGGCAGAAAAAAATTCAGTTTATTCCCAACAAGGTGACAATTGGTTCCAGGTTGGGGAAAGCAATCTCAAGTATCTGCGTCCTGTATCCGACAAGATTGTCGCCCTCGTGATCTCCCCACGGCTTGCCGCAGGCAATCAGACTGTCTCGGTGGGAGGAGTTGTTCAGATTCCCACGGCAATCGCCCCGTCATACGGCTACGACTCGCGCGTGGGTGCCGTGGGAATCAAGAACGAACTCCCACCTGTCGTCAGGGTCAGCATGATGGCCCTAGATGATGCTTCCCTTGATACTTGGCTGAAAAAGGAGAATTCCCATGATCTTTTGGAGAAGGCGAATGTGGATTTCGCGAGCGCCGAGCGCTACGAGGAAGATATCAGTCGTCTAAAAGAGTACATGGCGCGCAACAACCTCAATTACCGACTCTTTGAAGCGTACGTCTCGATTCCATCATCGGGCATCTGAAGACGTAAGTGGTTTTACATGTCAGCCGACACTTTCATGAATCGCTTGAACCATCACAATCGCAACTTCAGCAGCCGGCATCCTTTGTCTCAGTTTTGCAGGTGGCCGCGTGGCTCGGGCTTCTCGCTGGTGGAGATGCTTGTCGTGGTTTCCGTCATCGGGTTGATCGCGGCTGCCACCGCGCCCATGCTCTTCGCGACCATGAAAGCCAACCGGTTGTCTGCCGCGGGCGAGGAAATCTCCAATCGGATCGCCTTGGCCCAGCAGTTCGCGGTCTCCCGGAACCACGAGGTGGAATTGCGTTTTTACCACTACTCCGATCCTGAAGACCCGAAGACAAGGGATCACTATCGTGCGACCCTTATCGTCGAACCTGCGGCGGATCCGAATGCGCCCGGGGCGGTGCAGACCACGGTGTTGAGCGAGATGAGCTACTTGCGGAACGGTATCGTCGTCGCCCACAGCTCAGTGCTTTCGCCGACATTGGAAGATGTCAATGACCAAGGTGACAGCGAAGGACGCATTCGCGCCGCGTCAGCCAGTTATAGGAGCATTCGCTTCTCTCCCGATGGCACTTGTGATGTGAAATTGAGGCCGGAGGACGCCTACCTGACCATTGTGGAGGAGCGCGATCTCGCGGCCCAAGGCGAAGTGCCGAAGAACTTTTTCGCCGTGCAGATTGACCACTACACCTCACGCATCACCACGTTCAGACCGTGACGCCGATTGCGTGTGCGCGAGCCGGGATCGTCTGTTTCTCCGACGGGGCGATTTTCTTGATGACAGAGCCAACGCGGGAGCTTTAATGGCACATGGGCGAAATACCATCACTCGCGCTGAGTTTCGACGACGTGCTTTTACTGCCTGGGTTGAGCCAGGTTTTGCCAGGCGAAGCCGGGCTGGACACCCGGCTGGGCAGGAACATCGACCTCAAGATTCCAGTCCTTTCGTCTGCGATGGATACGGTGACGGAGGCTGAACTCGCCATAGCGCTCGCGCGAGAAGGTGGCCTCGGCGTGATTCATCGGAACTGCCCGATTGATTTTCAGGCGGAGCAAGTGGCGCGCGTGAAGAGGTCGGAGAACAGCGTGATTCAAAGTCCGCATACGGTGCGGCCGGAGACGTTGCTCGGCGAGCTGACGAGGCTCATGCGCGAGAAAGGAGTGAGCGGCTTTCCGGTAGTCGACCCAGATGGCCGGCTTGTAGGCATGGTCACGAGCCGGGACATGTGGTACATCGAAGACGAGAGCACGCCGGTGCTTAAGATGATGACGCCGAGGGAGCGACTGATTACAGGCCGCCCAGGGATGGGGCTGGATGAAGCACTGAAGGTTCTCTACACGCACCGCATCGAAAAGCTGCCGCTTGTCGATGAGCAAGGGAGGCTGGCCGGGCTCATCACGAAGCAGGACATCATCAAGCGCCAGATGTTTACCTCCGCGGCCAAGGACACCAATGGGCAGTTGAGAGTGGGTGCCGCGGTCGGTGTAGGTGAGGATTGTGTCGAGCGTGCGCTGGCGGTGCAGGCGGCGGGCGCGGATGCGGTGTTCATCGACGCAGCCACCGGACACACGTCCCGTGTCATCACGGTCATCGGTCGACTGCGCGAGGCATTGGGAGGCCGGACCTCGGTGGTCGCCGGCAATGTGGTCACGGAACAGGGGGCGGCCGATCTTTGCGAGGCTGGAGCCGACGCCATCAAGGTGGGTGTCGGACCCGGTTCGATTTGCACTACGCGCATCATCTCCGGTGTAGGAATGGCGCAATTCTCAGCTGTCCGTGAAGTGGCGGAGGTTTGCCGTCCGCGCGGTGTGTCCGTGATTGCGGACGGCGGTATTCGCTACTCCGGCGACATCGTGAAGGCAATCGCCGGCGGTGCCGATCTGGTGATGCTAGGATCGCTTCTCGCCGGTACGTCGGAGAGTCCGGGCAACATGGTAAAGTGGCAGGGGCGCACGTTCAAAGAGTACCGTGGGATGGGATCGCTTAAAGCGATGCGCAAGGGGGCAGGGGACCGCTATGGTCAGAATTCCTCGGGCAAGCTGGTGCCGGAGGGAGTCGAAGCCCGTGTACCGTTCAAGGGGCCGCTTGCCGAAGTTGTCTTCCAGCTCATGGGCGGCCTCAAATCCGGCATGGGCTACGTCGGTGCCGCCACGCTCGAGGAATTGCGCCAGAAAGCCCGCTTTGTCAGAATCACCGCTGGTGGCCTGAAGGAAAGCCATCCGCATGACGTCGTGATCACCGAGGAACCGGTGAATTACGAACCGGCCTGATCCCTGAATCTTGACTCCCGCGATGCCGACGGAGCCTGGGGGCAAAGTCGCTCACTTGAGCGGTATGCGCTTCGGATCGACAATCACCGGCACGTCTTTGTTCCATCGGTCGTAAATGGCGCGCAGGCGCCGCACCTCGTCTGGATTGCTGGCGGAGACATCATGTTGCTCGGCAGGGTCGTTTTGCAGATCGAAAAGCTGCATCGGCCCCGGTGCATCACCAGTCGTAATGCCGGGGTGCATCGAGGGGGTCGCCTGCTCATATGGAGCGATGATCGTGACACCGTCGGGACCTCTCGGATCGACCCAGCGCTCACCGGGCTTGACCTTGTTTCCCACGGCAGCGAGGCCGACGCTGGGCTTCAAGACGTGGAGCTTCCAGCGTGAGTCACGGACGGTGGCCAGTCTCGACGTCAGGCCGCCGAAGATCGCCTCGTGCGGGCTTCGCGCATCGCCGGTGAAAAGAGGCATGATGTCCCTGCCGTCGATCACGCGATCTCGTGGTGGGGAGATGCCCGAAAGCTGCAGCGTCGTGGCGAAGAGATCCATCATCACGGCCGGTTGTGCACTGACGTGGCCGGCGGGAATCCTGCCCGGCCAGCGCGCGATGCATGGCACCCGGTATCCACCTTCGTAGCTGGCCCCTTTCATGCCGCGCAGCCCGCCGGTGCTGCCACCGAAAGTCGCGCCGTTGTCGCTCGTGAAGACGACGAATGTCCGCTCGTCGAGCCGCAGTTCACGGAGCTTGTCGAGCAGCTTGCCGACGCACGCGTCCAACTCGCCGATGACATCGCCATACAAACCCGCGCCGCTTTTCTTGTAATACTCCTCGGAGGCGGCCAATGGCTTGTGCGGCATGGCGTGGGGCAGGTAGAGAAAGAAGGGTCTGCCCTGGTTCCTTTCGATGAAAGAAACGGCCCGCGCCGTGTAGCGCTGCGTGAGATTCGCCTGGATGACGGGGTACTCCACAGGCTTGTCACCCTCGACGAGCCGCACGGGGCGCATGTCATTGGAGTAGGGAATGCCGAAGTACTCGTCGAAGCCGCGATGCGTGGGCAGCCACTCCGCCTTCGCATGGCCCAGGTGCCACTTGCCGATCATCCCCGTCGCATAACCAGCGTCCCGGAAAAGATGTGCCAGCGTGATCTCGCTCTCCGGCAGGTGCAGAGGATCGGCTTCCGGCCCCCCATCCGGAGCCGGATTGCTCGTCATGCCGCAGCGGAAGGGATAGCGTCCGGTGAGCAGTGAAGCACGGGTCGGCGCGCAGAAGGACATGGGGCAGTTGAATTGCGTGAGCCGCGCACCTTCGGCCGCCATACGGTCGAGGTTCGGTGTCGTGAACTTCGGATGCCCTTGGCAGCCGAGGTCGCCGTACCCCAGGTCGTCCGCGAGGATGATGATGACGTTCGGGCGCAGCGCCGTCGTGGCGGCCCATCCGAGGGGCGGAGCGAAGAGCGCGGCAAGGAGCAGGGAAGCAAGGCCGGTCTTCATGTGAAAGCGCGCTTCAAAAGTCCTTCAAATCCTTTCCAGCAATGTGTTCCTTCACATTCTTCAATGCCTCGGCAATCCGTGCGGAGCAGGCCGCGTAGCTGGCATCTGCATAGTCGCGGCTGGCGATCGTGAGCGTGCTGATCTCCGTGGATGCCTTTGTCGGCGCATATACGGCGACGCGCCTGCGGTTGGCCGAGAGACGGTATTCCTGTCCGTCGAACTTCAGGGCGGCCCCCCAACCCCCTTCCGGGAGATTGGCTTTCAAGAGCGATTCCGCTTCGCCGGGCGTCATGTCTTTGAGCCGGAAGACGATCCGCCACGCTGTTCCGTTCTTGAATTCCACCAGTGTCGTGACTCCCTTCTTGCTGAAGATGCATGCTTTCGCGTCGCTCTCCGTCACCGAGGCCGCGACCTCCTCCTGCACGGGGCCGTACCGCTCGATGCACTGCGCCAACGTCTCGCCGAGGCGGGCCTGCACGGGTTGAACGACGAAAATCAATCCGAGCAGCAGCAGGAGAATCATCCGTTTCATGCACGGAGTGTGAAGGCGGGCCGCGCTTGGGTCAAGTGCCACAAAGGGGCAGAATGCACGCCCGCGTATCGGCGCGTTGGAATGTTGCGGCGCAGTCCCGGTGAGGCGCAGGCGCAGCTTTGGCTTCGCTGGCCGGTGACGTGGCCGATCAGGGCCGGCGGTCGTCCGGCTCGCCGTTCCAGGAGGAAAAGCGGCGTCTTCGCCACGCGCACACCCACTCAGCATCACGGTCGCGTGACAGTCAGTCGCACGAAGCGGTGGCCGTTTCCGCCGGTGGGCACGCGCGCACGAACCTGCTGGGTTACGCCGTCGTCGCTTAGGATGGTCTCGGTGACACCAGCGTTGCTCCAACCGGTGCTGGAGAGCGTGTCGTTCCACTCGACGGTGAAGGTCAGCTCCGCCATGGCGAGCTTGTTGCGGGTGTAGAGGTAGTTCACGAAACCCGTGGCTGGAGGTTCTGCGCTCTGGGTGGCGGCATTGCTGCTGTTCGGTGAGCCATTGGTGGCAAACTCCATCAAATTGCTGATGCCGTCGCCGTCAGGATCGGCGTCGTCGGCGGCATTGCCGGAGTTGCCGCTGGTGCCGAAGTTTGTCTGCCGCCAATCGGTGATGGGCACACCGCCGCTGCCGATGAGCTTGATGTCGAAGGGATCTTCATCGGGATCGTTGCTGTGGATGTGCAGCCACGCTTCGTGCGCGCCTTGCCCCTGCGGAGTGAAGTTGACGGTGATCGTCGTGCTGGCTCCAGTGGCGAGTGAAGTGACCCCTGCCCCGGAAAGTGAGAAGGCGGCAGCGTTAGTGCCATCAATGGTGATGCCTCCGACGCCGGAGAAGCCGCTAAGGTGCGCGAGCCCGACGTTCTGCAGCGTGAAGATGACGGGCGTGAATCCTCCACCGACGAGCTTGGTGCCAAAGTCGCGCGTGCCACCGTCAGTGTGAACGATGGCTCCGGTGGAGAGCACATGAATGTCGGGCACGGGCGGCGCGACGCGCGCGAGGTTGGTGCGCGGCAGTCCGCCCATCGTGCTGAAGCTGCCGCCGACGATGATGTTGAGTCCGTAGTTGTCCCATTGTTCCGCGAGCGCAAAGACGCCGTAGTCCGCGGCTCCAGCCTGCGCGGGGAATGAGAAGTCGAGCGAGCCATTCACATCGAGCCGTGCGACGCGACGCCACGTCTGCCAGCCCGAACTGTGCGACCACACTTGATCGACAAAGCCGCCGATGATGATCTTGCCGTCGATCTGCCAGAGGATGTCTCTCACGGCTCCGCTGGTGGAGCTGACGAAGGATGTGTCGAGGGTGCCGCCAGGATTGAGCCGCGCGATGTGGCCGAAAGTGTAGCCGTTCACGCTCTCGAAAAAGCCGCCGATGTAAATTTTGCCGCTCCAGAAATCAACCGCGATGGCGGAGACCTCGCTGGAGATCGCTCCATTGAGCACTGGAGTGGAGAAGGTGCTGTCCGCAGTGCCGTCCAGATTCAAGCGCGTGATATTGGGCCGCGATGCGCCGCCGATGGTGGTGAAGCTGCCGCCGACGAGAATCTTGCCGTCGTAGAGCACGATCTTCCACACATAGCCGTCGTAGCCTGGCGTGAAATTGAGAAGAACACTGCCGGCGTCAGAAAGGATCAGACGCGCGAGCTTCGGCACGTTATACGGGCCGTTGACGTGATTGAACGCCCCGCCCACCAGCAGCGTGTCTCCGGCTTCGATCGCCAGCGAGTAAACCGGGCCGTCGATGACGGGATACCAACCCGTGTCCACGGTGCCGTCGGCATTCAGACGCGCAATGTGCTGGCGGGTGTAGGTGCCGTTGGTGCCGGTGACGCTGGTGAATGTGCCGCCGATGATGATCTTGCCATCGTTCTGCCTGACGGCCGCGAACACGCTGTCGTTTGCGCCTGCTTGAAACGCGGAGTCGATGCTGCCGTCGGCGTTCATGCGCGCGATGCGGTTGTGCGTCTGGCCGCCGATGGTGGTGAAATTGCCGGTGACGATGTATTTCCCGCTGCTATCAAAAAGGCCGGTTACTTCGAGCACCGTGCCGTCGGCAGCATTTGGATTGAAGCCATCGACGCGCTCGCCGGTCCCGGCAGTGATGCCGACGCCGGTGAGGTTGATGTAAAAATCGGGCTGGTCGGGATCATTGGTCGCGAAGTGCAGCGCGGCGGAGCGCGTGCCGACGGCGCTGGGACTGAACACAAGATAAACGATCACACTCTCGCCTGCGCCAAGCGTGCTTAGTGCCGATATCGGAGTGAGAACATAATCCGCCGCGGCCACTCCCGTCACTCTCACGCCGAGTCCCGGCCCGACATCGCCAAGACCCGTGAGCGGCGCGGTGCCGGTGTTGGTGATGGTGAAGTAACTCGCGTAGTAGCTGGGTGATCCGGCCTGCGCGGTGCCGATGTCGAACATCTGGCCGAGCTGGTAGGTGGTCGCGCCGTACGTTTGCGTGACCTGGATGTTGGGCGCGCCTTCCGGCCCGACCTCGACAACGGTTGCGGCGAGGCCCGTGCTGTCGGAGCTGTAACCATTGCCGCCTGGGCCGACGAGGAAATCGACAGTGTCATTTGCGGCGACGGTGATGACCTGCGTGTGCGAGACGCCATCGCCGCGATACGAGGCCAGCGCGCGCTTGTCCGTTCCTGTGAGCTGCGTGGCATTGTGGAAGATGTGGATGTCGGTCGTGGTGGGATGTGTGTCCGCTCCGTAAAAGGTGGCGGACACGGCGTAGGTTCCCGCGTGCGGCGCCTTCCAGCGCGTGACGGCAAGCTCGTTGGCCGGACCCGGATGCATCCCGAACTGACGCGGCGTAAAGTCGTAGCTGCCGCCGATGTAAACACCCGTGGTGTTGAGCGAGACGGCAGGGTTGGTGCCCCAGATGTTGAGTCCGCTGCCGCCTGTTGGATTCGGGCCACTCAGGAAATTCGCATTTGCGGCGGCGGGATCATACGCGGCGTTCACGTCGGTGGAGGGAATCCAGCGGTAGCTCCAGACGGGACCGTTGTTGGTCGTTGTGGAGTAGTCGCGCGCCACATCGTCGTGCGCTTTGCCTTTGCCACCGGCGAGGTAGATGCCGTTGATCTCGGACAGGGTCAGAGCGCGGCTGTAGAGGCAGAGTTCATCGATGGCACCAGGAAATGGCGCGCCGGGGCTGGCGATGGGATGCGCGGTGTCAATGGTCGCGCCGATGGTCGCGGGCTCGCTCACGGCGGCGCGCGCGCCACTCCAGGCTATCGTTTTCGCCAAGGCTCCATCGACATACAGGAGAAGTTGTCCGCCCGTGAGCGTCGCGGCCACATGGTGCCACGCATTGGCAGTGATGGGTGCGTCCACAAAATCGAATGTAAGCGTGCCTGCGAGAGTTGAATAAAATGCGAGCCGCCCGTTGCTGAGATAGAGCTGGTACGCGACGCTGTTCGCATCGGCGGAGCGCTTCCCGATGATCGTGGGCTGCCCGGCTATGTTTGTGGGATTGATCCACGCCTCGATGGTGAAGCTGCCTGCGAGATTCAGCGCGCCGCTGTTGGGCAGCTCCATCACATCATCCACGCCGTCGAAAGAGAAGCAGCGGCCCACTTTGCCCGTGGCATAGGTCGCGCCGTTCTTCAACGAGCCGTGATAGCCGCCGATGATGTCGCCTACCGCGCCCTCGCCCGGCCACCAGTCAGTGATTGAGGATGGAACGGAGACGGTGTTTTCGATCGTGACGGTGAACGTGCGATCCGAAGATGCGCCGAGTGAATCGACGACATGCAGCGTGAAGGTGTAGCTGCCATTGGCCGCCGTGCCCGAGACGAGGCCGCTGGATGAAATCGTGATGCCCTGCGGCAGCGACCCCGAGAGCAGCGTGAAGGTGTATGGCCCGGTGCCGCCGAAAACTTCGAGCTGTCCGCCCGTGATCGGAAACTGCGCGCTCGTGATCGTCGGCGAAGCGCTCGACGAGACGACGGCGCGCAAGCTGACCGAGCCGCTGTTGTCTCCCCATCCCAACGGCGTGCCGTGATAGAGCGTGCCGTTGTTGCCATCCGGGATGCCGAAGAAAAGCCGCGTCGCTCCTGCCGGGATGAAGAACTGCTGTGCCACGCCGCCGCTCGTGAGGCCATCACCGATGAAGAACACCTGGCCGAGCGCGGGCGTGAGCGTGGTGAAGTTTTCACCCAGCGCGCCCGTCGAGAAATCAAGCCGCGCCGGAGCCGATGCTGGCTGCGACGCGCCGAGAAAGACACCGACGAGCGCAGGCGTGTTGTTGCCATTGAGATAACCGGAGATGCCGCCCACGCTCGTGAGATCACATGAGCGTCCCGCCGTATGCGCGCCATCGGGGCCATGCACATCCGCCGCCGAGTTGATGACACCGACGATCTGCGGAAACGTGACCTTTGAACCATCGAGACCCGTGACATCGATCGACGGCGGCAGCGATCCACCCTGCGTCGGAGAATTGAGGCCGGCGTCGAAGATGTTGGATGTCGCGGGAATGCTCGCGATGGCGAAATTTTGCGCGCCTGAGCCAGCCGTGGGCAGCTCGATGATGCCGCTGTAATTCGACGTCTCGGGATACCCTTCTTTGCCCATGTTCGACCACAAACCAGCGCCGCCGTAGTTCATCTGCACGTAGTCGTCCTTTGCGAAAAACGAATCCGGCTGCCCCGGCAGCCAGTTCTGATAGGCCCCGAGCGGCGTGCTCGTGGTGGCACCAGTCGTCCATTTGTATGAGGCTGGCGTGACCGGATCGGCGGGACTCTTGTAGAGACCGATGAAGAGGATTTCGGTGCCGCCAAAGAGGTTCACCATGAGTTGTTGTTCATTGGCATCATCGATCTGCACCAGATTCGCGCCGTAGCTCAGCGCGTCCGATTTCACCTGCTCCCAATCTCCGCGTAGAATGGAGCGTGCATAGCGATGGCCGCCTGCTGCAACGTAGAACGGCTGCGGCGCGATCACCGCCGTATTCGCCACGCGCGTGGCCACTGTTGAGATTTCCGAAAACACAATCGGCGTGCTCGCATTCGCGCTCGCTCCCACGACGGCAAAGCCATAGCCCGTGCGTTCCGCCGCGGTGAGGCCCGTGAGACTGAACGTGTAGTAAGGCTGCCCCGCCGTGTTCGCCGCCGTGCGCACTGGCACGATGGGCAGCCGCGCGTAGCGGTCATCCGCCGCCGGATTGCTCGTGTTGGGATCCGAGTTGTGTCGCAGCAAATAGACGCGCGGCACCTCGGCGAAATCATTGGCCGTCGTGACATCCACGCGCACCGAGTCGATGCGCGTCGCCATCCCGGTGGTCGCGCCCTCGCCGTAAAACAGACCGGCGAACTGATACGGGAAAGCCGCGCCCGCGCCTGTGTCGAAAGTTTGCGCATCGGACGATCCCAGCACGCCATCGGTCGCCAGCGTGAGGCACGCAGCCCGGTCGCCAGGAGAATTGTAGGCGCTGCCCACCACTTGCGTGGCGAACGCCGTGTCCGACGGGACGATCCATGCCAGGAGATTCACGCTATCGGAGAAACCGTTCGCACCGGGAGCCACGCCAAGGTCGATCGTCGAGCCGTTGGATACCGTGGCGCTGACTTCAAAGGTGGTCTCCCCGTTCTTGTTGTTCTCCACAAAAAGGTTGGTGCCGTTCACCGTGACGAAGCGGTTCGTCAAACCCGAGTCCGTGCTGTAAAACCGTCCGAGGATGCGCACCGCGCCTGAGAACGAGGGCTCACCACCGCCGCCCACCGTGTAGCGCCGCACCGCCGGAGCCAGCGTGTCCACGCCGGGATGCATCCACTGCGCGCCAACCAGCGGCGTGGAGTAGCTTTCCGTGCCCCGCCAGTCCGCTCCGCTCACGGCCATGCCTGTGGTGGAAAAAGTCCCCGCCGTCGAATTCGCCTCCGTGTAGTAGCCGTATTGAAGTCCCGCCGTGCCCTGCGCCGCCGTGGAGAAATCCTGGTGTGTGATCGCGAGCACATCGGCCCTCGATTGAGCGTGGAATGCGAGGCAGGCAGTCAGGACTATCGAGGCAGTAAGAGAGAAGGCTTTCATGGCGGGCGAGAAGTTTGTCGTTTGCGTTCCTCTCCCGGCCCCGTCAGAGTTGTTTCACACTTTTCCAAAAAACATGCCGACCCCCACCCGCACGAGCCAGGTCGCCTTCCCGTCCACGCGGTGGACGCTGGTGCGGTCGTTGCAAAAAGGCGGCGAGGCGGAGGCGGCGCAGGCGCTGAACGAGATCTGCCGCCACTACTGGTATCCGATCTATGCCTTCACTCGGCGGCATGGCTTCTCACGCCACGACGCGGAGGACATCACGCAGGCGTTCTTCCAGCGCGTCGTCTCCAGCGAGGCCATCATGGATGCGCAAGAGGAGAAGGGCCGCCTGCGCTCTTTCATGCTCGCGCTGCTGAAGCGCATCATCAGCAATCACATCCGCCACGTCTCCGCGGAGAAGCGCGGCGGCTCGCCGGGCGCGACGCTCTCCTTCGACGACGACAGCGCCGAGGATCGGTATCTCGCCGAGCCGGCCGACTTGCGTGATCCCGCCGCGCTCTTCGATCGCGCGTGGGCTGAAGAATTGCTGCGCGAGGCCGAGCAGATGCTGCGCGCTGAGTTCGCCCGGGGCGACAACCTCGAGGACTTCGAGCGCCTCCGCGAATTCCTCCCACACGGCGACAATGCCACGCCTTACCCCGAACTCGCCACATCCATGGGCATCTCCGAGTCGGCGCTGCGTCTGCAAATTCACCGCATGAGAAAGCGCTACGCCCGCTGCATCGAAGATCAGATCGCCGAGACCGTGAGCACGCCCGAAGAAGCCAAAGCCGAGCTGGAGCACCTCATGAAAGTGATCGGCCGCTGAAGCGGAGGTCAGGCTTTCAGCCTGACAAAGGAGGACAGGTCTCCTGACCTGTCGATGGACGGCGGGTTTACCAACCCGCCGGTCCTCACTCAGTCGGAGAAACGCCGGGTTGGAAAACCCGTCTTCCGCTGACAGACTGAAAGTCTGTCCTCCATCGACAGGCCGGAGGCCTATCCTCCTTTCGATTCACCTGTCTTCGCAAAACCGAATCCTGCCCGCTCCCAAAGCGGCGAAACCCAGCGCACCCATTTGCCCTCTGGAATTCCCGCCTTGACGGGATTCCTTCCTATGTATCGCAGCACCTTCCACAGGTGCTCCACGTCGCGCACGATGGTGTCGTAGCTTTCCGGCTCCCAGACCGTTCCTTCGCGTTTCAGATGCTTGTTAATCTCTCTTGCAGTGAACCCTTTCCATGACTTCAGCACATCGGACGGTTCGAAGCCCGCAAGCGGTTGCACGCTGAGATGCACATGATTCGGCATCACGCAGTAGCTCGACAAAAAGTAGCGCTGGCCGTCGAAGTGATGCATCGCACGCGTCACGATGCTCGCGCACGCTCCATCGCGCAGCCAGCACTCGCCCGAGCCCGCATCGAGCCATTCATCCACGCGCTGCATCGACTCGCGATGAAACTGCTGCCAGTCCTCCTCCGAGCACGGCGGAGGATGATCGCGTTCCCATCTCTTCTGCATCCGGTCCAACTCATCGAGCTTCTCGCGTGGCAGCGAGTCGGCCAGACGAAACGTGATGAAGTAGGTCGCGCCATCCTGCACCCAGTGCGGCAGTTTGCGTCGTGATTTGCGAATCGGCTTCGACCAATCCAGCGGCTCAAAATGCGGCGGACCTTTCGCGAACGACATGGCCAGACGGGAGGACAGAACTCCGAGGATGTCAATGGAGGATAGGCCTCCGGCCTGTCATCGGAAGTCAGGCTTGCAGCCTGACGATGGAGGCCAGGTCTCCAGACCTGACGACGGACGGCGGGTTTCCCAACCCGCCGTCTCTCCGACAAGAGCCGCCCATCCCCTTCGGAAAACAGTACCCCGCCGATGAAAACGCCGGGTTGGAAAACCCGGCGTCCACTGACAGGTCTGGAGACCTGTCTTCCATCGACAGACTGAAAGTCTGTCCTCCATTGACAGGCCGGAGGCCTATCCTCCACCCGTGAGGCGCATCGCTTCACTTCGTGGCGCCGAGGTTCTGCATTTCCACCTTCGTCAGCAGCGCGCCTTTCTTCAGCACCACCGCGCACGGGCCAGAAACGAGAGAAGCATCCGTCGCCGTAAGAGTGATCGGCTCGCTCGTGGCTCCCGTGACGGTGGCCTCCAGCCGGTCGCCCACACACCGGAACTCAAGCGTGCGCGGGCCAGTGCGCGGCGTCCCTGGTGGGTAATCGCGGCGCGAAAAGCTTTTCACCTCGGTTCCTTTCAATCGTGCGATGTAAAGAGTGTCGCCGGTATCGTCAGCAAAATACATGTCGCGAGAGCCACCCGCTTTGCTCTCCCGCATGGTGATCTGGATGCCTTGCGAATCACGCAGGTCATACGACACACGCACAGCGGCATCCTTCACGTCCTGGACGACGTTGGTGCCTCCGATGGGTCTATCCATCGTGACGCCGCTGCCATCCACTTTCCATCCTGCGGGCAAAGACTGCCCAGAGGCGAGCTTCGGCCCGAGCCAGTCAGTCCACTGGAGATTCGACGTCTCAGTGGCCGCATTGACCTCCCCGATCTCCACCTTCTGCACCGCAGTCTGCGGGAAGAATCCCAGGCCGAAGAACCGTCCCTTGATGAGATCGTCCTCGGCCTCGCCGGTGAAACGACCGTTGAGCCAAGCGCGCACCGTCGAGCCTTGCACAGCGACGATCAGCTCGTGAGGTTGTAATACGTCGTAGCCATTGGGGTGCGGCATGTCGGGTCCGAACCGCTCGGCAGAGCCGGTCGCCGTGACTTGGCGCTGAAAAATCGTACGGTTGCTGAGGACGAGAACCGCCACGGATCCGGCTCCCGTGGCGGACCACAGGCTGACCTGCACGTTGTGGGTGAAACGGACCCGCAGGACGCGATCGCGCGTCGTCTCGTCGGAGAGCTTCGCGTTCACGACCGCACCATCATTGGAAGTCCGCCGCACCTCATTCGCCTCGACGGAGATTCCCGGCTTCGAGCGCAACTTCTCCCGCATCGTGGAGGTGACGTCCTGCCAGCCTGCAGTCGGGGTTGGCGGAGTATTCGCTGAGACCTCAGCAGCGAGCTTGGAGTTCGTCGCACCCACAGTTTCGAAGCGGGTAATTTCAATGGTGGGGTTCGAGACGATGCTGATGGTGCCGGTCGACAAACGCGAATCGCGGACGGAGGCGACGGTTTGCCCCCCCGCTGAAACGCTCAAGGTCTCGCCTTCGGTGCGGAATTCGAATTCAAACTCCTTGGGATGTCCCGGCACCGATGGGAGGGGTTTGTCCTTCCAAAGAGCATCGGTGGACTCCACGCCAGTGGTCAGATTCTTGTCGATGTAAATGAGATTGCAGGTGCTCCGTCCTGGGAAGATTTGGAGCTGGTAGTTCCCCCACTTGTCTGTCGCGAGCGGGGTGGAGCGCACCTTGATTTGCAGAGAGGGCGCGCCCGAGGTGACCGCAGTCCCCACGTCGCGCAGCCGCATGCGAATCGTCCCGTCGCCCATGGTGCCAATGGGCATGACCGCATCCTTCGTGGACTTCAACACGCCGTTCTCCAAGACGAACGGAGCCGACCATACATCGCGCTTGAGCCAGTCGATAGTCCCGCTATTCACGACGGGCCCAGCCGCAGCGGGGCTTGGCGTCAGGTCGGCGATCTCGACTTGATAGATGGCCGTGCTGGGCATGAGCGCGAGGCCCACGGTGCCGGTGGGGAATTTCGTGTCCTGTGCTTCGCCTACAAAGCGGCCATCCACCCACGCGCGGATGGTGGAGCCCTCGATGGTGACGATCGTCTCGTGCCGCGCTTCGTAGTCGAAGCCCGCCGGGTGTAGCGCACTCGGTGCGATCACCGCCGAAGTGGGCGCGGCCTTGTCGTAACGCTTGAAAATCGTCTGGTCGCGCTGGCAGAGCACGAAGAGGAATCCGTCGGGATTGACGCGCAGATTCACCTGCCCGCCGCCCGCGTGTCGCAGGCGCACCGCGCAATCGGGCATGCCGGTCGTCGTGATCGGAATGACCGGTGTGCTCGTCGCGCCCGGTGCGATTCGCACGGCATCCGCCTCGACGACGACGCCCGCGACGCCCCGCGCCCGGTCGCGCATCTCGGTCGTCACGTCCTTCCACGTCGTGAAGTTCGGGGGCGCACTCCCCGACGCAGATGCGGGGACGATCCCGGCGGGAAGTGCATCCACTTTCCCCGTGCCGCTGATTTCACGCACGGTGATCTTGTGAAAGCGCACCGCACGGTCGTAGCCGCCGATGCCGAGATGCAGCGCATCGCGTAGCGCGTCGTTCGGATGGATGTCGAGCGCTTGATACGACTCGGGATTCGCCCCCCACGAGACGACTTGCTGGCCGTCCAGCAGGCCGCGCAAGCCGGTGCGTCGCACCTCCACCGTCGAGCGATGGCGCCGTCCGTTGGTGAGAAAGCCCGGGCGCATCACGTTGCCATCGGTCGTGCCAATGAGCGATTTTCCACCGATCTGGGCGAAGCCCGTTTTCATGCCGGTGCTCAGCTTCACATCGACCTGCCACGCAAACGTCCGCTGATACGCAGAGAGCAATTGAGAAACCGAATTCGTGCCCGACTCAGGCGTGAACTCGATCTCGAAGTCGTATTCCTCCGGCGGCTGGTAGGGCAGTTGCAAGCGCGGTGAGCCGCTCGAGTCGCTCTTCGCAGCCTGCACGAGAAGGTCCATGCCATCTCGACTCCAATCGCCTGCGAGCGCGTTGCGCTTCACATCGACAAGGGGGAGGAGGTCAATGGTCCTGTGCTCAGGATCTGCGGCTTTGGCCGCTGAAGTGATCGAAGTGGCCCCGCCGGCCTCCAGCGTCCCTCCACCACTGATCTCACGGACGGTGATCTTATGAAAACGCACGGCACGCTCGCGCACGGCGAGACCGAGGTGAAGCGGGTCACGCATCGCTTCGGGGGGCGAGCTTTCGAAGCCCTTGTACCAATCGGAGTTTTTTCCCCACTTCACGATGACTTCTCCATCAAGCAGGCCTCTCACCTCATTCCTGCGCACCTCCACCGTCGATCGATGCCGCCGCCCATTCTCGAGAAAGCTCTTTCGGATGGTAG